>NZ_BAABJP010000001.1:0-844064 GCF_039543365.1 Actinospineispora eucalypti
TATGTTTCGCCTGGTCAGTGACATGTCCTCGGCAGCAATGGCATAACGTGGAAATACGCGACACCTCCGTGGCCTGAATGAGCGAGTGTCGCCTATTTGTGCGCAGAGCCATAGCGTCGTCGGAGCGATCACTGACCTGGTCTGGGCGACGTCTCGGCGGCGGCGAAATGCCGCACGGCGTGCTCGGCGGCGGCGCCCAGCTCGGCCAGCGACCGGTCGCTGATGTTCCGCTCGGTGTCGCAGGCCTGGTGGTAGCAGCGGTCGAACGCCACCCCGGCCTCGCCGCCGTAGCGGTCCGCCATGGCGCGGGACTTCTCCTCCTCGCCCCCGCTGAACAGGCCGCCCACCGGCACGCCGATCCCGGCAAACGGGCCGTAGTCGCTGCGCCCGTCCAGCGGGGTGGTCGTGTAGGTCAGCCCGACGGCGTCGAAGTGGTCGGTGAACACCTTGGTCACCGCGTCAGACCCGGGTGGCGCCGGCGACTCAACCGACCCGCCGGAGTAGACGAACCGGGCATAGTTGGGCGAGCCCAGCATGTCGAAGTTCAGGTACACCATCAGCCGTGCGCGTTCCTCGGCCGGGAGGGTGGCCACGTAGTGTTCCGAGCCGAGCAGCCCGAGCTCTTCCGCGCCGAAGAAGGCGAACCGCAGGTGGTTGCGCGGCGGAACCGGCGGCGGCGCCACTCCGCTCCCGCCCGGCGGCGCGGCTGGGCTCCCGCCCGGCGGCGCCACTCCACTCCCGGCCGGCGGCGCGGCTGGGCTCCCGGCCGGCGCGGCTGGGCTCCCGGGCGAGGGCGCGGCCGCGGAGGACGGCAGCGGGTCGCGGCCGAGCGGCCCGGACCCGACGGCGCCGGGCTCGGGCGCGGGCGGCACGGCGGCGCCCGAGGGAGGCAGCGGGTCGCGGCCCAGGGGGCGCGAGGACGGCCCGGCACCCACCGGGGAGAGGCGTTCGGCGAGGTCCAACAGCGTGGCCACGCCGGAACCGTCGTCGTTGATGCCCGGGCCCTCAGGCACCGAGTCCAGGTGCGCGCCGACGGTCACCACCCGGTCCGGTCGCCCGCCGGGCAGGTCCGCGACGATGTTCTGCGTCTCGGGGTTGTCGTTACTGGTCCGGGTGGCCACGTGCACCACCGGCCGGTCCGGTCCGGCGGCCGCGCCGGCCAGCTCCGCGCCGACCTGGTAGTCCAGCGCGAGCACCGGCACCCTGAACTCCGGGCCGGCCAGCGTTCCGCCGAACACCGCGGTCCGGTCCGGCTGTCCCTCGTTCATCACCAGGACCGCGGCCGCGCCCGCGCCCTGGGCATTGCGCGCCTTCTCGGTGAACGGGCAACCACCGCGCTGCACCAGCGCGATCGAGCCCCGGGCGAACCCGGTGAAGTCGGCCGGCTGGCAACCGCTGGAGCTGTCCGGGGTCGGCGGCGCGGGCAGCTTCAGGTCCACGCCGACCACCGGAGCCGTCACGTCCCCGCTCGGGGAGTAGGTCATGGTGCGCATGTCCACCTGCGGCCGGTACTGCTTGCGCGTCCAGCCCAGCACCGGCGGCGCGACCTCCACGAACCGCGGCACCCGGAAGGTCTGGACCTGCACCTGGTAACCGGCCGTGACCAGCCGTTTCCGCACGTATTCCACGCTCGCCGCGTAACCCGGGGTACCCATTGAACGGTTCCCGCCGTTGTCGTCCGCGATCCGTTGCAGCGCCGCCAGGTGGGCGCGCACCCCGATGGCGGTGCCCTCGTCGGCGCGCTCCGGGAACAGACCCCGGAACGAGTCACCGGCGGAGACCGCCAGCACGAGCAGCAACGCGATACCGCCGGCGATCACGGCGATGAAGCGAGCTGTGGCGAGGCGGGACGTGGGGCGGGGCATCTGCCTACCTCACCACCCTCCAACCCCCCACGGAACGTGACACGCCCCGAGCGCCGCGCCGGTCTCGGGGAACCGGGGCGCTCGGGGCGTGTATACGGTGCGCGCCGGATGGCTAATCGCGACACCGATTGCCCCCCATAAAGGGTGCTCGCTATTCCAGGTCTGCCAGTTTCAACGAGCGCTTCCAAAGGCCGGTGCGGGTGGTGAAGGCATTTGTTTTATTTCACCCGATTTAGCGATCGCGGTGCGGCTGTGGGTGACGACTGGAACGGTTGTGGGTGATCAGGGAGACTGGCACCGTGCTGGTCTTCCTGGCTCCCCTGCTCGCGGCTTTCCTGCTCGGTGGGGCGGGCTGGTACTTCTCCACCATGTTGCTGCGCCCGATACGGGTGATCGCCTACCCGGAACGGGTGCTCGCGGTCGACGAGGGCGAGGTGGCGCTCGCCCCCAGCCACTGGGCCGGCCAGCCCGGAACCTGGGCGCTGCGCTGGACCACCGGGAAGAGCCTGCTGGGCCCGGTGCGCACCGCCAACGGAACCGAGGTGCGCCGCCCGGTGACCGGCAACCCGGCACCCCCGCCCGGCACGGCGGTGGCCGTGGACGCCGGCCCCTACGACCACCCCGCCGAGCTGGGCCTGGACGCCGAGGAGGTCACCGTGCCGACCCCGCTGGGCGGCTGCCCGGCCTGGCTGGTCCCGGCGCCGGGCAGCACCTGGGTGGTCGCGGTGCACGGACGCGGCGTGGACCGCCGGGAGTGCCTGCGCGCGCTGCCCACACTGCACCGCCTCGGGCACCCGGTCCTGATCATCACCTACCGCAACGACGACGGCGCGCCGGTCAGCCCGGACGGCTACTACCACCTGGGCGACACCGAGTGGCGCGACCTGGACGCCGCCGCCGGCTACGCGCTGGGCCACGGCGCCACCGACCTGGTGCTGTACGGCTGGTCAATGGGCGCGGCGATCACCTCGGCCTTCCTGGACCGGGCCGCGCCGGAGCGCACCGCGCCGGTGCGCTCACTGGTCTGGGACAGCCCGCTGCTGGACTGGCGCGCCACGCTGCGTCACCAGGCCGGGCTGCGCCGGCTGCCCCGGGGCAGCACCGAGCTGGCCGCACTGATCACGCGCTACCGCATCGGCATCGACTTCGACCGGTTCGACCTGGTCAGCCGCCCGCCGAGGGTCCGGCCGCCCACGCTGCTGATGCACGGGGCGGCGGACGGAACGGTGCCGGTGGCCTCGGCCCGGGCGCTGAACGCGGCGGCGCCGGGGCTGGGATGGCCCCTGCGCTACGTCGAGGTGCCCGATGCCGAGCACACCGCCGTGTGGAACGTCGACCCCGAGCGCTACGCCGCCCTGCTCACCGAGTTCCTCACCGAACCCGCCCGTTCCCGCTGATCGGCTCGCCCGGCGGGGTGGCCACCGGGGGCAGGGTGACCGGCGGCAGCGGCGCGGACAGCGGCGCCAGCTCGGCGGGGCGGCGCGACGCGCGCCAGAGGGCGGCGGCCGTGACCCCGCCGGCAACCGCGATGAGTCCGATCCAGCGCGCCCGCTGCATGAGAAACCTCTTCTCCGAAATGTGTCACCGAAGGTCCGGCCGACGGTACTGGAAGGCTAGTGGGAAGATGGGCCCGTGACTGCTCCAGGAAATGACCAGACCGTTACCCTGCACACGTCCGAGGGCGACATCCGGGTGGTGTTGTTCCCCAATCACGCGCCGAAGACGGTGGCGAATTTCGTCGGACTGTCCAATGGTGACCAGCCGTACACCCAGCCGAATGCGTCGGGCGGCACCTCCGGCCCGTTCTACGACGGCTCCATTTTCCACCGGGTGATCGCCGGCTTCATGATCCAGGGTGGCGACCCGACCGGCACCGGGCGCGGCGGCCCCGGCTACCAGTTCGAGGACGAGTTCCACCCCGAGCTGCGCTTCGACCGCCCCTACCTGCTGGCCATGGCGAACGCCGGCCCCGGCACCAACGGCTCGCAGTTCTTCATCACGGTCGGCCCCACCCCGCACCTGAACCGCCGGCACACCATCTTCGGTGAGGTGGCCGACGCGGAGTCCCGCGCGGTAGTCGACAAGATCGCCACCACGCCGACCGGTGCGCAGGACCGCCCGCTGACCGACGTGGTGATCAATCAGGTCAAGGTGCCCTGATCGACGAACAGAGCCGGCCGGGCTGCACCCGGCACCCGGATCGGCCCACCGGGTTGAGCTGTGTGCGTTGTGAACGGCCGTTCTGCCCCGACTGCCTGCGGGACGCCTCCGTGGGCTTCCAGTGCGCCGATTGCTTCGGCGGGCCGGTGGGACCCGGTATGCGGCGCGCCCGGCGAGGGGTGACCGTGGCCGGCGCCGAGCTGGCCGAACGCGCCGTGCTGGTGCCCACGCTGATCGGCGTGAACGTGCTGGTCTTCCTGCTGACCGCGGTGCAGGGCGGCGGCGCGGGGGCGGACCAGATCGTCGAGTCCCCGGTGTACGGCGAGCTGGCGCTGGCGCCCTGGTTGGTCACCGGCGGCGAGTGGTGGCGCCTGCTCACCTACGGCTTCGTGCACCTCGGGCTGACCCACATCGCGTTCAACATGCTTTCGCTGTGGTTCGTCGGCCGGGAGCTGGAGCGGGTGTTCGGCCGGGCCCGGTTCCTGGTCGTCTACCTGATCTCCATCCTGGGCGGCGGAGTCGGTGTGATGCTGTTCGAGCCGCAGGGCGCGGCCGGCGCCTCCGGCGCGGTGTTCGGGCTGCTCGGCGCGATCCTGGTGATGCTGCTGCGGCTGCGCCAGCCACCCGGCCAGATCCTGTTCTGGATCGGCCTGAACGTGGCGTTCAGCATCCTGGTGCCGAACATCTCGCTGGCCGGCCACCTCGGCGGCCTGGTCGTCGGTGCGGCCGCCGCCGCGATCCTGGTCTACGCCCCACCCCACAACCGCACCACCTGGCAAGCCGGCGGCCTGACCACCCTCCTGGTCCTACTGGTCCTGGTAGCCACCACCGCCTAACCCCCTCCCTCCCTGATTCAGTCGGTTCAGCACGCTGATTCAGTCGGTTCAGCAGCCTGATTCAGTCGGTTCGGCCGCCAGAAGTGACTGAATCACCCTGCCAAGGTGACTGAATCAGGTGGTTGGGGCGCGGAGGGTGGCGAGGGTTTCGGAGACGTCGCGGGGGTCGGCGCCCAGGTCGAGGAAGCCGAAGACTACGAGCCGCTCGTCCGTGCCGGGCTGGCGCAGGTCGATCTCCAGGGTGGCCATGTCGCGACCAAATCTGCGCGTGTGCACCAGTTGCACCCGGTTCACCTCGGACCACGGGTAGCTCTGCGCGCGCCCGAATCCCCGGATGGCGATGCCCGCCCGGTCGGCGGTCAGCCGGGGCCTGGCCAGGCTGCCGAACGCCGCCACTGTGCCCAGGAGCAGCACCGCCACCCCACCGAGCAGCCGGCCCATGGGCTGCTGCGCGCCGACCAGGCACCAGTACAACGCCGCCATGGCGGCCAACCATCCAACGACCACCAACGGCGGCCGCGGCGCCCAACGGAAGTTATCCACAGGAGTTGTCCCCAATGGGGATGAGTTACAAGCGTGTAGTTACGCGCCTGCGGTTCGCGGTCAGCGCCACCGCATGGTCATCAACAGCCCGACAATGATCAGTACGAAGCCGACCACGAAGTTGTAGTTGAACCCGGAGCCGTCGCCGCCGAGCCAGACCATGAACCCGATCTGGTGGCCGGCCAGGTAGTTCACCACCAGCCAGATCAGGCCGAGCACCATGAAGCCCAGCATTACGCCGACGTACAGCGGGTGCGACGGGCCGGCGGCGCGCGCCTGCGCCGGGCTGGGCTTGTCCTTCGGCTGGGTGTAGGCAGCCTTTTTGCGGACCTTCGACTTCGGCATTTCGTCCTCGACCTCGTACGCGGCGGTGGGCTGACAGTGCTGACCACCGTAACGCACCGACTCGACCGGGCGACCGCCCCGACCGGCGGCTCCCGGCCGGATGCCGGCCTAAAGATCGGCTTGGGCGAGCCGGCCCGGTTGTTGTTCCCGGCCGGGTGCCGCCCGTTCCGTTTGCGCGTTGCTTACTGGGCGTTGTCGTCGCTCTTCGCCGAGCGCAAGCTCAGTCCGATCAACAGCGCGACAAGACCGGACCCAGCTTGCGCTCGGCACACCTAGATCCGCTCCACCACAGCTCCACTACCACATCCGGCCCTTTTGCCTCAAAAACATCACTCAGAGTGACCAACCGCGGGGCCGCCTCTACGAACCAGGGCCGTTGAGTTCGTCGAGCGGCAGCACAGTCGCCATTTGAATCATGAAAATTGGGCGCCTGGGCTGCCACTCGGCGAAGCCGAAGCCGAGGAACCCGCCGCGCACAGCTACGCTCCGCAACCGAGCCGGCGGACAGCACGCGAACCCAGCGCACACCAACGGCCGAACCGGAACGGACGGCACGCCAGCCCGGCGCACGCCAGCGGCCGAACCAGAACGGACGGCACGCCAGCCCGGCGCACGCCAGCGGCCGAACCAGAACGGACGGCACCTCAGCCCGGCGCACGCCAACAGCCAACCGGAACAGACGGCACACGAACCCGGCGCACACCAACAGCCGAACCGGAACAGACGGCACGCCAACGGCTGAAACCGGCGGGGCCGCTCCCGAGTCGGGAACAACGACCGAGCCGGCCCGTCCAAGCTGATCTTTAGACCCGCGCCGAAGAAGCCCGAGCCGAACCCACGATCAGGGAGCGGCGGGCGCGGTCAACGCCGCCACCTCGGCGGTCAACTGATCGACCAGGTGCGGAGGCGGGGTGAACCCGGCCAGCGCCAACCAGTTGGCGAGCAGTCGGTGGCCGCCTTCGGTGAGGACCGACTCGGGGTGGAACTGGACGCCGTGCACCGGCAGCTCGCGGTGCCGCAGCGCCATGATCACGCCGGACTCGGTGCGGCCGGTGACCTCCAGCTCGGCGGGCATGGAGTCGGGGCGGATGGTGAGCGAGTGGTAGCGGGTGGCGGTGAACGGGCTGGGCAGCCCGGCCAGCACGCCGTCGCCGGAGTGGTTGATCAGTGAGGTCTTGCCGTGCAGCAGCTCGGGGGCGCGCTCGACCACGCCGCCCCACACCGCGCCGATGGCCTGGTGACCGAGGCACACGCCGAGCACCGGCACTCCGCGCTCGGCGCAACGGGCCACCACATCCATCGACCGGCCGGCCCGCTCCGGGGTGCCCGGGCCCGGACTGACCAGCACCGCGTCCACCTCGGAGACCTCGTCGAGCTCCACCACGTCGTTGCGCCGCACCACGGTGTCCGCACCCAGCTGGGCCAGGTACTGGACGAGGTTGTACACAAACGAGTCGTAGTTATCCACAACCAGTACGCGCATGACCGGGCTCAGTTCCCGCCGCCGCGGTTGCCGTGGCTGGGCGAGGACGAACCGCTTCCGCCGCCACCCCGGTACTGGCCGACGGTGAGCTCCACCTCGCCGTCCGGGTCCAGGCCGTCGCCCGCCTTCACCGACTGGTCGACCACATAGCCGCTCTGGGTCGGGTCGTCCACGTCCCTGACCCGGTAGCCGATCTGCCCGTCGAAGCCGGCGTCCTTCAGCGCCTTCTTGGCGTCGTCCGCCGACATGTTCTTCAGGTTGGGCATCTCGACCTCGTTGCCCCGCGACACGTACAGCGTGACGGTCCCGCCGCGCGGTACCTGGCTCCCCGGAGTGGGGTCGGAGCGCAGCACCCGGTCCGGATCGCCGGGGCCGTCGGCGGACTTGGTGGAGATGGTGAAGCCGAGGTCACGCAGCCGCACCTGGGCGTCGTCGGACAGCTGGCCGATCACGTTGGGCATCGGCACGGTGTCCTGCTTGGCGCCGATGGTCACGGTCACCGCGGACCCGCCCGCCACGGTCGCCTTCGACGCCGGGTCCTGCTGGGCCACCTTGTCCACCAGGCTGGGGTCGTTGGTGGGCTTGGTCCTGGTGGCCACGGTCATCTTCAGGTTGAACTCCTGCAGGCGGGCCTGTGCCTCCTGCTGGGTCAGCCCGGTCAGGTCGGGCACGGTGACCTGCGCCGCGCCGGTGCTGATGACCAGGTTGATCTGGCTGCCCTTGGTCAGCTTGCTGCCGGCCGGCGGGTTGGTGCCGATGACCTGGTTCGGCTGCACGGTGTTGGAGGCCTCTTTGGCCAGGTTCACCTTGAAGTCGTACTGCGGGTCCTGCAGCAGGGTGCGGGCCGAGTCCTGGGTCTGCCCGGCCACGTTGGGCACGACCATCTGCTCCAGGGTCGGCGAGCCGAACAGCTTGGTCGCCACGAACACGATCACCGCCAGCATGGCCGCGATGCCCACGCCGATGGCCACCGTCTTGCCGGTGCTGCGCCCGCCGCCGGTGCCGGCCGACCAGTCCGGCGCGGCCGCGTGCCGGGTGGTGCCGGACTCGATCCGCCGAGTCGCGGCGGTGCCGGAGGCGGCGGCCGAGCCCGCGCCCATCGAGCTGGCCGCACCGGCCAGCATCGCGGTGCGTTCGTCGTCGGTCATCACCTGCGGCGCCAGCGGGCGCTCGCCATGCAGCACCCGGACCAGGTCCTCCCGCATCTCGGCGGCGGACTGGTACCGGTTGGCCGGGTTCTTGCTCATCGCCTTGAGCACGATGGCGTCCAGCGTCGGCGGGACGTCCGGGTTCACCTCGGACGGGCGCCGGACGTCCTCCCGGACGTGCTGGTAGGCCACCGCGACGGGGGAGTCGCCGGAGAACGGCGGCTCCCCGGTGAGCAGCTCGAACAGCACGCAGCCGGCCGCGTAGACGTCCGACCGGGCGTCCACCGCCTCGCCCCGGGCCTGCTCCGGGGACAGGTACTGCGCGGTGCCGATGACGGCGGCGGTCTGGGTCATGTTCTGGCCGTCGGCCAGCGCGCGGGCGATGCCGAAGTCCATCACCTTGACCGCGCCGCCCTGGGTGATCATCACGTTGGCCGGTTTGACGTCCCGGTGGATGATCCCGTGCCGGTGGCTGAAGTCCAGCGCGGCCGAGACGTCCGCCATCACCTCGAGCACCCGGCGCTGGCTCAGCGGGCCCTCGCTCTTGACGATCTCGCGCAGGGTCTGCCCGTCCACGTACTCCATGACGATGTAGGGCAGGGAGCCGAAGTCGGACTCGGTCTCCCCGGTGTCGTAGACCGCGACGATCGCCGGGTGGTTCAGCGCGGCGGCGTTCTGCGCCTCGCGGCGGAACCTCAGCTGGAACTGCGGGTCGCGGGCCAGGTCGGCGCGCAGCACCTTGACCGCGACCTCCCGGCCCAACCGCACGTCACGGCCCCGGTGCACCTCGGACATGCCGCCGTAGCCGAGCGTGTCGCCCAGCTCGTAGCGTTCGGAGAGCAGACGGGGCGTGGTCATCGGTGCCGTTTCCTGTGCGCTGGGGTGCTGCTGGCCGGTCCATCATGCCTGGTCGGGCCCGGGGCGGCGATACTGGCCGGCCGCTTCTCGGCGGCCGCCCCGTTGTGCTGCGGCAATGGGGGTTTCATCGTCAAACTCAGTGCTGCGCGCATGTGATCGTCACCGCCGTTCCCTTGGGTACCGGCCCCGCCGGGCGCACGTCGGTCACCGTGCAGTTCGCCGGCGCCCTGGGGGCCTGGCCGGCCACCGTGCGCATCTGGACCCGCAGCCCGTTGTTCTGCAGCTCGGACTGCACCACGGTGGCCGGTTTGCCCGCGTACCCGGCCAGCTCCACTCGAACCGTCCCGGGTGGATCGGCCGGCGCGGCGGGCTCGTCCGGGTCATCCGGCTCGTCCACGTCCTCCGGAGCTCCGGGAGCGCCGGGGGCCGCGCCCGTCTGCGCGGTCGGTTCGGTGGCCTGCACGGTGGGTGACTGCGGCTGCACCCCGCTGTCCTGCGCCACAGCGTTGCGCACCACCAGCACGCCGACCGTGATCGCGGCCAGGGTGAGCAGCACGAAGCCGAGGGTCAGCACGGTCCGCCCGGCGCGCCGGGGCGCGGGCAGCCCGGCCAGCCGGTTGACCGGCGGTGGCGGCATCTGCCGGCCGGGCAGTGGCGGGCGGGGCTGGGCGGCCGGCACCATGCTGGTCGGCTGGTCGGCGCTCATCCCCTGCGAGGCGGAAACCGGCCGGGGCGCGATGGCCTGGGTGGGGATCGCGGACGGGGCCAGCGCCGTGGTCGGCACGCCGGCGGTGGCCTGGCCGATGGCCTTCCGGGAGCCCGTGGTGGCGCCCACCGCGCTCCAGGAGCCGGAACCGCCCCAGGACGGGCTGCCCCAGCCGGAGCCGGGCAGCGGCGGCTGGCCGCCCCGGCGCACGGCGGCCACCGCCACGGCGAACTCGCCGCCGTTGGCGTAGCGCTCGCCGGGCTCCTTGACCAGGGTCAGATCAAGCAGCCGGCGCAACGGCGGCGGCACGCTCTCCGGCAGCGGGGGCACCGGGTCGTTGATGTGCATCATCGCCACGTCCACCGGCTGCTCGGCGGCGAAAGGGCGGTGCCCGGCCACGCACTCGTAGCCGACCACGGCCAGGGAGTACACGTCGCTGGCCGGGCTGGCGTCCTCGCCCCTGGCCTGTTCCGGGGCGATGTAGTGCGCGGTGCCCATGACCATCCCGGAGGCGGTCACCGGGGCGGCCGATGCCGCCTTGGCTATCCCGAAGTCGGTGATCTTGACGGTGCCGTCTTCGCTGATCAGGATGTTGCCCGGCTTGACATCCCGGTGCACGAAACCGTGGGCGTGCGCGGCCTGCAGCGCCTTGGCGCACTGCTCCATGATGTCCAGCGCGGCCGCCGGCTCCAGCTTCCCCCGGGTGGCCAGCCGGGTGGACAGCGGCTCGCCCCGGACCAGCTCCATCACGATGAACGCGGTCGGCGTGCCGTCCGGGAGGACGTCCTCCCCGTAGTCGTGCACGCCGGCGATGCCCCGGTGGTTCAGCGAGGCGGCGATCCGCGCCTCGCCCCGGAAACGTTCCAGGAACTCCGGGTCGGAACCGATCTCCGGCTTCAACACCTTGATCGCCACGGTGCGACCGAGGCGCTCGTCGTGCGCCTCCCACACCTCGCCCATGCCGCCCACCGCGATGCGTTTGAGCAGCTGGTACCGGTCCACCACCCGGTCACCGGAATGCATCGCCATCAGCCCCCGCCCCCACCTCGGAGCGCCGCCGCGATCACCGAACGCCCGATCGGTGCGGCCACCGAACCGCCGGTCGCCTCCAGCGACCGGTCTCCCCCATTCTCCACCAGGACCGCCACCGCCACCTGCGGATTTTGCGCCGGGGCGAACGCCACGTACCACGCGTGCGGGGGCGTGTTCTTGGGGTCCGAACCATGCTCAGCCGTACCCGTTTTGGACGCGATCTGCACCCCGGTGAGCTTCCCGCTGCCCTGGGTGCGCGCCTCCGCGCCGATCATCATGTCGGTGAGCGCGCGGGCGGTGTCCGGGGGCATGGCCCGGTCCTCGCGCGCCGCGTCGGTGGTGTCCAGGGTGGACAGGTCCGGCCCCTGGATCTCCTTGACCAGGTGCGGGGTCATCCGCTGGCCGCCGTTGGCGATGGTCGCCGCGATCACCGCGTTCTGCAGCGGGGTGAGCCGCACGTCCCGCTGCCCGATGCCGGACTGCTGCAGCGCAGCGGTGTCCGGGATCGGCCCGAGCGAGGACGGGGCCACCGGCATGGGGATCGCGTCGTCCACCGAACCGATGCCGAACAGCTCGGCCTGGGCCCGCAGCTTGGACACCCCGACGGCGGCGGTGAGCTCGGCGAACGCGGTGTTGCACGAGCGGGCCAGCGCGTCGCGCAGGCTGGCCGTGGGACCGGCCCCGCACGGCGTGCCGGCGAAGTTCTCCAGACCGGTGCGGGTGTTGGCCAGGGTGATCTGGGAGGCCGCGGTGAGCGGGCTGTCCGGGGTGAACCCGGCCTGCAGCGCGGCGGCGGTGTCCACCAGCTTGAAGGTGGAGCCGGGCGGGTAGGTCTCCGAGATCGCCCGGTTGACCAGCGTCTGCGGGTTGTCAGCCGCGTACTTCGTCCAGGCCTGTTTCTGCGCGTCCGCGCTGTGGCTGGCCAGCGGGTTGGGGTCGTAGGAAGGGGTGGAGACCATGGCCAGGATCTCCCCGGTGCGCGGCCGCAGGGCGACCACCGCGCCGGTGTAGTTCTTGGCCGTCATCGCGTCGAAGGCGGCCTTCTGCACCGACGGGTCGATGGTCAGCACCACGTTCCCGCCGCTGGGGTTGCGGCCGGTGATCAGGTCGGACAGCCGGCGCACGAACAGCCGGTCGTCGGAGCCGTTGAGCACCTCGTCCTGCGCCCGCTCCAGTCCGGCGGAGGCGTAGATGACCGAGTAGTAGCCGGTGACCGAGGAGTAGAGCGGCCCGTTGGCGTAGTGCCGCTGGTAACGCAGCCGGTCGTTGGTCTCGACGCTGGACGCCAGAATCTGCCCGCCCGCGCTGATCTGGCCGCGCTTGCGGGCGTACTCGGCCAGCAGCACCCGCTGGTTGCGCGGGTCCTCCCGGTAGTCCGACGCCTTAATCACCTGCACATATGTGAGGTTCGCCAGCAGCATCAGGATCATTACCATCACCGCGACGGCAATGCGTCTAACGGGGGTGTTCACGTGTTGTCCACCAACTCGGTGTTGGCCTGGGCCAGCGGCGGTTTCGGCGTGGCCGGGCGGGCCGAGGCCGGGTTGCGCGCCGCGTTGGAGATGCGCAGCAGCAGCGCCACGATGGCGTAGTTGGCCACCAGTGCCGAACCGCCGGCGGACAGGAACGGCACGGTCAGCCCGGTCAGCGGGATCAGCCGGGTCACCCCGCCGATGACCAGGAACACCTGCAGCGCCAACCCGAAGGACAGCCCGGTGGCCAGCAGCTTGCCGAAGCTGTCCCGCACCGCCAGCGCGCTGCGCAGGCCCCGGGTGACCAGCACCAGGTAGATCACCAGCATGGCGGCCATGCCGATCAGGCCCAGCTCCTCGCCGATGGACGAGACGATGAAGTCGCTCCAGGCCAGCGGGACCAGCTCCGGCCGCCCCGCGCCCAGGCCGGTGCCGCCGACCCCGCCGGTGCCCAGCCCGAACAGCGCCTGGCCCAGCTGGTAGCCGGCGCCGTCGAAGTCGGCGAACGGGTCCAGCCAGACCTCGATCCGCGACCGTACGTGGCCGAACAGCTGGTAGCCCAGGAACGCCGCCAGCCCCGACGCCGCCAGCCCGATGACCAGCCAGGACACCCGCTCGGTGGCCGCGTACAGCAGCACCAGCAGGATGCCGAAGTAGAGCAGCGAGCTGCCCAGGTCCTTCTCCAGCGCGAGCACGCCGACCGAGATCAGCCAGGCGGCCAGCAGCGGCCCCAGGTCCCGGGGCCGGGGCAGCTCCATGCCCAGGAAGTTCCGCCCGGCGGTGGTGAACAGCTCCCGTTTGGAGATCAGCAGCGCGGAGAAGAACACCATCAGCAGCACCTTGGCGAACTCGCCGGGCTGGATGGAGAAGATGCTCAGCCGCAGCCAGATCTTCGCGCCGTTCACCTCGGAGATGCTGGCCGGCAGCACGCCGGGCAGCATGATCAGCACCAACCCGGCGAAGCCCATGGTGTAGCCGTAGCGGGACAGCACCCGGTGGTCCTTGACGAACCACAGCACCCCGATGAACAGCAGGATCGCGATCGCCGTCCAGGCCACCTGGCGGCCGGCGAACAGCTGCGGCGCGCCGGTGCCCAGCTGGGTCGCCCGGTCGGCCCGGGCCAGGTCCACCCGGTGGATCATCACCAGGCCCAGGCCGTTGAGCAGCGCGGCGCACGGCAGGATCAGCGGGTCGGCGTGCGGGGCCAGCTTGCGCACCACCAGGTGCGCCACGGTGAGGAGCCCCAGGTAGGCCAGCCCCAGGTAGAGCAGCGTGCGGGTGAGCTCCTGCTCCTGGTTGGCCTCCACCAGGACCAGAGCCCCGGTGGTCAGTACCGCCGCGAACGCCAGCAGCACCAGCTCGATCGATCGTCCGGCGGCTGGCGCGGACACGCTGGGGACAGACATCAGTAACCCCCGCGGGCGCCGAACTGGGCGCCCGCTCGGCATGCGCGTTCCACGCTGTGTCCCCCGCGGGCGCCGAACTGGGCGCCCGCTCGGCATGCGCGTTCCACGCGCATCTAGCCGGCCGGGCGGCAGGTCTTGCCCGGCTCCAGCCGCTGCGGCGAGAGTTCCGTGTCCTCCGCCGACGGGTCGGTGCCCGCCGCTCCGTCGGCGGTCGGCTGACCGTTCGGCCCCGGGTTGGCGGCGTTCGGGTTGTTCGGGTTCGGGCGCTGCCCGGTGGCGGCGCCGTTCGCCGCGCTGTTGTTCGGGCCGGCGTTGGGAGCGGCGCTCGGGCCGGCGCCGGTGGAGGGCGCCCCCGCGCTCGGTGCGCCGCCGATCGGGCCGGGCGGGTCGTTCGGGTTGCCCGGGTTGTTGTTGAGCACCGGCTCCGGCGGGCACACCGGGAGGACCTCGTCGCTGCGCAGCCGGCGCACCGTGGCCCGTGCGCCGTCGATGCCCTCGCCGGAGATGATCCCCTCCTGCACGGCGCTGCGCGCGGACTCGTTCAGGTCGGACAGCCGCAGCTCGGTGCACCCGGCCTGGCGCTGCGGGCAGGAACCCTCCGCGACCCGCTGCAGCTTCAGCCCGAGCACGCTGCCGCGTACCCCCTGGAAGATCACCAAGCGGTCGTCGTCCGCGCCGACGTAGTACTGCTGCATCACCCACAGCCGGGCCAGCACCGCACCGCCGACCAGCAGTATCAGCGCGACCAGCACGCTGAGGCCGACCTTCGCCGCGCGCCCCTTGCCCTGCGTAACCGGGATCGGCTGGGTCGGCTCGATCCGCCGGGGGGCGACCTTGGGCAGGGTGGTCACGGCGGCCCGTGCGGCGGCCGAGTCGGGTGGGGTGTTGTTCGCCTCGCTGCCGTCCCCGGCGGCGCCGCCCACGATGGGCGCGTCCTCGCCGAAGTCGATGTCCACCACGTCCGCCACGATCACCGTGACGTTGTCCGGGCCGCCGCCGCGCAGGGCCAGCTCGATCAGCCGGTCGGCGCACAGCCTCGGGTCCGGGATGGCGGCCAGCGTCTCGTGCAGCGTCTCGTGGCTGACCACGCCGGACAGGCCGTCCGAACAGAGCAGGTAGCGGTCGGCGGCGCGCGCCTCGCGCACGGTCAGCGAGGGGTCCAGGTCGTGGCCGGTGATCGCGCGCAGCAGCAGCGAGCGCTGCGGGTGGGTGTGGATCTCGTCCTCGGTGATCCGGCCCTCGTCCACCAGCGACTGGACGAACGTGTCGTCCTTGGTGATCTGGGTGAGCCCGCTGTCGCGCAGCAGGTAGGCGCGCGAGTCGCCGATGTGCACCATGCCCAGCCGGCTGCCGGCGAACAGGATGGCGGTGAGCGTGGTGCCCATGCCTTCGAGGTCGGGCTGCTCGGTGATCAGGCTGGTGATGGCGGCGTTGCCCTCTTCGGTGGCCGCGTGCAGCTCGGCCAGCAGGTCGTCGCCGGGCTCGTCGTCGTCCAGCGGGACCAGCGCGGAGATGACCGCCTTGGAGGCCTCTTCGCCGGCGGCGTGGCCACCCATGCCGTCGGCGAGCGCGAGCAGGCGAGGGCCCGCGTACACGGAGTCCTGGTTGTTCTGACGAACCAGGCCCCGGTCGCTCCTCGCGGCGTAGCGAAGCACAAGGGTCATGAACGCAGCTCGATCACGGTCTTGCCGATACGGATCGGGACGCCGAGCGGCACCCGAGTTGGTCCGCTGACCTTAGCTCGGTCCAGATAGGTCCCGTTGGTCGACCCGAGATCCTCCACGTACCACTCCTCCCCCTGTAGCGACAACCTGGCATGCCGCGTGGAGGCGTAGTCATCGTCCAACACCAGGGTCGAGTCGTCCGCGCGCCCGAGCATGATCGGCCTGGAGTCTAAAGACACGCGTGTACCGGCCAGCGCGCCGTGGGTCACAACCAGCTGGCGAGCGGTGCGACCCCGGCCTGACCGGGTCTTTCCCCGGCGCGCGGACCCCAGGGGACGCATGCCGGACGCGGCGTACAGATCGGACCGGACCACGCGCAGCGCGACCAACACGAACAACCAGAGCAGGGCCAGGAACCCCGCCCTGGTCAGCTGCAGCACCAGTTCCGGCACCTGCTGCGCACTCCATTTCCGACGTGTCTCCCGCATGCGCCGGACTGGGCGCACGCTCGGCGAGCGCGTTTCCGCGCCGCACCCGCCCGGGAGAAGCGCTCCCGAGCGGCGAGACTTTCGGAAAGGCTATCCCGCGGCCCGGTAGACCAGCGTGGAGTGTCCGATCCGGATCACGTCTCCGTCGCTGAGTTGCCAGGTCTGAACCGGGTTGCCGTTGACCGTGGTGCCGTTGGTGGAGCCGAGGTCGGACAGCGTGGCGTTGTGCCCGTCCCAGTTGATCTCCAGGTGCCGCCGGGAGACCCCGGTGTCCGGCAGCCGGAAGTCCGACTCCTGGCCCCGGCCGATGACCGTGGTGCCACCGTGCAGCTCGAAGCTGCGGTTGGACCCGTCGTCGATGGTCAGCGTGGCCGCGCCGCCGTAGCCACCCTGGGCGTAGCCGCCCTGCTGGTAGCCCTGCTGGTCGTAGTAGCCCTGCTGGTAGCCCTGCTGACCGTAGCCCTGCTGGTCGTAACCCTGCTGGGCGTAGCCCTGCTGGTCATAACCCTGCTGGTAGCCCTGCTGGTCATAGCCTTGCTGGGCGTAGCCCTGCTGGTCATAACCCTGCTGGTAGCCCTGCTGGTCATAGCCTTGCTGGCCGTAGCCCTGCTGGTAGCCCTGCTGGTCGTATCCCTGCTGGCCGTAGCCCTGCTGCTGGTCATAGCCCTGCTGGTAACCCTGCTGGCCGTAACCCTGCTGCTGGTCATAACCCTGCTGGTCGTAGCCCTGCTGGCCGCCGTAGCGGGGGTCGTAGTCGGCCTGGTACCCGGCCGGCTGCTGCTGTTCGTATCCGCGCTCCGAACCGCGGTTGCTTCCCGGCTCGGCGTAGGTTTGCTGGCCATAACCGCGCGGAGCGCGATCGTAGCCGTTCTCCTCGGGGTGACCTGGTGGCTGGCTCATCGGTGGTTCCTTTGCGTTGCGTTGTCTCGGCGTGGCTCTCGATACATCGGGATCCACGGCCGAGCTGGTACGGAACTGACCCGTGTGCAGCGCCTCGGAGCGCTCCAGAGAGACTACGACGTCGCCGTAGGTGTCCCATCCCTGGTCGGCCACCAGCCTCAACACGCCATCCGTGAGTGACTGTGTGACTTTCCGCGCATCCCCCGCCATCTGGTCATGGTCAGTCGGACTGAGCAGCACCGCATAGCGGTTCGGGGCGAGCTGCCGGCCACCGGCCAGCGGGCGTACGGAGACCTCGGCTTCCCGGGCGATCGCTTGGGCCACTTCCTCGGCGACGACATGTCCGCCGAAAACCCTCGCGAAGGCATCACCCACGAAGCCCTCCAACCGGCGCTCGAAGCGCGCAGCGCGGCCCACCCAGTACTCCTCTTCTTTCCTCTCGGTCTCCGACCCGATGAAGGGCCGCTTGCTCTCGGTTCCCGACCACGGTTCGGTCGGCGTGTTCTCCCGTGCCCTCGATCGTATCTGTGCTAGCGACTCCGGTCAGTTCCCTCACCGGTGTTGGTATCGGTTGGTAGCCGAACGACGCCTAAACGAGCCGAACGGAGGCCCCCCGAAACCAGCTGTTTGCCTCGTGCTAGTCTTTGATCAACGCCCGGGCGAGTGGCGGAATGGCAGACGCGCACGGTTCAGGTCCGTGTGTCCGTAAGGACGTGAGGGTTCAACTCCCTCCTCGCCCACTCGACGCCGTGTTGTGTGCTCGCGGAGAGCGCTCGCCACGGCGTCTCGTCATTTCTGCGGGGGTCCAACCCCCGCGCCCCGGCCCGGAGGGGCTGCGCCCCCCGGGACCCCCCATCCGCTGGGCGCGTTGTGTTCCGCCGGGCACGTTCCACCGCTGGGCCGTTGCGTTCGCTGGGCGCGTTGCGTCCGCCAGGCGCGTTGCATCCGCCGGGCGCGTTGCGTTCGCCGGGCACGTTGCATCCGCCGGGCGCGTTGCGTTCGCCGGGCACGTTGCGTCCGCCGGGCACGTTGGATCCGCCAGGCGCGTTGCGTTCGCCAGGCGCGTTGCGTTCGCCGGGCAAGTTGGGCTCGCCGGGGGTGCTGCGTTTGCACACACCCTTTGGGGCTCGCACACACCGGTTGGCGCTGGCACACGCTCTGTAGCCCGTGTGCCAGCGCCGAAGAGTGTGTGCGGGCCGGGTTGCCGGGCCGGGCCGGGTTGCCGGGCCGGGCCAGGCCGGGTTGGTGGGCCGGGGGAGGCGGCGGGGCGCGGGACGGGAGGGGCGCGGCGGGGGTGCGGGAGACCGGCTGACCGCGGCCGTCCAAGCGCGTTCTGGAACGGCACCGCTCCGGACGGGACGTGTCTCGGGGACCGCGCGAGCTTGGAGAGGTATCGATCGCGGGAGGGCTCAGAGGCTAATCGGCGTTCACTTGTTGCGACGGTTGGGTCGTTCGGGGCGGTTGGGTCGGGCGACGAATGAGCCGTCGGGCGGATGACCGGGCCCGGGGTGGCGACCGGAGCGCGAGATCGACGGGCGTCGGCCGCCCAGCGGGACCGAACCCACCTCTTGTCGATCTCGTGGGGCTCAGGAACGGGAACGAGGATTAGCCGGCTGAGGGGGCTGTTCCGGGTGGGGTTTACCTCGCGGGGAATGGACAGGTGCGCACCGGCGGGGCAGGGTTCCGGGGCGTGACGGACGACTTGATGCGACTGGTTTCGGAAGCGATGCCGCTGGTGGCCACGCTGGGTATTCGGCCGAAGGTGATCGCGGCCGACGAGACGGTGCTCACCATGGAATGGCGGCCCGAGGTTTGCACCACCGCCGGGATCATGCACGGCGGCGCGTTGATGGCGCTGGCCGACACGGCCGGCGCGGCGTGCGCGTTCGCCCGGCTGGTGGAGTCCGCGCCGGGCGCCGGGACCAGCACGATCGAGTCGAACACGCACTTCTTCGCCGCCGTGCGCGGCGGCACGGTCACCGCGACCTCCCGGCCGCTGCACTCCGGGCGCTCGACGATCGTGGTGCAGACCGACCTGCGCGACGACTCCGGCCGGCTGGTCGCCCAGACCACCCAGACCCAGGCCGTGCTCGCCCCGAGGTAATCCCGGGAGTCAGGGCGACTCGAGCAGCGCGGGCGAGTCCGGGTGGTCGGTGAGGATCGTCACGTCGGCGCCCTCGGCGCGCCGCTCGCCTGCATACCGGATGTATGCAGGCAGTGTCCAGTGTTCCTCGGCGGGCAGCCGGCGGGCCAGCGCGGCGGCCGACATGCGCAGGTGCACGGTCAGCTCGGCCGGCAGCCCCCGGCCGAGCAGCAGCGCGCCGGACACCAACACGACGCCGCCGTCCCCCAGGCTGACCCGTTCGTCCCGGTAGGCGCGGTCGGTGGCCACGTCCCACAGCCGCGGTAGCACCTGGCCGTTGCCGGCCAGCACCTCCCGGCGCAGCGCCCCCTCGTCCAGCCACCGGTCCAGGAACTCGTCCGGGTCCCGCCGGCCGAACTCCAGACGCACGGACGCGGGGCGCAGGAAGTCGCCCGCCGCCACCGCCAGCGCGGGCCGGCCGCGTCGGCGCAGCTCCACGGCCAGCGACTCGGCGAGCGACCCCGGCCGGGCCGGCGGCGGGCCGTCCAGCAGCACCCGGCAGCTCCGGTCGGGGAAGTCCCGCACAATCCGGCCGGCCAGCTCGTCGACCAGCACCTCCCAGCGGGTGGGCCGTACCCGCATCAGCGCCCGTCCCGGTAGGCCTCGCCGCGCGGGGACAGCCGGTAGCCGACCTCCAGGCTCAGCGTCAGGCCCAGGTTCTTCAGCTTCCGCACGTCGATCTTGAACGGGTCGCGCTCCCGGCCGAGCAGCGCGGCCAGGTCGCCGGCCCGGGTGCCGGGGTGCGCGGCGATCACGTCCAGGGTGGCGGCGGTCCACGGGCCGTGCGTGCTGGCCCCGTCCAGCCGGGCCAGCCGCCGGTCCAGCTCGGTGCGCTGCTCGGCGGTCAGCGCACCGTCCCCGGCCAGCGCGTCCCGGGGGTCCGCGCCCAGGTAGTGGAAGCGGACCCGGTACCAGCGCCGGTCCGCCTCGCCCTCCCGCTTCCGCAGGTCGGCCAGCAGGTCCTCCCGGGTCGGGAAACCCGCACCGGTCGCGTCCGCCTCTGTGATCGCCGCCGGGTCGGCCTCGGCCACCTCGGTGATCTCGATCATGCCGCCGGCCACCCGGTGCCGCCGGCCGGCCACGGCCCGCGGAGCTGTCCACAGGCGGTAGGTGAGCGTGACCGAACCATCCACAATGCCCGGCCAGAAGATCTGTGGGAACAACACGCGCCGTAGGGTCGCCAGCTGTGACCGAGACCGTCAAGTACCAACTGGACGAGCACGTGGCCACGATCACCTACAACCGGCCGGAGCGGCTCAACGCGATCGACGGCCGGATGCGCCGCGAGCTGAACGACGCGTTCGCCCGGTTCCGGGACGAGGAGGACGCCTGGGTGGCGATCGTCACCGGCGCCGGGCGGGCGTTCTGCGCCGGCGCGGACCTGCGCGGTGAAGGCAACCCGGCCGGTGACTTCCCCGGCACGTTCTGGGAACGGCCGACGGTGAACTCCTTCGAGAGCGGCTGGGAGATCTTCAAGCCGGTGATCGCGGCGGTCAACGGCTACTGCCTGGGCTATGGGCTGACCCTGGTGAGCTGGTGCGACTTCGTGATCGCCAGCGAGCGGGCCGAGTTCGGCATGCCCGAGGTGCGGATCGGCGTGCCCACGATCGTCGGCGCGATCCGGCTGCCTCGACGGCTGAACTGGCAGTACGCGATGGAGATGCTGCTCACCGGCGAGCGGATCTCCGCCCAGCGGGCGCACGAGATCGGCCTGGCCGGCTGGGTGGTGCCGCACGACTCGCTGCTGGACGAAGCCCGGGCGCTGGCCGCCCGGCTGGTGCGCGGCGCGCCGCTGGCCGCCCGGGCGATCAAGGAGGTGGCGGTGCGCACGGCCGATCTGCCGATGACCGACGCCATCCGGTTCGGCGAGACCATGCGCCGGGTGGCCGCCGCCACCGAGGACGCCGCCGAGGGCGGGGCCGCCGCCCGGGAACGCCGCGAGCCGCGCTGGAAGGGCCGCTGACCGGGGCACGCTGACGGGACAGCCGAAACCCAGTTGACCTTAACCGGGGTTGACGTCGTCAAATGATGTTCGTGAAGACCGAAACCAGGCGCGAGCTGCCCCGGGCGCTGCGGCCGTTCCGGCACCGGGACTACCGGCTGCTGGTCGGCTCGCTGGCGCTGTCGCTGTGCGCCAGCGGGCTGTGGCTGGTCGCGGTGGCGTGGCAGGTCATCGCGCTGGGCGGTGGTCCGGCGCAGCTGTCCGTGGTGGCCACGGCGTTCAGCGCCGGACTGGTGCTGGCCGTGCTGCTCGGCGGGGTGGCCGCCGACCGCCTGCCGCACCACATCCTGCTGCGTGGCGTCGAGGTGGCCAGGGTGATCTGCGCCACAGTGGCCGGCACGCTGGCGGTCACCGGCCTGTTGCAGCTGTGGCAGCTGGCGGTGATCGGCTTCCTGCTCGGCACCGCCGAGGCGTTCTTCTTCCCGGCCTACTCGGCGCTGCTGCCGACCCTGTTGCCCGCCGACGAGCTGCTCGCCGCGAACGGCGTCGAGGGCAGCCTGCGACCGACCGCGCAGACCGCGATCGGGCCGGCGCTGGCCGGCGTGGTGGTGGGGCTGTACGCGCCGGGCGTGGCGTTCCTGCTGGCCGCCGGGATCTACCTGGTCGCGCTGTTCGCCCTGCTGGCCATGCGGCCGGTCACCGCGCTCCCGAGCGCCGAGGAGCGGCGATCGGTGCTGCACGACCTCGGCGAGGGGTTCCGTTACCTGTTCCAGACCGGCTGGCTGTTCGCCACGCTGGCTTTCGCGTTCCTGTACGTGCTGGTGGTGGTCGGGCCGATCGAGGTGCTGCTGCCGTTCGCGGTGCGCGACCAGACCGGGCACGGCGCCGGTGGCTACGCTACGGTGCTCGGCGCGTTCGGCATCGGCGGGGCGGTGGGCTCGCTGCTGGTGTCCAACTGGCGGCTGCCCCGCCGCTACCTGACCTGGATGCTGCTCTGCTGGGGCCTCGGGGCCGTGCCTCTGGCGATCATCGGGCTGACCGGGTGGCTGTGGGTGATGGTGGCGGCGACCTTCGTGGTCGGGTTCACCAGTGCGGTGGCGATGGTCATCTGGGGCACGCTGTTGCAGCGGCGGGTGCCGGCCCGCCTGCTCGGCCGGGTCTCCAGCCTGGACTTTTTCGTGTCGCTGGCGCTGATGCCGGTCTCCATGGCCATCGCCGGCCCCATCGGCGAGTGGCTCGGAGTCCCCCTCACCTTCATCATCGCCGGCCTGGTCCCCGTCCCCCTGGCCCTGGCCGCCATAGCCTTCTGGCGCCTCCCCAAGGACGAGCTCGCCCACCCCCTCGACACCACGCCCCGCGAGTCGGCCTCCCAGGACCCTGAGTCGACGCTCTCAGCCCACCGAAACGCCGACTCGCGGGAGCCCGAGAGGCACTAGCGTTCCAGGCATGTCAGCGCTGACCGAACCACCGTTCCGGGCCGACCACGTCGGCAGCCTGCTCCGCCCGCCTGGCCTGCTCGCCGCCCGGGCCGCACACGCGAGCGGGCAGATCTCCGCCGACGAGCTGCGCGAACGCGAGGACGAGGCGATCACCGAGGTGGTGGCGAAGCAGGAGCGGCTGGGCCTGCGCGCGGCCACCGACGGGGAGTTCCGGCGCACCTCCTGGCACATGGACTTCATCTACCAGCTCGGCGGCATCGAGCGCACCGACGAGCAGATCCAGGTGCGCATGCGCAACGCCGAGGGGGAGACCGCGTTCACCTCGGCCGGGCTGGCGGTGCGCTCGCCGGTGCGGCTGGCCCACACCATCTTCGGCGACGACTTCCGCTTCCTCGCCGGGCGGACCACCACGGCGGTGCCGAAGCTGACCGTGCCGTCGCCGAGCATGGTGCACTACCGGGGCGGGACCGCCGCGATCGATCGAACGGTGTACCCGAGCGTCGAACAGTTCTGGTCCGACCTGGCCGCCGCGTACGCCGACGAGGTGCGCGCGCTGGGCGAGCTGGGCTGCCGGTACCTGCAGTTCGACGACACCAGCCTGGCCTACCTGAACGATCCCGCGCAGCGCGCCGCGCAGACCGCCAAGGGCGAGGACGCCGAACACCAGCACCTGCGCTACATTCAGACGATCAACGCGGCACTGGCCGGCCGCCCGGCCGGCATGCGGGTGACCACGCACATGTGCCGGGGCAACTACCGCTCCGCCTGGGCCGCCGAGGGCGGTTACGACTTCGTGGCCGAGGCGCTGTTCGGCGAGCTGGCCGTGGACGGGTTCTTCTGCGAGTTCGACGACGAGCGGTCCGGCGGCTTCGCCCCGCTGCGGTTCGTGCCGCCGGGCAAGCGGGTGGTGCTCGGCCTGGTCACCACCAAGCGCGGCCAGCTGGAGTCCAAGGACCAGCTGAAACGCCGGGTGGACGAGGCGGCGCGCTACCTGCCCCTGGACCAGCTGTGCCTTTCCCCGCAGTGCGGGTTCTCCTCCACCGTCGAGGGCAACGCACTCACCGAGGAGGAGCAGGCGGCCAAGCTGCGGCTGGTGGTGGAGACCGCCGAGGAGATCTGGGGCTGAGCCGGGTCACCAGCGCGGGTTGCGACAACGCGCGCCGGAGCCGGCCAGCTCCACCTGAACGGTCACGTGCTCGAGCCCGAACCGCTCGGCCAGCAGCGTCTGCGCCCGGTTGAGCACCGAGGTCGGGTCGGCGTCCGGCGCGGCGGTGAGGTGCGCCGAGGCGACCTCCATGCCGGAGGTGAGCGTCCACAGGTGCACGTCGTGCGCCTCCCGGACGCCGTCCAGCGAGGTCAGCGCCTCGGTGACCACTACGGGGTCGAGGTGGCCGGGCGTGCTCTGCACCAGGATGCGCAGCGCCTGCAGGCCCAGCTTGACGGTGCGCGGCAGGATGAACAGGCCGACCCCGATCGCCACCACCGGGTCCACCCAGTGCCAGCCGAAGGCCAGCATCAGCACCGCGCCGACGATCACGCCCAGCGAGCCGACGGTGTCCGAGAGCACTTCCAGGTAGGCGCCGCGCACGTTCAGGCTCTCCTTGGCGCCGGCGCGCAGCGCGAAGAAGGAAACCAGGTTGGCGGCCAGCCCGGCGGCGGCGGTCAGCAGCACCGGAAGGCCGGCCACCTCCGGCGGGTTGGCGAACCGCTGCACCGCCTCGACCAGCACGTAACCCGCCACGCCCACCAGCAGCACGGCGTTGCCCAGCGCGGCGAGCACCTCCGCCCGGTAGAGCCCGAAGGTGTGCCGGGTGTTGGCCTTGCGGCGGTTGACCAGGAGCACCGTGGCCAGCGCCATGCCCACGCCGATCACGTCGGTGACCATGTGCGCGGCGTCGGAGAGCAGCGCCAGCGAGCCGGTGATCAGCCCGACCACCACCTCCAGCGCCGCGAACAGCGCCAGTACCCCGAAGGACAGCGCGAGCGGGCGGAGGTACCGGCCGGAGGCGCTGGTCACCCCGTGCCCATGTCCGTGTCCCATCCGCACCTCCCTTCACACCGAACCAAGGTTGCCCTAATAAACATATAGCGAACTACGCATATGTCTCAAGACCATGCCCCCTCTCCGGTGAGGGATCACACAAATTCTGCTCGCCCACCCACTCGGTCATTTCAGCGGCCTCATCTGTCACTCGCCGCACTCGCGACCGGACCGTCCGGCGTCTGGTCGGAACGCCGGACGGTCCGGTCGGGCGGGCCGGTTCGGCCGAGGTTCAGCTGTCCCGGCCGACCCGCAGCGCG
The DNA here is from genome assembly GCF_039543365.1 of Actinospineispora eucalypti. Lineage (NCBI taxonomy): Bacteria > Bacillati > Actinomycetota > Actinomycetes > Pseudonocardiales > Pseudonocardiaceae > Actinospineispora > Actinospineispora eucalypti. The sequence goes on from NZ_BAABJP010000001.1 coordinate 24,732, forward strand.
ACCACCGCGCCGGCTCCGACCAGCAGCACGCCGCCGAGGATCCACGGCCAGGCCGGGATGCCCCCGGAGCCCGCCTGGTCGTCCGACGCGGCCGGCGCCTCTCCGCTCGCACCCGGCGCCTGATCAGCGGAAACACCCTGCCCGGGGCCCGCCTGGGTGAGCGTGAAGGAGATCGCGCCGCTCACCGGGTGGCCGTCGTCGGACACGATCCGATACCCCACCCGGTACTGCCCGGCCGGCCCCAGTGGGCGCACCGCCACCTGCACCGAGTTGCCGGACACCTGCGCCGGCGCCGCCTCGAAGTGCTTGCCGTCCGGGCCGACCACGGTCACCGTGCTGAACGACTCCTTCACCGGCAGGTCGAAGCGCAGCGTCAACTGGCTCGGCCCGGTGGCCAGCTGGGCGCCGTCCGGCGGGTCGCTACTCACCAGCACGTTGTGCGCGAGCGCGGCACCCGCGCCGCCCACAAGCAGCGCCGCGATGCCGAGCAGGCCGAGCAGCGGGCCGGCAATACGGCGGCCGAACCCCCGCATCAGCCCTGGCTCCGGCGGATGCGCAGGACCGCGCCGACGCCCAGCCCGAGTCCGAGCGCGCCGAGCACCAGGCCGATACCGCCCAGCCAGCGCGCGGTGTTGTCCACAGCCGCGGCCGTGGAATCCCCGGCGTGCGCGGCGGACGGGTCGGTGGCGCCGTGCGCCCCGTGACCGTGCTCGCCGCCGGTGGACGCGGCCAGCTTGATCGCCGGCGCCGGGTGCTCGGGCTCATCGCCGCCGGCCGGTTGCGGCTGGTCCCAGTTGACCACCTTGCCGTCGTCGTAGGTCTGCGCGGCCGGCAGCACCAGCTGGTCGGCCTTCTCCGGCAGCGGCCCCAACCGGGCGGTGAACTGGGCAAACTCGTCCGGGCCGATCCGGGTGCCCGGCTGCGCCGTCCAGGTGATGGTGCGCACGGCCTCGCTCACGGTGGAGCCGTCCCGCTGCGCCGGCGGGTTGAGCGCCACCTTGGTCACCTTCGCGGTCCACCCGGGGACCGGCACGGTGCGGGCGGACGTGATCGGCTCGTCGGTGGGCACGGTGATCTCCACCTTCACCGTGCCGGCGGTCGGCGACTCGGTGGGCACCTGGAAGACGACGCTCGCGTAGCCGCCCTTCGCCGCGCCCTCCGCGTTGGCCGTGACGTGCGCGAACGCCACGCCGTTCGGGATCAGGGCGAGCGCGGCGGCACCGGTGAGCACGAGCGCCGCGCGTCTGATTTTGGGCATCACTGATCGGTTCCTGTCTGGGTTGAAAAGTTTCGGGGGTGAGATGGGTTCAGTGACCCCGGGCGGGCGGACCGCGCCGCCGGTGCCGCCGGAAAGCCGCGTCCCGCAACCGGGTGTGCGGCGGGCCGGCCCGAACGACCAGCGCCCCGACCGGGCCGTCGGCGCACGTTGCCGACCAGGTCAACGGGATCGGCCGGACCCGGGCGAGCAACCAGCGCAGCGCGCCCGCCACGGCGCCGGCCCCGGACTCCGCGCCGGCCATCACCAGCGCGGTGAGCGTGGTGACCAGTGCGTGCGCACCGGCCATCAGCACCGGGTCGAACGGCGAGGCGTGGTGGTGGGTACCGAGCAGCTGCAGCAACCCGTGCAGGCCCAACTGCGCGCCGGCCAGGGTGACCAGGATGGCCAGCGGTCCGCGATGCCGGCGCGCGACGGCGATGAGCAACCCGGTCAGCGGCGCGGCCAGCACCAGCAGCAGACCGAGGTCGGGCAGCGCGCCGCCCGCGCCAGCGTGCCCGAACACGGACAGCGGCACACACAGCGCGGCCGCCAACACCCCGCGAGCCGTTCCATGATCGTGCGGCAGCGGGCGTGCCGGGGCGGTCCCGCCACTCGGCTCCACCCGAGGCGAGCTGATACTCGTCAGCTGCCGCACGCGGAAACCTTAGTTCACGGGTGGTGAATTAACACCAAGTAGGTCAAGTAGGGCCGGCTCGATGCGGTCCAGCTCACCGGCCACGGCCCGATGGGCCGCGCGACGGCGTTCGGTCGGCATGAACTCGGCGGCCCGCACGGCGGCGGACAGGTCGATCAGCCGCGCCTCGGTGGTGCGCACGAACTCGTTCGCCCGCCCGGTCGCCCGCAGCTCGATCAGCGAACCGGCCAGCGCGGCGATCCTGGCGTGCAGCCCGGCGCCCTTGCCGGAGAACCGGTTCAGGTCCCCCGGCGCCACGCCGAGGCGGCGCGCCCGCCGCTCGTCCCACAGCCCCCGGGCCAGTCCGGCGGCCCGGAAAGCCACCGGGAGCAACGCGGGTGCCAACACCTTGCCCACCGCGATCGCCCGTTTGGCATTACCCGGGGTGAAGACCTGCCGGTTTCCGCCCTCGCCCTTGCGCCGCAACATGCCGTCACCCTAGCCGCGGCATCCGCGAACGTTGCCGGCGTGTGCCAGGTCCGACCCCATGCACCGAAACCCGCGACACAGGGTGTTCGGAGCACCGACACAGGGTGTCGAAATCCGCGACACGGGGCGCGGAGGCCCGCGACACGGGGTGCGGAGGCCCGCGACACGGGGAGTGGGGCCGGCTCGCGGGGGTGGGGTGGGAGCGTCGGGACGTAGGGTTGGGGGGTGACCGTTCTTGTTCTGGCGCGGCATGGGGAAACCGTTTGGGCCGAGGGGAACCGGTATGCGGGGGGCTCGGACGTTGAGCTCACACCCAACGGCGAGGCGCAGGCGCGGCAGCTCGCCGAGTGGGCGCGTACCGCCGAGCTGACCGGTATCTGGAGCTCCGACCTGCAGCGCGCCCGGCTCACCGCCGAGGCCTGCGCCGAGGTGACCGGGCTGCCGGTGAAGGTGGACGCCCGGCTGCGCGAGCTGGACTTCGGCCGGGGCGAGGGGCTCACCCCGGAGGAGATGGCCGCCGCGTTCCCGGACGCGCTGGACGCGTTCCACCGGGACCCGGTGGCGAACCCGCTGCCCGGCGGGGAGGACCCGGTGGGCGCACTGGAGCGGTTCACGCAGAGCCTGGACGACATCGCCGAGGCCGACCCGGACGGCCGGGTGCTGGTGGTCGCCCACGGCACGGTGATCAGGCTGCGGCTGTGCCGGCTGCTCGGCGCGCCGCCCCGGGAGTACCGCCGGCTGTTCCCCTCGATGATCAACTGCGCGCGCACCGAGATCACCTCGGCCGGGCAGCTGCTCAACTTCAACGTCCCCGCAACCTCAAGCTGAGCAATTTCCGGTAAACCCTGGCACGCGCTCGCTAGCGAGTGCACCATAGAGCCATTGCGCGTGCCGGAATGATCTGCAACACTCGCCACTCTTGTAACACCAGACCCGAGGGAATTCAGGGGTTCTCTCGGTACTGGCCCCTCACAAGAGAATGCGCAAAGGCGCTCGTGAGTGGCGAGACGGCCGATTGCTCGCCACTCACGAGTCGCCGCGCTAGAGGTCCCCGCCCTCGTCGACCAGCCGGGCCACCTCACGCTGGATCATCCCCAACCGGGCCTCCTTGACCAGCGGAATCTCCCGACGCCGCCGTCGCACCTGGCCCAGGTCGACCTCGGCCGTCACCACCTGCTCGGCCAGCAGCGGAGCCTCGGCGAGCACGTCGCCCCACGGGTCGATGATGTGCGAGCCGCCCCAGAACCGCAGGCCGCTCTCGTCCCCGACCCGGTTCACGAATACCACGTACAACTGGAACATGCGCCCGTAGAACCGCGTTATCCCATGCCAGTAGCTGGTGGAGTCGTAACGATCAGGAAAGTTCGACTGCGCGGACGCGGTGGGCACCAGCAGCACGCGCGCGCCGTCCTGGGTGGCGATGAACGCCAGCGGCGGCTGCCAGGCGTCGTTGCAGATCATCGTGGCCATCCGCCCGTGCGGGGTGTCGTAGGCGCGCAGCGACGGCCCGGGGGTGAAGTACTTGCGCTCCTCGAAGCCCGCGTACGTGGGCAGGTAAAGCTTCCGGTGCAGGTGGAGCAACGAACCGTCCACGTAGTGGCCCGCGCTGTTGTAGGTGTGGATGCCCCGCCCGGCCTCCACGAAGCCGAGCAGCACGCCGGCCCGGCCGGCCCGCTTGGACAGCGCGATCAGGCGCGAGTCCTCCGGCTCCATGGACAGGTCGGCGTCCACCTCGCCCACCGTGTAGCCGCTGATGTGCAGCTCCGGGAAGACGATCAGGTCGGTGTCCTGCTCCAGCGCCTCGTCGATCACCCGCTCGGCGGTCGCCAGGTTGGCTTCCAGGTCGCCGAGCCGCACGTCCACTTGGGCCAGGGTGATGCGCACGCTACCTCCGTACCCCTTCCGCTCCGACCGGCAAACCGAACGCGTCGGCCAGGAACCCGTCCAGCAGCTCGACCACCCCGCGGAACGTGGGGTCGTCGTCGAACATCCACTCGGTGTGGCCCCGGCCGGGCAGCAGCTCCAGCCGCTTGGGCTCGCCGGCCCGCCGGTAGAGCGCCTGCGCCTCCACCGGCTGGTGCAGCTCATTCTCCGCCCCGTGCACGATCAGCAGCGGGCGGGGCGCGATCCGGTGCACCACCCGCTCCGGCGCGAACCGGAGCAGCGCCTCGGCCGACTCCAGGGTCACCCCGGTGCCGAACCCGGGCGCCTTGTACAGCTCGCGGCCGACGTAGCCGTCGGTGCGGCCGTCCCGGTTGAGCCGGATGATGTCCCACGGCGCGGTGATCTCCGAACGGCCGTGCACCGCGCGCCGGGCCCGGTCCGTCTCGATCCGGCGCAGCAGGCTGGCCCAGGACGTCTGGTCGTGCATCTGCCGGGTGGCGCGGGCGCCGTCCGCCATGCCGTTCAGGCAGGCCACCGCCCGGACCCGGGGGTCGTCGGCCGCCTCGGTCACCACCACCCCGCCGCCCAGTCCCCAGCCGACCAGGGCCAGCCGGGAGTTGTCCACAACCTCGACGGTGGCCAACCGGTCCACCCCCGCCCGCACGTCCTCCACCCACTCCTGTGGCACCAGCCGCCCGCGTTCGCCCTCGGACAGCCCGAAGCCCCGGTAGTCGAACGCCAGCACGGCGTACCCGCGCGGGTTGAGCAGCCGGGCGAACCGTTCCGGGTGGATGATCTTCTGACCCTGGTAGCCGGAGCACACCAGCACCACCGGGAACGGCCCGGTCCCCGAGGCGGGAACGTGCAGGTCCGCGTCCAGCCGCAACCCGCTGGAGAAGAACGGCATGGGCAGCGACGTCACGAGATCCTCCGGTTGGTGGCGTGGGCGGCGAGCGCCCTGGTCAGGCCGTCGGCCGCCGCCCTGACCTCCCGGCCGGCGGCGGCCAGCGCGCGGCCGAGGCGGAACTTCGGCGCCGAGATGTTCAACGCTCCGACGATCTCGCCCCGGTAGTCCCGGACCGGTGCGGCGACCGCCACCAGGCCCGGCTCGAAGTCCTCGTTCACCGTGGCGTAGCCGCGCCGGCGGGCCAGCCGCACCCGGTCCAGCAGCGCGGCCAGCTTCGCGTCCATCTCCGGCTGACCGGCCAGCAGCGAGCGGGTCTGCGCCTCGGTGTGGTCCAGCAGCAGCGCGCCGCCGGCCGAGGTGCAGTGCACCGGGGCGACCCGGCCGACCCACTCCTCGGCCTGGATGGCCTGCTCGGTGCGGGGCGGGCTCTCCGAGAGCACCGTCAGCACCGCGCCGCCGTCCAGCACCGACAGGTGCGCGCACTCGCCCACGTTGGCCACCAGCTGGCGCAGCAGGTGCGGGGCCAGCGACGTGAGGTGCTGCTGCGTCGCACTCACCGCCAGCGTGAACAGCTGCCAGCCCAGCCGGTAGCGCAGCGTGCGCGGATCGCGCACCACGAACCCGGCCTCGGCCAACGTCTTCAGCGTGCGGGAGACCTGGCTCTTCTCCCTGTCGATCAACCGGGCGATCCGGACCACCCCGACCCCGTCCCGTGCGCCCTCGGCCGTGCCGAGCACCTTCAAGATCGCAATCGCGCGGTTGAGGCTGGTGGACGCCTCTCGCGCGGGCACCGACGACCCCGTCATGAGTCGAAATGCTCAGCCGCCACGTGGTCCATCCGCAACCCCGGTTGGCGTATCCGCAACGGCAACAGAAACCGATTGCCCGCAGGTGGTCGAAGTTGCCGAGCATGCACCAGCGGTAGCGCGAACCGCGCCGGCCCGCCAAACTGAGCGTTCCGCCCGCGCAACAACGACGCAAGTACGCAACGACGCAATTACGTACCTACGCAGTAACTCCGCGAGGGGGTGACCGATGGGGTTCGCGGAGTACGTGGCGGGCAACTGGCCGGAACTGCTGGCCGCCACCCTCGAACACGCCGTGCTGGTGCTGGTGTCCCTGGCGCTGGCCACGGCGATCTGCATTCCGCTGGCCGTGGTCACCTACCGCACGGACCTGCCGCGCGGCGTCGTGCTGGCCGCCGCCGGGGTGTTCCTGACCATCCCGTCCTACGCGCTGTTCGGCCTGCTCATCGCCCCGCTCGGGCTGGGCGCGACGCCGGCCGTGGTGGCGCTGACGCTCTACGCGATGCTGCCGATCCTGCGCAACGCCATAGTCGGGCTGCGCAACGTGAACCCGGCGGTCAGCGAGTCCGCCATCGGCATGGGCATGGACGCCAACCTGCGGCTGCGCCGGGTGGACCTGCCGCTGGCCTGGCCGGTGATCGTGACCGGCATGCGGGTGTCGGCGCAGCTGCTGCTGGGCATCGCCGCGATCGCCGCGACGGTCGGCGGCCCCGGGCTCGGCCGGCTGATCCTGACCGGGCTGGACGTGGCCGGCACGCCCTTCGCCATCTACCTCACGCTCGAGGGGATCCTCGGCATCATCGTGCTGGCCCTCCTGTTCGACCTGGCATTTGTCCTGCTCAGCCGCCTGACCACGTCGAGGGGCCTGCGATGACCGAGAACATGATCGAGCTGGACCAGCTGACCAAGCACTACCCGGGCCAGGACCGGCCGGCGGTCACCGAGCTGACCATGAACATCGCGGCCGGCGAGATCGTGGTGTTCGTCGGCCCCTCGGGCTGCGGCAAGACCACCACGATGAAGCTGGTCAACCGGTTGATCGAGCCCAGCTCCGGGCGCATCGTGATGCAGGGCGAGGACGTCACCTCGGTGAACCCGGACCAGCTGCGCCGGCGGATCGGCTACGTGATCCAGCAGGGCGGCCTCTTCCCGCACATGACCATCGCGGAGAACATCGCCACCGTGCCCAAGATGCTCGGCTGGGACCGGGGCCGGATCGCGGAGCGGGTGGACCAGCTGCTCACCCTGGTCGGGCTGGACCCGGGCGAGTTCGCCCAGCGCTACCCCAAGCAGCTGTCCGGCGGGCAGCAGCAGCGGGTCGGGGTGGCCCGCGCGCTCGGCGCCGACCCGCCGGTGATGCTGATGGACGAGCCGTTCGGCGCGATCGACCCGGTACAGCGGGAGAACCTGCAGAACGAGTTCCTCAAGCTGCAGGGGGACATCCGCAAGACGATCATCTTCGTTACCCACGACATCGACGAGGCGATCAAGATGGGGGACCGGATCGCCATCCTGAACACCGGCGCGGTGGTCGCCCAGTACGACACCCCGGAGCGCATCCTCTCCGACCCGGCGGACGAGTTCGTCGCCGACTTCGTCGGGCGCGGGGCTTCGATCAGGCGGCTGTCGCTGACCCGGGTCAAGGACGCCGCCGTGCCGCGCTGGCCGGCCGTCGCGGCCAGCACCGACCCGCGCCGGATCCTGGCCATCGCCCGGGAGTCCAAGCAGGGCTGGGCGATCCTGCTGGACGACGCGCGCCGGCCGATCGGCTGGGTGCCGTCCATGGTGGCCAGCACCGACACCACCATGCTCAGCAAGGGCGTGCCGGTGAACGCCGAGATCCGGCCGGAGGACACGCTGTTCGACGCGCTGGACGGGATGCTCTCGTCCAACCGCTCGGCCACCGTGGTGGTCGACGAGGAGGGCCGCTACCGGGGCGTGCTGGACATCGAGACGGTCCGGGGGCTGATCCACTCCGCACCCGAGGCTCCGGCGGCGAACGGCTCGAGCGGGAAATGACCCTGCGCCGCGTCGTCACCCCACTGGTGCTGGCCGCAGTGCTGCTGGTGCTGTGGCTGTACGTGCGCGCCCGCCCGCTGGACGCCATCGAGGCGCGCAGCCTGAACGCCGCCTACCTGGCCAGCCGCACCCTGACCCACCTCGAGCTGACCGTGATCACCGCCGCGATCATCCTGGCCATCGCCATCCCGCTGGGCATCGCGCTGACCCGCCCGGGCGCGCGGGCCGTCGCCGGTCCGGTGCTGGTGGTGGTCAACATCGGCCAGGCCATCCCGTCCTTCGGGCTGCTGGTGCTGTTCGGCGTGTGGCTGGTCACCGTGGGGGTGAGCACCATCGCGGTGACCACCTTCGTGATCTACGGGTTGTTGCCGGTGCTGCGCAACACCATGGTCGGGCTGCACCAGGTGGACCGCGCGGTGGTGGAGGCGGCGCTGGGCATGGGCATGACCCGGCGCTCCACCCTGTTCCGCGTGGAGCTCCCGCTGGCCGTGCCGGTCATCCTGGCCGGCGTACGCACCGCGCTGGTGATCACCGTCGGCACGGTCGCGCTGGCCACCTTCATCGGCGCGGGCGGGCTGGGCGACGTGATCTCCAACGGCATCGCCTCGAACCGGACCCTGGTGCTGGTCACCGGCAGCCTGTTGGTGGCGGTGCTGGCCCTGTTCGTGGACTGGCTGGCCGAACTGGCGGAGAACTACCTGCGCCCCCGAGGGCTCTGAGAGGGGTCGTATGCGCAACGTCACCGCGCTACTGACCGCGTTGCTGCTCGCGCTGGGACTGGCCGGCTGCGGCGCCGCGGTGGAGCACGGGCCGTCGCCCCAGCAGCTGACCGGCGGCTCGATCGCCAAGGACTACCGGCTGGCCGGCGCGAGGTTCACCGTGGGCTCCAAGGAGTTCACCGAGAACGTGCTGCTCGGCAAGATCATCATCTACGCGATGCGCGCGGCCGGCGCCGAGGTGGTCGACCAGACCAAGCTGTCCGGATCGGCCACCGTGCGGGTCGCGCTGCAGACCAGGGCGATCGACATGTACTGGGACTACGCCGGCACCGGCTGGACCCAGTACCTCAAGCACACCGACCTGCTCGGCGAGGCGAACCAGCAGTTCCAGGCCACCGCCGGCGAGGATCTGGCGCGCAACCAGGTGCGCTGGGTCGGCCCGGCCGCGTTCGGCGACGCGTACGCGGTGGCCCGGCGGAGCAACGCCGACGGCGCGCTGGCGGCCGTGCACACGATGTCCGACATGGCCCGGTTCGTCCGGGAGAACCCGGACGAGGGCACCTTCTGCGGCGCATCGGAGTTCATGAACCGCGAGTTCGAGACCATGCAGCGGGTCTACGACGTGCGCTTCGAGCCGGAGAACACCCACGAGAACGCACTGGCGCTGGACTACGTCAACGTGGCCAAGGGCAGCCCCTGCAACTTCGCCGAGGTGACCACCACCGACTCCCGCCTGCGCAGCCTCAACCTGACCGTGCTGCGCGACGACAAGACGTTCACCGCCACCCAGCTGGCCGCGCTGACCATGCGCGAGGAGACCTTCCGCGCGCACCCCGACCTGGGCCGCCTCGGCCAGGCACTGGGCGCCAAGCTCACCGAGCCGGTCATGATCGAGCTGAACGGCCGGGTCGACCTGGAGGGCCAATCCCCCGACCAGGTGGCCGGCGACTTCCTCCGCGCCAACGGCTTCATCGGCTGAGCCGCGCGCCGGGCAGTGCGACGGCAGAGTTCGCGAGAACGTTATGCGTCGCGTAAAATGGCCGCTCGCCGGGTCACGAGGGAACCGTGCGTAACCCCCCGGACGCGCGGGGTCGACGCTCTGCCCGGCAAATTGTCAGGGTGGGACTCTAGGCTGCGGGGTATGACGGTGATTGCGGGTCGGGTGGCGCTGGACGCGTCCGCCGTGGTCCGCTGCCGTCGGCGGGTGCACCTGGACCACGACCCGGACGCGGTCAGCTCGCCGCGCGCCCAGGCCGACCCGGCACTCGAGCAGCGCCGCTCGGACGCCCGGACGCACCGCCGCGAGCTGGGCGAGCGGATGTCCGCCGGGCTTGCCGAGGGCTGGGTGAGCATCCCGGAAGGCAGCCACCGGGAACGCGCGCACGCCACCCGGGAGGCGCTGGAGGCCGGCGCCGCGTACATCTGGAACGCGGTGCTGCCGATGGACGCCGAACGCGGCCGGGTCGGCGACGCCGACCTGCTGGTGCGCGCCGAGGACGGCGGGTACCGGCCGCTGATCGTGGTCCGCCACCGGGTCACCGACCCGGGCTCCGGCGCGCTCACCGGCCCGATCGACCGGCCGCACGGTGAGCTGGCCGCGCCCGACCCGGAACGCCGCGCCCGCTCGCACACCCGCGACCAGCTGCGCCTCGCCCACCTCACCCGGATGCTGGGCGACCTCGGACGGGCCACCGCGCGGGGACCCGCGCTGGGCGGGGTGATCGGGCTGGACGCCGACGTGGTGGTCTGGCACGACCTGTCCGGCCCGAGCTGGCCGGGCGGGCGCAGCACGCTGGACGAGTACGACGCCCGGTTCACCGACCGGCTGGCCGTGGCCGCCGCCGCCGCCGAGCGGCTGGAGGCGCTGGCCCAGCCGTCCCGGATCACCGAGTGCCGGCACTGCCAGTGGTGGCCGACCTGCGAGCCGGTGCTGGCCAACCGGGGGGACATCAGCCTGGTGCTGCGCGGCGAGGACGCCAACGCGCTGCGCGAGGCCGGCATCGCCACCGTCGCCGCGCTGGCCGCCATGGACCCCGCCGCCGAGCCCCCGGTGCCGCTGCACGGCACGCCCTTCCCCGACGCGGTCGCGCTGGCCCGGGCCCACCGCCGCGACCTGTCGCTGGTCCGCCGGGTGGCCGAGGTGAAGGTGCCACGCGCGGACATCGAGCTGGACGTCGACATGGAGAGCTTCGGCGAGTCCGGCGCCTACCTGTGGGGCTGCCTGCTCACCACGCCCGGCGGCGATGAGCTGGCCGACCTGGTCGGCGAGGCTCCCGGGTACCGCGCGTTCGCCACCTGGGAGCCGGTACCCACGGTGGACGAGGCCCGCTCGTTCGCCGAGTTCTGGGGTTGGCTGCGCAACCTGCGCGCGCGGTGCACCGAGCACGGGCTGAGCTTCGCCGCATACTGCTACAACGAGCAGGCGGAGAACCGCTGGCTGTACGCCTCGGCCGACCGGTTCGCCGGCCGCCCCGGCATCCCGCCCCGCGAGGAGATCACCGCCTTCGTCGAGTCGGACTCGTGGGTGGACCTGTTCGCCGTGGTCAGCGAGTGGTTCCTGTGCGCGCACGGCAAGGGCCTCAAGCGGGTGGCCCCGGTCGCCGGGTTCCGCTGGCGCGACCCGGAGGCCGGGGGCGAGAACTCCATGCGCTGGTACCGCGCGGCGGTCGGCATGGACGGCGACGCGCCCGACCCGGCCCAGCGGCAACGCCTGCTGCACTACAACGCCGACGACGTGCACGCCACGCAGACCCTGCGCGCCTGGCTCTGCTCCCCGGCACTCGCCGAGGTGCCGTTGGCCAGCGAACTGTAATACGCCTCGGGCTGTGATCTGGGCTACCAACGCGTAGCCTGGCGTCCCATGGGCTGGTTTCGGCGTGAGAAGACGCGAATGGTCGACGCAGACCGGGCGCTCCCCGGGCGGGCCGAACCCCTCCAGGTGCCGTGTCGGCACTACGTCAACGGGCACCGGATGAAGCCCCCGTTCAGCGATCACGACGAGGGACTGGTCAGCCTGGTCGTCGGGATGGGCTGCTTCTGGGGCGCGGAAAGACGGTTCTGGCAGGCGGAGGGCATCTACTCCACCGCCGTCGGCTACGCCGGGGGCTACACCCCCAACCCCAGCTACGAAGAGGTGTGCTCCGGCCTGACCGGCCACACCGAAGTGGTCCGGGTGGTCTTCGACCCCGCCGAGATCACCCTCGACGACGTGCTCAAGCTGTTCTGGGAAGGCCACGACCCGACGCAGGGCATGCGCCAGGGCAACGACGTCGGCACCCAGTACCGCTCGGCCATCTACTACACCGACGAGGCGCAACGCAACGCCGTCGAAGCCAGCCGCGACGCATACCAGCACGCACTGAAAGCCGCCGGCCGCGGCACCATCACCACCGAAATCGCCCCGCTGCGCGACTTCTACTACGCCGAGGCTCACCACCAGCAGTACCTCGCGAAAGTCCCGAACGGCTACTGCGGCCTCGGCGGCACCGGCGTGACCTGCCCCATCGGCACCGCCTGGAACAAGCTCGTCTCAACCGCTGACCAGCTAAAACGAGGATCACACCAGCGCGCCTAGTCGGTCGACATCTACCTCACCGGGCTTTGATCAAGGTCTTGACCCCGCTCAGGTAGATCTCGGGAGCGCGGGGCCGTCGGGATGCGTCAGCCGGGGGTCAGGTCGCCAGCGTCCAGTGTCCAGGCGTCTCCTCGTCTTCGGGTTACCGCCTTCGAACCTGGGACGATTCGCCGCGGAAATCCGTGACATCCGGACCCGGCACGATCGCGCGGTCAGCCGGCGCGCAGCCGCCGCAGTACGGCCAGCACGAGTACGTCGGACGCTTCCACGAGCTGCTCCGTCGGCGTGGACCGGTCGGTGAGCAGCCACTGCGCGGCGACGGTGGTGATCGCGCCGATGATGCCCTGGGCGATCAGGTGGCGCTGGACCGGCGGCAGCCCGCTGGCGGCGAACGCCTCGGCCGCGAGCACCTCCACCGAGCTGGCGAACCGCTCGGTCTGCGCCTGGTAGGCGGCGTCCACGGCCCGGCTCACCCCGAGGATCTCCAGCAGGGTGATGCGGGCCAGGCGCTGGTCGGCGTCGATCGCACCGAAGTACCCGGCCAGTGCGGCGCGCAGCTGGGCGGCCAGCTCGGCCGGCGCCTCGGCCACCGCGCGCACCATCGCGCCGTGGATCTCGTCGGCGGCCCGTTCGTAACAGGTGAGCAGCAGCTCCTCACTGTCGGTGAACGACTCGTAGAAGTAGCGCTTGGTCAGCCCGGCCCGCGCGCAGATGGCTCGGACGGTGGCGGCGCGGTAACCGGTGCGGCCGAAAACGTCGATCCCGGCGCCGACCAACCGCTCGCGTCGCTCGATCACCCGCTGTTCGGCGGCGGTGCCCCGGTACGGGCGGGAGGGTGGTTGCACGAAGGCCATATTGACACCCCATGGTTCCCGTTTCAGAATGGGAACCACATGGTTCCCAAATTGGAAGGTGGCTGCCGTGGCGGCGGTACGGCCGAGGAGCGCACTGCTGCACTACGCCGCGCTGCTCACCCCGAACGCGCTGACGGCGGGCGCACTGGCCGTACAGCGGGACGTGCCGGCGCGAACGGCCCGCATCGCGGACGCCGTGCGCAGCCGGTGGCGTTCGCGCGACCAGTGGCCTTCCCGCAGTCAGGGGCGTTCGCGTGACCAGCAGCGTTCGCGTGGTCAGTGGCGTTCGCGTGGTCAGTGGCGTTCGCGTGGTCAGTGGCGTTCGCGTGGTCAGTGGCGTTCGCGTGGTCAGTGGCGTTCGCGTGACCGGGAGACCATGCGCGGGCTGATCGTGTCGCCGGGCGGGGACGTGCGCTGGCGGTCCGTGCCGGCGCCCGGACGTCCTGGTCCGATGGCGGCTGTGGTCCGACCACTGGCCGTGGCGACCTGCGACCTGGATCGGGCCATGATGCTCGGCCGCACGCCGTTCCCGCTGCCCCTGCACCTCGGCCACGAGTGCGTCGGGGAGGTGCTCGAAGTCGGCGAGCTGGTCGGCTCGGTGCGGGTCGGCCAGCGGGTGGTGGTGCCGTTCCAGATCAGCTGCGGCGAGTGCGCCGCGTGCCGGCGTGGCAACCAGGGCAGCTGCACCTCGGTACCGCCGGCGTCGATGTACGGCTTCGGGCTGGCCGGCGGGCTGTGGGGCGGCGCGCTGGCCGACCGGCTGGCCGTCCCGTTCGCCGACGCCATGCTGGTGCCGCTGCCGGACGGGCTCGACCCGGCGGCCGCCGCCGGCGTGGCCGACAACGTGAGCGACGCCTACCGCCAGGTCGCGCCGCACCTTCCCGCGCTGCTCGCCCACGACCCCGACGCCGAGGTGCTCATCGTCGGCCGGCTCACCCGCGACGACCCGCTCACCTCCAGCACCCCGTTGTACGCGGGGCTGGTCGCGCGCGCCCTCGGCGCCCGCCGGATCAGCGTGGTGGACGGGCGCGCCGAGGTGCGGCGGCTGGCCGGCGAGCTCGGGCTGCGGGCCCTCGATCCCCGGCGGCCCAAGGAGTGGCCGACCGCCCCGCTCACCGTGGACGCCACCGGCACGCCCGCCGGCCTGCGCCGGGTGTTGCGACACACCGCGCCGGACGGGGTGTGCACCTGTGTCTGGTCGCTGCACCGCCGGGGCGGCCTGCCACTGGCCGCCTGCTACGTGCGGAACGTGACCCTGCACATCGGCCGCAGCCACGTCCGCGCCCTCATCCCCGGGGTGCTGGCCCTGATGGCCGACGGGCGGCTGCGCCCCGAGCTGGTCACCACGAACGTCGCCGGTTTCGCCGATGCCCCCGACGCACTGCGCGAGCACCGGCTCGATTGTGCGGTCAAGACGGTCCTGGTGGCCTGATCACCCGTGTGGGTAGCCCGGTTCCGCTGGTTTGCCGGCGGGCCGGCGGGTAAGGTTTCGTTCGCTCGGCGAACGAGCATCGGTGTGTCTACGTCCGCCTTTGCTCCGGCCCGGGCACTGTGGGTCTCGGTGTGAAGTGACCGCGGAGGCCAGTTCGAGCGTATTTCTCCTGGTCGTGCCCGCATGCCCGCGGAACGTCCCTGGTACTGGACTGGATGACTCCGATGACCTCCCCTACGCGGTTCGTGCTGCGCAGGTTCGTCACCGACGGTCTGCGCGAAACCATCGACTCCTACGCCGCCGGAACCCTGCCCCTGCACCGCTTCGCCTGGGAGCTCGACTCCCGGCTGAACGACCTGGCCGAGGTCACCGGCCGCCCCCACGGGCGGCTGCTGACCGGCCCGCGCGACGCCGCGCGCCGCATCGCCACGATCGATGCCACGCTGCGCGCCGAGGCCCGCGAGGAACTGACCGACGCCGAACGGCGGGCCATCGCCGGCGCGCTGACCGCGCTGCGCGCGACGCTGAACCCGCCGAGAACCACCGTCGTCGCCCTGCCGCCCACCCCCCGGGAGGTGACCGGCCAGCCGACCCTCATCGCCTGACTCCCGCACCCGGGCCCGCCGGCGCACGAGCCGGCAACCGACCCGATTTCGGCCGGCGAACCGACACCCCGGCCCGCACGACCCGACGGCCGCGAACCGACACCCGGCCGCCCGGGCCGACGCCCGGTCACCCGCACATCCGGTCCACCGCTGCCCCGGGCGTGTGTTCCGGGAACGCTCCCGGCGGCGTCGCGCGATGCTTCGGTACATGATGGATGCCATGAGCACCGCGTCCGCGCCCGGCGTCAAGCTGCTGCCACCACACACCGGCAGCCTGGCGCGCGGCCTGCCGCAGTGCCGGCCGGGCACGCTGTTCGCGTTGGGCGACCGGGGCGGCATCAGCGTGCAGCCGGGCACCAAGCTGGACGTGTTGTTCGGCCGCAACGAGCCCGAGGTGCACGTGTGCATCGGCGCCGGCGACCGGGGGGTGAGCCGGCAGCACGGTCTGCTCCGGCACGACGGCCGGCACTGGACGGTCACCAACACCGGCCGGGTGCCGATCCGCATGCCCGGTTCGCACCTGCTGCTGTCCGGGCACGAGGAGCCGTTGGCGGTGGCGTACACGCCGCTGTTCATCCGGTCCGGCCGGGACCGCGAGCACCTGCTCGAGGTGCGGGTCGCCGGCAAGCAGGAGTCCAGCTCGGCGACCGCCGACGAGGACACCCTGATGCAGCCGACCTGGGACCTGAACGAGCGCGAGCGGTTGGTGCTGGTCGCGCTCGGCCAGCGCTACCTGCGGCACGAGGCGTTCCCGCAACCGCTGTCCTGGACGCTGGTCGCGGAGGACCTCGCCGCGCTGCACCCGGAGGAGAACTGGACCGCGAAGCGGGCCGAGCACGTGGTCAGCGCGGTGCGCCGGCGGCTGGTCGAGCACGCGGTGCGGGGGCTGACCCGGGACGAGGTCGGCGAGCCGGTGGGCAACGCGCTGAACCACAACCTGCTGGTCGAGCTGCTCCAGTCGACCACGCTGGTGCCGCCGGACCTGCGCCTGCTGGACGGCGCCTGACCTCCGCTCGAAACCTGTCGGACCCCCGGGCCAGAATGGCCCCATGTGGCTGGCCTACACCGAGGTGTCCGCGCCGCCGCCGGTCGACTCGCTGCTGCTCGCGGTCACCGAGGCGGGCGTCGCGCTGATCACCTTCGGCTCCGGGCCGGGCGCGCGCCGTCAGGTCGAGGAGTCGGCGCGCCGGCTCGGCCTGCACGCCGAGCGGGAGTCCAGTCCGGGCCGCACCTCGGCCGCCCACGCCGAGCTGGCCGACTACCTGGCCGGCAAGCGCCGCACCTTCGACGCGCCGATCGACTGGCGGCTCTCCAACGGCGACCAACTGACCGTGCTGCGCACCCTCTACGACACGGTCGCCTACGGGAAGACCACCACCTACGGCGAGCTGGCCGAGCGCAGCGGCGCCTACCGGGACGCCAAGCTGGCCTATCACGCCGCCCGCCGAGTCGGCTCGATCATGGGCGCCAATCCGGTTCCGCTGATCGTGCCGTGCCACCGGGTGCTCGCCGCCGACGGGCTGGGCGGGTTCGGCGGCGGGCTGCCCACCAAGCGCTGGTTGCTCGAGCTGGAGGGGGTGCTGCCGCCGACCCTGGACCTCTGCTTCGACTGAGAATTTTGACGATCTTGACGCGACTCGTCGAGGTGAGCGCGGACGCTATTCATTGTCCGGGCTCTACCTTGCTCCCTACACTTTTGCGTAAGGTCACCCTCAGTAATCCGGCCCCCAGCAGAGGACGCAAATGACCACAGCGCCCGCCTCTCCCGAGAAGACCGCCCGAGCGGAACTCGAGCCCGAACCCAAGAGCGCGGTCGAACGCGTGTTGCTGGTGGTGTTCGTGGTCCTACCGTTCCTGGCGGTTCTGGCCGCGGCGCCGTTGGCCTGGTCGCTGGGCTGGCTCAGCTGGGTGGA
Source organism: Actinospineispora eucalypti (assembly GCF_039543365.1). Classification (NCBI taxonomy): domain Bacteria; kingdom Bacillati; phylum Actinomycetota; class Actinomycetes; order Pseudonocardiales; family Pseudonocardiaceae; genus Actinospineispora; species Actinospineispora eucalypti. The sequence goes on from NZ_BAABJP010000001.1 coordinate 41,826, forward strand.
CGTGACGCTGTTCGCGGTGTTCTACATCGTCTCCGGCCTGGGCGTCACGGTCGGCTTCCACCGCTACTTCACCCACGGCTCGTTCAAGGCCAAGAAGCCGCTGCGCGTGGGCCTGGCCGTGGCCGGCAGCCTGTCGCTGGAGATGGGCGTGATCGACTGGGTGGCCACCCACCGGCGCCACCACAAGTACTCCGACGCGGCCGGCGACCCGCACTCGCCGTGGCGCTACGGCAACGACTGGAAGGCCCTGATCAAGGGCCTGTTCTACGCGCACGTGGGTTGGCTGTTCGAGAAGGAGCGCACCAACCGCCAGCGCTACGCCCCCGACCTGATGGCCGACCGCGCGGTGCGCAAGGTGCACGACGCGTTCTCCTGGCTGGTCGCCACTTCCATGACGCTCCCCGGCCTGATCGGCGGCCTGGTCACCTGGTCGCCGGCCGGCGCGCTGAGCGCCTTCTTCTGGGCCAGCCTGGTCCGGGTGTCGCTGCTGCACCACGTGACCTGGTCCATCAACTCGGTGTGCCACGTGTTCGGGCGCAAGCAGTTCGGCTCGCGTGACCAGTCGCGCAACGTGTGGTGGCTGGCCATCCTGTCGTTCGGCGAGTCCTGGCACAACCTGCACCACGCCGACCCGACCTGCGCCCGGCACGGCGCGCTGCGCGGCCAGATCGACCCCAGCGCCCGGGTCATCCGCTGGTTCGAGAAGCTCGGCTGGGCCTACGACGTCCGCTGGCCGGACCCCGAGCGCCTCGCCGCCAAGCGCCTCCCCGCCACCGCCTAACCCTCTCCTCCTGCGAGTCGGGAATCCAGGCACAGCGAGTCGGGAATTCAGGCACAGCGAGTCGGGAATTCAGGCACAGCGAGTCGGGAATTCAGGCACAGCGAGCTGGGATTGGCGGCACACCGAGTCGGCCGTTTCAGCACGCTGAGTCGACGATCCAGACACCGTGTGTCGCACTGGCGGCACGCGGTGTCTCCATTCCAGCCGCGCGCATCGCCGGTCAGGCACCCCTGTGTCGCGGTTTCCCGGACATCGGGTCGCTGACTCACGCACCCTGAGCCGCCAGAACTCGGTGTGTGCTCAAACCGCCGACTCGGTGTGCCGAGAGCGCCGACTCGCGGGGTGAGGGGGCGAAACTGAGCGGCGCACCCGCGATCCCCCGGACAAGATGACCCGGTGATTGCCCTCGTTCGCGCCAACCCGAGGTTCGGCGCGTTGTGGACCGCCCGCACGGTGTCCTTCCTGGGCGACTCGCTGAGCCTGGTCGCCCTGCTGCTCTACGTCGCCGACCACACGGGTCAGGCGCTGGCGGTGGCCGCGCTGCTGGTGTTCGGGGAGGTGCTGCCGGCGCTGTTCGGCCCGCTGGCCGGCGCGCTCAGCGACCGGTTCGACCTGCGCCGCATCATGATCACCTGTGAACTGACCCAGGCCGCGCTGACCGTGGTGATCGCGCTCTGGCTGCCCGGGCTGCCGGCGTTACTCGCGCTGGTCGCCGCCCGCGCACTGGCGGCCCAGGTGTTCGCGCCGGCGTCGCGCACGGCGGTCGGCGGCCTGGTCGAGCCGGCGGTGCTGCCCGGGGCGAACGCCGCGCTCGGTCTCGGCACCAATGGCGCCGAGGCGGTCGGCCCGCTGATGGCGGCCGTGCTGCTTCCGGTGCTCGGGGTGCGCGGGGTACTGCTGATCGACGCCGCCACCTTCCTGATCTCCGCCGCGCTGCTGCTGCGGCTGCCCGCGATGCGCCGGCCGGCCGCCACCGAAGGCGGCACGCTGGCCGGCCTCCGCGAGGGTTTCGGCTACCTGCGCGGCAACCTGGTGGCGAGGGCGGTGCTGTTCGGGACGTTCGCCGTGGTGGCGGCCAACGGGATCGACGACGTGGCGCTGGTGTTCCTCACCCAAAGGGACCTCGGCGGCGGCGACTCGGCGGTCGCGGCGCTGCTCAGTGCGGTCGGCCTGGGGCTGCTGCTCGGCTACTGGCTGCTGTCACGGTTCCACCCGACCAGGGCGATGGGCGCGATGCTGCTCGCCGGGTTTGCGGTGAGCAGCGCCGGCAACCTGCTGACCGGGCTGAGTTGGGCGGTCGCCGTGGCCTTCGGGCTGCAGGCGGTCCGGGGGCTGGGCATCGCCGCGATGGACGTGGCCGCCACCACGATGTTGCAGCGGTTCGTGCCCGAGCGGTTGCAGGGGCGCGTGTTCGGCGCGTTCTACGGCGGCATCGGCGTGGCGGCCGGCCTGTCCTACCTGGGAGGCGGGCTGCTACTGGACGCCACATCACCGAGGACCACGTTCCTGGTGGCCGGCGCGGTCGGCCTGGCGGCCACCGCCGGCACCGTCCTCGCTCTGCGCAAAGGCACCGAGCCGGCGCCGCCAGAAACCACTGAACCACCCTGCCAAACCGACTGAATCGGTGTGCCAAACCCACTGAATCACTCTGCTGAAGGCACTGAATCGGGTTATTCCTCTAGGAGGTAGCCGGCGTTGCGGATGGTGCGGATGCGTTCGGGGCCGAGCTTGCGGCGCAGGTAGCCGATGTAGACCTCGACCACGTTGGACGACGGCGGGTCGCGCCAGAGCATCCGGGTGAGGGCCTCGGCGGACAGCGGTTGCTCGGGGTGCGAGACCAGGATCGTGAGCAGCGCGAACTCGGTCGGGGTGAGGGTGACCAGCTGGCCGTCCACGCTGACCAGGCCGAGGGCCAGGTCCACGGTGACGTCGCCGCGCCGGGCCACCGTGCGCTCGGCCGGCTGCTGGTCGCGCACCCGCAGCCAGAGCCGGGTGACCAGTTCTTCGGTGCCGCACGGGGTGAGCAGGAAGTCGTCGCAGCCGCCGCGCAGCGCGGAGAGCACCAGGTCGCGCTGCTCGCGGGTGGTCAGCGCGATGACCGGGGTGTCCGGGGCGAGCCGGTGCAGGCCGGAGAGCACGGCCGACGTGTCCAGCCCGGACAGCCCGGCCTCCAGGACCACGGCGGCGAACCGGCCGGACTGCACGGCGTCCAGCACCCGGGTGCCGTCGTGGATCACGGTGGCGTCGAAGGCGTGCGCGCGCAGCGCGCGGGGCAACCCGGTCATGCCGGACGGACCGGTCACGCCGGAGGGCCGGGACGTGCCGTTCGCGGAGACCGCGAGCAGCACTCGGTAGCGGTGGATGGCGGTGGGGAGCGCCGTATGTGTCTGGGGCATTTGTTACAGAATTGCCCCGTATCGGGTGTCTTGACAATCGGCGAGCGGTGGGTCTACCCGACCGGCGCAGTACCTGGGGCGAGTACCTGAGCCGTCGTTGCAGCGGCTGGCGGAACGGCCCCGACCGGCCGGACTAGTCGCCCGCGGCCCACCGCATTCGGGCGACCACCGAGTTCCTCGCGCTCTCAGCTTGCGCAACTCGCCGGGGCCGGGCGCCTTGACTGTGCACCCGATGGCCGGGCGCTCCCCCACGCGCTCCCCCGCCGGCCACCGAACGAAAGGCTCCCCACGCCGTGTCCCTGTCCACCCGCGTCACGATGCTGTTCACGTTGCTCACGTCCCTGGCCGTCGCCGTGCTGGCCTGGGTCTCCCTGCCGGCGACACCGACCAGGCTGGCCACCGACGGAGGTGGTTGGACGCCTCACGAGTCGGGCCCGGTCGGCCCCGCCGACCGGGCGCTGTTGACCATGTTGCGCCAGGACCTGCTCTGGCGCATCCCCGTCAGCCAGCAGGCCGGCCAGCTGGCCCGCCGTCCGGCGGTGCGCGCGGTCGCCACCACGGTCGCCGCCGACCTGACCGAGCTCTCCGACCGCGTGCGGGCCGTGGCCGTCCAACTCGCCGTGCAACTGCCCAGCCAGCCCACCGGCCAGCAGCAGGCCTGGTCGTCGCAGCTGTCCAGCACCTCCGGCGGGCGCTACGACCAGGCACTGCTGGCCAAGCTGCGGGCCGGCTGCGGCCAGCTCACCCCGCTCATCGCCGAGGCCAGGGCGCAGACGCGCAACGAGCTGGTCCGGGCGCTGGCCGACCAGGCCGCCGCGCTGGTCGACCGGCACACCAAGGACCTGACCGACCTGATCAACAAACCCTGATTCACAAGACAGAGGGAAATCTGATGGCTCGACACCGACTGGCCCCACCACGCAGACTGATGATCCTGATCCTGGCCAGCCTGGTCGCCGGCGGCACGCTGCTCGGCACCGGGTCCGCCATCGCGCGCGACGAGGGCCGCAACGCTTCCGCCAAGTCGGACAAGGACGACAAGAACGACAACCGGGAGGACGACCGCGAACGCCCGGGCCAGAGCCGGAACAAGGACGACGACAAGGAGTTCCCCGGCCGGGACAAGGCGGACGAGGCGGACGACGACGACTACGAGAACATCCTGGACGTCGAGCCGGACCGGGAGGACCGCAAGGGCCCGAACGCGTCGAACGGCAGCTTCATCGCCAAGTGCGGCACCAACGGCAACGGGCACCGCAACTCGGACAACTACATGGTCGCCCCGGACAAGCGCAACGGCGCCCAGCACGTGCACGACTACGTGGGCAACCTGTCCACCGACGCGTTCTCCGACGAGGAGAGCCTGCACAAGGCCGGCACCACCTGCGACCGGAACAACAAGTCCACCTTCTTCTGGCCGGTGCTCCGGGACACCCGGTTCGACGGCGACGACGAGAACCGGGACGGCGGCGGCCTGGACGGCAACTTCGGCCGGATCCTGCGCCCGACGGTCGCCGAGATGCGGTTCGTCGGCAACCCCCGGCAGAAGGTCAAGACCATGCCGGACGACCTGATGATCATCACCGGCGACGCCAAGGCGAAGACCAACGGGGACAAGAACGCGAATGCGCAATGGACCTGTACCGGATACGAGAACCGGCTTACCGACAAATACCCACTTTGCCCTTCCGGCAGTAAACTCGTGCGTATTCTGGAGTTCCCCAACTGTTGGGACGGCGAGAACCTCGATTCCAAGGACATGCGCCAGCACACCGCGTTCGCGGACGACGACGGCGACTGCAAGGACGACTTCGAGCCCATTCCCCAGCTGCGCATGCGCCTGGTCTACGACCAGCCCCCGGGCCGCAACTTCTCCCTCGACACCTTCCCCGACCAGCAGCACGACCCGCGAACCGACCACGCCGACTTCGAGAACATGGCCCCGGACGCGGTGCGCAAGCTGATGTCCGACTGCATCAACGACGGCCGGAACTGCTAAGGGCGTTGTATGCTTACGAATTATGGGTCATCGCATTGCGCTACCAGAGCCCACGCGAAACTACGACCAGGACGCCGAATGGTTCGTGATCGAGACGACCAACGGCTGGCGCGAAATAAAGTTCCACGATTATGCCGCCATTTTCGAGATTCCCGGGCTCTACGAACAGCTCTTCTACGACACTCTCTGCTGCGACTCGCCCCGGTTCATGTGCGAGTTCCTGGCCGAGCGCCTGCTAGAGGCCGGGGAGAACCCGGGCCGGCTGCGGGTGCTGGACCTCGGGGCCGGCAACGGGATCATGGGCGAGGAGCTGGCCAAGCTGGGCGTGGACCTCGCCGTGGCGGCGGACATCCTCCCCGAGGCGGCCGAAGCGGCCAAGAGGGACCGGCCGGAGGTCTACCGCGACTACCACGTGCTGGACCTGACCGCGCTCACCGCCGAGCAGCGCGGGAGCCTCCGCGAATACCGGTTCAACGCGCTCACCTGCATCGCCGCGGTGGGCTTCGGCGACATCCCACCGGAGTGCTACCGCGCCGCGTACAACCTGGTCGAGGACGGCGGCTGGATCGTGCTCAACATCAAGAAGGACTTCCTGACCGACGAGGACCCCTCCGGGTTCGCCGCCCTGCTGCGTGACGCGGTGCACCACAACGCGCTGGAGGTGGCCGGCTCCCGGGTCTACCAGCACCGCCTGGCCACCAACCGGGAGCCGCTGCACTACACCGGCTTCATCGGTCGCAAACGCGCCGACCTCTAGCGCCGGAGGCGCTGGCCGAGCACGCGCCCAGTTGGGCGCGTGCGGGAGACCTAGAGCAGGCGGGCCAGCCCGCCGTACATGGCCACGTCCTCGTCCGCGACCCGCATCTCCCGCAGTGCGTCCGGGTGCCACTTGTGCACCTGGACCACTCCGGGCTCTACCAGCTCCAACCCGTCGAAGAACCGTTCCACCCGCGACTTCTTCCGCAGGTTCATCGCCTCGCCGCGGGCCCGGTACTCCCGCTGCACGTTGCGCATGCCTTCCGGGGCGAAATCGGCGGTGGCCGTGGACAGGGCGAAGTAGCTGCCCGACGGCAGGATCTCCAGCATCTGGCGGACCACCCGGTGCGCCTCGTCCTCGTCCTCGATGAAGTGCAGCATGGCGATCAGGGTGAAGCCGATCGGCTTGGACAGGTCCAGCGTCTCCCGCAGCTCCTCGGACTCGATGATCTCTTCGGGTTCCCGCAGGTCGGCGTGGATGTACGCGGTGGCGCCGTCCGGGGTGCTGGTGAGCAGCGCGCGGGCGTGCGCGAGCACGATCGGGTCGTTGTCCACATAGACCACCCGGGCCTCCGGGCGCACCTCCTGCACCACCTCGTGCAGGTTCGGCGAGGTGGGGATGCCGGTGCCCACGTCCAGGAACTGGGTGACGCCCCGCTCGGTGGCCAGGTACCGGGACACCCGGTGCATGAACGCGCGGTTGGCCCGCATGCTGGTGCGCAGCGACGGCCAGCCCTCCAGCGCGGCGTCCCCGGCCTCCCGGTCCAGCGGGTAGTGATCCTTCCCGCCCAGGATGTAGTCGTAAATTCTTGCCCCGTGCGCCCGGTCGTACCGCAGTTCATGCCCACGCACGAGCCCGATGCTATGGGAAGATGACGTCGTTCCCGAGGGCATTAGGTAGGGATTAAGTCATGATCACCAAATCGAAGACCGTGACCGGATCGGACGGCCGCACCTGGACCGTGCGCCGGCGGATGGAGTGGGCCGCGCCGGCCACCGGGGAGGACTTCGAGCACGACGTGGACGGCGGGCGGGCCGCCGCCGTGGTGATCCTGTCCACGCTGGGGTTGTTCTACCTCGCGCTGTTCAGCTGGATGCCCAAGGACGTGCACGTGCCCTGGTGGATCTCGCTGGCCTCGCTGATCGTCATCGGCTTCTTCCCGGTGCGCTGGGTGCTTCGCCGGCCGTGGACCATCGTGGCGCAGACGCCGGGCGGCTACGACCTGGACCCGGAGCACTGGGTGGGCATGGTCCGCGGGGTCAGCAAGGCCCGCGAGGAGACCAAGATGGTCATCCGCAGCATCCGGACCAGGGCCACCCCGGCCTTCGCCGACGGACCATTGCAACCGGTGAGCTAGCGGCATGCCGGAATTACCCGAGGTCGAGGCGCTCGCCCGGTACCTGCGTGAGCACGCCGAGGGCCACCAGGTGGCCCGGGTGGACCAGGCCAGCATGAGTGCCCTCAAGACGTTCGACCCGCCGGTGTCCGCGCTGGCCGGACGGACGGTCACCGGCGCCGCCCGGTACGGCAAGTTCCTGGCCATGGAGTGCGACGGGCTGCACCTGGTCACCCACCTGTCCCGAGCCGGCTGGCTGCGCTGGCACGACACGGCGAGCACGGTCCCACCGAAGCCCACCGGCAAGGGGCCGATCGCCCTGCGCGTGCACCTGGGTACGCCCGGCGGCCCGGGTTTCGACCTCACCGAGGCCGGCACGCAGAAGCGGCTGGCCGTCTATGTGGTCCGCGACCCGGCGACCGAGGTGCCCGGAATCGCCAAGCTCGGTCCGGACGCGTTGGCCCTCACCCGCGAAGGCCTCGCCGAGCTGCTGCGCGGGCGGAACGAGCGGATCAAGAACCTGATCACCGACCAGTCGGTGCTCGCCGGGGTGGGCAACGCCTACTCGGACGAGATCCTGCACGTCGCCAAGCTGTCCCCGTACGCGGTGGCCGGCCGCCTGGACGACGCCAAGCTGGACGCCCTGCACGCGGCGACGCAACAGGTCCTCACCGACGCGGTGGACCGTTCGGTCGGCCAGGAGGCGGCCAAGCTGAAGGGCGAGAAACGCTCCGGCCTCCGGGTACACGCCCGTACCGGGTTGCCGTGCCCGGTGTGCGGGGACACCGTCCGCGAGGTCTCCTTCGCCGACCGTTCCTTCCAGTACTGCCCGACCTGCCAGACCGGTGGCAAGCCCCTGGCGGACCGCCGACTCTCCCGCCTGGTGAGATAGCACCCGTGCCCGAGTTCCTTTCGTCGACCAAGTCGCTGCTGGTGCTGCTGGTCACGGTCATCATCGTGGCCGCGGTGGCGCTGTACTTCCTGTGGCGCACCCGGCGCAAGGCGTTCGCCTCGCCACTGGAGCGGGCCACCTTCTCCACCCTGCACACCGTCTCCCTGGCCGCGCCCGCGCTCCGGGAGGGGCTGTCGCGGCAGTCCGCCTCGTTCGCGCTGCCCTACCTGCGCACCCTGCTGGAGACCTCCGCGCTGACCATGACCGACGCCCAGGCCCGCTCGCTGGCCTGGGACGGCGAGGCCGACCACCACACGCTGGACGTGGTCGAGCTGGCCAAACAGGTGATCGCCACCGGCCGCCAGCAGGTGGCCTCGCACACCGCGATCGACTGCGGCCGGGACGACTGCGTGATCAAGGGCATCGTGGTGGTGCCGCTGGAGACCGAGGGCAACATCGTCGGCACGCTGGGCGCCCTGACCGACGCGACGGCGTCGCCGGTGCTGCTGCGCGCCACGGCGGAGGTCGCGCGCTACATCTCCAGCCAGCTGGAGCTGGCCGAGCTGGACGAGTCGCGCGCCCGGCTGTCCCGCGCCGAGGTCCGGGCGTTGCGCGCGCAGATCTCCCCGCACTTCGTGTACAACGCGCTGACCACGATCTCCTCGCTGATCCGCACCGACCCGGAGCGCGCCCGGGAGCTGCTGCTGGAGTTCGCCGACTTCACCCGGTACTCGTTCCGCACGGCCGGCGAGTACACCACGCTGCAGGACGAGCTGACCAACATCGAGCGGTACCTGATGATCGAGACCGCCCGCTACGGCGACCGGCTGGACGTGCGGCTGCAGATCGCCCCCGAGGTGCTCTCCGTGGTGCTGCCCTTCCTGGCCCTGCAGCCCCTGGTGGAGAACGCCGTCCGGCACGGCCTGGCCAACAAGCCGCAGGGCGGATCGATCACCATCACGGCGGAGAACGCCGGTGCGGAGTGCGTGATCAGCGTGGAGGACGACGGCGTGGGCATGGACCCCACCCGGCTGCGCGACGAGATGTCCGACGCGCACCTGTCGGGCGCGCACGTCGGCCTGGGCAACGTGGACGACCGGATGCGCTCCGCGTTCGGCGACGACTTCGGCCTGGTGGTGGACACCGCCCCCGGCGCCGGCACCAAGATCACCCTGAGGGTGCCGAAGTTCCGCGCCGGCATCCGGGCGTAGCCGCGGCGGGCGAACGCCCGTCGCCCGTGAGTGGCGAGTACTGCTATGGCGATACTTCGCACTCACGAGCCGCCTCCGGCGGCAAGCTCCCGTGAGTGCGAAGTATCGCCACCGCTTCGCGGCGCCGTAGGCGTAGCAGTACTCGCCACTCACGGGCACACGCGTAGCGTGTCGCCCATGGCGACGTTGTTGGATCGGGTACCGAGTGTCGTTGCCGGGCGGCTGCCGGGGAGGCTGGGCGAGCAGGCCGGGCGTTCGGTGGTCAGCGTGGTCCGGCTGCACGGAGTGATCACGCCCGCGTTGGGGCCGGCCGCTCGCGCGGTGCTGAACCTGGGCACGGTGGAGCCGGTGCTCAAGCGCGCGTTCGGCTTCGAGCGGCTGGCCGGCGTGGCCCTGCTGATCAACTCCCCGGGCGGCTCGGCCACCCAGTCGGCGCTGATCGCGGACCGGATCCGGGGCCTGGCCGAGGAGCACGGCAAGGACGGGAAGGCGGTTCCCGTGCTCGCGTTCTGCGAGGACGTGGCCGCGTCCGGCGGCTACTGGCTGGCCTGCGCCGCCGACCAGATCTACGCGCACAAGACCTCGCTGGTCGGCTCGATCGGCGTGGTCAGCGGCGGCTTCGGGCTGGTCGGCCTGCTGGACCGCATCGGCGTGGAGCGCCGGGTGCACACCGCCGGGACGAACAAGGTCCGGCTGGACCCGTTCCTCCCGGAGAAGGCCGAGGACGTGCGGTGGCTCACCGGGCTGCAGGGCGAGCTGCACCAGCAGTTCCAGGCCTGGGTGCGCGAGCGGCGCGGCGACCGGCTGGTCGAGGCGGACACCGAGCTGTTCAACGGCGAGGTCTGGACCGGCGTGAACGCGCACCGACTGGGCCTGGTGGACGGCCTCGGCACGCCGAGAGAGATCCTGGCCGAGCGCTTCCCCGACGCCGAGCCGCAGCCGGTGGAGGGGCGCAAGCCGCTGCTCGCGCGGTTGGGGGTGGGCGGCGGCGGACTCAGCGGCAGGCTGTCCGGCGGCGGTTTGGCCGACGATCTGCTGCACGCCGCCGAGGTGCGGGCGGCGTGGGCGCGGTTCGGGCTCTAGTGTCGTGGAAACGAGGTTCCTTGCCCGGATTCGGTGTTCCGGGCGGATGCGTCGCAAGGCGGAGGAGGAGTGCGTAGCGGAGCTACGTGCGACGACGACAACGCCGCGAGGCGCCGGCTGGGCACCGAAGACGGGTGAGAGACCTCGTTTCCACGACACTTAGGTACCCCTGAGTAACGGCGTTTTTGCGGTAACCCCCGATAAGGGGAGTGGCGAAAACGTCATCAGGCCTGGCACTCGGCCAGAATCACCGTCAACATGTGAACTTGGCGGAACCGCCAGGATTCGACAGAGCAAGTGAACCCGGTGAGATAATGGATAGCCATTCCGTAAGCTATCGGCACCGGAGCGGTAGAGCAGGATGAGGAGATCGTGAACAGCACAGACAGCTCTGGCGGGCTGGTCGTCCTGGCGGTGGACGACGAGAAGCCCGCGCTGGACGAGCTCGAGTACCTGCTCGGCCAGGACCAGCGGATCGGCACAGTGCTGACCGCGTCCAACGCGAACGACGCGCTGCGCCTGCTGTCCACCCGGGAACGCCCCCGGGACGCCGGGGCCGGTCACGTCGGGCACGGGCCGGTACCGGTGCACCCGGTCACCGGCGCGCCGATCGCCCGCAGCACCGACGTCGACGTGGTTTTCCTGGACATCCGCATGCCCGGGCTGGACGGCCTGGAGCTGGCCCGGGTGTTCTCCAACATGTCGGTGCCACCCGCCGTGGTGTTCGTGACCGCGCACGACGACCGCGCGGTGGACGCCTACGAGGTCGGCGCGGTGGACTACCTGCTCAAGCCGCTGCGCTCGGAGCGCCTGCGCAACTCGCTGGACCGGATACTGTCCGCGCGCGTGGTCACCGGCCCGGACGGCAGCACCTCGGACGCCGGTCCCGGCGACGACGAGGTCATTCCGGTCGAGCTGGCCGGAACGACAAAGCTGGTGCCCCGGTCCGCCGTGCGTTACGTTGAGGCGCAGGGCGACTACGCCCGGTTGCACACCAACGACAACAAGAGCCACCTGGTCCGCATCCCGCTGTCGGTGCTCGAGGACCGTTGGCGCGATGCCGGGTTCGTGCGGATCCACCGCTCCTACCTGGTGTCGTTGCCGCTGGTCACCGAGCTGCGGCTGTCCGGGTCGGGTTATGTGGTGCGGATCGGCACCGGGCCGGAGACCGCTGAGCTGCCGGTCAGCCGGCGGCACACCCGGGAGCTGAAGGACCGGCTGGTCCGGGCCACCAAGCAGGCCTGGAGCCAGCGCTGACCGACGAAGGCACGCCCCGAGGGACGTGATGAACTCCGAGGAGTATCCGACCGGTTACCCGCCGTACCGGGATCGCGGTCCCGGGGCACGTGACGGGGATACCGACCCCGGGCCCGGCTCGGCGGACGCCCCGCTCTCGCCGACCGCCACCGACACGATGCGTCGCGAGCTGCACCGGCGGATCGCCGAGGGCACCGTGCCGGCGCCCAAGGCCCCGTCCCCCGACGAGCACCCCGTCGCGGTCGAGTACGCGGCTCAGGTCGAACAGCCGGTGTTCCCGGTCGAGCCGATCCCAGCGGCCGAACGGGTCTCCTCGGGCGAGCAGGTCCCGGTGGCCGAGCACCCGAGCGGCCCACTGCCGACCATCCAGCCGGCCTTCCCCGTCCCGGCGGCGGTCCCGGTAGCGGTTCCGGCCGCACAACAGCCCGTGATGCAGCCCGCCGCCGCCCAGAGTTCCGACGGCGAGCCACCCACGCCCGCCAACCCGAACCCGAGCCCGGCCGGCGGCGACGGGTCCGGCACCGTGTCCCGTTCCATCGGGAGCGGCGGCCGGCACGCGCGAAGGGACGGGGCCGCTCCGCAGGCGGGCGGGCCCCGGTTGGACTACGTGCCCAAGCACTCGATGAACAGCCCGGGCCTGGTCTCCCCAACTGCGGTAACCGACGTCTTCTCCCGGGTCCGGCAGGACCCCACGGAACGCCCGATGCCGGCGCGGCCGGAGTCCGAGCCGTTCGACCGGGGCCGCGAGCGGGAGGACGAGGTCCCGCCGCCTCCGCCGATCACCCGGGTGGCCGGTGGCCTCTACGCCCCCACCGAGGACAGCAGCACCTACCCGCCGGGCAAGCGGGTCCGGGTGGTGCTCTCCTCCCGCAAGGGGCACGCCCGACCGGTGCGCACCGTGGTGGACGTGCAGGAGCTCACCCAGGTCGGCGAGGTGCTGACCAACAGCCTGATCCGCTCGCAGCTCGCGCTGGCGCTGCGCATCGGGGGCATCGCACTGATCACGCTCGGCGCACTGCCCGCGATGTTCCACATCTTCCCGATCCTGGGCCGGTTCGAGCTGTTCGGCATCCGCCTGCCGTGGTTGCTGCTCGGCGGGCTGGCCTACCCGTTCCTGCTCGGGCTCGGTTGGATGTACTCGCGCTCGGCCGACCGGCTCGAGCAGGTCTTCGCGGACCATATCCAGAGCTGATCCGACCGGCACCTGCCCGCCGCACGGTGCCTGGTCGTAGGGTGTGTGGTCATGAGTCAGAGTGCCGTGGTGGCGCTGTCGTTCATCGCGGTCGTCGCGGTGGCCTCGACGGTGATCGGCTCATTCGGGGTCCGGTTCGCCCGCAACACGTCGGACTTCCTGGTCGCCTCGCGCACCGTGGGACCGACCGCCAACGCCAGCGCGATCTCCGGCGAGTACCTGTCCGCCGCGTCCTTCCTCTCCATCGCCGGGCTGATCCTGAAGGACGGGCCGGACGCGCTCTGGTACCCGGTCGGCTTCACCGCCGGCTACCTGGCGCTGCTGCTGTTCGTGTCCGCGCCGCTGCGCCGGTCCGGCGCGTACACCGTGCCGGACTTCGCCGACTTCCGCCTGCACAGTCCGGTCGTGCAGCGGGTGTGCACGGTGTTCGTGCTGGTCATCGGCTGGATGTACCTGCTCCCCCAGCTGCAGGGCGCCGGGCTCACCGTGGCCACCGTGGTGCCCCAGCTGCCCGCGTGGAGCGGTGTGGTGGCCGCCGGGCTGATCGTGATCGCCACGGTGATGTTCGGCGGCATGCGCTCGATCACCTTCGTGCAGGCCTTCCAGTACTGGTTGAAGCTGACCGCGCTGACCGTGCCCGCCATCGTGCTGCTGGTATTCGTCGGCAGCGACCACCGGCCGTACAACCGGCCGGCGCCGCCGCAGTTCCCGCACGAGACCACGGTGAACATCAAGACCGACGTGCTGCTGCAGGTCTCCCAGCCGGTCAGCTTCGTGGCCGACGGCGTGGTGGACAACCGGGACGTCCGGGGCTTGGTGCGCTGGAGCCCCGGGGTGCATGAGGTGCGGGAGGGCAGCCTGCTGACCTTCGGCGCGGGCACCCCGGTGCCGGTGCCGGCCGGCACCCCGATCCGGGACTCCAGCTGGCTCACCCCGCTTTCCGGGGACGCGGACAACCAGCTGCTCAGCATCTACTCGCTGATCATGGCCACGTTCCTGGGCACCATGGGGCTGCCGCACGTGCTGGTGCGCTTCTACACCAACCCGGACGGCCGGGCCACCCGCCGCACCACGGTGGTGGTGCTCGGCCTGCTCGGGGCGTTCTACCTGATGCCCACGCTGCTCGGCGCGCTGAGCCGGCTCTACGTGCCGCAGCTGCTGGTCGGCGGGGACACCGATGCCGCCGTGCTGCTGCTGCCCCAGGCCGCTCTGGGCGACGGGCTGGCGCCGACGCTGCTCGCCGGACTGGTCGCGGCCGGCGCCTGGGCCGCCTTCCTCTCCACCGCGTCCGGCCTGGTGGTCGGTGTGGCCGGGGTGCTCGCCACCAGCCCCTCGCTGTTCCGCAAGGGCGGGGTGCGGGACTTCCGGGTGGCCACCGTGCTGGCCGGCGCGGTGCCACTGGCGCTGGCCCTGGTCGCCTCGCGGCTGGACTTCACCCAGACGGTGGCGCTGGCCTTCGCGGTGGCCGCGTCCACCTTCTGCCCGCTGCTGCTACTGGGCATCTGGTGGCACCGGCTGACCGACTACGGCGCCGTGGCCGGGCTGCTGGTCGGCGGGATCAGCTCGGCCGGCGCGGTCACCCTGTTCCTGTTCGGCCTGCACCCCGGCGGTGCCCTCGGGCAGTTCTTCGAACGCCCAGCGTTGATCACCGTGCCGCTCGGCTTCGCGACCATGATCGTGGTCAGCCGGATGACCAAGTCACGGGTGCTGCCGGACGTCTCCCGCCTGATGCTGCGTCTGCACGCACCGGAGCGGCTGGGTTTGAGCCAGGACCGGGCCCGGAAGCTCAACGAAAACGATTGATGCCGACAAACCGGCAACCCACCGGGGGCCGATTGGCAACAATCTCAAGACTGTCATAAGGTTCCGACTCTCGGTCGACGGTGTCCGTGAGGGGAAGTCTCGTGACGACAACCGGTTCTGCGTCCAACCCGGGAACGACGTTCCAGGAGATCCAAGCCAGCGGGGAATTCCGTGAGCTGCGGAAACGTCTCCGCGGCTTCGTCTTTCCGATGAGCGCGGCATTCCTGATCTGGTACCTGCTCTACGTACTGCTGGCCGCCTACGCGCCGGAATTCATGTCGATCAAGTTGCTGGGCAACATCAACGTCGGACTGGTTATCGGACTTCTCCAGTTCGTCAGCACTTTCTTGATCACCACGGTGTACGTCCGGTACGCGAACAAACATCTGGATCCGGGCGCCGAGCGGCTTCGCCGCCAGCTCGAGGGCGGGGAGGAAGACGAGTGAACGGCACGTTTCTGGCTCAGGCCGGCGGCTCGGCCACGGTTGGCGAGCCGATACTCAACATCGGTATCTTCCTGGTATTCGTGCTGGTCACCCTGGTCATCGTGTTCTACGTCGGGCGCAGCAACCGCACCGCTTCCGACTACTACGCGGCCGGACGGGCGTTCACCGGGACACAGAACGGCGTGGCCATCGCCGGTGACTACCTCTCCGCCGCTTCGTTCCTCGGCATCGCCGGCGCGATCGCGCTGAACGGCTACGACGGCTTCCTCTACTCGGTCGGCTTCCTGGTGGCCTGGCTGGTGGCATTGCTGCTGGTCGCCGAGCTGCTGCGGAACACCGGCAAGTTCACCATGGGCGACGTGCTGTCGTTCCGCATGCGGCAGCGCCCGGTGCGCGCGGCGGCGGCGGTGTCCACCCTGGTGGTCTCGTTCTTCTACCTGCTGGCCCAGATGGCCGGCGCGGGCGGCCTGATCTCCCTGCTGCTCGGCATCAACGACGACAAGTCCACCTTCTTCGACGGCCAGTCCGCCGTGATCGCCGTGGTCGGCATCCTGATGGTGGTCTACGTGCTGGTCGGCGGCATGAAGGGCACCACCTGGGTGCAGATCATCAAGGCCACGCTGCTGCTGGTCGGCGCCGCCGTGATGACCGCGTGGGTGCTGGGCAAGTTCGGGTTCAACCTTTCCGGGCTGCTCGGCGAGGCCGTGGCGCAGAGCCCGAAGAACGGTGAGAAGATCCTCGGGCCCGGCCTCCAGTACGGCGTCTCGAACACCGCAAAGATCGACTTCGTATCGCTGGGCCTGGCCCTGGTGCTGGGCACCGCGGGCCTGCCGCACATCCTGATGCGGTTCTACACCGTGCCCAGCGCCAAGGAAGCCCGCCGCTCCGTGGTGTGGGCGATCTGGCTGATCGGCATCTTCTACCTGTTCACCCTGGTCCTGGGCTACGGCGCGGCCGCGCTGGTGGGTCCGGCGACGATCACCGCCGCACCCGGTGGGGCGAACTCGGCGGCCCCGCTGCTCGCCTACGAGCTGGGCGGCGAGGTACTGCTCGGGCTCATCTCGGCAGTCGCCTTCGCCACGATCCTGGCCGTGGTGGCCGGCCTGACCATCACCGCGTCGGCCTCCTTCGCGCACGACGTCTACGCGAACGTGCTCAAGCGCAACACCGAGCCGGACTCCGAGGTCCGGGTGGCGCGGCGGACCGCGCTGGTGATCGGGTTGGTGGCCATCGTCGGCGGCATCCTGGCCAACGGGCAGAACATCGCCTTCCTGGTCGCGCTGGCCTTCGCGGTGGCCGCCTCGGCGAACCTGCCGACCATCCTCTACTCGCTGTTCTGGCGGCGGTTCAACACCACCGGCGCACTGTGGAGCATCTACGGCGGGCTGATCTCCTGTGTGGTGCTGATCGTGTTCTCGCCGGCCGTGTCCGGTGGGAAGACGCCGATGATCAAGGGCGTGGACTTCCACTGGTTCCCGCTGTCCAACCCGGGCCTGGTGTCCATCCCGCTGTCGTTCGTGCTGGGCATCGTGGGCACCTACATCGGCGGACGGGAGACCGAGTCGATCCGCCGCTACGCCGAGATGGAGGTCCGCTCGCTGACCGGCGCCGGCTCGGAGCGCTCCACCGCCGCGCACTGACGCCGTTTCTTCGACGAAAGCCCCGGCCCGCTCACGGTGCCGGGGCTTTCGTCTCTTTACCGCGGGCGGCTCTTTACCGCGGGCTGACGGGGGTGGTGGGTAGGGTGCCGGTGTGAACAGTGGTCAGGTGCCTTCGGTACTGGTGGGTGAGCTGCCGGCGGGCGCCCGCCCGGTGGACGTGCGCGAGGCGGACGAATGGGCCGCCGGGCACGCCCCGGACGCGGTACACCTGCCGATGTCCGAGCTGGGCAATCGGCTGCACGAGCTGCCCGAGGACCAGGACCCGCTGTACGTGATCTGCCGGTCCGGCGGGAGATCCGGGCGTGTGGTTCAGTACCTGGTAGGCCAGGGCTACCCGGCGGTGAACGTGGAGGGCGGCATGCAGGCCTGGGCGGCGGCGGGCAAGCCGCTGGCCGGCGAAGGCCCGGACGCGCCGCAAGTGATCTGAGCCGATGAACTGCCCACGTTGCGGGCTGGCCCAACCCGCGCGGCCGGTCGACCAGCAGAGCGGCGCCTTCTGCGCGCACTGCGGCCAGTTCCTGGTGCCCATGCAGTGGGTCGCGGTGCCGCCGCCTCCCCCGGGCGGCTATCCGCCGGCCCGGGTGCCCACCCCGCGCTACGCCGGTCCGCCCCGCTACCGGGGCACTCCGCAATGGGGCTTCCCCGCGTTGCCGTGGGTCGGCGAGAAGGCATCGGAGCAGGGCGCGATGGCGCCCGCGCAGGCCGGGGGTGTCGCCCAGCCGCAACGCCGCCGGGAACGGGACGACTCACCCGGCGCCGACGGCGCGGCTGCGGCCAAGCACGCCGGGCTGCTGGTGCCGCTGCTGCGCGGCCTGAGCCTGCTCGCCGGGTTGGCCGCGATCGCCGAGCTCTGGCGGTACATCCTGCTGCTGCGCAGCCGGGCCGACGCGCTCAACGCCGCCGAGGTGGCCGCCTCGGACGCCTTCCAGCATGCCTCGGCGTGGGTGTGCACGGTGACGTCCGTGCTGGTCGGCGCCTACTTCCTGTTGGCCTGGCTGCCTCGGGCGGTGTCGGCGGCGAACGAGTGCGCCGGGGTCAAGGGGTCGCGCAGTCGCCGGGCCATGCTGCTCGGCTGGCTGGTCCCCGGCCTGAACCTGACCGTGCCCGGTTCGGTGCTGGTCGAGGCGGAGCACGCGGCGCTGCGCCACCCGGCCAGCCAGCGTCCCCGGCCCAGCCGGCTGCTGCTGGTGTGGTGGGGCCTGTGGATCGGCAACGTGGTGTTCGGCGTGTTCGCCGTGATCTGGCTGTTCCGGTCCGGGGTACAGGCCGCCGCCGACGGCGTGCTCCTGCACGTGTTCGTGAACCTGTTCGCCACGGCACTCGCGTTCGTCACCGCCCGCGTCGTGCTCTGGCTGACCGCGCTGGTCAACCCGCCCCAGGAGATCCCCCTGCCGGTGGTGGTGAGCGTGCGCGCTCCCGTCGCCGCCCGCTGAACCCGGTTCGATACGGTTGCCGCGATGAGTAAGAAGACCAGGAAGTCCCCGCAGCGCAAGGCCGCCGACGCGACGGCCGGGCCCAACCCGCGCCAGCCCTGCCCGTGCGGCTCCGGCAAGCGCTACAAGGCCTGCCACGGCGCCGGCGACGACGTGATCGTGCTGGACCCGTTCCGCGACCTGGCCGCCGCGCCGGACCTGATCGCGATGCGCGAGTTCGTGCCGTCCGCGCTGGCGCCGCTCACCCTGGCCGACGCCGGCAAGAAGCTGGCCGCCGGCCGGACCGCGCAGGTCGCCACCGTGCTGCCGAACGCTTCGGCGGCTCTGGTGCGCGGCAACGGCGAGGCACTGATCGGCATGCAGGTGCAGACCCGTACCGGGGACATCTCCACCGACCTTGGCCGCGCGCTGCGCTGGGCGTTGACCGCCGAGCCGGGCGAGCAGCTGCCGGTGGCCGGCGCGGCACTCGGCGACCCGGTCCGGCTGCAGGATCTGCTGGTGGCCGACGCCCCACTGGACGTCACCGTGCACACCGACTTCAGCTGGTGGCTGGACCCGGGCACGGAGGCCACCCCGGAGATGACGGCCACGCTGGAGCGGGCCAACAGCGTCATCATGCCAACCGACCTGGTGCGCGCCGACGGGGTTCGCTCCGCGTACTGGACCGACACTGGCGAGAAGGCGCACATCCGCTGGCTGCGGCCGGAGCCGGAGGACCGGCTGCTGCCCGCGCTGGCCCGGCTGCTCGCCCGCGAGGAACTGGACCTGGGCGAAGGCTCGCGGTTCGTCGGCGCGTTCCGCGCGCACGGGTTGCTGGTCCCGGTGTGGGACGTCGACAAGGAGATGCACGTCAAGGAGTGGTCGGCGCCGGCCGAGGCGTTCGCCAACCGGCTCGGTTCGGCCCTGGTGTCCCTGGACAGCTCGCCGGTGACCGACGCCGAGCGCCGGGCTCGTGACTCCATCATCGGGCGCCAGGTCACCTTGCGCTGATTTGTGGCGTCCCTGGGCGCGCGCTGTACAGCACCTGCTATCTTCCTCGGCCATGGGCAGTCGACTCGAGCTGGCCGCTCTCACCGGGCGGATCGCGTACCACGTGGCCAAGGAACGGCTGACCAAGCCGCGACCGGTCAACCTGCGCCAGGTGCCTCCCACTCCGGAGGCCATCACCGACGAATGGCTCACCCTGGCGCTCTGTGACGACGTCCCGGGTGCCCGAGTGGTCGGCCATGAGCTGGGCAAACGGGACGACGGCACCTCGTCGCGGCGGTGGCTGACCGTGCAGTACAACGAGGCCGGGAAGGACCTGCCGTACCGGTTCTTCACCAAGTCCGGGCCGAACTTCAAGACCCGGCTGGTTTCGGCGGCGGCCGGACTGAGCCGGATCGAGGCAAACTTCTACGCCCTGGTGCGGCCCCAGCTGGAAATCGAGGCGCCGCCCACCCGGTACTCCGCCTACGACCCCATCTCCAACCGGCAGATGCTGATCGTGGACGACATCGCGGCCACCCTGGGCGCCGAGTTCGGCACCATCCTGACCCGCAAGCTCACCCGGGAGATGGCCGAGGGCGTGGTGGACACGCTGGCCGCCCTGCACGTGAAGTTCTGGGGCGCACCGCTGCAGCGCATGTACGGCAGCTGGCTATGGAACTCCTACGACTTCATGGCCACGCTGAACGTGACCATCGGCGCCACCAAGCGCATCATGTCCGGGTTCGACCGGGGCAGGCACGTCATTCCCGCCCGGCTGTACGACCGCCGGCACGAGGTTCCGGCCGCGCTGATGCGTTCCCTGGAGATCAACATCTCCGGCCCGCAGACCATGCTGCACTCGGATGTGCACCCCGGGAACTGGTACGTCACCAAGGACGGCGCCATGGGGCTGTGCGACTGGCAGTGCGTGGTACAGGGCGGTTGGGCGCGCGACCTGGCCTACGCGCTGTCCTCCGGGTTGACCCCGGAAGACCGCCGCGAGTGGGAGAAAGACCTGGTCGCGCGGCACGGTCAGCGCCTGGCCGAAGCCGGGATCGAGCCGCCCTCGCCCGAGGAGGCGTTCCTGGCCTACCGCCAGCAGATGCCGCACGCCATGTTCATGTGGCTGGGCACCCTGGGCCGGCACCCGCTCCAGCCCGACTACCAGCCGAGGGACATCGTCATGGAGACGGTGCGGCGCGTCTGCACGGCCGCCGACGACCTGGAGACCTTGGACGCGCTGAAAGCCTGATTTGTACGAGCTCGTGTTCGAACGGATGTTTCACGTGAAACATGCGGTACGCCCAGGGCGGTAGTCGCCCCACGCGGTACGCCCGGGGCGGTAGTCGCCGTTGCGCCCCGGGGAGGACGCGCTCGGGGCACCGGATCGCCACTCTTGGCGGTATGGCTGAAACGGTGCACGTCGAACGGCGGTCGGACCCACGGTTGTTCGCCGGTTTCGGGTTCGTAGTGGTCTTCCTGGTTGGCTTGGTGGGGAGTTTCGCCCTGGCCAAAGCCGGGTGGCCGACCCCGGCGACCCCGACGCAAGAGGTGCTCGAGTTCTTCGCCGTCAACTCGGCGGCGGTCGCGGCGAACGCGATCGGCCAGGGGTTGGCGGCGATCCCGCTGCTGGCTTTCACCGCCGGGCTGGCGCGCACCTTCACCGGTCGCCCTTCGGCACAGCTCACCGCCGCGGGCGCGGTCGCGGCGGGGACACTCTTGTTGTCGGCCGCACTGGTGAGCACCGCTTCGGTCGCGGCGGCCACCGGCGACGGGAACCTGGTTGCCACCGTGTTCTACCTGGCGTTCCTGGTCGGCGGGCCGGCCCACGTGGTCGCGTTGTCGGCGCTGCTGGGCACGCTGGCCGTGGCCGGCCGGCTGAGTGGCCGTCTGCCCGGGTGGCTGACCACGCTCGGTCTCGGGTTTGCCGGGCTGGGGCTTCTGTCGGTGGTCAACCTGGCCGCTCCGCTGGTGGCGATTACCGGACCCCTGATTCCGTTGGGCCGGTTCGGTGGTCTCCTGTTCATACTGCTGGCGGTGCCCGCGCTACGTCGCCGAGCGGTCGTCCGGACGTGACAGGAATCCGCCACCCGGAGGACGTGCGACACCTATTGTCTTTCCCATGCCGAGTTTTCCCGAGCTGCTTCTTGACCAGATTCGCAGCGAGTTCACCGCATCCCAGCAGTACACCGCCGTCGCGGTATGGCTGGACGGGCAGGACCTGCCTCGGCTGGCCGCACACTTCTATGCGCAAGCACTCGAGGAGCGCAACCACGCCATGAGCATGGTGCGCTACCTACTGGACAACGGTCTGCCGGCACGCATCCCGGGAATCGGCGAGATTCGGAACGACTTCAGCTCGGTGCACGACGTGGTGAAGCTGGCATTGGACCAGGAGCGCCTGGTTACCGACGAGATCACCACGTTGGCCAAGACCGCCCGGGACCAGGGTGATTACCTGGGCGAACAGTTCATGCAATGGTTCCTCAAGGAGCAGGTGGAAGAGGTCGCCTCCATGTCCACGCTGCTCACCGTGGTGGACCGGGCCGGTGACAACCTGTTCCACATCGAGGACTTCGTCGCCCGCGAACTGGGCGGTGAGGACCGAAACGACCTCACCGCCCCACCATCCGCCGGCCCCCGGGTCTGAACCGACCGAACCAGGGTGCTGAAGCGACCGAACCACCCTGCTGAACCGACTGAATCAGGGTGCTGCTGTGACCGAATCGGGGTGTTGGGTGCCGGACCAGGCGCGGTAGAGGTGCGCGTAGGGGCCGTTGGCGGCGATCAAGCTTGCGTGCGGTCCCTCTTCCACGATTCGGCCGTCCTCCATCACGATCACGCGGTCGGCGTCCCTCGCGGTGTGGAGCTGGTGCGCGATGGCGATCACCGTGCGCCCGTGCAGCACCGCGGCCAGTGAGCTTTCCAGCTCGCGGGACGCGTTGGGATCGATCAGTGACGTGGCCTCGTCCAGCACCAGGGTGTGCGGGTCGGCCAGGATCAGCCGGGCCAGCGCCAGCTGCTGAACCACCGCCGGCGGCACGCTCTCCGCGCCGGTGCCCAGGTTGGCGTCCAGGCCGGTGCCCGAATCGGCGCCGTCCCGGCCGGGCGAGGTCAGCGCGCGGGCCCAGGCGGCCGCGCCGACCACGCCCAGGGCCTGCCACAGCTCGTCGTCCGTGGCGTCCCTGGGCAGCACCAGGTTGTCCCGCAGGGTGCCGGAGAACACGTGCTGCTCCTGGGTCACCAGCACCACCTCCTGGCGCCGGCGTTCCAGTGGCAGCGCGCTGATCGGTACCCCACCGACCAGTACCTGACCGGTGCGCGGCGCGTTGATGCCGGCCAGCAGCCGGCCCAGCGTGGACTTGCCCGCCCCGGACGGCCCGACCACGGCGATCCGCTCGCCCGGCCGGACGTCCAGGGACACCTCGCGCAGCACGTCCCGGTCCGGCCGGTAGCCGAACGACACATCGCGCACCTGGATCGCCCCGCCACTCGGGCGCAGCGAGTCGTCCCCGGTGTCCGGCGGGACCAGGCCGACGCCGAGCACCCGACGCAGCGCGGCCCGCCCCACCTGGAGCTCGTCCATCCAGCCGAGCACCTCGTTCACCGGTTCGGCCAGCGCCCTGGCGTACAGCACGGCCGCCGTCAACTCGCCGATGCCGACCAGCCCACGCGAGTACAGCCAGGCGCCGAACAGCAACAGCGCCACCACCGGAAGCACGGCGGCCGTCTCCAGCCCGACCAGGAAGCCGGACCACAACCGGGCCAGCCGCCGCTCGCCGGTGCTGGCCACCCGGATGGTGCGCTCGTGGTGCACGCGCCGGCGCTCGGCCAAGCCGAGCGCCTCGACCGTGCGCCCGCCGGTGACCGTCTCGTGGGTGCTGGCGTGGATCGCCGCCCAGCCGGCCAGCGTGCGCTCGTAGGTGGGCACCGCGCGCGGCCGGTACCACCTGGTCACCAGGACCAGCACCGGCACCGAGACCAATCCGCCCAGCGCCAGCAGGGGCGAGTTGAGCAGCATGGCGACCACGGTCAACACCACCGTGAACGACGCCACCAGGATCTCCGGCGCGGCCTGGCGCAGGCCCTCGTCCAGCTTGTCGACGTCCGAGGTGGCCCGGCCGAGCAGCTCGCCGGTGCCGGCCCGCTCCACGGTGTCCAGCGGCAGCCGCACCGCATGGCTCACCAGGTCCTCTCGGGCCTGCGCCAGCAGCCGCTCGCCGAACACCACGGATACGAACCGGGCCCACCGCCGCAGCAGCGCCTCGACCAGCAGCACGCCGACGAACGCCAGCGCGATCAGGTCGACCGTGGTGGCGGCGGTATTGCGCCGCACCGACTCGACCAGCTGGCCGAGCAGCCACGGCCCGGCCAGGCCGACCGAGGTCGCCGCCACGAACAGCACCAGCATCGCGGCGAACGCACCTCGGTTGGCCGTGGCCACCCGCCACACCCAGGCCCGCACCTCCCGGCTGCCGGCCAGCGGCAGCACGGTCTTCCGTTGCTTCATGACTCATGCCTCCCGCAGGCTCGGCCAGCGCGTTCCGCGCTGGTTCTCCCGCCCGCGCCTAACTGGGCGCGTACTCGGCCAGCGCGTTCCGCGCTGGTTCTCCCGCACGCGCCTAACTGGGCGCGTACTCGGCCAGCGCGTTCCGCGCTAGTGTTCTTCGGTTGCATCGGCCACCGACGCCCACAACGGGCTACGGCTGATCACCACCGTGGTCCGTCCCCGGCGCAGGTGGGCCACCCGGCGGGCGATACGCGCCTCGGTGTGCGCGTCCACCGCCGAGGTGGGCTCGTCCAGCACCAGTACATCCGGATCCGCCGTCAGCGCCCTGGCCAGCATCAACCGCTGACGCTGGCCACCGGACAGCTGCCGGCCGCGCTCGATCAGCTTCTCCTCCAGGCCGTCGGGCAACCCGGCAACCACGTCCGAGGCGTCGGCCGCCCAGAGCGCTTCGTCCAGGCTCACCCGCGAACCGAGCCGCACCTCGTTGCGCAGCCGGCCGGAGAACAGCACATCCTGGTTGTGCGCCACCAGGATCCGGCGCCGCACCTCGGCCAGGTCGGCCTCGCGCAGCGGCAGTCCGCCGTGGATGGCCACCTCGGAGTCGGTGTAGCGGCCCAGCCGGTCGGCCAACTCCTCGGCCGAACCGTTCGTGCGCACCACGGTCAGCGCGCCCGGCGCGCAGCGCAGCCCGCTCTCCGGGTCGTGCAGGCCCAGCGGGCCCACCGGCAGTGGGGACGGATGTTGCGGGCTGCTCAGCGTCGGTTCCAGGCTGAGCACCTTGATCACCCGGCCACCCGCGACCAGTGCCTCGCTGACCACGTGGGCCGCACTGGTCGCGGTGGACACCGGGATGACCAGGTACGCCGCCACCCCGTAGAACGCGACCAGTTCACCCACGCTCAGCTCCCCGGCCAGCACCAACCGGGCGCCGAGCCAGATCACCGCCACGGTGACCAGGCCGGGCAGGAACACCTCGATACCGGACAGCCAGGCGTCGATCCGCCCGGCCGCCACGCCGGCGTGCCGCACCCGCTGGCTGGTCTCCGCGAACCGGTCGGCAAACCGCCGCTCGCCGCCAATGCCGCGCAGGATGCGCAGCCCGGAGACGATGTCGGCGGCGATGGTCGTCGCGTCGCCGACCCGTTCCCGGTGCTCCTCGGTCCGCCGACGAAGCGGGCCGAGCAGTGGTGCCAGGCCGGCGGTGGCGATCGGCACACCGATCAACACCACCGCCCCCAGCAACGGGCTGCGGGCCAACAACAGCGCGGCCACCAGCACGAACGCCAGGAGAGACCCGACGGTACGACCGAGCACCTCGAATGCGCCGCCGATGGAGTAGACGTCGGTGGAACCGATGGCCACCACGTCGCCGGAGCGGATCTTGCGGGGCAGCGCGGCGCCCACCCGGGTGCCGTGCGCGAGAACCTCCCGCTGCACCCGGACCGCCGAGCGGATCCACAGCATGCCGGAGTGGTACTCGGCCAGCCCCAGGCTGATCACCTGCACCACGCCGAGCAACACGATCACGGTGACCCAGGTGATCAGCGACCCGCCGAAACCCCACGCGCCCACGCCCAGCAGTTCGCCGAGGATGTCCTCTTCCGGCTCGCTCCCCGGACCGGCCTTCTGGCCGAGCGCGGCGTCGATCGCCTTACCGATGGCCAACGGCATCAGCGCGGCCGGCAGCGCGGCGAGCACGCCGAACGCCATCGCGGTGGCCAGCGTGCCCGGCATCGCGCGCAGCAGTGACAGCAGCAGCCGCAGCGGCGATCGGGTGTTCAGCGATGTGGGTCAATAGAAAGTGGTCATACCGCGAGGCTGCCAGAAGCTGACGATCAACGCGACCGAGTTTCCGGCCCTCGGCGGCCGACCCGGCTGCGCGGCGGGGCCAGCGGTTCCTCGGCCAGCGCGGTGACCACCTCGGTCGCGGTGTGCTGGAAGATCACCGAGGAGCGGAAGCTGGCGATTTCCCGCCGCTTGCTCAGCCGGTCCAGCAGGAAAGCCTGCAGGTGCTCGACGTCGGCCACCGCCACGTGCAGCAGGAAGTCGTCGCCGCCGGCCAGCACGAACACCGCCAGCACCTCGGGCAGGCCGAGCACCGAGTCGTGGAAGTCGTCGATCACGGCCCGGTTCAGCGGCCGCACCTGCACGGTGACCAGCGCCTGCACCCGCCGGCCGAGCGCGGGCAGGTCAACCCGGGCGGTGTAGCCCCGCAGCACGCCGCGCTGGCTCAGCAGGCGCACCCGTTCCAGGCAGGTGGACGGCGCCACACCGACGGCGCGAGCCAGCTCTCGGTTGGTCTGCCGGGCGTCGCGCTGGAGTTCGGCCACCAGCGCCGAATCAATGGCGTCCATGGCCAATATTCTCCCCTCCCGGCCGAATTTTGTTCGGACTCTGCGCCATCCGGCCGTCGTTCTTCCTAGTTTTTCGGTGTCGACGGGAACGCGGGAAGGGGACGAGATGCTCGAGCACGACCAGGTGGTGCTGCGCCGGGGCGAGCGCTCCGGAATTCCGGTCATCGTGGCGATCCACTCCACCAGGCTCGGGCCGGCGATCGGCGGCTGCCGGCTGTGGCGCTACCCGGACTGGCGGGACGGGCTGGCCGACGCGCTCCGGCTCGCCGAGGGGATGACGATCAAGAACGCGGCGGCCGGGCTGCCCTGCGGCGGCGGCAAGACCGTGCTGGCCGTACCGCCGGACCTGCCGCTCGGCCGGTCCGCGCGGGCCGACCTGCTGGCCGACGCCGGCGACCTGGTCGAGTCGCTGGGCGGCCGGTACATCGTCGGCCCGGACGTCGGCACCTCGCCGGACGACATGATCACGATCGGCGAGCGCACCGGCAACGTGTGGTGCCGGCCGGAGTCGTACGGCGGCAGCGGGGATTCCTCGCCGCACACCGCCGCCGGTGTGCTGGCCGCGCTGGATGCCACGCTGCGGCATCTGTACGGGCCCCTCAACGTTGCGTTTCCTGACGCAGAGCAAGGGGGTGGCGTGGCCGGGCGGCGGATCACGGTGGTCGGGCTCGGGCACGTCGGATCGCATCTGGCGCGTTCACTGGCCGGCGCGGGGGCCGAGCTGACGGTGACCGACGTCGATCCCGGCCGCCGGATGGTGGCCGCCGAGCTGGGCGCCCGCTGGGCGGACCCGGTGGATGCCCTCACTGCCGAGGCCGACGTGCTCGTCCCGGCCGCCCTTGGCGGGCAGCTGACCACGGACTTGGTTCCTCGGCTGCGGTGCCGCGCCATCGTCGGGCCGGCCAACAACCAGCTCGCCGCGGAGCAGGTGGCCGAACTGCTCCACCGGCGGGGCATCACCTGGGTGCCGGACTACCTGGCCAGCGCGGGCGGCGTGGCCTACACGGTCGCCCGGGAGCTGCACGGAATGCTCCCACCCGACGCGGAACGCCAGGTCACCCAGATCGGCGCGCGCACCGCCACCCTGCTCGACGCCGCCGCCCGCGATGCCGTCTCCCCCCATAAGGCGGCGCTCCAAACGATCGCCAACCTCCTGGCCCCCACCCCGGCCTGACCCACCACCCAAGGCCACCCCGCCCCGAGTGGCCGGTCAGCGGCGAGGGTGGCCGGTGTGACCCGAATGCTGAGGGCTTCTTGCGGAGGGTTCGCGTAACGTGGGGGCGGCTAGCAAGATCGGTTTGGGAGGGGATCAACATTCGCGGTGCGTGGCTGACGGCGTTGTGCATGGCGGCCGGAGCCGGTGCCGCCGCCCTGGTCGCCCCTCTCGCCTCGGCCGACTCGGCGAGCGAGTCGGCGGCCAACGAGCTCACGGTCACCGTCACCGGCAGCCCGGTCCCCGGCCAGAACGGAACCCACCGGCTGACCTGCGAGCCGGCCGGCGGTAACCACCCCGACCCGGCCGGCGCCTGCCGCATCCTGGCCGGGATGGCCGACCCGTTCGCCCCGGTACCGGCCAACCAGATGTGCACGCAGATCTACGGCGGCCCGGCCACCGCACAGGTCACCGGCCGCTGGCGAGGGCGCCCCGTGGACGCCGCGTTCCGCCGCACCGACGGCTGCCAGACCTCCCGCTGGGACAACCTGGCTCCCGTGCTACCCGCCCAGTAGGGCGCGGGCGGCGGCCGAATCGGCGGACCTCGGTGGTACCTGGATGCGTGGCTGAAGAACCCGGGGATGCCGCCTACTACCAGCGCAAAGGCTTTCGCCGGGCGCGAGCGATCGAGGATCCGCCTGAGCGTCGCGGCGTTCTGTTCGGGCGCGAGATCACCACGTCGTAGCCGAGCCCACCGCCGGCATCGCGAGCCAATGGTTGCACCTTCGACCGACGCAGATTGCGGTTGCCGCGCCGGCACGCGCGCAGGTACTCCCAGTCCGCCGAGCCCAGCCACACCAGACCGCCCGCGACGACACCACCGATGAAGCCACCCAGTAGAAACTCCGGCATGGTTATCTAGATTACCAGTTATCTAGATAACGTTGGTCGTTCCGGGCAACGAGTGTCTAGATAGCCTCGGTCAATGCCGCGAACCAGACCGTGGGTCCGTATCGCCGAGGACCTACGCAGCGCTATCGCCGCCGGCCAGTACCGGCCCGGCGACTCGCTGCCCACCGCGCGCGAGTTGATGGACCGCTGGGGAGTCGCCCGGCAGACGGTGCAGAACGCAGTCGACCAGCTCAGGGCCGAGGGGCTGGTGGCCAGCCGGCCCGGGCTGGGTTGGTACGTCGCCGACCGTCCGCTGGTCCGCCGGCTGGCGAGGAATCGACTGGCCCGGGCCGAACGCGACGCCGGCCGCGGTGCGTTTCTCAGTGATGCGGCCGAGGGCGGTTGGCGAGCCGAGGTAAGCGTCGAGGTGAGCCAGCAGCCCGCGGACGACCGCATCCGGATCCTTCTCGAACTGGAAAACGACGCCCCGGTGGTGGTCCGGTCCCGGCAGATGCGCGCCGATGACCAGGTGGTTCAGCTCGCTACGTCGTACCTGCCGGCGTCGATCGCATCGGGTACCGCGATCGAGCGGCCGGATACCGGCACCGGTGGGGTGTACGGCCGACTGGAGGAGCTCGGACACCGGCTGACCCATTTCGAGGAGGCGGTGCGCGCCCGCCCGCCCCGGCCGGACGAGGCCGCCAGCCTGGGTATCCCGTACGGCTACCCGGTGCTTGCGGTGACCCGCGTGGCGTTCAGCGGGGACCGGCCGGTGGAGGTCAATGACATGGTGATGGCCGGAAACCGGTATGAGCTGATCTACCAGCTACCCGCGCAGTAGGGCGCGGGCGGCGGCCCAGCGGTAGTCGGCCTTCCCGCTGGGGCTGCGCTGCACTCGGTCCACGAAGATGATCTCCTTGGGCAGCTTGTACCTGGCCAGCGTGGTCGCGCAGTTGGCGAGCAGGGCGTCGGCCGAAAGCGTGGCACCGGACCGAGGGGCGACGATGGCGACCACCTCGGCGCCCCACCGGGCGGACGGCCGGCCGCACACCACCGCGTCCGCGACGTCCGGGTGCCGCTTCACCGCCGCCTCCACCTCCTCGGCGAACACCTTCTCGCCGCCGCTGTTGATGGTCACCGAGTCGCGCCCGAGCAGCTCTACCCGGCCGTCCGCGAGCAGCCGGGCCCGGTCTCCGGGAACGGACAGCCGCTCGCCGTTCACCACCGGGAAGGTGGCGGAGGTTTTCGCCTCGTCACCCAGGTAGCCCAGCGGCACCCGGCCCCGCGACGCCAGCCACCCGGTGCCCGGGTGTCCCGGTGCCAGGAACCCGGACCGGTCCTCGGTGAGCAGCACGGTCCGCGAGTCGGCGTGGAAGGACTTGTCCACCCCCTCGGCGGCGCCCTGGACCCCGGTCTCCGAGGAGCCGATGGTCTCCATCAGCCGCAGTCCGCCGATCAGTGAGGCCAACCCCTCCTTCACCGAGGGTTGCAGCGCGGCACCGCCGCTGACCAGGAACTTCAGTGACGACACATCCCGGGGATGCCGGGCCAGCTCGTCCACCAGTGCGCGCCCGAAGGCGTCCCCCACGATGGACATCTGGGTGACCCGCTCACGGGCCACGGCGTCCCACACGCCGGCCGGGTCGAACCGGTGCACCTGGTCCGGGAACACCACGGTGTTGCCAGTGCACAGCGCGAGCAGCGCGCCCCACTGCGCGGCGCCGTGCATCAGCGGTGCGCACGGCAGCATCCGCCCCGCACGCGGGCCGATCGCGCCGACCACCTCGGCTACCGAGTCCCACTCCCGCCCGGCCCGCCGGTTGACCAGGCCGACCCCGGTCACCGCCACGTCCGCCTGCCGCCACAGCACACACTTCGGCATCCCCGTTGTACCGCCGGTATACAGAGCGTATACGTCATCCGGCGACGGCTCCGCCGGCACCGACGGGGGCACCGAGGCCAACGCCGACTCGTAGTCCACCGCGCCGGGCAGCAACGGCTCGCCGGAATCGTCCGCCACCTGCAACAACACCGGCCGTTCGGCCGACAGCCCGGCCAGCGCGGCGGCGAGCACGGGTGCGAACCGGGCGTGGTACTGGATCGCCCTCGGCCGCGCATCGGCGAGCAGATAACGCAGCTCCTCGGGCACGTACCGGTAGTTCACGTTGAACGGCGCCACCCGGGCCAAATAGCCGCCGAGCATGCCCTCCAGGTACTCCGGCGAGTTGTACAGGTACTGCGCCAGGAAGTGCTGGCCGCTCTGGTGACCGGCCAGCGAGGCGCGCGGCGCGAAGCAGCCGAGACCGTGATCGTGCAGGTAGCGGGCCAGTCTTCGGCTCCGGTCCAACAGTGCCCGGTAGTCGGTCCGGCGGGCGCCGTGCACCACGGCCGGCCGATCGGGCACCGCCGTGGCGACCGCCTCGATGGTGGTGGCGAAGTTCAGCTCACTCACCAGCGCAACACCAAGAGCGTCCGGCAGGTGAGGGATCCGGCTCGCGGCGCCCAGGCGAATGCCTCGCGGCGTTGTCGTCGGTCGACATAGCTCCGCTATGCCTCCCTCCGAGTTGGACACAGCCTTGCGATGCATCCACCTGGATCGCCGCTCCCTTATCGAATCCCTCACCTGCCGGACGCTCTAAGGCGTGACGCCAGAGAACGCCGTTCTCTAATCTTCACGAAAAGCGTACTGCGCAGTACGGTGTACGTGGATCGCAGTATATCGCCCAACACCAAATACTGTTAGGTTTATCCGAACGCGACCTCATTTCCGGGAGACAGCCGTGACGACGACGCAGTCAGGCCCCATCACGCATGACGCCGGCGAGACCTTCGAGGTGCGCAGCCCGATCGACGGGAGCGTGGCCGCCCGGCTGCCGCTGCACGGCCCGGACCACGTGGCCGCCGCCGCTGCCCGGCTGCGCGCGGCCCAGCCGGCCTGGGAGGACCTCGGCCCCAAGCAGCGCTGCAAGTACCTGCTGCAGTGGCTCGACTGGATCATGGACAACGAGCGCCGGCTGCTCGATCTGGTGCAGAAGGAGAGCGGCAAGTCCTGGGGCGACACCTCGTTCGAGTCGGTGGTCGCCGTACAGATCATCAACTACGTGGCCAAGCACGCGCCCAAGTGGCTGGCCGACGTGAAGGTGAAGCCGGACGGCCTGCTCAACAAGACCAAGCGGCTGAAGGTGCACGCCCGCCCCTACCCGCTGGTCGGCGTGATCACCCCGTGGAACTTCCCGCTGACCATGCCGCTGCTGGACATCCCGTTCGCGCTGGCCGCCGGGGCCGCCGTGCTGTCCAAGCCGTCCGAGGTCACCCCGCTCGCCTGGTCCGAGGCCGCACGCGGCTGGCAGGAGATCGGCGCCCCCCACGTGCTGGAGTGCGTCACCGGGCTGGGCGCCACCGGGGCGGCCGTGGTGGACCAGGTGGACATGATCCAGTTCACCGGGTCGACCCGCACCGGCCGGGCGATCGCGGTTCGCGCGGCCGAGCGGCTCATCCCGGCCAGCCTGGAACTGGGCGGCAAGGACGCGATGATCGTGCTGGACGACGCCGACCTGGACCGCGCGGTGAACGGCGCGGTGTGGGGCGGGCTGTTCAACGCCGGCCAGGTGTGCATCTCGGTGGAGCGCCTGTACGTGCACGAAGGGATCTACGACGAGTTCGTTTCCCGGGTGTCGGAGAAGGTCGCCGCGATTCGGCAGGGCACCGACACCGACCACAGCTTCACCAACGACATCGGCGCGATGGCCACCCCGGCCCAGGTGGACATCGTGGACAAGCACGTGCAGGACGCGCTGGCCAAGGGCGCACGGGTACTCACCGGCGGCACCCGGGGCGAGGTCGGCAACTACTACGCGCCGACCGTGCTGGTCGACGTGGACCACAACATGGCCTGCATGACCGAGGAGACCTTCGGCCCCACCCTGCCGATCATGAAGGTCGGCTCCGAGGAGGAAGCCGTCCGGCTGGCCAACGACTCGCCGTACGGCCTGGCCGGCAGCGTGTGGAGCCGCGACGCCAAGCGCGCCGAGGCCCTGGCCAAGCGGCTGGACACCGGCGGCGTCACCCTGAACAACGCGCTCACCGGGGTGGCCCAGATGGGTGTGCCGTTCGGCGGCTGGAAGAGCTCCGGGATGGGCGCGCGCAACGGCGGCGCGTACTCGGTCCGCAAGTACACCCGGCAGCAGGCACTGGTCGGCGAGCGGGTGGCGATGAAGTCCGAGATGAACTGGTACCCGACGACGCCGGAGAACGCCGGCAAGATGGCCAAGGCCGTCCGGCTGCTCGGCATGCACGACTGGCGCCGCCGATTCGGCAAGCCCGCGCGCTAGTACCGAGTTAACCTCCTCATCCGCACCCCCACCGAAGGAAAGGCTTGAGAAGTCAATGAAGACGAGATCCGGGATCCTCCGGCAGGCTCCGGGCAAGTACGAGGTGGTTGAGGTCGACCTCGAGGAGCCCCAGCACGGCGAGGTCATGGTCAAGCTGGCCGCCTCCGGCATGTGCCACTCCGACGACCACATCGCGACCGGGGACATGCCGGTCGGCACCTACCCGATCGCCGGCGGGCACGAGGGCTCCGGGGTGATCGCGCAGGTTGGGCCCGGTGTGCGCGGGTTGGCCGAGGGCGACCACGTGGTGTTCTCGTTCCTGCCCGGCTGCGGGCGCTGCCGGTGGTGCGCCTCCGGCATGCAGAACCTGTGCGACCTGGGCTCGACGCTGCTCGTGGGCTCCCGGCCCGGCGACCCGACCAGCTTCCGGATGTCGTTGGACGGGGCGCCGGTGGGTCAGATGGCCGGCATCTCCACGTTCTCCGAGTACACCACCGTGGACATCGCCAGCGTGGTGAAGATCCCGGACGACGTGCCGCTGGTACCGGCCTGCTTGCTCGGCTGCGGCGTGGGCACCGGTTGGGGTTCGGCGGTCAACTCGGCGCAGGTGCAGGTCGGCGACACCGTGATCATCATGGGCATCGGCGGCATCGGCATCAACGCGGTGCAGGGCGCGGCCCACGCCGGCGCGGCGAACGTCATCGCGGTCGACCCGCTGCCCTTCAAGCTGGAGAAGGCCGAGGAGATGGGCGCGACCCACACCTTCTCGACCATCGAGGAGGCCGGCGAGTTCGCCCGCTCGGCGACCAACGGCCAGGGCGCCGACTCGACCATCGTGACCGTCGGCGTGACCGCCGCCAACCACGTCGAGCAGGCCTACTACACGATCCGCAAGGCCGGCACCCTGGTACTCACCGGCATCGGCAAGGCCACCGAGGGCGCCCCGCCCATCCCGCTGATGGACCTCACCCTGAGCCAGAAGCGCATCCAGGGTTCGCTGTTCGGCGCCTGCGCCCCCAGCAAGGACATCCTCCGCCAGGTGGACCTCTACCAACGCGGCCTGCTCAAGCTGGACGAACTGATCACCACTCGGTACACCCTGGACCAGGTGGCCCAGGGCTACGAGGACATGCACGCCGGCAAGAACATCCGCGGCGTCATCGTCTTCGACTGACCCCTTCACGGTGAGACGGCCGTCCGGGCATCCGCCCGGGCGGCCGTTCTCATGCGACGGCCCGGCCGAACCGGCCCGCCCAGGTGGTCAGGTAGTCCCGCAGCTCGGGCGAGTCGACCAGGGTGAACTCGGCGTCCAGCGAGCCCAGCGCCATCGCCGGCCATTCCAGCGCGTCGGCGGTCATCCGCACCAGGCAGCTGTCCTCGCCCCGCGCGGCCACCTCGGCCCACCGGCCGATCTTCCTCCGCACCGCCTCAGCGGGCGCCCGCACCAGGGCCTGGATCTCGTGCACGGTTTGCTGTTGCGGGCCCCTGACCCGTTGGCGCACGAACTCGCCGGCATTCTCGGCGGGCAGCGCGCGCGGGCGGAACCGGGCGCCGGTGCGAGCCGGCTCGGTCAGCCGGTCCACCCGGAAGCTGCGCCAGTCGTTGCGGCCCAGGTCGTAGGCCACCAGGTACCACCGGCGGCCCAGGGAGACCAGGCGCAGCGGTTCCACGTGCCGGCGGGTGCGCGCGCCGTCGGCCGCCGTGTAGTCGAACTCCATCCGTTCCGCGTCCCGGCACGCCTGCGCCACCTTGACCAGGGCATCCGGGTCGGTGCCCAGGTCCGGAGCGCCACCGCCCCAACCCGGTGACACGGTCATTGCACGCAGCGCCTCTACCCGCCGGCGCAGCTTCGGCGGCATTACCTGGATCACCTTGGCCTGCGCCCGCACCGACGACTCGGCCACCCCGGCCAGCCCGCTCTGCGCCGCCGCGCGCAGCCCGATGACCAGCGCGACCGCCTCCTCGTCGTCCAGCACCAGAGGCGGCAGCGCCGCGCCGGGGGCGAGCTGGTAGCCGCCGTCCACGCCCCGGGATGCGTTCACCGGGTAGCCCAGCTCGCGCAGCCGGTCGACGTCCCGGCGCAGGGTCCGGATGGAGACCTCCAGCCGCCGCGCCAGATCCTCGCCCGGCCAGTAGCGGTGGGTCTGCAGCAGGGAGAGCAGGCGCAGGGTCCGCGCGCTGGTGTTCGCCATGTTTTCGAGTATGCGGCAATTGAGGACAGAAACTGGCACTTGGGGCCTCTACCTTCAGGTTCATGACCTCAACCGAGCTTCCCCAGACCCTGACCGGCGAGCGCGCGGACCTCCTGGCCACCCTGGCCCAGCACCGCTTCTTCCTGCGCAACACCACCCGCGACCTGACCGACGAACAGGCCGGCCGGCGCACCACCCGCAGTGAGCTGTGCCTGGGCGGGCTGATCAAGCACGTGGCGCACGGCGAGCGGCAGTGGGTGTCGTTCATCCTGGAAGGCCCGAGCGCGATGAGCAAGAACGGCAAGGAGTGGGCCGACTGGACCGAGGAGGACTACGCCGACTACCACAACGACTTCCGGATGCAGCCGGGCGAGACCCTGGCCGGCGTGCTCGCCGACTACGAGCGCGCCGCCGAGCGGACGAACCAGGTGCTGGCCGCGCTGCCCTCGCTGGACGACGACCACCCGCTGCCGAGCGCGCCCTGGTTCGAGCCGGGCGCCCGCTGGTCGGCCCGCCGGGCGCTGCTGCACATCATCGCGGAGACGGCCCAGCACTCCGGCCACGCCGACATCATCCGGGAATCCCTGGACGGCGCGAAGTCGATGGGCTAGTTGTCCTCGGAACTCGACGACTTCGACGACGACCCGCCGCCGCCCGGGATGTTGCACTTGCCTCCTGCGTAGATCGGGCCCGACAGCACCGGACGACCGGGCGGCGGGTTGTACTCGGCCGGGACGTCACCGGTGATCTTGTTCATGCACGCGTCGGTGGCGCTCTTGGTGCCGCCCTCGCCGCCGATCCACATGTCCAGGTGTCCGTCGCCCGAGCCAGCGGCGCTGGCCCCGGTGTCCTCGGCGATGACGTACCGCTTCACCGTCGGCAGGTAGAACCGCGAGCCGGCCTTGAAGATCCCGGTGCCCTTGCCCGGCACCGCGACGGTGATCGGGTCGGCGTACGTGCCGGTGCCGCCGGCCTTCTTGTGCAGGACCGGGTTGCTCACCTCGGCCGAGCCGGGTGGCGTGTTGTCCTGATAGGAGTAGCCGGTCAGCTCGATCTTGAGCTGCTTCGAGGTGCCGGCGTAGGCCGGGCCGCCATCGGAACCCGTGCCGCCGGACGCCTTGTTGCCCGTCGCGGCCGGCTTCTTCGCGGCGTTCTTGGTGGTGCTCTTGGCGGCGGTGCCCGGCTTGGTGGCCGGGCTCGGCTTCACCTTCGGCGGGGCGGCCGGCACGTCAGGCGCCGGCACGTCAGGCGCCGGCCCGGCCGGGGCGTCGGCCGCCGGCGGCACGGCCGGCTGGGCGAGCGGGATGTTGGCGTTGGTGCTCTCCCCCGACCCGCTGTTGCTGCGCAGGCCGACCAGCACGGTGCCGCCGGCCACCAGCGCGACCACCGCGCCGGCGACCAGGAAAAGCGTCCGGGTGCTGGGCCGGCCGGCGCGGTCGGCGCGCCGCCGGGCACCGCTGGCCCGCATCCGCCTGCGCGCCGCGCCGCGGGAGCGCCGGGCGGGCGGGCGGATCGCCTCGGTCCGGGCCTCCTCGGGTTCCGCGGGCTCCGGCTCCGCGGGCTCCGGCTCGGCGGGCTCGAAGAGTGAGCGGGTCTCCAGCTCGGCGAGATCGGTGCCGGGACGGTCCACCGGCTCTGCGTCGAACCCACCCGAGTGGGTCGGCCGGCGCGGAGCGGGCATCCAGTCCTCGTCGGACGGGGCCGAGGACGACTGCGCGCGTGGCTCTGGGACGGCCGGCTCATCGTCGAACACCGAGGTGCTCTCGTCCTGCCGGCCACGTGGGGAGCGGTGCCGTGCCATTTCTTACCTCCGGACCACAGGGCCGGGGTGGGCATCCGGTTTCGGGGAACCGGCGGATGGGGAGCCGTGCCCTTCGTTACCCAGCCTTAGCTAATCCGTTGGCGAAGGTATCAGAAGGGTGAGAGCGCTCGACCAACCGGATACGGACGGTGAGCCCATAGGGCGGATTCACGCGTCCAACGGCCAGCCACCGGGCTAGGCGCACCGCCGGCGGTCGACACCCGTTCAGGGCGCCCGCGCCGGACGGTGCGCGGCCCCGGTGGCGGCGCGCGGTCGCTGGCGTCTCCCGCGCGCGCCGCACTGCCCGGGCTCGGGAAGCGCGTTCCGCGCCGTATCTCCCGCGCGCGCCGCACTGGGCGCGCGCTCGGCAAGCGCGT
The DNA here is from genome assembly GCF_039543365.1 of Actinospineispora eucalypti. Lineage (NCBI taxonomy): Bacteria > Bacillati > Actinomycetota > Actinomycetes > Pseudonocardiales > Pseudonocardiaceae > Actinospineispora > Actinospineispora eucalypti. Next base: position 78,651 of record NZ_BAABJP010000001.1, read on the forward strand.
TCCGCGCTAGGACTCGACCTCGATGACCTCGGCGCCGTCCGCGGCCCGCTGTACCGACTCGCAGCCCTTCTTGGCCGCCGACTTGCTCTCGTAGGCCTCACCCGTCGCGACCACCTGCCCGTTGGTCGCCTTCAGGCGAAAACGGTACTTGCCGGCGCGGTCCTGGTAGACCTCGAACTTCCCAGCCATGAGCATCTCCAAGTGATTTTTGATCATGCTCGGACAGCGGAAGCTTAATGTTGTGGCGCTTAGCACACCACCGCTGACACGCCCCCGACCCCTGATCGAGACCTGGCCCTCACCCGCTCGATGGCGCCCGTCTCAGCCTCTTGACGCAACTATACGGTTGCCATACTGTCAAGTTGCAACCAATTAGTTGCCATACTTTGGAGGCTCCGATGGACTTCACCAACCGGGAGCGGCTGGTGCTGCTCGTGCTGCTGGGCGCCGGCTTCATGCTCTCCGTGGACTTCTCGATCCTGAACGTGGCGCTCCCCGAGGCCGGTGCCGGCGTCGGGCTGGGAGCGGACCAGCTGCCGTGGATCACCACCGCGTACGCGCTGCCGGCGGCCGGGTTCACCCTGCTGTTCGGTCGTCTGGGCGACCTGCTCGGCCGGCGCCGGCTGCTGATGTCCGGCATGGTGCTGCTGGCCGGGGCATCCCTGGTCGGCGGCTTCGCCTCCGGACCGGAGACCATGCTCACCGCGAGGGCACTGCAGGGCTTCGCCACCGCGATGGCCATTCCCTCGGCGTTGTCGCTGCTCACCACCACGTTCGCGGAAGGCCCCCGCCGGGCTCGGGTGCTCGGCCTGAACGGCGCGCTGCTCTCCGGCGGTTTCACCGTGGGCGCGTTGGTCGGCGGCGGGCTGGTCACCGTGCTCGGCTGGCGGGCGGCGTTCTTCGTCAACGTGCCGGTCGCACTGGCCGTACTCATCGCCACCCCGTTCGTGATCGGCGAGAGCCGGGCCGAGCGGCGGACCAGGCTGGACGTGCCGGGTGCGGTCACGGTGACCGGCGGCCTGCTCGCGGTGGTCTACGCGGTGATGGAGCGACACCTGGTCTCGGCCGTGGTCGGTGTGCTGCTCCTGGCCGCGTTCTGGGTGATCGAGCTGCGCTCGCCGGCGCCGCTGGCCTCGCTGCGTGTGCTGCGCCGGGCCACCGTCAAGTGGGGCAACCTGGCCTGCTTCGTGGTGTTCGCCATGGAGCCGGCGATGATCTTCCTGACCACGCTGTACCTGCAGCGGGTGCTGGGCTACGGCCCGCTGGGCACCGGACTGATCTTCGGCATCCCCGGTCTGGCCTCGGTGGCCGCCGGCGTGCTGGCCGGGCGGGTCATCGGGCGGTTCGGCGCCCGGCCGGTGCTGGCGGTGAGCATGGCCGTGCAGGGGTTGGCGACGCTTCCGCTGGTGTTTCTCGGCACGCACCGGGCCGCCGCGTTGGCGATCCTGGTGCCGGCGCTGTTCATCGGGTTCTTCGGGCACGTGGCGGCCATCGTCGGAGCCACGGTGACCGCCACCTCCGGGCTGCCCAACGACGAGCAGGGCCTGGCCACCGGGTTGACCTCGATGAGCCAGCAGGTGGCTATCACGGTGGGCATCCCGCTGCTCAGCGCTGTGGCCGCCACCCAGGCCAGCCAGTTGGCCGGCATGCACCTGGCGCTGGGCCTGAACGTGGTGCTGACGCTGGGCACCGTCGCCCTGATCTGGCCGCGGCTGCGACCGCGCACCGGGCACCGCCCGCCGGCGGTCCGCGAGGCCGTGCCGGCGAACGCCACCTGATAGGAATGCGCCATGGGATTCCCCGATCGGATCGAGCGGACCATGGACCTCGACCACCCACCGGCCAAGGTGTGGGCGGCGATCACCAGCGCCGAGGGTCTGGGCACCTGGTTCGGTCACCACGCGACGATCGATCTGCGTCCCGGCGGCGCGGCCCGGATGACCTGGGATCACGGCTACGACAACGACCTGCGCATCGAACGGGTGGAGGAACCCACCGTTTTCGGCTTCACCTGGCGGGTGTTCGGCATGCCGAAGGACGACCCGCGCCGCACCTACGTCGAGTTCACCCTCGAACCGGTCGGCGCGGGCACCCGGCTGCGGGTGGTGGAGACCGGGTTCGCCCAGCTACCCGACGAGGAGTACCGCAAGGGTTACGACTCCCACCTCGAAGGCTGGGCGTCTGAGCTAGGTGAGCTCGGTGACTACCTCGATGAGGCCTGACCCGGCGGCGGACAGCGAGGCGATCGCCGAGCAGGTGTTCGTCGCGCTGGCCGATCCCACTCGGCGGAGCATCCTGGCCGAGCTGGCCGCCCGGGGCCCGGCCACCGCGACCGACCTGGCCACCCGCCTGCCGATCACCCGGCAGGCGATCGCCAAGCACCTGAACCTGCTGTCCGACGCCGGCCTGTTGATCGCCGAACCCGGGGAGCGGCGCCGGGTGCGCTACCGCCTGCACTCCGCGCCGATGCAGGTCGCACAGCAGTTCCTGGCCGCCCTGGCCCGCGACTGGGACGGCCGCCTGGACGCCCTGCGCGAACACCTCAACGGCTGACCGCGCGCTGGAAATCGTCTGGTGGAGACGAGGGGAATCGAACCCCTAACCCCCGCCTTGCAAAGGCGGTGCTCTGCCAATTGAGCTACGTCCCCGGTGCGGGCGCCTGGTTGCGCCCGCCGTTCGGATGGCTGGGTCAGCCGGTCGCCTGCTGCCAGAGGTCGTCGTTGTCACGCGACCTGGCCTTGTTGAAGACGAACAGCGCGGCGCCGACGACTATGGCGAGTGCCAGCAGCTTCTTCTTCATGTAAATCCCTGATCCTCGAGTTTACGCGGTTGATGTGGGCCTCGTCGTTCTCAGCAACGCGCTCTGAAGAGACCGAGCCTTGGCCCTTAGAACGAGGCGTTAACGAGCCTAGCCCAGCCGCCGAGATCAGGTTGCGTGGGGTTAGTGGCCCGGCGCGTCCGGGTGGACGGGACAGGTGCCCTCAGATGGCGGTGGTGGCCTGCTGCCAGAGGTCGTCCTCGGACCGCGAGCGAACCTTGCTGAACACGAAAGCGGCGGCGCCCAGAACGGCGACGATGGCCAGCAGCTTCTTCATCTGAAACCCCTGCGAGAAGAATCGGAGGAGTGGGCCCAGGAGGACTTGAACCTCCGACCTCATCGTTATCAGCGATGCGCTCTAACCGTCTGAGCTATGGGCCCCTCTGAACGAGGTGTCACCAAGACTACCGAAGCCCGCGAGCCGGTTTCCAACCACCCCCGGTGTCCAACCAGGACACCTCACTCGCGCTCGGACAGGGTCACCTCGATGCCTCCGACCAGGTCGGCGGAAACGTTGTAGATGAACGCCGCCACGGACAACGCGACCGCCACCAGCAGGCTGTTGATCGCACCGATCACCGCCGCCATGCCGAACACCCGCCCGGCGCTGATCAGTCGTTGGCTGGACTGCTCGGCCACCAGGTCGGCGTACTGGCCGTTCAACCGGTCCCATACGCCCATGCCGTCCAGCACGCCGTACAACAGCCCGGCGGCGATCAGCCAGACCAGGTAGAGCACCACCGCCAGCACCAGGGCGATCTTCAACACGGACCACGGATCCAGCCGCTTGAGCTGCAGGGCGGCCTGTCGGGGCCGGCGAGGCCCCCGGGCCCAGCTCATCGGCAGCCCGCCGGGTCCGCTCCGGCCGTGGTCCGCGTCCGGGTCACCGGGCAGGCCGGAGGTCACCGGGCGGCGCATGTCGGTGGTGGCCGGGTCGATCGGCGAACCGCCGACCCGGCCGGCCATGCCCGGCGGCATCGGTGGGCCGCTCGGCCTCGGCTTCCCGGGCTTCGCCGGCTTGCCGGGACGCCCCGGCTTGCGGGAACCGCCCCCGGGCCCGGGGGGTGCGGGCGGGTTCGGCCGCCCGCCGGGACCCGGAGGTCGGGGTGGCGCGGGCCGGCTCGCGGCCAGACCGGCCGAGGTCGTGGCCGGCGATTCGGTGAGGTCCTCGGCCTGGCTCGGCCCGGCGGTGCCGGACGGTGCGGGGCCGGCGGGGATCCGCTGCCACGGCGGCGGCAGCACCGGAGGGGGTGCCTCGGCGTGACCGTTGTAACCGGCCGGCGCCGAGACCTCGGCGGCTTCCGCCTTGCGTCCGGCCGGCTCGTCGTCCTCGGCGCCGGGGGCGGCCGGTGACGCCTCGGAGCCGGAGCCGCGCGACGCGGCCGGGTCGGAAGCTTCGGAAGAAGCCGGCGAGTCGCCCGGCCCGGGCCGACGTACCGGCGAAGGGCGTTTCGGCGCGGCGGACTCGGCCCGGGCGACCGGCGAGGGCTTCCCCGCGCCGGTCGTGGTCGTCCCGTTACGCGCGGACTCACCGTCGGTGGGCTCGGCCGGCCGGCTCCGTTCAGCGGCCTCGGAAGGCTCGGCCGGGCGGCCCGGTCCGGCAGCCTCGGAAGGCCTGGCCGGACCGGTGCCGTTGGCCGGACCGGTGCCGTGGGTCTCGGCGGAATCGGCGTCCTGACCGGGCGTCTTCCCAGGATCGGCGGGTTTGCCGGCGCCTCCCTTACCGGGACTGGGTGGGCTCGACCGCCGCTCGTTCGGGGTGGGCTCGGTCACGAGTTAGCTCGCGCCTCCTCCGTGTCTCCGTCGAACGCCCGAACCGGGCGTCCGACCCGGCCCGCCGGCATCGCCGACGGGTCGCTGCTCGCTCGGCCCACCGATCAGGCGGAGCCGTTGCCTTCGGGACCATCCTCGTCCGCATTGCGCGCGATGGCCAGCAGCGAATCACCGTCTCCGAGATTCATCAGCCGCACGCCCTTGGTCTGGCGACCGGCCTTGCGCACCTCACGGGCCCTGGTCCTGATCACGCCACCGCTGGAGGTGATGGCGTAGATCTCATCGGCCACGTCCACGATCAGCGCACCGACCAGGGTGCCCCGTCGGCGGTCGTACTGCAGGGTGAGCACACCCTTGCCGCCCCGGCCCTGCACCGGATAGTCCTCGAGCGGTGTCCGCTTGGCGTACCCGCCGGCCGTGGCGACCAGCACGAACTTGCCCTCCTGGACCACGCCGAGGGAGAGCAGCTTGTCCTCCCCGTTGAACCGCATGCCGAACACGCCGGAGGTGGCCCGGCCCATCGGGCGCAGTGCGTCGTCGTTGGCCTGGAACCGGATGGACTGGCCCTCGGCGGAAACCAGCAGCAGGTCGTCGTCCGGTCCGCACAACACGGCGCCGACCAACTCGTCGTCGTCGCGCAGGTTGATGCCGATCAGGCCGCCGGACCGGTTGGAGTCGAAGTCCTCCAGCTTGGACTTCTTCACCAGCCCGTTCCGGGTGGCCAGCACCAGGTAAGGGGAGGCCTGGTAGTTCTTGATCTGCATGACCTGGGCGATCTGCTCGTCCGGCTGGAAGGCCAGCAGGTTCGCCACGTGCTGGCCGCGCGCGTTGCGGTTGGCCTCGGGCAGCTCGTACGCCTTGAGCCGGTACACCCGGCCCTTGTTGGTGAAGAACAGCATCCAGTCGTGCGTGGAGCAGACGAAGAAGTGGGCGACGATGTCGTCCTGCTTGAGCGCCGCGCCCTGAACGCCCTTGCCGCCACGCTTCTGCGCGCGGTACAGGTCGGTCTTGGTGCGCTTGGCGTAGCCGGTCGCGGTGATCGTGACGACCACGTCCTCGACCGCGATCAGGTCCTCGTCGGCCACCTCGCCGTCGTCGGCCACCAGCTGGGTGCGCCGGTCGTCGCCGTACTGCTCGACGATCTCGGACAGCTCGTCCTTGACGATCTGCCGCTGCCGCTCGGGTTTCGCCAGGATGTCCTGGTAGTCGGCGATCTCCCGCTCGATCTCGGCCAGCTCGTCGATGATCTTCTGACGCTCGAGGGCGGCCAGCCGGCGCAGCTGCATGTCCAGGATGGCTTGGGCCTGGATGTCGTCGACGTCCAGCAGCTCGATCAGGCCGGTCCGGGCGATCTCCACGGTCTGCGAGGCGCGGATCAGCGCGATGACCTCGTCCAGCGCGTCCAGCGCCTTGACCAGGCCGCGCAGGATGTGGGCGCGTTCCTCGGCCTTGCGCAGCAGGTAACGGGTGCGCCGGACGATGACCTCGATCTGGTGCCGCACGTAGTGCCGCACGACCTGGTCCAGCCGCAGGGTGCGGGGCACCCCGTCGACGATGGACAGCATGTTGACGCCGAAGCTGTACTGCAGCTGGGTGTGCTTGTACAGGTTGTTCAGCACGACCTTGGCGACCGCGTCCCGCTTCAGCGTGACGACGATGCGCATGCCGATGCGGTCGGAGCTCTCGTCGGCGATCTCCGAGATACCGGCCAGCTTGCCGTCGCGCACCAGCCCGGCGATCGACTCGATCAGGTTGTCCGGGTTGACCTGGTAGGGCAGCTCGGTGACGACCAGGATCGTGCGGCCCTTGGCGTCCTCCTCGGCCTCCACCACGGCGCGCATCCGGATGGAGCCGCGGCCGGTGCGGTAGGCCTGCTCGATGCCGGACCGGCCGACGATCAGCCCGGAGGTGGGGAAGTCCGGCCCCTTGATCCGCTCCATCAGCGCCTGGAGCAGTTCCTCGTCGGTGGCCTCCGGATTCTCCAGCGCCCAGACCACGCCGGCGCCGACCTCACGCAGGTTGTGCGGCGGGATGTTGGTGGCCATACCGACCGCGATGCCGGAGCTGCCGTTGATCAGCAGGTTGGGCACCCGGGACGGCAGGACCAGCGGCTCCTGGGTCTTGCCGTCGTAGTTGTCCCCGAAGTCGACGGTGTCCTTGTCGATGTCCTGCAACATCGCCATGGCCAGCGGCGTCAGCCGGCACTCGGTGTACCGCATGGCGGCGGCGGGGTCGTTGCCCGGCGAACCGAAGTTGCCCTGGCCGTCGATCAGCGGGTAGCGCATCGACCACGGCTGGGCCAGCCGGACCAGCGCGTCGTAGATCGCCGAGTCGCCGTGCGGGTGGTAGTTGCCCATCACGTCGCCGACCACGCGGGCGCACTTGACGTAGGAACGGTCCGGGCGGAAGCCGGAGTCGAACATCGAGTACAGCACGCGCCGGTGCACCGGCTTGAGCCCGTCCTCGACCAGCGGCAGCGCCCGGCCGACGATCACGCTCATGGCGTAGTCGATGTAGGAGTTCTGCATCTCCTGCTGGATGTCGACCGGCTCGATGCGGTCGCCGCCGGAGGGGGGTGCCGGGTCCATGGTGTCGGTCACGAAAGCCCTTTTCTAATGGATCAGACGTCGAGGAAGCGGACGTCTTTGGCGTTGCGGGTGATGAACGAACGGCGCGACTCCACGTCCTCACCCATCAGGATGGAGAACAGCTCGTCGGCGGTGGCCGCATCGTCCAGGGTGACCTGCAGGAGCAGCCGGTTGGTCGGGTCCATGGTGGTTTCCCACAGCTCCTTGGCGTTCATCTCGCCCAGACCCTTGTACCGCTGGATGCCCTCTTCCTTGGGCAGCTTCTTGCCGGCCGCCCGACCCGCCTCGATCAGGCCGTCCCGCTCCCGGTCGGAGTAGGCGTACTCCGGCTCCGAGCCCCGGCCACCCCACTTGATCTTGTAAAGCGGCGGGCAGGCGAGGAAGACGTGGCCGTGCTCGATCAGCGGCCGCATGAACCGGAACAGCAGGGTGAGCAGCAGCGTGCGGATGTGCTGGCCGTCCACGTCGGCGTCGGCCATCAGCACGATCTTGTGGTAACGCAGCTTGGCCAGGTCGAACTCGTCGTGGATGCCGGTGCCCAGCGCGGTGATGATCGCCTGGACTTCGGTGTTCTTCAGCACCCGGTCGATCCGGGCCTTCTCCACGTTGATGATCTTTCCGCGGATGGGCAGGATCGCCTGGAACATGGAGTCACGGCCGGACTTGGCGCTACCGCCGGCGGAGTCACCCTCGACGATGTAGACCTCGGAGCGGGACGGATCGGTCGACCGGCAGTCGGCCAGCTTGCCCGGCAGCCCGCCGATGTCCCCGGCCGACTTGCGGCGCACCAGCTCGCGGGCCTTGCGCGCCGCCATCCGCGCCTGGGCCGAGGAGACCGCCTTCTGCACGATGGTCTTGGCCTCGGTGGGGTTGCGCTCGAACCAGTCGGCCAGCCACTCGTTGCACACCCGCTGCACGAACGACTTGACCTCGGTGTTGCCCAGCTTAGTCTTGGTCTGCCCCTCGAACTGGGGCTCCTTGACCTTGACGCTGACCACGGCGGCGAGACCCTCGCGGATGTCGTCGCCGGTGAGCGCGGAGTCCTTCTCCTTGAGCAGCTTCTTGTCCCGCGCGTAGCGGTTCACCGTGGAGGTCAGCGCGGCCCGGAAGCCTTCCTCGTGGGTGCCGCCCTCGTGCGTGTTGATGGTGTTGGCGAACGTGTGCACCGACTCGGAGTAGCTGGCGTTCCACTGCATGGCGACCTCGAGCTGGTGCTCGTCGCCGGCCGCCTGGAACGCCACGATCTTCTTGTGGATCGGCGTCTTGTCCTTCGTGCGGTTGATGTGCGCGACGAAGTCCTCCAGCCCGCCCGGGTAGCAGAAGGTGCGCTCCTTGACCTTGGCCACGTAGCCTTCGGCGTCCGGCTCCTCCTGGTCGCCGTTGTCGCCGTTGCGCTCATCCCGCAGCACGATGGTGAGGCCCTTGTTCAGGAAGGCCATCTCCTGGAGGCGGCGGGAGATCGTCTCGATGTTGTAGGTCGTGGTCTCGAAGATCTGGTCGTCGGCCCAGAAGGTGATCGTGGTGCCAGACCGGTCGGTGCGCTCGCCCTTGCGCAGCGGGCTGGGCACCGAACGCTGGTAGCTCTGCCGCCAGACCGTGCTGGCCAGGTGGATCTCCACCTCCAGCGCGCTGGAGAGGGCGTTCACCACGGAGACGCCGACGCCGTGCAGACCACCGGACACCGCGTAGGACTTGTCGTCGAACTTGCCGCCGGCGTGCAGCCGCGTGAGCACCAGCTCGACGGCCGGCACCTTCTCCACCGGGTGCACGTCCACCGGGATGCCCCGGCCGTCGTCGGTGACCTTGACCCCGCCGTCGGCGAGCAGGGTGACCTCCACCTTGGTGGCGTAGCCGGCCATCGCCTCGTCGACGGCGTTGTCCACGACTTCCCAGATCAGGTGGTGCAGCCCGCGTTCGCCGGTGGAGCCGATGTACATGCCAGGGCGTTTGCGGACCGCCTCGAGGCCCTCAAGCACTGTGATGGATGAGGCGCTGTAGGCGTTCTTCTTCTGCGCAGCCACGGACCTGTACATCTCCTTGCCTGGAAAGGACCGGCCGAGGAGGCTCTATGTACCTCGACCGGGGGTGCTCGGCGCCGGAGTCCGGGGCTCCCTGCGTCATCCCCCCTTACATCTTACTGGTCGGGCCGACGAGAACGGCGTCTAGGACACCCCTAGAAAGCTCACAGAGCGCCGATCGTGGGTCGAGGAAGGTTCGCGCGCCGGAAAACCCCGTCTCGCCCCGTCTGCGCGCCGCTCGATGCCCCGACTGTCACGCCCCGTTTCCGATGCCGCACACATATATAGGTGGGCCGGCCGGCGCCGGTCAGCCGTAGGTGTCCCGGGGACCCCGCCCAGGGGCGTGGCGTGGGCCTTTGCGCCAGCTCGGCGCGGCCGGACCCTGCACCTTCATCTGGCGAACCACGTCCGGGCCCACCCCGGCGGCGATCTTGGCCAGCAGTTGGCGGCGGAGCAGGCGCAGTTGGGTGGCCCAGGCGGTGGAACTGGCGGCCACGACCAGCTCGCCGTCGCGCAGGCTGACCGGGGTGGCGTGCTCGGCCACGTCCGCGCCGACCAGCTCCGCCCAGCGGCCGAACACCGAGGCCGACGTCAGCCGCGCCTGCCAACCCCGGTCGGTGGAAACCCGGGAGAACAGCCGGCCGAACGGCTGCGGGTCACGCTCGTCCGGGCGCGGGCCGGACCACCGCCGCCTACGGCCTCCCTGGCCGGTGCGGCGCCAGCGTCCCTTGGCCGGCTCACCGGTCCGCCGACCATTTGCGGCTGCCGCCTCCTGTGCGGCTGCCAGCGCACGGCGAGCCAGATCTGCCCCGCTCCCGGCTACCTCGCCGTCCTCGCCCCTGCCGCCACTCTCCGCCGCCCCGCCCTCATGCCCGGCCGCACCGCGACTCCTAGCCACACCGCCATCGCTCGCCACGCCGTCGCCCCTCGCCACACCGCCACCCTTCGCGGCACCGCCACCCTTCGCGGCACTGCCACTCTTCGCGGCACTGCCGCGCCGAGCCGTGCCGCCATCACCGCCCGCACCACCACGCCGAGCCGCGGCCCTACCGGAACCGGCATCACCACCGCTCCCACCATCTCCCGCCACACCACCGACCTCGTCCACACCATCGCCCGGCACCGCACCACCCGAAGACACGCCACGATCTGACACCGCACGGCCAGAGACCGCACCGTCCGCCTCGGCCACGCCACCGCTCCCAACCACGCCACTGCCTCCAGCCGTCGGGCGGCTCACACCGCCCGCGCCGGATGTTTCACGTGAAACATCTGTTCGACTGAAGCCCGCTTCGGTCTTTGAACGGTACGGCGCGCCCGAGGAAAATTGTTGATCGCACGGCGCGTCGCGGTTGACAGCGTCGGTGGGCGGCGTCACACATCCATCCCCAGGGCTGAGGACAGGATCAGGGGTCGAGCGCAAGGTGAACGGTCGCCCGACGTCTGTCGACGGTCCGGGCCCGGCGTCGTCCCCATTCGTTCCGGAGTTATCCACAGTATCCACAGTGTTGTCCACACCCCCGGTTTGATCGACTTGCCGCTACTCCGGGCCGTGTACCTGGCCAGATTCGATTCGAATTCGGGATCCCTGAAGTTTCTCCGGCACGTCGTCGACGACCGCGGCGGTCACCAGCACCTGCTCCGCCCGCACGGCCAGTTCGGCGAGCGCTGAGCGCCGTCGGGCGTCCAGCTCGGCGAAGACATCGTCCAAAATCAAGATTGGATCCGGGTTTCCGGTGGCGTCCGAAGCATCCGCACGCAGGGTCTCGAACGAACCCAACCGCAGCGCCAGCGCGAAGGACCACGACTCGCCATGGCTGGCGTAGCCCTTGGCCGGGCCGTCGCCCAGCCGCAGCTCCAGATCGTCCCGGTGGGGCCCGACCAGGCAGACGCCGCGCTCCAGTTCCTGGCTGCGCACCTGAGCCAGTTCGTCCAGCAGTGCCGCCTCGAGCACCGACTCCTCCGGAACAGGCTCCTCGGCCGTCAGATCGGGTACCGAGCAGCGATAGCGGACGTCGATGGGCGCGGATTCGGGCGCCACCTCGGCGTAAGCGGCGCGGACCGGCTCGACCAGATCGGCGAGCACGCGTAGTCGCCCGGCCAGCAATTCCGCGCCGTGACGGGCCAAATGCCCGTCCCACACGTCCAGCGTGCTCAGCTCGGAGTCGGATCCGCCGCCGGAACGACCCGCGAACCTCGCCGCCCGCGCGGTCTTCAGCAGGGCGGAGCGCTGCCGGATGACCCGGTCGTAGTCCGACCGCACGCCGGCGAACCTCGGCCAGCGCGCCACCAGAAGCTCATCGATGAATCGGCGCCGTTCCGAGGGATCGCCGCGCACCAGCGCCAGATCCTCCGGGGCGAACAACACGGTGCGCACGATCCCCAGCGCGTCGCGCGCGCGGGACAACGGCGAACGATTGACCCGGGCCTTATTGGCCTTTCCCGGAGTGATCTGTACTTCTACCGCCAGTTCCCGGTCGCCACGCACCGCGACGCCCCGCACGATCGCCGCCGAGGTACCCCGGCGCACCAACGGAGCGTCGCCGGCCACCCGGTGTGATCCGAAGGTCGCCAGGTAACCGACCGCCTCGACCAGGTTGGTCTTGCCCGCGCCGTTGGGCCCGAGCAGCACGTTGACTCCCGGCCGGAACTCCAGCTCGGCGGCCGCCCAGGACCGGAAGTCGGTGACCGCCAGCCGCCGCAGGTACATGGCGCCAGTGTGCCGCGGGGGTTACGTCGCGCGTTTGACGGCGTGCCCGCCGAACTGCTGGCGCAGCGCCGCGACCGCCTTCATCGCCGGCGACTCGTCCTGCCGGGAGGAGAAGCGGGCGAACAGCGCGGCGGAGATCACCGGCATGGGCACGGAGTTGTTGATCGCCTCTTCGACGGTCCAACGGCCTTCGCCGGAGTCGTCCACGTAACCGGCCAGCTCGGCCAGCTCGGGGTCCTCGTCCAGCGCGCGCACCAACAGGTCGAGCAGCCAGGATCGCACCACGGTGCCCCGCGACCACGCCTTGACCACCGCCGGCACGTCTTCCACCAGCGGCGCCGCATGCAGCAGCTCGTAACCCTCGGCGTAGGCCTGCATCAGGCCGTACTCGATGCCGTTGTGCACCATCTTCGAGTAGTGCCCGGCGCCGACCGGGCCCGCGTGGGCGAAGCCTTCCTCGCGGGGTCCTTCCGGCCGCAGCGCGTCGAAGATGGGCATCGCCCGTTCGACGTGCTCCGCGTCGCCACCGACCATCAGGCCGTAGCCGTTCGCCCGGCCCCAGATGCCACCCGAGACGCCGCAGTCCATATAGCCGATGCCATGTTCGGCGAGCAGCGCGGCGTTGTGCTGGTCATCGGTGAACTTGGAGTTGCCGCCGTCGATCACGAGGTCGCCCGACGAGAGCAGCCCGGCGAGCTCGGCCACGGTGTCCCGGGTCGGCCCGCCGGCCGGGACCATCACCCAGACGACGCGGGGGGCTTCCAGCTTGGCGGCCAGCTCGGCCAGGGAGGCCACGTTGGAGGCCTCGGCGTGCGGGTCGTAACCAACCACCTCGTGGCCGGCGGCGCGCAGCCGTTCGGCCATGTTGCCGCCCATCCGACCGAGGCCGATCAGCCCGAGCTGCATTACCCGTCCCCCTTGTTGTGCCGGTTGTGTGCCCGTTGGGCGCCGAACTGGACGCCCAACTCGACCCGCCGGCTTCGCGCCGCCGGGGTGCCTACCCGGGCAACCGTACCGGCATGAGCAGGTGCAGGTACCCACTCGACTCACCGGGCAGGTCGTCACCTGAGACCGGGCGGGCCAGGGCCGGCCGGCTGGGCGTGGTGAACGACAGGTGCGCGCGGTCGGTATGCAGCGAGTTCAGCCCGTCCAGCAGGTAACCGGGGTTGAACGCGATCACCAGCGGCTCGCCGTCGAGCTCACAGGGGAGCTGCTCCTCGGCGCTGCCCTCGTCGTCGCCGCCGGCGGAGAGCCGCAGCGAACCCTCGTTGAACTCCAGGCGCACCTGGGCAGCCCGGTCCGCGACCAGGGACACGCGCTTGATCGCCTCGACCATCGGGGCAACCTCGAGCACCGCGGCCGAGGAGTGCTCGGTGGGCAGCAGCTGGCGGTACTTGGGGAACTCGGCGTCCAGCAGCCGCGTGGTGGTCTGCCGGCCGTTGCCGGACAGGCCCAGCATGCCGTCACCCTCGGCCAGGGCGAGCTGGACCGGGTCCTTGCCGGTGAGCGTCTTGGCCGCCTCCGCCAGCGTGCGCGCGGGAACCAGGACGGCGGTGCTCAGCGACGCGTCGCCCGGCTGCCACTCCAGCTCGCGGACCGCCATGCGGAACCGGTCGGTGGCGGCCATGGTCAGCTTGCTGCCCTCGATCTCCAGCCGGATGCCGGTGAGCATGGGCAGCGTGTCGTCCTTGCCGGCGGCCACCGCGGTCTGGGTGACCGCCAGGGCGAACACGTCGGGCGCGACCGAACCGGCCAGCTGCGGCATGTCCGGCAGCTTCGGGTAGTCCTCCACCGGCATGGTCGGCAGGCTGAACCGGGCGCTGCCGCAGGTGATGGTGGCTCGCGCGCCGTCCACGCTGACGTCCACCGGGTGCGGGGGCAGCGACTTGGTGATGTCCGCGAGCAACCGGCCGGAGACCAGCGCCCGGTCAGCCGCGCCGATCGAGGCGTCGATCTCCACGCGGGCGGAGACCTCGTAGTCGAAGCCGGAAACGGTCAGCGACTGGTCGTTCGAGCCCGTGCCGGCATCCAGCAGCACACCACCGAGCACCGGCACCGGCGGCCGGGCGGGCAGGCTGCGCGCCACCCAGGCAACCCCGTCGGCCAACGCGTCACGTTCGACTCGGAACTTCATCGCGGACCCCTCAACACCTGCAGTCTGGGACAAATCAAGTCCGTCTGGGACCTAACAAAGTAGAGCCTCGGTTCGATGAGCCTGAAGCCGGGAGGGCGTTGTGTGGGCAGGTCGGCCCGTCGGCGCCGGGGAGCCGATCGTCCGTCCCCAACCCCGATTTCTGTAGTTCTTCTCTTGAAGAGAGAAATACAGCAGTAACAGTAAGGCCTGTGGATTCTGGGGACTCCGCCGGTTGTCGCTGGTCGCAGTGCGTGTCGGCCTGGGGACAGCCTCGGCGCGGGTCTGCGGATGGTTGGCCGGGCCCGTGGATGGCGGCCGGCCGGGCCCTAGTTGTGCCCGAGTTGTCCCCGGGTTGTGGCGGCCCGATCCACCGACCCACATGTAACAGTCCACGGACGCTCCACCGCTCGGCGCGCAAGTATCCACAGACTTATCCCCAAGTGTGGGTAGAGGGTTGCCGAGCGGACACGGTTCGCGACCGGTTGGCCCGCCAGGGGCCGAATCGAGTTGTGGCCGGAGCAACGCCGTCCCGCCCGGAAAAGCTGAACGTAACTACCCCGCGTCGCGAACCAGTGGTGAACGCGGGGTGGGTCAGGCGTTGCGGGCGCGTTGCTTGATGCGCGCGGTCAGCTCCTGGACCTGCTCGAACGTCTTGCGCCGCTGGGCGATCTCGTTGCGGATCTTCTTGTCCGCGTGCATCACCGTGGTGTGGTCCCGGCCGCCGAACATCTGCCCGATCCGGGGCAGGGAGAGGTCGGTGAGTTCCCGGCACAGGTACATGGCGATCTGGCGGGCCTGGGCGAGCGCCTTGGTCTTCCCCGGCCCGCACAGCTCGTCGATGGTCACCTCGAAGTACTCGGCGTTGACCGCCATGATGGTCGGCGCGGTGATCTCCGGCGTCGACGAGTCCGGGATCAGGTCGCGCAGCACGATCTCGGCCAGCTGGGTGTCCACCGGCTGGCGGTTCAGCGACGCGAACGCCGTGACCCGGATCAGCGCGCCCTCCAGCTCACGGATGTTGCGCTCGATCCGGGCGGCGATGAACTCCAGCACCTCGGCCGGAGCCGCCAGCCGGTCCTGCGCGGCCTTCTTGCGCAGGATGGCGATCCGGGTCTCCAGCTCGGGCGGCTGGATGTCGGTGATCAGGCCCCACTCGAACCGGGTGCGCATCCGGTCCTCCAGGGTGGCCAGCTGCTTGGGCGGCCGGTCCGAGGAGACCACGATCTGCTTGTTCGAGTTGTGCAGCGTGTTGAAGGTGTGGAAGAACTCCTCCTGGGTTCCTTCCTTACCTTCCAGGAACTGGATGTCGTCCACCAACAGCACGTCCACGTCCCGGTAGCGGCTCTGGAAGGCCACCTTCCGGTCGTCCCGCAGGCTGTTGATGAAGTCGTTCGTGAACTCCTCGGTGGAGATGTAGCGCACGCGCATGCCGGGGAACAGCCGTTGCGCGTAGTGCCCGACGGCGTGCAGCAGGTGCGTTTTGCCCAGCCCGGACTCGCCCCAGATGAACAGTGGGTTGTACGCCCGGGCCGGCGCCTCGGCGACCGCGACCGCCGCCGCGTGGGAGAACCGGTTGGACGCGCCGATCACGAAGGTGTCGAAGGTGTACTTCTCGTTCAGCCGGCTGGTCATCCGGGCCTTCGGGCCGACCGGGCCCGCGCTGCCCAGGCTGCCGGCGCCGGCCCCCGGCCCGGTCGCGGCGCCGCCGCCCGGGCCGGCTCCCGCGGAGTAGGTGGGCCAGATCTCCGGCTGCTGCTGCTCGCGGTTCTCCCGGTAGCCGGGATTCTCCCGGTACTCGGGGGCGGCGTAGTTCTGCTCCCGGTAGTCGGCGCGGGGATCGGGTCGGCCGGGCACACCCGGCGGCGGCTCGAGTCCGTCGGCACCGTTCGAGCCCCTGGGTCCCGCCGGCCCCCCCATTCCTCCGGGGCCCGTGGGACCTCCGTGTCCGGACGGGCCGCCGGGGCCGTTCGGGGAACCGGGCGCTCCCGGGCCGCCGTAGGGACCCGGTCCGCCGGGACCGCCCGGGGCGTGGCCGTCCGGTCCGTTCGGACCGAAGCCGAGGTCGGCCGTCGCTTCCCGGCCGGACGGGTCGAGGTCGGGCGGACCCTGGCCGTACGGTTCGCTGCCGGCCTCCCGGGGGTAGCCACCGGCGGAGGGCAGCCGGCCCATCGCATCGCGTTCGGAGTCCGCGCGGGGCACCTCGGTCCCGCTGGCGGCGCCGGCGGGGTCGACGACCACGGCGAGGGTTATCGAGGTACCCAGGTGCCGGCCCAGCGCCTCGCTGATCGGCCGGCGCAGGATTCGCTCGATCGCGTCCTTGGCGAACTCGGTCGGCGCGGCGAGCAGCGCGGTGTCGTCGAGCAGGCCGAGCGGTCGGGTGAGCCGCAGGAACGCCCGCTGTTGGGCGGACAGCGCGTCCCCGGCGCCGGTGCCGGCGTGCTCACGCGTACCACAGAGGTCCGCCACGACACGCGCCCAGACCTCGGCAAGGCCGTTGGCTTGATCCGCCATAGTGTGGTCCCCCTGCCCCGTCCAGTCGCCGTCCACCCGCTGCCAGCAGCCAAGTTCCGCACCGAAACCAGCGCTGCCGTCCACAGGGTTGTCCACACCTGTGCGCGGGACGCTACGCGGGTCGGGTACCGACCCGGTCGGCGACCCCCGGGCGCTGGCCGAAATGCGGCGAAGCCGCCACGCGTGAGGTGCACAGGGTCTGGGTGCGGCCGGCCGAGGCGACTTCCCCCGAGCTGACGCACGGGTCGTGCACGCTAGCAACATGGCCGGGTTATCCACAAGCGTTCCGGGTCACTCGGCCTGGCCCGCCGCGCCCTGCACCACCCGGTTTGACCACCCAAAAGCGCGCTGCGTACCCTGGACTCAACCGCGTCGCGAGTCGGCGCGCTGTCGCATGCAATCTTCCAGCCAAGTGATGCGCGTGCGCACAGTCCAAACGCCGACTGGCTGACTGTAAGAACGGGAGAACTCAGAAGTGAGCAAGGGCAAGCGCACGTTTCAGCCGAACAACCGTCGTCGTTCGCGTACCCACGGCTTCCGGCTCCGTATGCGTACCCGTGCCGGCCGGGCGATCCTGGCCGCGCGCCGGCGCAAGGGCCGGGAGAAGCTGTCCGCCTGACCTGGAACGGCGCGCCGTGCTGCCGGCGACCGCCCGGCTCACCCATCGCGATGACTTCGCCGCCGTGCTCCGCAAAGGCCGTCGAGCCGGGCGCAGGCACCTGGTGATGCACGTCCTCGCCCCCGCTGTTGACGCTGCCGTGGGCGAGGACTCCGCCGGGATCGGCGTCCGGGTGGGTTTCGTGGTGAGCAAGGCGGTCGGCGGCTCGGTGGTTCGACACCGGGTCAGCCGACAGTTACGGCACGTGTTGCGGGACCGGTTGGACCGATTCCCCGCCGGTGCCCGGGTGGTGGTGCGTGCGCTGCCGCGCTCGGCCTCCGCCCACTCCTCGCGCCTCGGCGCGGACGTGGATGACGCGCTGCATTTGCTCGGTCTGCCGGGCACACCCGCCGGCTCGGGCGCTGGTTCGCAATGACCGGCCCGGGAGTTCTGCTGGCGAAGCCGTTCATCGGGTTGATCCGGCTGTACCAGCGATGGATCTCCCCCGGCCTGCCTCCTACCTGTCGGTTCTATCCCAGTTGTAGCGAGTATGCGGTCGAGGCACTGCGCGAACACGGCTTGATCGGCGGCCTGGCGCTGACGATCTGGCGGCTGCTGCGCTGCGCGCCCTGGCACCCTGGCGGTGTCGACTTCGTGCCCCCTAGACGATCCCGGATCGCCCCCGAGGAGCAATCAGCGTGCTGAACTTCATCTACTATCCGGTCTCCGCGATCTTGTGGTTCTGGCACAAGGCATTCGGATTCGTGTTCGGTGAGTCCAGCGGTATCGCCTGGACACTCGCCGTGATCTTCCTGGTCTTCACCCTGCGGGCGCTGCTCTACAAGCCGTTCGTGCACCAGGTGCGCTCGATGCGCAAGATGCAGGAGTTCTCCCCGGAGATCCAGAAGCTCAAGAAGAAGTACGGCAACGACAAGCAGAAGATGGCCGCCGAGATGCAGCGGCTACAGAAGGACCACGGGGTCAACCCGGTTGGCGGCTGCCTGCCCGTGCTGGTCCAGGTTCCGGTGTTCATCGGTCTCTTCCACGTCTTGCGTGAGTTCCGCCCCGGCAAGACCGAGAACTACGTGTTCGACGCGGCCGGGGTCCAGTCGTTCAACGAGGCGCACATCTTCGGCGCCAAGCTTGGCGCGACGCTCGTGCACTTCGGGCCGTACAACGAACTGACGCCCCCGCTCTCGGCCTTCAACACCACGCCGGCGCAGATGCTGGTCGTGATGGTCCCGTTGATGATCATGGCTGGCGCGTTCACTCACCTGACGGCACGGCACTCGGTGGCTCGGCAGCCCGCTGCCCAGCTGGAGAACCCGCAGACCGCGATCATGAACAAGCTGACGCTGTACTTGTTCCCGATCGGCGTCGTGGTCGGTGCGCCGTTCCTGCCGCTGGCCATCCTCTTCTACTGGGTCGCCAACAACCTGTGGACCCTCGGCCAGCAGCGGGTCGTCTACAACAAGATTGACATGGAAGAGGCCGAGGCGGCCACCAAGAAGACCGAGGTGCGGCGCGACCTCGCGCCCAAGGTCGGGCAGAAGCCGATCCGGGAGCGCAAGCAGGGCGCCAAGCCGAACTCGCAGTCGAACTCCCAGCCGAGCAACTCCGACAAGCCGGCCGATGACGGCGACCAGGATGGCAAGCCCGCGACCAAGCCCGGCGCCAAGCCGATCGCCCCGCGCAAGTCGCCCAACGGCACCGGCGGAAAGTCCGGTAGCAACGGCGCGGCGCCTCACCTGATCGATCCGAAGAAGCGCGGCCGCAAGCGCTGACCGCGCCGCCCAACTCCGCTCGCCTGTCTGCTCGGCCCCCGGGGTTGGCCCAGAACCCTTTAACAGAACGACGGTAAGGAGCAATCGTGGCGAAGACGGCGCAGGCGGACCGTGCGGCGAACGATGGCGAGCCCGAGCAGGCAGCGACGGGTGACGAGCTGCTGATCCGCGAGGGGGACGTGGCGGCCGACTACCTGGAGCGGCTGCTGGATGTGCTGGACTACGACGGCGACCTGGACATCGACGTCGAGGCCGGCCGCGCGGTGGTCAGCGTGGACGGCGGCTCGGACCTGGACAAGCTCGTGGGTGATCGCGGTGCTGGCTTGGAAGCCCTGCAGGAACTGACCCGGCTGGCCGTGCAGCAGAGCACCGGCACGCGAAGCAGGCTGATGCTGGACATCGCGGGATGGCGGGTGGCCCGCCGGGCCGAGCTGGCCGAGCTGGGCCGGCAGACCGCAAACGATGTGCTGGCCACCGGCGAGCCGTCGCGGCTGCGGCCCATGACGCCGTTCGAGCGCAAGGTTGTCCATGACGCGGTGGCCGACATCCGTGGCGTATTCAGCGAGAGCGAGGGCGAGGACCCGCGCCGTCGGGTGGTCGTCTTCCCGCGCAGCTGATCAGCACCTATCCGAGTCAAGCCGCTGTCATGTCCGATCGATGTTTCACGTGAAACAAGCGAAAAGCGCCAACCCAGAGGATCGTCCGGAGAACCAGACGACCACCGATCAGTCGGTCGTCGACGGTGGGAAGACGGTCACCGAACTCGCCCCGCATGCCGAGCTTGCTTCGGATGCGGGGCGAGTTGTTTCGGGGGTAGCCACCATGGGCGAGGTCCAGGCCGGTGAGTGGCTTCGGGATTTCTCGCCGGCTCGGTCAGGTTCTCGCGGCCCCGGCTCAGTCGTGCTTTCTGCTCCCGCCGATCCGGCCACACACCGCGGCCACCCGGCCGATCCGGCTCGGCCGGGTCGTGGCGCCCTCGTCGGAGAGGGTTACCGGGCGACGGGCTCGGCCGAGCTCAGCGGCCGGGTAACTGATCCGGCGGCGTGGGATGGCGGGGTGACCGGCCCGGCCGCACCGAATGGCCGGCTGACCGGTGCGGCCAGGCTGAACAACGGCGCGCCCGAGCCGGGCAATGGGTGTTCCGAAGCGATCGGCTTGGCCGCGCTGAGTGGCCGAACAAGCAACCTGGCCGCCCGCACTTTCGAACGATCGGCTGACCGCGGGGTCGATCAGGACGACGTACTTGCCGCCGCGGCCATGCGATCCCAGTCATCTCCCGATCTAGCTGAACCGATCGACCGAGCTCTGACGTGGTTCGCGTCGACCACCGCAGCCGCAGGCGCTAGTGAACCGGACTCCGTCCTTGCCGACCGCGCCGAACCAGTCGGCCGACCTCGAGATCTCAGTGGGCCGATAGCCGCCTCAACGGGTGTGAGCTGTCGGCCGCGCACGGTACGGGCTCTGCGGCGCGGAACGTGCAACTTCTTGAACCGACGGTGTCCCCCGGCCGAACCCATGGCGCGGAGCAGTCATCCGCCGGACGAAACGACTCAGGCCCGCCGTCTGCCCGAGCAAGCGACTCGACCGAATCGTCTGGCCGAGAAACGACCCCACGGCGGGGTCCGGCCGAGAAAGCGAACCCGCTGTGCTGTCTAATCGATCAAACGCCGCTGACCAGTCCTCCGGTCCAGGAAACCTCTCGACCACAGCGTCTGGACGAGTCAACGACTCGACTACGCCGTCTCGCCCAGGAAGTGACTCCCACGTGCCGCCTGGCCAAGGAAACGACTTGGACCCGCCGTACGCTCCGACCGTGCTTTCTGGCCGAGTGGTCGACCCGGGCGGGAGTTCCGACGAAGTGCCGCCCTTCTCCGGCGAGCGCGGCACCGGGTCGGCCGCGCCGTCTGCGGGAGCCGCCGATTCGGGCACTCGGTCCGAGGGAGCCGCCGATTCAGGTGGCCCGTCCGGTGACGGTGAGTCGAGTCTCCGGCCCGCCCAAACTGCCGACTCGACCGCGTCATCGGTCGGCCCAGCCGATCCGGCTGCGTCGGCAAGCTTGTCGATCGAGCGGCCACCGTCGGCGGCCGAAGTGCTGTTCGGCGCACAGTTCGCCCCCGCTCGCCGATACGTCGAGTTGCTGCTCGACACCGGGGTGAGCCATGGGCTGGTCGGGCCTCGGGAGGGCGAGCGGATCTGGTCCAGACACGTGCTCAACTGCGCTGTGTTGGCGGAGCTGATCGAACCGAACGCCCGCGTGCTGGACGTGGGCTCCGGCGCCGGCCTGCCGGGGATTCCGCTGGCCCTGGCCCGACCGGACCTGGAGATCGTGTTGCTCGAGCCGATGGCGCGCCGGGTGGACTGGTTGCGTGCCACGCTCGATGAGCTCGGCCTGGAGGTAACCGTCGTACGTGGTCGCGCGGAGGAGAAGGCCATCCGCCGGCAGTGGCGAGGGGCGGACGTGGTCACCGCGCGCGCGGTAGCCCCGCTGGCCAAGTTGGCCGGTTGGACGTTGCCGTTGCTGCGGATGGACGGTCGGTTGCTGGCGCTGAAAGGTAGCTCGGCGGCCGACGAGGTGATTCGTGACCGGGTCGAGGTACGTGGCTTTGGAGGGTCGGTGCCGCGCGTGGTCCAATGCGGGGGCACGCACATCGATCCGCCGGCGACCGTGGTGGTCGTCGATCGCGTCCGATAGCGGCGCTGAAATTGCCCGGAACCACCGGGCCATGCGGTACGTCAGAACAACGGGGAGTCGGGAACGGTGGGCGTCAAATCGCGCGGGGACCGTGATGAACAGTTCGTCGATGTTTCACGTGAAACACCTACTCCTCGATCCGAGTACCCAACTGAAAACAGGACTGAACCAGGGGGCCGGCACTCCAAGCCGCAGGCGGACGGGTCGCCCCCATCGCAATCGGAGGAGTGGATGTGGACTCCCATCGCTGAGGAAGCCGAGCAGGCCGCTCGGGTACTGCACCCGGACGGGCATGCTTTGCCAAGACCAGCGCACTGTCGAATCCTGACCATCGCCAACCAGAAGGGCGGAGTGGGCAAGACCACCAGCGCGGTGAACTTGGCTGCCGCGCTCGCCGCATACGGCATGCGCGTGCTGGTGATCGACCTTGACCCGCAGGGGAACGCCAGCACTGCGCTCGGTGTCGAGCACAGCAGCGGTACGCCTTCCATCTACGAGGCGCTGATCGGCGAGATCTCGTTGCTGGACGCGGTGCGCCGCAGCACGCAGTCTCCGGACCTGCTCTGCGTGCCCGCGACTATTGACCTGGCCGGCGCGGAGATCGAACTGGTCAGCATGGTGGCCCGTGAGTCGCGGCTGCAGCAGGCGCTGAGCGACCGCGTGGTGGCCGAGTTGGACGTCGACTACGTCCTGATCGACTGCCCGCCGTCACTGGGCCTGCTGACCGTCAACGCGCTCGTTGCCGCCGCCGAAGTGCTCATCCCCATCCAATGCGAGTACTACGCGCTGGAGGGACTCGGGCAGCTGCTGAACAACATCGAGCTGGTGCGCGCGCACCTGAACACCGACCTGCAGGTGTCCACCATCCTGCTCACCATGTACGACGGGCGCACGAAGCTCGCCGACCAGGTGACCTCGGAGGTCCGGGAACACTTCGGTGACCGCGTGCTGCGCACGGTGATTCCACGCAGCGTGAAGGTGTCCGAGGCGCCCGGGTACGGGCAGACCGTGCTCGCTTACGATCCGGGCTCACGTGGCGCGATGAGCTACCTGGATGCCGCCCGCGAGATCGTCGAAGACCAGGAACGCGTGGAGTCCGGTCGATGAGTACCCGCAAGGGGGGCCTGGGCAAGGGTCTGGCCGCGCTGATTCCGACCGGACCCGAGGCCTACGAGTCGTACGGGGAGCAGCCACTGCGGGGCGCGGCCGCAGTGGCTGCCGGCCACGTTGTCAATCCGGATCTCGCCGGCGACGGTGGGACGACGACCGGCGGGATAGTTCAGGGCGCCTCTTACCGGGAGCTGCCGGTCAACCTGATCGGGCCCAACCCGCAACAGCCTCGTCGCGCGTTCGACGATGAGGCGCTGGACGAGCTGGCTCACTCCATCAAGGAGTTCGGCCTGCTCCAGCCGATCGTGGTTCGCGAGGTCAGCCGAGCCAACTACCAGATCGTCATGGGCGAGCGGCGTTGGCGGGCGGCTCAGCGGGCCGGCCTGGACATGCTGCCGGTTATCGTCCGCAAGACCGAGGACGACGCGCTGCTGCGCGACGCGTTGCTGGAGAACATCCACCGCGTTCAGCTGAACCCGCTGGAAGAGGCGGCCGCGTACGAGCAGCTACTCGCCGAGTTCGGCGTCACCCACGACCAGCTGGCCGACCGGCTGGGCCGCAGTCGCCCGGTGGTCACCAACATGATCCGGCTGCTCCGCCTCCCGGTCGCTGTGCAGCGACGCGTCGCCGCCGGCGTGCTCTCGGCCGGACATGCGCGGGCACTGTTGTCCTTGGAGGACGCGGGTCAGCAGGAAGAGCTCGCCGCACGGGTGGTGGCCGAGGGAATGTCGGTGCGGGCCACCGAGGAAGCGGTCACGCTGATGAAGCGCGAACCGGTCCGCTCCCCTGGCTCTTCGGCCGCACCCAAGCGCGCCGAGCGGCCGCCGGAGCTGGACCGGGTCGCCACTCGGCTGTCCGACTCGTTCGACACCCGGGTCAAGGTCGAGTTGGGCCAGCGCAAGGGCAAGATCGTGGTCGAGTTCGGCTCACTGGACGATCTGGAAAGGATCGTCACCCTGATGAACCCTGACCACCAGCAGTAATTCGCCGCTGCCTCTTGACCCTGGTAAGTCGCCTGTTCGGAATTGCGCCGGTTGCCTCGTAGATGCCGGAGCGGGCCTGTACGTGGACAGTGTGTAGACGTTTACCAACGCACGGACCTGCCGGTGTACACGGTGTCCTACCAGCTCAAATAGCCGGCTGGCGAGACGTGTATGACCTGGAACCGGAGGTTTTCTGGCCGGTTCTAAGGTCTATGTGTCAATTCTTGGGATCGACCGGACTCGGTCCCCGGAGAGATGCGGAACGGTCAAGGCCTGAGCGCTGGATTGCTTCGGTAAGAAGCGTGCTGAACAGCTCACCCAAATGCCCGCCGTCAGCCGATACGGCGGTCGGTAATAGGGATGTGTCGGTGAGGCCGGGGCTTACGTTCACGTCCAGGATCCACGCCGTGCCGTCCGGGGTGATGATCGCGTCGGTGCGGGAGAGGTCGCGCATGCCGAGCAGGCGATGGGCCTCCAGGGCGGCCCGGGCGGCCGCATCCGCCACCGGGGCGGACAGGCGGGCCGGGCAGTGGAAGGTCGTCGCCCCGGGGGTGTAGCGGGCGGTGTAGTCGTAGACGCCGTCCTTGGGGCAGATCTCCACCACCGGCAGCGCGCGCGGTGATGGGTCGGCGCACACCGACACCGCGACCTCGACACCCTCCACGTACCGCTCGGCCAGTACCGCGTTGCCGTAGGCCAGGCAGTCGACCATGGCCGCCGGGAGCATCTCCACCTCACGCACCACCTGCGCGCCCAACGCGGATCCGCCCTGGTCAGGCTTGATCATCAGGGGCAGGCCGAGGCGGTGCACGATGGCTTCCAGCACCGCGCGGGCGCCCAGTTCGCGGAACGCGGCGTGCGGCAGCACGATCCAGTCGGGGGTGTGCAGGCCGCCGCGCGCGAGCTCGGCCTTGGCGATGGGTTTGTCCCAGGCCCGTCGACAGGCCCACGAGTTGGTGCCGACGAACGGCACCTCCAGCATCTCCAGTACCGCCTGCACCGAGCCGTTCTCGCCCTCACCGCCGTGCAGGGCGATCACCACCGCGTCCGGGCGCTCGCGGCGCAGCCGCTCCAGGAGGGTGGTGTCCGCGTCCCACTCGACGACAGTGGCGCCGACGTCTCGCAGGTCGGCGGCCACCCGGCGACCGGAGCGCAGGGACACCTCGCGCTCGTGGGAGAGGCCGCCGGCCAGCACCACCACGGTCAGCTGGTCCAGGGCCGCACTGGTGTTTGGGCTGGTCACAGGCGTCAGGTGGTGTCCGGAGTGGGGGTTTGGGGTCCGCGGCGAACGTTAGTTCTACTCGGGCTGCCGAATGTGTCCAGCACGTCCAGCTCGGCGTTCAGCACGCCCGCCAGCCGGCGGACGCCCTCGGTGATCCGTTCCGGCGTCGGGTAGCAGAACGAGAGGCGCAGCTGCCGGGCGCCGAGCGAGGCCGACGACGGACCCGCGTAGAAGCCGGTCCCAGAGGCGTACGCCACCTGCGCCCGCACCGCGCGCGGCAGCATCGCCTTGGCGTCCACGCCCTCGGGCAGGGTCAACCAGACGAAGAACCCGCCTTCCGGGTGTGTCCACCGGCAGCCGGACGGCAGGTGGGTGCCGAGCGCCTGCAGCATTGCGTCCCGCCGCTCCCGGTACATCTCCCGGAACGACTTGATCTGTCCCAGCCAGTCGTGGCCGGCCAGGTACCGGGACACCACCAGCTGGTTGAACGTGGGCGGGCACAGCGTGGCCGACTCGGCGGCCAGCACCAGCTTGTCCCGCACGGCCGCGGGGGCGAGCGCCCAGCCCACACGCAGCCCGGAGGCGAACGTCTTGGAGAAAGAGCCCAGGTAGATGACGTTGTCCGGGTCCAGCGAGCGCAGCGCCGGGTACTGTTCCTCGGTGAACCCGAGTAGTCCGTACGGGTTGTCCTCCACCACCAGGACGCCGTAGCGGCGGCACAGCTCGAGCACCTGGGGCCGCCGGTGCACCGCGAGAGTCACACCGGCCGGGTTGTGGAAGGTCGGCACCGTGTACAGGAACTTGGGCACCACGCCATCGCGGGCCAGCCGCGCCAGGGTCGACTCGAGAGCGTCCGGGCGCAGCCCGTCGTCGTCCAGCGGGACGTGCACCACCTCCGCCTGGTAAGCGGCGAACGAGCCGAGCGCCCCCACGTACGAGGGGCCCTCGGCGAGCACCACGTCGCCCGGGTTGCAGAACAGCCGGGTGACCAGGTCCAACGCCATCTGCGAGCCCACCGTGACTACCACGTCGTCGGCGTGCGCGCGGATCCCCTCCACGGCCATGACCTCGGTGATCTGCTCACGCAGCACCGGCACGCCCTGGGCGGATCCGTACTGCAACGCCACCTGGCCGTCCTTGGCGATCAGCTCGGCGACCTCGGTGGCCAGGGTGTCCAGGGGCAGCGCGGCCAGGTTCGGCATACCGCCGGCCAGCGATACCACCTCCGGCCGGCTCGCCACCGCGAACAGCGCTCGGATCTCCGACGCGGTCATCCCCTCGGTGCGGGATGCGAAGCGGTCGGTCAGCGCTGGGACGCGGGGCAGTGGCAGGTCCGGATCGGGCACGCGGCACTCTCCTGTTCGGGGCGGATCGGCCCTGTGACTGGGCGGATCGGCGGTCAGTCTAACGGTCGATAAGGGCGGCCCTGCCGCATTCGCGCGCTGCGCACGGTCACCGACCCTTCGGCGCGGTACGCCGACCGGCTGACTGGATGCCCCGGCTGGACGGTTCCGATTGGGCACTGGATCGATCTATCCTGCGAATGAGGGCACCCTGCCCGCACTGACCGACCACACGAATCACCCGGAGGTCCGCCGGAAGTGTCTCCCGTTGTGGTCGGTGTCACCTTGGACAACATCGACGAGCTGCCCAAGCGGTGTCGCCGCTGCGTGTTCTGGGAGCTCGCCCCGCATCTGGGTGAGCAGGCCGCCGAGTACGGCAACCTGGAGCTGGAGAAGGAGGCCTGGCTGTCCAGCGTGCTGCTGGACTGGGGCTCCTGCGGAAAGATCGCCTACGTGGACCGGATCCCGGCCGGGTATGCGCTGTACGCGCCGCCGGCCGTGGTGCCCCGGGCCAACGCCTTCCCCACGGGCCCGGTCGGGCACGACGCCGTTCTGCTCACCGCGCTGGCCGTGCTGCCCGAGATGTCCGGTGACGGGCTGGGCCGGACGCTGGTGCAGGCGGTGGCCAAGGACCTCACGCGGCGCGGCGTGAAGGCTATCGAGGCGTTCGGTGACGCGGCTCCGACTTCCGACTCAACCTGCGTCATCCCGGCCGACTTCCTGCGTTCGGTGGGCTTCAAGACGGTTCGCGCGCACCAGCGCTGGCCACGGCTGCGCCTGGAGTTGCGCAGCGAGCTGTCCTGGAAGGAAGACGTCGAGGCTGCGCTGGAGCGGCTGCTCGGCGAGATCACCATTCCGGCGCAGAACACCGGCATCTCCCGGGAGTCGCTGGCGCCCCGGTTGGGCGCGACGCCCACGGTTCCGGCGTGTAGCTGAGGGTTTACTCGGCGCGGGCCAGCTCGTGCGCCAGCACGTCCTGGAAGGTGAACGTGCCGGTGGGCTGGTCGTCCCGGTCCAGCAGATAGAGGCGCTTCACCGCGACCAGGATGCCCTCGGCGACCACGTCCCGGAACCGGGGGTCGAGGAGTTTCCGCCGGTCACCGAGGTGGGTCAGGTAGCCGACCTCGATCCGCACCGCCGGCATCCGGGTCAGCCGGAGCATCTCCCAGGTGCGTGGCTGAATGCCGCAGTCCAGCATCCGGGTGCGGGCCAGCAACTCCCGGTGGATCAGCCCGGCCAGCGCCTCGCCCATGGTGGACGTGGTGCCGTTCGGGGTGCCGAAGTGGAAGGTGGCCAGGCCCTGCGCGTGCATGCTGCGGTTGGCGTCGATGTGCAAGGAAAGCAGCAGGTCGGCGCCGGCGGCGTTGGCGAATGCCGCCCGCTCGGGCTCCGGCGGGCAGGAGTGCTCCGACCGGGACAGCAGCGCCTCCATGCCGGTGGCGGCCATCCGGCCCTCCAGGCGGCGGGCCAGGTCCCACATCAGGTCGGCCTCGGCGACGCCGGCGACCTGAACGCCCCGGTCCGGGCCACCGTGCCCGGCGTCGATGACGATCCGCTTGCCACTCAGCCTTGGGCCGGCCTTGCGCACCCGCTCCTGCTCGCGCAGCAGGCCGGGGCGGCCGCCGGTGACACTGCGGCCCAGCTGTCGCAGCGCGCGCAGTGTGGCGGGGCCACAGATGCCGTCCTGCTGCAGGCCGTACTCGCGCTGGAACGCGCGCAGCGCCTTCTCCGTCTGCGCGTCGAACACGCCGCCGGGGCGGCCCGGGTCGAAGCCCAGCTCGAGCAGGCGTTCCTGCAGCGCCAGCACGTCGTCGCCGGCCATGGGCGAGGAGATGAGCAGGCCGAGCATCCGGTCGCCCAGCGTCCACCGGGCTTCGCGCAGCGCCCGCGCGGTGGCCGGGCCGACCACTCCGTCGGTGATCAGGCCGCGTCGCTGCTGGAACGCTCGTACGGCGCTTTCCACCGCCGAGTCGTAAGTCTGGTCGGGCTCGTCACCGACCGCGGGCAGCAGCCCGAAATCGCGCAGCGTGGCCCGCACCTCGGCAACGGCTGGACCGCTGTCTCCGATGCGCAGTAGCCGCATGCACCCCTCGCTCGCTCGACCGTCAGTTCTGGCGCCGGATGAGCGCCCGGGCCGCGCTTATTGTGCCCTGGGTGCACGTTGGGGGGCGCATGCGCCCCCCAACGTGGCTTGTGAGTGGCGAGTATCGCTATAGCAACACTCGCCACTCACGAGGCCTGACTTGTCGGACTACAGGTAGTCCGACAAGTCGGCCAGCAGTGCGGCCTTCGGCTTGGCGCCGACGATCTGCTTCACCGGCTTGCCGTCCTGGAACACGATCATGGTCGGGATGGACATGACCTGGTAGTCCCGGGCGGTGGTCGGGTTCTTGTCGATGTCCAGCTTGGCGACGGTGATCTTGTCCGAGTTCTCGCCGGCGATTTCGTCCAGCACCGGGGCGACCATCTTGCACGGCCCGCACCAGGTCGCCCAGAAGTCCACCACAACGGTCTTTGCGCTGTTCAGGACGTCATCGGAGAACGAGTCGTCGGTGACGTTCACGGTGTTGGCCATGGTGCCTCTCTCTTTGTCGATCTTGCTGTTAGTGGGTAGCTGAAGCGGCGTAACCGCCGCCGACGAACTCCGACTCCACCGGCTGCTCGGCCAGCCAGCGCTCCGCGTCGATCGCGGCGGCGCAGCCGGAGCCGGCGGCGGTGATCGCCTGGCGGTAGGTCCGGTCGACCAGGTCGCCGGCGGCGAACACGCCGGGGATCTCGGTGTAGGTGCTGGGCGAGCGGGTGCGCAGGTAGCCGTCCTCGTCGGTGTCCAGCACTTCCTTCACCAGGTCACTGCGCGGGTCGTGCCCGATGGCCACGAACATCGCGGTCACGTCCAGGGTGGACGTCTCGCCGGTGTTGGTGTCGCGTAGCTCGAGGCCCTTGACTGTGGTGTCACCGAGCACGCGCTCCACCGTCACGTTGGTCCGCCAGCGGATCTTCGGGTCGTTCTGCGCGCGCTCCAGCATGATCTTGGAAGCGCGGAACTCGTCGCGCCGGTGCACGATGGTCACGGTGCGGGCGAACCGGGTGAGGAAGGTGGCCTCCTCCATCGCCGAGTCGCCGCCGCCGATCACCGCGATGTCCTGGTCGCGGAAGAAGAACCCGTCACAGGTGGCACACGCGCTGACTCCCCGGCCGAGCAACTCCTGCTCACCCGGTACGTCCAGGTAGCGGGCGGCGGCGCCCATGGCCAGGACGACCGCGCGGGCCCGGTAGGTGCGGCCGTTCGCGGTGACCGTCTTGATCGCGCCCCGCAGCTCGACCTCTTCGACGTCCTCCGCGCGCAGCTCGGCGCCGAACCGCTTCGCCTGGCCGCGCATCTGCTCCATCAGCTCGGGACCCATGATCCCGTCGGTGAAGCCGGGGTAGTTCTCCACCTCGGTCGTGGTCATCAGTGCGCCACCGAACTGGGTGCCCTCGAAGACCAGCGGGTTCAGCTGCGCGCGGGCCGCGTAAACGGCCGCCGTGTAGCCCGCCGGCCCCGATCCGATGATCACTAGCTCTCGCACGTCCTGCTCGCCGGCCATCTACCCACCTGTCCATTCGGGTGTCTCGCGGTGCACGCGGTTCAACACGATCCTAGGAGCCGGAATTCCGCGCGGTGACCCACGTCGCCACCTGGGGTGTTCAGCGTCCTACCAGGGTGTCCGCGAGCACCGTCGCGCAGTCGGCGGACAGCACCAGGGCGCGCAGGCGGCCGGGTTTGTCGGTGGTGAGCACGAGCAGCCGGCCAGGGCGGCCGTCCAGCAACACGTCCCGCTCCCCGATCGGGTGGCCGTCGCCGACCCGGGCCGGACAGGCGGGTGGGCCGGGCGGGTGCAGGCCGGTCAGCGCGGCCGGGGTGGCGAGCTGGTCCGCGCGCAATGCCAGGGCCTGGGGGGCGTTGGCGGTGTCCGCACTGCTCAGTGCGAGCACAGTGGCTATCGGCAGTATGGCGGCCGCGAAGCGGAATAGCGCCGGCGGTGAGATCCGTCTCGGACGTGCTGGCTTGCGGCGATGTTTCACGTGAAACACTTGTTCGACTCGCGAGGGCGCCTGCGCGGGCGAGGGGGCCGCGGCCAGGGCGGCGTGCCAGCTGGCCAGCACATCGGCTGGTGGTTCGAGCTGCGGCAGCGCGGCCAAGGCCTCGCACGGGTCGGTCATGGCCGCTCCCCCGTCGCTGCCGCTGGGGTGCCGGGCCTGAGCAGCTCGCCGAGCCGGGCCCGAGCCCGTGAGCAGCGGCTTTTCACCGTGCCGGCGGGCACGCGCAGCATCTGTGCCGCCTCGGCCACCGAGTAGCCCTGTACGTCCACCAGCACCACGGCCAGCCGCTGGTCCATCGGCAGCCGGCGCAGCGCCTGCTCGACGTCCAGGCGCAGCTCGTGGTCCTCGATCGGGTTCCTCGGCGCGGGCACGTCCACCTCGGTGGTGCCGCGCGGCGGCAGGGCAGGGCGGGCGCGGTTGTACCGGTAGCGGTCCCGGCAGGCGTTGACCACGATGCGAACCAGCCAGTTCCTCACGTTCGCCTCACCCCGGAAGCCGACCGCGCCCTGGTGCGCGCGTAGCAACCCGTCCTGCACCGCCTCGGCGGCATCCTCCGCGCTGTCCATCGCCCGTACGGCCACCGACCAGAGCACCCTGCGGTGGCGTTCAACCAGCTCGCCGAAGGCGTACCGGTCACCGGCCAGGTGGGCGTGCAGCAGCTCGCCGTCCGTCCGTTGGTCGTCCGCCGTGGGCACGTCGGTGAAGTTATATCGCTCGGCCGGTGGCGCGGTCGGCTTCGGCATCCGTCGTTCGCGATCGCAAACAGTGCCGAACTCGCGGAATCGTGGGGGCGCGTCCTAGCCCGTTGCACGTTCGAAGCGGAGTTCGGAGATCTCGGTGATATTCGCCGGGGAGAGCTTGGTGATCCAGATGAGCACGTTCTGCACCGGTTGGCTGCCGGAGAGGGAGACCACGGCCCGCCCGCCGACCATGGTGGTGTCGGTGATCGGGATCGTCTGGGTGAAGGCGGCGTCGGGTGTGGGGGCCGAGCGAATCTCGATGCGGCTGCCGCTGCTCGGCGAGACGATGGTCAGGCGGGCCAGCTGCACCGGCGTGGCGAACGACACCATGATCCCGACACCGGGCTTGAGCACCGGGAACGGGTTGCGGTACTGGTACGTGCTCCAGCTGGAGTTCGGGTCGCCGTCCACCGCGCGGGCCACCCGGCCCGGGTTGTCCGGGTCGCCGGTCGGGTCGAACACCCGGACCGAGGCGGGGTGGGCCACGGCCTCTCCACCGGGCCCGGCCTCGCCGGGGCCGGCCGGGGGCGGCGCGGCGCCCTGGGCGGTGCCGCCGGGGGCCCCGTCCACCACGATCGCCGGCGTGGACGACGGCAGCACGCCGAGCACAGAGCCCACCTGGATCAGGACGTACACCGCCGCGATGAGCAGACCGGCGCCGAGGCAGGCCATGCCGATGGACACCTTGCGCTTACGCTCCGGCTCGTCCTCCGGCTCGGAACCGGGCGCGCGCCAGACCTCGTCCGGGAAGGCGGTGCCGCCGTCGTTGGGCGGAGGCAGCAGGGCAACTTCGTCCTCGGCGTCCAGCAGGTCCTCGATGGCCTGGTGGACGGCGGTGGCCGTGTGCACCTGCTCCGGCGCGGGGCAGGACCCGAGCGCGCCGACGGCCAGCGCGGACGCCTCCAGCGACACTCCCGGGCGGACGATGCCCGGCGGAACCGCGACGTCCTGCACGTCCCGGGGCGCCGCCGGCAGGCCGGCCAGCTCGGCGTCCGTGCCGGACAGCGGCCAGCGGCCGGTGAGCAGCGTGTAGAGCAGCGCGCCCAGCCCGCGCACGTCGTCGACCGGGGTGGTGGACGGCGGGGGCAGCGCGAACGCCAGCCGCGCCTGGCCCTCCGGGGTGATACGGATCCGCTGGGGGTGCGCGCATCCCAGTACCAGGCCCTGCGCGTGTGCCGCATCGGCGCAGCGGGCCAGCGGGTCCAGCATGCGCAGCGCCCGGCCGGTGGCCGGCGGCCCGGCGGCCACCGTATCGGCCAGCGACCGGCCCTCCACCCACTCGGTCACCGCGACGCCGAGCACGTCGTCCGGCACGCCGCCCCGGCCACGCTGCATGACGTCCAGCAGCCGGGCGCAGCCGAGATGCTCGAACCGGCCCCAGCGGAGCGCCATGTTGATCATCTCGGCGGCCTGGTCGGTCTGGCCGGGCTCGCTGCTCTCGCGCAGCAGGGTGAGCCCGACGTCCCGGGCCAGCACGATGTCCCTGGCCTGCCAGAACACGGCGTGCACCGAGGCGTCCGCGCCGACCTGGCCGAGCAGCCGATAGCGGCCGGCGATCATCCCGCCCACGGCCAGCCGCGCCGGACTGGTCGAGAGGCCGGGCGCCGACGAGCCGTTGGTGGTTTCCGCGGTGACCGGCGAGGCGAGGCTGGTGACCGGCACCTCCGCCGGAAGCCTGGTGCCGTTGGCGGCGGGCGGGTCGTCGGAGTCGAAGTCCGGCAGCGGCATGTGCGGCTGGGTCGGTTCCAGCGGCTCGGCGGGACGGGCGGCGTCCGGCGCACGGCCGTTCGAGTTTGGTGACCCCGGCTCGCTCTCGTCTCCGGAACGCGGTGAGGACCCACCCAGGGTCGCGGACGAACCCTGTTCCGCTGGCCCGTTCACCCCGCTCAACCCCCTCCGTTGGCCGGATGGCCCCAGGGTACGACAGGTCCGGTCCGCTCGGCCGCGTTTACGGCGTGGCGAGATCGGAGCGTCACCATCATTTCCCCGCTCGGCCGCGTACTCGCTGCCAGATCGGGTCCAGTTCACCCAAACGAACCAACCGCATCATGCCGAGAGTCACCAGAAGAGTGATTGCGGTCCCGCCCACCAGCTCGACCCACGCGCGGGCCACCGGCGGCCACCCGTCGAGCACCCCGCCCAGCGCGTACCACATCAGACCCACCGCGACGAATCCCCCGATCGACGAGCACACCGCCGTCTTGCCGAAGGTGAGGAACGAGGACGAGGTGTCCAGCGTGCCGCAGCGGATGCGCAGCCACACCTGGCCGACCAGCGCGCCGACCAGGAAGGAGAAGCTGTTCGCCACGCCGAGGCCGAGCACCACGTTCTCCGGGGACAGCACCATCGGGCACAGCAGCAGCAGCGGAACCTTCACCGCGACCATCATCATCTGGATCAAGGTGGGGGTGCGGGCGTCCTTCATGGCGTAGAAAACCCGCAGCTGGAGCATGGTGAGTGCGTACGGGAGCAGGCCGAACGCGGACACCGCCAGGGTCGCGCCGAGGCGGGCCGCGCTGGCCTCGCTGGTGCGCCCCATGCTGAACAGAGCCACGCCGATGGAGCCGCCGAACAGCGAGATCAGCACGGTCACCGGGATCAGCGCCACGGTCGAGTAGCGGCTACCCAGGGACAGATCGCTGACCACGCCGGTCATGTTCCCGGCGGCCGCCGCGCGGCTCATCCGGGGCAGCAGTGCGGTCAGCAGGGACACCCCGAGCACGCCGTACGGCACCTGCAGCAGCAGCCAGGCGTTCGTGTAGGTGGCCACGCTGCCCGAGTTGGGCCCGGCCACCCGTGTGGTGACGATGTAGCCCAGTTGGCCGATCAGCACGTAGGCGATGACCCACAGGGCCAGCCCGCCCGCCTCGGTGAGCCGGCGGTCCCAGCCGAGCCGGGGGCGCCAGCGCACGCCCACCTTGCGCATCGAGGGCAGCAGCACCAGCGTCTGCACGACGATGCCCAGGGTGGTGCCGATACCGAGCACCAGCAGCTTGGGGTCGTCAAACCGGATGTTGGTCAGGTCGATCTCGCCCGGGGTGGCCAGGTAGGCGCCGATCACGCCCAGCATCACCACGTTGTTCAGCACCGGCGCCCAGGCGAACGGCCCGAACACGCCGCGGGTGTTCAGGATCGCGCCGAACAGCGCGCCCAACCCGTAGAACACGATCTGCGGCAACAACAGCAGCGCGAACGCGCTCGCCAGGCGGGGATTGGCCGCGCTGTGCCCGTCGCCGCTGCCCAGGTACAGATAGGTGAGCAGGGGCGCGCAGGCGATGGCGATCAGCGTGGCGACCAGCAGCACCACGGCGGCCACGGTGAGCAGCTTGCGGGTGTACTCCAAGCCGCCGTCCGCGTCGTCCCGTTGCGCGCGCACCAGCAGCGGCACCATCACGCTGGTCAGCACGCCGCCCAGCAGCAGCTCGTAGACGATGTTGGGCAGCGTGTTCGCCACCGTGTAGGAGTCGTTGACCACGGCGAGGCCGAGCGCCGCGGCGAGCGCCAGTTGCCGGGCAAACCCGGTGATCCGGCTGACCAGGCTGGCCAATGCCATCGAACCGCTGGCGCGGAAGAGCGAGGGCCTGCGGTGCTGCGGGGTCGCGACCGGGCTCACCGCCGGGGCAGCTTCGGGCCGCGTGGACGGTTCGGCTGATTGTTCCGCCGGTCCTGCTCGTTCTGCTCGCTCGGCTGTTGCGTCGACTCCTCCGGCCGGCCGTTCCGGGACGGCTCGCCCGGTCTCGGCGGCACCGGGCCGGGCCGGCCGTTCTGCGCCGGCGGCCAGGCCGGGTTCGTCCTGGGGCGGTTGGTCGGGGCGCCGCTGCCCGGGTGGTTCGGCGGCAGGTGCGGTTGGTTCGGCGGGGACGGTTGGTTCGCCGGTGTGCCGTCCTGGTGGTTCCTCGGCGTTCCGGGCGGCGAACTCGGCGGCGTGCCCGGTTGGCTCGGAAGCGTGCCTTGGTGGCTCGGCGGCGTGGCGCCCCGTTGGTTCGGCGGGCGGCGGCGGGCCGGCCGGGTGAGCGGGGTCGTGGGCGGTGTCGAGGGCCGGTCCGCCGGTGCGTTCGTCGGCGGGCCCGCCGGGTTGCGCTCCCACGGCGCCGCCGGAGGCAGGCCCGAGGGGGTGCGCGCCGGAGGCGGCGTTCCCGGGAGCATGCGGTCCGCCGGAGCCATCGCCGGGGACGTGCGGTCCGGCGGTGGGGTCGGGGGCGTGCCCGGGGAGGTGCGGTCCGGCGGCGTTCCCGGGGACATGCCCGGGGAGACGTGGTCCGGTGGTGGGGTCGGGGGCAGGCCGGGCCGGGTGCGGTCCGGCGGTGCGGCCGGTGGGGTGCGGTCCGGCGGCATCGGCGGGGTGCGGTCGGCCGGGATCCCGGGGGTGGTGCGTTCGTGCCGGCGGGTCGACCGGCCGCGCGTCGGTTGGTCCGCCGTGGCGTGGGAAGGCGCGGCTGGGGAGCGGGACGGTTCCGTCGATGGGTGGGGCTCCTCCGGCAGGCTCGCCGGCAGCAGCGCCGGCACGGTCGGGGTCGCGTCCATCGGGGAGATTCCGGTGGTCAGCGCCGCGCGGGTGGCCGTCCGCCGCCGGGGTGCTTCCGGTTCGCCGGTCGGTGCCTCGGTCGCTTCCCGGGTGTCCGTGGCTTTCCGGGCCTCGGTCGGTTCCGGGGCCTCGGTCGGATCGGGAGTCGGGTTCGCCGACCTCCCGGCGTGCCGGCCGCGTCTCCGGGCCCTCCGCGCGCCGGACGGAGCGCCCGCCGCCGCGAGGATCGGCTCGGCGGTCGGTTCGGCCACTTCCGCGGGTCCGGAAACCCGGGATGTTGAGCCGTCGCGACGAACCCGCCGGATGATCCGTCGCACCGCGAGGATCACCAGCAGCAGGAACGCCGTGCCCGTCAACCACACTGTGATGGTGCCGTAGGCGGTGGACCGCAGCAGCAACCGGCTAGGCACTCCCAGCGGCGCGCCGGCCGGAGTGGTCAGCCGTGCCTCCACGCTGAATGATCCGGCCCGGCTGAGCTGCGCGTTCACCTTCAACGGCAGCCGGCCGAACGGCGGGATGAGGGATTCCTCGATCGGTTCCGTGCGCAGACCGGGCGTCGGAGCCAGCGCAACTTTCACCCGCATGGCCACCGGAAGCCCGTTCGCCAGGGTGATGGGGAGCGGGGCCTCCTCGGCGCCGAACGCGTAGGGCGTCGGCGGTTCCATCACCCGCACCAGGGAACGCAACAGCTGCACGCGCTGGGTGATCACCGTGGTGGCGTTGCGGGCCAGTTCGGGCTGGCCGCGCCACATGGCCGAGCCGCCGCGCAGCATCGCCTCGGTGACCGGGTCGAAGACCTGCTCGACGGTCGCCCCCACGCCGGACTGGGTCTGGGCGGCCCCGCGCAGCTGGCCGGCGACGTCGCGGGCCTGCCGGAGCCGGTTGGTCACGGCGGTCGGTACCTCGCGGGCGCCGGCCCGCAGCGAGTAGACCAGGCTGGCCGAGCCGGTGCCCGGGTTGGCCGCCTGGGTGGGCAGTGGGGCGGGCACGGCCTGGCGGGCGGCGACCAGCGCGCCGACGGCGCCCAGCAGCGCCTGGGCATCCTGGCCGGGGGTGTTCCACAGGTGCGGCGGGGCCAGCAGGACCGAGGGGTTGGTCGAGTTGAACACCCGATGGGCCAGCGTGCCGATGACGTCCTGCGCGGACAGCGGCGCCCCGGTGCCGGCCGGGCTGGTGTTGCTCACCCCGCCCAGCCAGGCGAGGCTGCGCTGGCCGCCGCCGGCGGGGTCGAACGCGCTGCCGGTGATCCGGGCCTCCTCCTGGCCCTCGGCGGCCTGGGTGAGCAGCGGATCGGCGAGCAGACCGGTCGCGGCGGCCGCCGGGTTGCTCAGCTTGGCCACCGTGGTCGCCCCGGAACCCCGCCCGGAGTGGTTGACCGAGTCGGCGGAGAGCACCACCGACCGGCCGCCCTCGCGCAGGAAACCGGTCAGCGCGCGCTCGTCCAGCAGCCCGTCGGCCGGCCACACGGTGTCGGCGCGCACCGGCGTGCCGAGGATCTCGGTGGCGATCCGCGCGCCGTCCTTGGTGGCGTAGCGGGCCAAGTCGTCCAGCCCGGCGCGGGACAGCGCGACCAGGTCGGCGTCGGCGTACGGGATCGGGATCACGCAGCGGCCGGCGGCCACCGCGCGCAGCCGGTCCAGCCACTGCTTGGCCGACTGGGCGCCCCGGCCGGCGGACTCCGCGCCGTCCGGCCCGCGTACCCGGTAGCCGTCCGGCTGGGACATGTCCCGCACGGTGCGCAGCAGGTCGGGGTCCACCGCCAGGCAGACCGCGTCGCGCACCGGTGAACCGGGCGGCGTGGCCACCTCCAGCGCGCCGACCAGCCCGGACAGCCGGCCGCCCTGGGCCAGTGAAGTGGCCAGCTCGTCGTCGCCGAGCAGCACCGGCTCGCCGGGGCCGGTGGGCAGGCGGCGGGGCTGGTCGGCCAGTGGGTAGAGCATCGTGATCGCGGTCGGCTTGGTCGCCGGTTGCGGGTTCACCGGCGGGTTCTGCGCGGCGGTCGCGCCGGCCGCCGCGGGTAAGCCGAGCACCGGCAGCAGCGTGCGCACGGCGGCCAGCCGGGTCTGGCCGCCGCCGGACGTCGAGCCGTTCACGTTGATCAGCAGCTCGTACACCCCGGTGCGCTGGAGGGCCAGCGAGGTGGTGGACGACCCGCGCAGCGGGATGACCAGCCGCACCGGGTGCTGCTCGCCGGGCGCGAGCTGGTCGGCGACGTCGGCGAACCCGGGGGTCACCGCGTCGTCGGCCGCCGCACCGGTCAGCGCGGTCCGGATCTCGCCGTCGGTGCGCAGCCGGTCCCCGCGTTGCGCGCGTACCTGCAGGTTCTTGACCGGCTGGTCACCGGTGTTGATCACGACGCCGGTCACGGTGAGCTCGGCGGGCGAGCTGGACGTGACCACTCGGGGCTCCATGGAGTCGATGCGCAGGCCGAGCTTCGCGGTGCTCCGGGTCTGCTCCCGGTCCGGCGCCTGGGCCGGCACCTGAGCCAGTGCTCGAGTCGGTGCTTGAGCCGATGCGGCCGGGGGCAGCAGCGTGGCCAGCAGACCGAACAGGCCGAGCGTCAGCACGGCCAACGCGACCAGTCTGGTCGCGGGCCGAGGCCGACCCGGCATCACGCCGATTCCTCCAACAGGGCGTTCGCGCGGCGTACCAACCGCCGCTCGTCCGCGTAGGCGAGTTTCTTCTCCAGCTCATCCAGCGGTACCCAGGCCACCTCGGTGACCTCGACGTCGTTGTCGGAGAGCTCGCCGCCGGTGGCCCGTAACAAGTAATGGTGCACCGTCTTGTGCACGCGCCGGTCGTCGGCCACGAACCAGAAGTCGATGGTGCCGAGCGGGGCCACCACCGAGCCGATGATTCCGGTCTCCTCGTGCACCTCGCGCACCGCCGCCTGCTCCGGCGTCTCGCCCGGCTCGATGTGGCCCTTGGGTAAGGACCACAGCAGGCGCCCGCGACGGTCCAGCCGGCCGATCACGGCGGCGATGGAGAGTGCGCGGTCCACGACAAGCCCGCCGGCGGAGGTTTCGTCCACCGTGCGCAGCCGGCCTTGTCGTCTGCGCTCCGGGCCGCGCCCGCGGCGCCCATCCGAGCGACCGCGGGAAGGGGACATGTCGAGGATGGTAACGATGTCGCTAACTCCACGTTCGCCGTATGAGCCGATCAGCGTTCGGTTTTCCCGGACGGTCGTTCGGTTACCGATCAGTTAGTTCGGCGTGGTTCGGCCAACCGAGTTTGGTTGAGGAACGCGATTGCCTAGACTGGCCCGCCGTGCCAACCTCCGTGCCGGCCTCCACTGTGCCGTCCTCGCCGTCCCTGCACCATCGCCCGACTCACTCTGCCCATCGAATGACCCGGGTCCGGGAGAATGCGGTGGTGGAGTTGTTGAAGCTGGCGCCGACGGCCGATGAGCTGGCGGGGCGGTTCGCCGCCGCCGGCCACCGGCTGTACCTGGTCGGCGGCAGCGTGCGGGACGCGCTCCTGGGCCGCGCCGGCTCCGGCGGCGACCTCGACTTCACCACTGACGCCCGGCCCGAGCAGGTGCAGAAGATCCTGCGCGGCTGGGCCGACCGGCAGTGGGACACCGGCATCGCCTTCGGCACCATCGGCGCGGTCCGCCGGGGGCAGACCGTGGAGATCACTACGTTCCGCGCTGACCGCTACGACCGGGAGAGCCGCAACCCCGAGGTGGCCTTCGGCGACACGGTCGAGAGCGACCTGCTGCGCCGCGACTTCACGGTGAACGCCATGGCCGTGCAGCTGCCCGAGCGCAAGTTCGTCGACCCGCACGACGGTTTGGCCGCGTTGGCCGCGCGGGTGCTGGACACCCCGGCCGCGCCGGAGGACTCGTTCGCCGACGACCCGCTGCGCATGTTGCGCGCCGCCCGGTTCGTGTCGCAGCTGGGCTTCTCGGTGGCGCCGAGGGTGCGCGCGGCGATGACCGCGATGGCGCCGGAGATCACCCGAATCACCGCTGAGCGGGTGCAGGCCGAGCTGAACAAGCTGATCACCGGCGCACACCCGCGCGCCGGCATCGAGCTGCTGGTGGACACCGGCCTGGCCGACCACGTGCTGCCCGAGGTACCGGCGATGCGCCTGGCCACCGACGAGCACATGCAGCACAAGGACGTCTACACGCACTCGCTGGTCGTCATGGAGCAGGCGATTTCGCGTGAGGAGCCCGGCCGGCCGGATCTGGTGCTGCGGATGGCCGCCCTGCTGCACGACATCGGCAAGCCGAAGACCCGCAAGCTGGAGAAGGACGGCCGGGTCAGCTTCCACCACCACGAGGTGGTCGGGGCGAAGATGACCCGGGCCCGGCTGCGCGCGCTGCGCTACTCGAAGGCGACCATCGACGAGGTCTCCCGGCTGGTCTACCTGCACCTGCGCTTCCACGGCTACGGCACCGGGGAGTGGACCGACTCGGCCGTGCGCCGTTACGTGACCGACGCCGGCCCGCTGCTGGACCGGCTGCACAAGCTGGTGCGCTCCGACTGCACCACGCGCAACCGCCGCCGGGCCTCGGCGCTGCAACGCTCCTACGACTCGCTGGAGGAGCGCATCGCCGCGCTGCGCGCCCAGGAGGAGCTGGACGCGATCCGGCCCGACCTGGACGGCAACGAGATCATGCGGATCCTGGGCATCCCGCCCGGCCCACTGGTGGGCAAGGCCTACAAACACATGCTGGCCCTGCGCATGGAGCGCGGCCCGATCTCCCACGAGGAAGCCGAAACCGAACTCCGCACCTGGTACGCCGCCCAACCCCCTCACTGATTCAGTGCATTCTGGCCGCTGATTCAGTGTGTTCTGGCGGCTGATTCAGTCAGTTTCGGCGGCTGAACCGACTGAACCAGCCTGCTGAACCGACTGAATCAGGTGGGGGTGGGGGCGGCGCGGCGGCGGGTCAGGAGCTCGTGGGCCAGTAGGCCGAGGAGGTAGCAGGCGGCCGCCAGGACCAGGAGCAACGGGCTGCGGCCGTGCATCGGGGCCAGGATTGCGGCGGCCGCCACGGCTACGACGTAGCACATGTTGAACACCGCGTCGTACAGCGCGAACACCCGGCCCCGGCGATCGTCGCCGACCTCGCTCTGCACCGCCGCGTCCGCGCACAGCTTGACCATCTGGCCGGCGCAGGTCAGCACGAACGCGCCGACCATCGCCATCTCCATGCAGATCGCGGTGCTCAGCACCAGCATGGTCGCCGCTCCGACGACCAGCGAGATGCGGACCGTGTTGCCCCGCCCCAGCCGGCGGGCCAGCCAGGGGGTGACCAGCGCGGCTACCGCCAACCCGGCCGCCGCCACGCCCACCATCTCGCCGATCCCGGCCATTCCGGCCAGCAGGACGCCGTTGGACGAGAACGAGTGCCGGAACAACAGCAGCATCAGCAGTATCGAGATGCCGTAGGCCAGCCGGTGCGCCATCAGCGCGGTGAACGAGGAGGCCACGCTGGGCACGGCGGCCATCGCGCGGGCGCCGTCCACCAGGCCTCGGGCCACAGCGACGATCGCCTGCTTGGCCTCGGTGCGCTCGTCCGGGCCGAGCACGCCCTGGCGGAACCCGGCGGCGAACACCGCGGCCAGCACCGCGCCCAGTGCGGCGATCACGGTGATGACCGCGGACCCGGTGTTGTCCCCGCCGAACACCGCGCGCAGGGAGATGGCCAGCGCGCCGCCACCCGCCGCCACCGCCGCGCCGACCGTGGTGGCCAGCACGTTCGCCTCGACCAGGTGCCGTTTGACCACCACGTGGGGCAGCGCGGCGGACAGCCCGGCGAGCACGAACCGGGTCACCCCGGCGACGGCCAGCGCGCCGAGGTAGAGCGGCGGGCCGGCCACCCCGGTGGCGACCATCGCGGCCACGCCCACGGTGAGCACGCCGCGCAGCAGGTTGGCCACCCAGAGCACGCGGCGGCGGTCCCAGCGGTCCAGCAGCGCGCCGGCGAAGGGGCCGATGATCGAGTACGGCGCGAGCAGCACGGCCAGCCCGATAGCCACCGCCATCGGGTCGGCCTCGCGTTCCGGGTTGAACAGCACCGCGCCGCCCAGCGCGCCCTGGAACATGCCGTCGCCGCACTGGGCGGCGAACCGGGTGGCCAGCAGCCGGCGGAAGCCCCGGGTGCCGAGCAGTCCGCGCCAGCCGAGGCGCTCCTCCGGTTCGGTTTCGGGTTCGGCTGAAGCCGCCGGCCGCCTGGGACCCGGTGCGGGATCCGGTTCCGGGTACACCCGTGGTTCCGGTTCCGCCAGGGCGGCTGGCGCGTGCTCGTATGACCCGTCCTTACGGGTCTGCCGGTGTGCCGAACTCACGAGCGCCAAGGCTAACGGCTCGCCCCGCGAACGCCGTCAGGGATTGACCAACCCCTAAGGCGACCATCCGGTGAAGAGCAGGTGTCCCCGGCGCTATCTTTGACACAGTGTCAAGGAAGGGGACGGGATGGTCGGGGTGCGTCAGTTCGACGAGCGGGAGGCGCTCGGCCGGGCGCTCGAGGTGTTCGACGAGCGCGGCTTCCGGGGTACGTCGATGCTGGACCTGGCGGCCGGCACGGGCGTGCAGCGCGGCTCGCTCTACCACGCCTACGGCGGCAAGGAGGAGATCTTCGTCCGGGTGTTCGGCGACTACTCGGGGCGGTTCCTGGAGGGCGCCGCGGCGGCCTTGCGGCAGCCGACCCGGCGCGCCGCGCTGTCCGCGTTCTTCGACTTCTGTGTGGCGGCGATCACGGCCGGCGAGCCGTCCCGGGGCTGTCTTTCCACTCGAACGGCTGTGGATGCCGGCCGGGACGCGCCCCGGGTGGCCACCGAGGTGCGCGGATTCCTGGACCGGCTCGAGCGGGTGGTGCGCGACGGCCTGGCCGCCGCACCGGATTCCAGCTCGTTGGCCGTTGACCCGGCGGCGGCCGCCCGCCTGGTTGTCACCACCACCCGGGGCATCGCGGTGATGGAGCGGGCCGGCTTCACTCCCGACCAGCTGCGGGAAATCGCCGAAACCCAGGTGGCCGCGCTCGCGCCTTAGCGAGCAACACGGGCGGGCCGTTCATAGTCATCAGGGCATGGCGGCCGTTGCGGGTCGGGCGGAGCGGCCCCGGTGTCCTGATGACCATGGAACGGCGATCATCGATTGTGGGCTCCGGCGTGCTGGAAAGGCGGCTTGGCCGGCGCCCCGTTGGGAGATCTACCGCGGCTGGGCGCCGCGAACGTGCCCGATGCCAGTCGTTGACAACCACAGCCCAGCTACCGCCTGGCCGCGCTCGCGCCTTGGGCGTCCAGCCTCTGGAACAGTTCCCACGAGGCCCGTTCCACCCAGTTGTGCAGCAGTTTCCCGTCCTCCCGCACCGCCCACACGGCCGTACCGGTGAACTCGACCGGACGCCGGTCGGGGAGGGTGCCGAGCACGCCGTTGTTCTTCCCGCGCACCACCCAGCGGGAGGCGACCCGGCTGCCGTCGTGGTTCTGGAAGGACTCGACCACCTCGAACTCGAAGTCGTGGATCTTGTCCAGGAATGCCCGCACCCAGGCCTTGAAGTTCTCCCGGCCCTCCACCCGGTCCCC
Organism: Actinospineispora eucalypti; assembly: GCF_039543365.1. Lineage (NCBI taxonomy): Bacteria > Bacillati > Actinomycetota > Actinomycetes > Pseudonocardiales > Pseudonocardiaceae > Actinospineispora > Actinospineispora eucalypti. The sequence goes on from NZ_BAABJP010000001.1 coordinate 121,824, forward strand.
GCCGGTGGTGATCACGAAGTCGTCGACGACGAAGTCGTCCACCCGCTCCGGATCGCGGCCCTGCCATACCGCCGCCCAGAACGCGTGCACCACGTCGACCGATCTTGAGTCCGCCACGCCGACCTCCCGGTCCTCGATCTTTGACAAAACTGTCAAAAATGATAGCGACCGGCGGCCGAAGCGGCTATGCGGTTGCCGTCACGTCGCTGTCATTCGCGGGGGGCAGAATGAAACGATGAGCGACGTGGCGGCGGATGCGAAGGGCTCGGCGGAGGAGCGTGATGTCGAGCCGGGCACCCTGCTGGTGGCGGCGCCGGGGCTGCTGGACCCGAACTTCCGGCGCACCGTGGTCTACATCATCGAGCACCGGGACGAGGGCACCCTGGGCGTCGTGCTCAACCGGCCGAGCGAGGTCCCGGTGAGCGAGGTGCTGCCGGCCTGGGCGCCGCACACCTCACGGCCGGGTTCGGTGTTCGTCGGCGGGCCGGTGGACGCCCGCACCGCGCTGTGCCTCGCCGCGTTCCAGCCCGGCCACGACCCGGAGTCGATCGACGGCGTGGTCGGTGTGCGCGGCCCGATCGCCCTGGTGGACCTGGACTCCGACCCGACGCTGCTGGCCCCCCGGTTGCGTGGCCTGCGGGTGTTCGCGGGCTACGCGGGGTGGAACTCCGGGCAGCTGGACGGCGAGATCGGCCGGGGCGACTGGATCCTGGTCCCCGCGCTGCCGGACGACGTGCTGGCCACCACCAACGGCGATCTCTGGGGTCGTGTACTGCGCCGGCAGGGGATGCCGCTGGCCCTGCTCTCCACCTTCCCCGCCGACGTGGCGGCCAACTAGCTCAGGCTTCTGGCTGGCCGGCGCACGCATTGCGGGCGGCCAGGTCGCAGCAGGCGCACGAGCCACCGCAGCCGGTGAACCGCTCCGGCTCGGGCACCCGGGCGGCCGCACGGTCGCCGAGCAGGCCGGCGGTCACGGTCAGCGCGATCACGCCGATCCCGCCGATCACCACCAGCGGCCACCCGCTGACCGCCGACGGCGCGAACAACGCCCCCGACCCGCCGAGCACCGCGACCGCGGCGGCGGCCAGGCAGAACGGCGCGCCGACCTGGTTGCCCACTGCGAACGTCTCCTGGTCGCGCATGGTCGCCGGGGTGCGCACCCCGGCGAACCGGTTCCTGGGCAGTCGCCGCCGCCGGCCCAGCCAGCCGACCACGACCAGCGGCATGCCGCTCAGCACGAGCAGCCCGGCAATCACCGACAACACAGTCACCCGCCCACTTTAAAGGCTGCGCGAGCGGCTACCCTGAAGGTGTGCCAGCGGCCCGCTTGCTGCTTACCTAGCCGCGCTGAGCGCTCGAGGAGCGTCGACTCAGCGCGGCCGATCCGGTACGCCTGGGCGCTGGGCCGTCACTCGGTCTCCCCGGTCAGCCGGCATCAGCTCGCGCGGCCCAATCGTGGAGGACCGGAGAGAACATGAGCACCGAAACGGCGGAGACCGTGTCCGCCGGCAACCCAGGTAACGGGCAAGCGGCCGAGGAGATCCCGCCGTTCCGGTACTCCGCGGCGCTGGCCGGGCAGATCGAGCGCCGGTGGCAGGACCACTGGGAGGCGCACGGCACCTTCCGGGCGCCCAACCCGTCCGGGCCGCTGGCCGACCCCGCGCTGGTCGAGCAGCGCGGGCAGAAGGTCTACCTGCTGGACATGTTCCCGTACCCGTCCGGCTCCGGCCTGCACGTCGGGCACCCGCTGGGCTTCATCGGCACCGACGTGCTGGGCCGCTTCCTGCGGATGACCGGCCACAACGTGCTGCACGCCATGGGCTTCGACGCCTTCGGGCTGCCGGCCGAGCAGTACGCGGTGCAGACCGGCACGCACCCGCGCAAGACCACCGAGGAGAACATCCAGCGTTACCGCGCGCAGATCCGGCAGCTGGGCCTGGCGCACGACGACCGCCGCTCGGTGGCCACCACCGACGTCGAGTTCTACCGCTGGACGCAGTGGATCTTCCTGCAGATCTACAACTCCTGGTACGACACCGCCGCCGGCAAGGCCCGCCCGATCGCCGAGCTGCGCTCCGAGTTCGAGTCTGGCGTGCGGACCGTCACCCCGGCCTGGTCGGAACGGGACGAGGCCGGCCGCCGGGAGCTGATCGACTCCTACCGGCTGGCCTACCTGGCCGAGGCGCCGGTCAACTGGTGCCCCGGGCTGGGCACCGTGCTGGCGAACGAGGAGGTCACCGCCGACGGCCGCAGCGAGCGCGGCAACTTCCCGGTGTTCCGCCGCAACCTGAAGCAGTGGATGATGCGGATCACCGCATACTCCGATCGCCTGGTCGACGACCTGGACCGGCTGGACTGGCCGGACTCCATCAAGTCCATGCAGCGCAACTGGATCGGCCGCTCCGAGGGCGCCCTGGTCCGCTTCCCGTTGCGTATTTCCACGCAGAGCGGCTCTGCGTGGAAATCTGCTACATCCGCCGGGATCGAGGTGTTCACCACCCGGCCGGACACGCTGTTCGGCGCCACCTACATGGTGCTGGCGCCCGAGCACCCCCTGGTCGACTCGCTGGCCCCGGCCGAGTGGCCGGCCGAGGTCGACCCCCGCTGGACCGGCGGAGCGGCCACCCCGGCCGAGGCAGTCGCGAGCTACCGCACGGCGGCCTCCCGCAAGTCGGAGCTGGACCGGCAGGAGAACAAGGACAAGACCGGCGTGTTCACCGGCGGGTATGCCACCAACCCGGTGAACGGCCAGCGCATCCCGGTGTTCGTCGCCGACTACGTGCTGATGGGCTACGGCACCGGCGCGATCATGGCAGTGCCCGGGCAGGACCAGCGCGACTGGGACTTCGCCCAGGCGTTCGGGCTGCCGATCATCCGAACGGTGCAGCCCCCGGCGGACTGGGAGGGCGAGGCCTACGTCGGCGCGGGCGCGGCGGTCAACTCGGCCAACGACGAGGTCAGCCTGAACGGCCTGGAAGTCGACGAGGCCAAGCGCACGATCATCGACTGGCTGGCCGCGCGCGGCGCGGGCGAGTCGGTGGTGCAGTACAAGCTGCGCGACTGGCTGTTCTCCCGGCAGCGTTACTGGGGCGAGCCGTTCCCGATCGTGCACGACGAGTACGGCCCGGTTCCGCTGCCCGAGTCGGCCCTGCCGGTCGAGCTGCCGGAGATCGACGACTACTCCCCGCGCAGCTACGACCCGGACGCCGCGGACACCCAGCCGGAGCCCCCGCTGTCCCGCAACAGCGACTGGGTGAACGTCGAGCTGGACCTGGGCGACGGCCCGAAGAAGTACCGACGCGAGACCAACACGATGCCGCAGTGGGCGGGTTCGTGCTGGTACCCGCTGCGTTACCTGGACCCGACCAACGGCGAGCGGTTCGTCGGCGAAGAGGTCGAGGTCTACTGGATGGGCAAGGACCCGTCCGGGCACGGCGCCAGCGACCCCGGCGGCGTCGACCTGTACGTGGGCGGCGTGGAGCACGCGGTGCTGCACCTGCTGTACGCCCGGTTCTGGCACAAGGTGCTGTTCGACCTGGGCCACCTGTCCTCGGAGGAGCCGTTCCGCCGGCTGATCAACCAGGGTTACATCCAGGCCTACGCCTACACCGACGCGCGCGGTTCCTACGTGCCGGCGGAGGAGGTCGTGGAAGCCGGCGATGGTTTCACGTGGAACGACCAACCGGTCAAGCGTGAGTACGGGAAGATGGGCAAGTCGCTGCGCAACGTGGTGACCCCGGACGAGATGTGCGACCGGTACGGTGCGGACACCTTCCGCCTGTACGAGATGTCCACCGGGCCGCTGGAGGTCTCGCGGCCGTGGTCCACCCGGGACGTGGTGGGCTCGGCGCGCTTCCTGCAGCGGCTGTGGCGGCTGCTGGTGGACGAGCAGACCGGCTCGCCCCAGGTGGTCGAATCCAGCGAAATCGACGACGACACGCTGCGCCTGCTGCACCGGACCATCGCCGGCGTGCGCGAGGACTACACCGCGCTGCACTACAACACCGCCGCCGCCAAGCTGATCGAGCTGAACAACCACCTGACCAAGCGGTTCGGGCCCGGCGCCGTGCCGCGCTCGGTGGCCGAGCCGCTGGTGCTGCTGCTGGCCCCGATGTGCCCGCACATCGCCGAGGAGCTGTGGTCACTGCTGGGACACGGTGAGTCGCTGGCCTTCGCGGCGTTCCCGGTGGCCGACGAGGCCTACCTGGTGGCCGAGACGGCCGAGTACCCGATCCAGGTGAACGGCAAGGTCCGTTCCCGGGTGACCGTGCCCGCCGACGCCGACCGCGAAGCCGTGGAAGCCGCCGCGCTGGCCGACGAGAAGATCGTTGAACTGCTGGCCGGCGGCACCCCGCGCAAGGTCATCGTGGTGCCCAACCGTCTGGTCAACGTGGTCCTCTAACGGCGCCAGGGCTTGCGGGTGAGCAGGGACTGGATGCGCGCCCGCAAGCCGGTGGCCACCGTGCTCGGTCCCACCGGCACCACCTGCGGCGCGGTGACCAGCTGGCTCGCCGCCGGCGCGGCCACCGCGCGCGGCCGGGCCTGGTACCAGTACGCGGTGGTGGCGATGTCCGCCCTGGTCAGCGGCAGGTAGCGGCCGCCGGACTGCCAGCCGAGGGCCTGCACGGTCACTCGCAGGTCGCGGTCGAAACAGATCGGGTCGGCGGTGTGCCACCGGTACATCCCGAACCGCTGGTAGGGCTGGTAGATCCGGTCCGGCGGCAACACCTGCGGCAGCCCGAGCCGGGCGGTGGCGTAGGGCACGTACCGCCCGGCGAGGTCGAAGTTCCACGCGCCGCCGAAGTAGTCCTCGGTGCCGGTGCCGCAGATTGTGGGGAACTCGCCGTCGCCGTCCAGGTAGAACTTCAGCTCGCCCTCGCCCCACCAACCCGCGTCACCCGGCTCGATGGCCATATAGGTGCCCACGTACCGCCCGGCCACGCCGCTCCCGGTGGTGGCCGCCGCGGCCACGTCGGCTTGACCCGCGCCGGTGTCCAGCAGGGTGTGCACCGCCGGATCGCCCAGCGGGTTGGCCCGCCGCCAGCTCGCGTGCAGGTAGCCGGCGCTGTCCGGGACGTCCCGCAACACGTAGCTGACCTGGTAGTACACCATCACGCCGTAGTCCAGCGTGCTCTCCAGGGTGATCCGGGCGCGGGAGCGGAACGGCATCGGCCAGTAGCTGTTCAAACCGCCCGCCGGCGCGACCACGATCATCTCCGAACCCAGCAGCGCCAGCTCGCCGGGCCACCCGCTGCAGAAGAAGTCGCCGAGCGGCACGGCGACCGAGGGTTCGGGCGAGTCGTCCCAGTACATGCGCAGCACCAGACCACGCAGGTTGCGCCGGTCGGTGGTCAGCCAGATGTGCTGGATGACGCCCGGCCCGGCGACCTCGGCGAGGGTGGCGGTCGTTCCCGCCGCCAGCTCGATCGACGGCGAGACCTTCCACCCCCGCCCCAGCTCGCGGCTCGCCGGCGCTCCCGTCCCCTCGGTAGCCATCCCCCCGGCGCCCTTCGCCCCGGTGAAGTTCTCCGGGCTGACCGACCGCGACCTACCTGGGGTGATCTCCCAAATCTCCGCCACGCCGGCCATCATGCCGTCAATCCCGCGCCGCGCCGGCGCCAATACGTGTGTGCGGGCGGCCCGGGCGTTGGCTCATGCCCCGATGGGGGCGCCTCCGTCGCGGGTGACGCAGACGACGGCGGGGCGGGGTTGGCTGGTGCCGCCGTCGGGCCAGTGGGAGGACGGTTTGTCGGCGCTGGCGTCGTCGGTCTCGCCCGGATGCTGCACGGAGACCAGCACGAAGCTGTCCATGACCACCGGTCCGCAGGTCTCCGCCCCGATCGGCACGGTGAGGAACTGCTTCACGTGGCCGCGTTCCGGCCCCTCCAACGGCACCACGAACAGCCCGTCGTTCGACTTCAGCGCGTTCCCGTCGGTGGAGATCCAGAGATTCCCGTGCGAGTCGAAGTCCACGTTGTCCGGGCAGGAGATCGGGCTGACCTGGGTCTTGTCGAAGCCGCCGTAGTAGGTGTCGGGCGCGGCCGGGTCGCCGCACACCAGCAGCAGCGACCAGTCGAACGCGGTACCGGTCGGGTCGTCGCCGCGCTCGGTCAGCTCCAGGATCTGGCCGTGCTTGTTGGCCGGCCGGGGGTTGGCGGCATCCGGGCCGGCCTTGCCGGCGGCGCCCCGGTCGGTGTTGTTGGTCAGCGCGACGTACACCTTCCCCGACCTCGGGTGCGGCTGGACGTCCTCCGGGCGGTCCATCTTGGTCGCGCCCACCTTGTCGGCGGCCTGCCGGGTGAACACCAGCACCTCTTCGATGCTCATCCCGGGAACCTTGCTCACCCCGTTCTCGGTCAGCTGGATCCAGGTGCCGCCGCCCGCGTGCTGCCCGGAGCCGGGCGCCGGTGCCGGGCCGGTGAACGTCGCCACGTACAGCGAGCCGTTTTCCAGCAGGGTCTTGTTGTGCGCCCGGTCGCCCGGTCGGTGCGCGTCCCGGGAGACGAACTTGTACAGGTACTCGAACCGCTCGTCGTCGCCCATGTACGCCACCGCCCGGCCGTCCGCCGCCAGCCGGATGTTCGCGCCTTCGTGCTTGAGCCGGCCCAGCGAGGTGTGCTTGACCGGCGTGGACGTCGGCTCCTGGGGGTCGATCTCCACGATGTATCCGTACCGGTTGACCTCGTTGGCCTCCCGGGCCAGGTCCCAGCGCGCGTCGAACCGCTCCCACTTGGTCAGCGACGCCCCGGTGGTGATGCCGTAGCGCTTGATCCGGGCGGCGGCGGTCGGTTCGGTCACCGCCGAGGCGTTCCCGAACAGCCCGTGGAAGTTCTCCTCGCCGGACAGGATCGTGCCCCACGGGGTCAGCCCGCCGGAGCAGTTGCTGTGCATGCCCAGAACCGTGCGCCCCTCGGGGTCGGCGGCGGTGCGCATCGGCGCGCTGCCGGCGGCCGGCCCGGTCAGCCGGAACGGGGTGAGCGCGGTGATCCGCCGGTTCAGCGGGTCACCGGGGACTGCCTCGAGCGCGCCGCTCGCGCCCCGGCGGACCGCCACCACGCTGCCGCCCACCGCGTTCCAGCTGATCCGCACCTGGTCCTCGGTGGGGTTGTCCTTGTTGTAGCCGGTGAACATGAACTCCGGCGTGACGTACTCGTGGTTGCTCCACATCGCCCAGCGGTCCGGGCCGAGCGGCACCAGCGCGCAGTAGTCGTTGTTGAACCCGAACTGGCCGGCCTGCGCGTCCGGAGTCTGCTTGGCGAAGTCGAACGCGGGCGCGCCGGGCAGGATCGGGTCCCCCCAGCGGATCACCACCGAGTTCGTGTAGCCCTCGGGCACCACCACCGCGTCCTGGGTGTTCGGCGCGACCGGGGTGAACGCGGTGCCCGGCGCCGGGGGTGTGCTCGTGCCCGGGCCGCCGGTCCCGTTCCCGGTTCCAGAGGGCCCGCCGCCGCAGGCGGCCAACGCGCCGCCGCCGACGCCGACCAGGGTGAGCAGCGCGCCGGTCTTGATCACCGATCGCCGGTTGAGGGACTGGAAGGTCGGGTTCAGGGAGCGGTTGGGCGCGTCGTGCGCGCACGCCGACGCGCAGCGGTACGCGCAGGTGATCGCCGACCGCCCGGTCGGCACGCGGGCAGGCTCGGGCGCGGATTGTGGTGGCACGCGGGCTCCTGGGTTCGGTGAACGCTTAGCGCTGACCTCATCCGACAGGAGTAAATACTGAGAGACTTCTGAATGAACGAGAGGTGAACACCCCGTCATTCCGATCTTGCGGATCGGCGCCCTGAAACGCGGGCGCCGAATTCTGTATCAGGCGGGTCTACCTGCGGTATATCGAATGTTGAAGGGGCTGGAGACCGCCGGGCCACCGTCGCCGGCGCAGGGCTTGTCACGTCCGGTTCGCGCTCCGTTTGCCGAGGGTTGCGCGCGGCCGGGCGGTCTCCCGTGGCCCGAGGGCGGGCCGTTGCGTTTGGGCCCCGGTTGAAGACCGTGATTGGAGCGCGGGTGGCTGATCGCGCTCGTCTTCATCGCGCGCTCGCGCGGTCCGATCTACTCCATGATCGAACCGGGCTGGGCGAGCGCTCGGCGCGCAAGCGTGGCGCGGGCTCGTCCGGAGGCAACCCTGGCTATTGCGGTTCGTAGCGAACGGACTGCCGGTGTGCCGTCCTGGCCGACTTCTCGACCGGCCCGCTCGCCAAACGAAGATCGACATCAACCTCACACACCTATCTCGGCTCTGGAAGGTGTGTGAGGTTGATGTCGATCTAAAAGCCCGCGGTTGTACTCGAGCGGTGGTCGACCGACCAAGCGGCGCCTTCCAGGCGGCCCTTCAACAGGCACCGTTTCAAGTGCCGGCCGACGCCCGCCCGACTCGCTGTACCTGAACTCCCGACTCGCCGTACCCGAATCCCCGACTCGCTGTACCCGAACTCCCGACTCGCCGTGCCCGAATCCCCGACTCACCGTGCACGAATCCCCGACTCAACGGGGGTGGGGTTAGACGCGGCGGGCGTTGTGGAAGGGCATGCGGCTCATGGGGCTGATCTTGACCACGTCGCCGGTCTGGGGGGCGTGCAGAACCATGCCGCCGCCGACGTAGATGCCCACGTGGCTCACCGGCGAGTAGAAGAAGACCAGGTCGCCGGGCTGCAACTGGTCACGCGCGACCGCCTTGCCGACGCCGCTCTGCGCCCGGCTGCTGCGCGGCAGGGAGACGCCGGCCTGCTTGTAGGACCACTGCATGAGCCCGGAGCAGTCGAAGCCGCCCCGGCCGGTGCCGCCCCAGACGTAGCGAGTGCCCAGCGCCTTGCGGGCGGCGGCCAGCGCCGACGCGCCGAGGGTGGGCACCACCGGCGGCACGGGAGCGACGGCGGGCGCCAGAGCGGGAGCGGCGGGAGCCGGTGGAGCGACGAAGGTGCCCAGGTTGGACACGGGAGTGTGGGCCGGAGCGACCCGGAGGCCGGCGGGGAGCGCGTCCGGTGCGGCCGGCAGGGGCAGGGCAACCTGCAGGGGGGTCTGCGGCGCCTGGGTGCGGGCGCCGGTGTGCGCCGCGACGGTCGTGGCGGACGCGGGTGCGGTGCCGAACAGCACAGCGGCAATAACCGCGGTCGCGCTGGTCAGTCTGTGCACGGCGGTCAAGCTCCTTCGAGGTGCCCCGCCGACCCATGGGCACGCACGGCGCACCCGCCGGGATTCGGCGGAAGCCGCGCGTGGCAGCCCGGTTGGGCAGCTCGTTACCGCGAGGCCTTGAAGAAGCTAGGAAATGCAATTCGAATACCTATATGAGCAAAGTCACGAATCACCGATATAGTTTCGTGATTGCGCTCACCGCGAGAGGCGGCAATTTCCCGGATTCGAATTGTTCCAACTCGGAACGAATAACGAAATGAAAACGCCGCACACCCAGCTAGGTGTGCGGCGTCCTGACCAGCAACTACTCTCCCTTGATGAAGTCCTCCACGGCGTCCCGGGCTTCCGAGTCGGAGTACTGCTCGGGTGGTGACTTCATGAAGTAGGCCGACGCGGAAAGCACCGGACCGCCCTGCCCGCGGTCCTTGGCGATCTTCGCCGCGCGAATCGCGTCGATGATGATGCCGGCCGAGTTGGGCGAGTCCCACACCTCGAGCTTGTACTCCAGGTTCAGCGGCACATCGCCGAATGCCCGGCCTTCCAGCCGCACGTAGGCCCACTTGCGGTCGTCCAGCCAGGCCACGTAGTCGGACGGCCCGATGTGCACGTTGTCCTTGCCGATGTCGCCGGACAGCTGGGAGGTGACCGACTGGGTCTTGGAGACCTTCTTGGACTCCAGCCGCTCCAGCTCCTTCATGTTGAGGAAGTCCATGTTGCCGCCCACGTTGAGCTGCATGGTGCGGTCCAGCGCGACGCCCCGGTCCTCGAACAGCTTGGCCAGCACGCGGTGCGTGATCGTGGCGCCGACCTGGGACTTGATGTCGTCCCCGACGATCGGCACGCCGGCCGCACGGAACTTCTCCGCCCACACCGGGTCGGACGCGATGAACACCGGAAGCGCGTTCACGAACGCCACGCGGGCGTCCAGCGCGCACTGCGCGTAGAAACGGTCGGCCGCCTCGCTGCCCACCGGCAGGTAGGAGACCAGCACGTCGGCCCGCGTCTCACGCAGGACCGAGGCCACGTCCACCACCGAGTCGTCCGACTCGGTGATCGTCTCCCGGTAGAACCGGCCCAGCCCGTCCAGGGTCGGGCCGCGCTGCACTGTGACCCCGAGCGGCGGCACGTCGGCGATCTTGATCGTGTTGTTCTCGGATGCCGAGATGGCCTCCGACAGGTCGCGGCCGACCTTCTTGGCGTCCACGTCGAACGCGGCGACGAACCGCACGTCCCGCACGTGGTAGCCGCCGAAGTCGACGTGCATCAGGCCGGGGACCCGGGTCTTCGGGTCGGCATCGGCGTAGTACTGCACTCCCTGCACCAGCGACGCGGCGCAGTTGCCGACGCCGACCACGGCAACTCGTACCTCACTCACCGTCGACTCCTCCTTGTGTTTCGGGGCCGGTGTCTCGTTGCTCTGCCTGTTCGCTGGCGATCAGCTCGTTGAGCCAGCGCACCTCCCGCTCGCTCGCATCCAGGCCCAGTTGGTGCAGCTCGCGGGTATAGCGGTCGATCTGTTCTCCGGCCCGGGCCAGCGCGGCGCGCAGTCCCTCGCGGCGCTCCTCCACCCGGCGGCGGCGGCCCTCCAGGATGCGGATGCGGGTGTCCGCCGGGGTGCGGGAGAAGAAGGTCATGTGGATGCCGAAGCCCTCGTCCTCCCAGGTCTGTGGACCGGGGTCGGCGAGCATCTCGGCGAACCGTTCCTTGCCCTCGGCGGTGAGGGCGTAGACCCGGCGGTTGCGGGACCGGCTCTGCCGGCCGCGCAGCGGCCAGCCGGTCGGCCGCGCCTCGTCCTCGGGTTCGGGCGTTTCGGCCTGCTCGACGATGAGCCCGGCCCGCACCAGCCGGCGCAGCGCCGGGTAGAGCGAGCCGTAGGAGAACGCGCGAAACCCGCCGAGCCGGACACCCAGCTGTTTGCGCAGTTCGTAGCCGTGCATCGGGGCCTCGTAGAGCAGCCCGAGTACCGCGAAATCCAGCACCCGCACCTCCCTGACCCCGGTGTCCTTATGACGATACTGCGCAAGAGTGTATCGGTTCGATATATTGATGCTCTCAGCTCTGTGGCCTGGGTCACTGGTCCCGCGGGTTGCTGAGAGCGAGCGATTCCCCCGTCAGGGGGGCGATTACCCGCCACCTGGCGGCGAACACCGGCGCTTTTGCCCCGCACCTGCTCCGCCGAACGGAGCACTCCGTACGCCTCCAACGAGGAGGACCGGCGGGATCCGCGTACATTGGTCGGGTGCGCAGCCCCCGACAGATGGTCGACTACGCATTGCAGCGGCGGTCGCTGCTTGCGGATGTCCACGCTGGCCGGGTTGGTGTCGCCCAGGTGTGCGACGCCAACCCGTATTTGCTGCGCGCCGCCCGCTTCCACGGGAAGCAGTCCGAGACGACCTGCCCGGTCTGCCGGAAAGAGAAGCTGACCGAGGTCAACTGGGTGTTCGGCGAAGGCCTGAAGAACCTGTCGGGCTCCGCCCGGACCCCGGACGAGCTGGACCGGATGGATGCGGCGTTCCCCGAGTTCACCGTGCACGTGGTCGAGGTGTGTCGCACCTGTCACTGGAACCATCTGGTGCAGTCGTACGCCCTCGGGGCCCCCGAAGCTCCGGAACGACCTCGGGCGCGGCGAAGGACCGCCGGCCAGTGACCGGCCCACGGCACGACCCGCAGCGACCGCCCCCGCCCGGTCGGCCCCCGGTCGGGCCCGGCCAGCCGCCTCGGCGCAACCGGCAGTCGGGTGGCCATGCGGCCGCTCCGCCCAATCCGGCCGGCCCGCCGCCGGGGGTACCCATGCCACCCGGCCCCAGGGGCCGGCCCGCGCCTCCCCTGACCCCACCGCCCCCATCGCGTGGCCGCCCCGAGGGCCAGGCCAGCCCGATGCCCGGCGCGCCGGCACCGGGGAGGCGTCCCTCCGTGGGCCGGTTCGAGAACGATCGCCCCGGCGCCGAGCCGGAGCTGCTCACCCACGCCGAGGGCTCGGTGACCACCCGTTCGGTGGGCCCGAGGGTCGGTCCGGTGCGCGAGGCCACGCCGCCCCGGGGCCTTCCGACCCGCATCGACCCCGCCCCGCCCGGCGCGGACGACGGCGGCCCACCCCTTCCCCCCGGCCCGCCCGGCAACGGCGGACCGCCCGGCCCGGGTGGCCACGGTCGTCACCCCAAGAGAAAGGGCACCGTGCGGCGCGTGCTGCTGGCGCTGCTGATCGCCGGCTTCTTCGTTCCGATCCTGGCGTTCGCCATCGGCTGGATGGTGTTCAAGGTCCCCACGCCGGAGGAACTGACCAACGACCAGGTCGCCATCATGAAGTACTCGGACAACTCCGAGCTGGCGGCGGTCCGCCCGCAGGGCGGGGAGAACCGGCGCAGCGTGCCGCTCACCCAGGTGCCCCCGCACGTGCGGTTCGCGGTGATGAGCGCCGAGGACCGTTCCTTCCTGTCGAACCTGGGCTTCGACCCGATCGGCATCGCGCGCGCGGTGTGGAACCAGGTCACCGGCGGCGTCGGCGGTGGCTCGACGATCACCCAGCAGTACATCAAGATCAGTACCGGGCAGGACCAGATCTCCCTGTTCCGGAAGTTCAAGGAGATCGTGCTGGCCGCGAAGATCTCCAAGCAGTACGGCAAGGACAAGATCCTTGAGGACTACCTCAACACGATCTACTTCGGCCGAGGCGCCTACGGAATCCAGGCCGCCGCCCAGGCCTACTTCAACACCGACTCGGAAAAGCTGAACGTCTCCCAGGGCGCACTGCTGGCCGGGATGATCCAGTCGCCGTCCCGGTGGGACCCGGAGAAGAACCCGCAGAAGGCCCTCGAGCGGTGGAACTTCGTGCTGGACGGCATGGTCACCCAGCGGTGGCTGGACGCCAGCCAGCGCTCGGTCATGCAGTTCCCGCAGACCGTGAAGTCCAAGCCGACCGCCGGAGGCATCCCGGCCGACGCGCGCGGCCACCTGTACACGCAGATCAAGGCCGAGCTGGTGAGCAAGGGGATCTCCGAGCAGGAGATCAACCGGGAGGGCCTGATCATCACCACCACGATCGACCCGGCGTTGCAGAAGCAGGCGGTGGCGATCTCCGAGAAGGTGATGAAAGCCCAGCCGAGCAACCTGCGCACCGCGATGGTGTCGGTGGACCCGCGCACCGGCGCGATCCTCGCCTACTACGGCGGCAGCAACGGCCACGGGCTGGACTACGCGCAGGTCAAGAAGCAGCCCGGGTCGTCATTCAAGCCGTTCGTGATGGCCGCCGCGTTGCAGCAGAACCCGCCGATCGGCCTGGGTGAGCGGTTCGACGGCTCGTCCCCGCAGACCATCGCCGGGCAGACGGTGAACAACTCCGAGGGCATCAGCTGCGACAACTGCTCGCTCAAGAAGGCGATGACCGACTCGATCAACACCGTCTTCTACAACCTGGCCGTGAAGATCGGCCCCCGGTCGGTGGCGGCCGCCGCGCACCAGGCCGGCATCCCGCCGGATCTGCTGGCCAACCCCAACGCCGGCATCTCGCTGGGTGACAAGGAGGTGCACCCGATCGACATGGCGTCGGCGTTCGGCACCTTCGCCGCCGAAGGCGTGCACTACAAGCCGCACTTCGTCACCAAGGTGGAGACCGCCGACGGCCGGACGCTGTACGACGGCGGCACCGAGGCCGACCCGGACCGGATGGACCCGCAGGTCGCCCGCAACGTGGTCGAGTCGATGACCGACGTGCCGAGCTACTCGCGGATCGGCCTGAACGACGGCCGCGAGGTGGCCGGCAAGACCGGCACCGTGCAGAGCCGGATCCAGGGCCAGAACAACGACGCCTGGATGGTCGGCTTCACCCCGTCCGTCTCCACCGCGGTGTGGGTGGGCACGGACGACAACTCGCCGATCAAGACCAGCGCCGGTGGGCCGATCTACGGCCGCATGGTGCCCGGAACGATCTGGCAGCAGTTCATGACCGCCGCCACCCGGGGCAAGCCGAAGGACACGTTCGGCAAGTTCGACGCGCTGGGCAAGGCGCCGAGGGGCTCGGACGAGTCCGACTCGGAGGACGCCGACTCGGACCGCTACCGGGACTGCGACGAGGACGACGAAGAGTGCCTCGAGGAGCAGGAGCGCCGGGGCGACGACCCCTGCGACAGCGAGTCCTGTGACGAGGACGGCAAGCCGAAGCGTGACCGCGACCGCGACCGCGATCGGGACAGCCGAGACCCGGACGAGAACTAGCGCGCCCAACCTGCTGATTCAGTGGGTTCTGGCGGGTGATTCAGTGGGTTCGGGCGGCTGATTCAGTCACTTCTGGCGGCTGAACTGACTGAACCACCCTGCTGAACCGACTGAATCACCGTGCTGAATGCACTGAACGAGCTAGCTGGGTGGGCGCCCAGTCCGGTGCCCGCGGGGAACACCCTCGCTCCGCGCACCTAGGCTCGGTGGGTGAGTTCTCCGCGACCGGTGTCCCCGGAGTCGACGCCGCGCGTCGTGCCGAGCTGGACCGAACCGATCGCCGCGTCGGCCAGTGCGCCGTTCGGTGGGCCGTTGGGCCGGCATGCCCTGGTCGGCCGGGCCCGGTTCTGGACGCCGCTGCGCGTGGTGCTGCTGTACGCGGTGCTGGTATTGGCGCTCGGCTGGTTGGTCAAGGCGCCGTGCATCCAGCAGACCCTCGGCCCGAACGGCCACCTGACCCTGGACTGGTCGGCGGGCCGGCAGTACGTGGCGATGTGCTACAGCGACGTGGTCACCCTGTACGGCGACCACCGGCTGACCGGCGGGCTGCCCTACGCGACGCACTGGAACGCGGCCGACCCGTCCGGCGGCCCGGAACGCGTCCAGTACATGGACTACCCGGTGGTCACCGGCTTCTTCCTGTGGCTGACCGCGCGCGTCGCGGTGCGCTACGAGGAGCTGAGCTCGGCGGTCGGCGTGCTGCCCACCGGGCTGCCCGAGGTGGTGTTCTTCGACCTGGTGGCCGGGTTGCTCGCGGCGGCCTGGCTGGTGGTGGTGTGGCTGGTCCACCGCTCGCGCCCGAACCGGCCGTGGGACGCGGCGCTGGTCGCGCTGTCTCCGCTGGCCCTGCTGCACGTGTTCACCGGCACTGATGCGCTCGCCGTGGCGGCCGCCGCCGGCGGGTTGTACCTGTTCGGCCGGCGCCGGCCGGGCTGGGCCGGCGTGCTGCTCGGCGTCGCCGCCGCCACCAAGCTGTACGCCGCGCTGCTGCTCGTTCCGCTGCTGCTGATCGGCTGGCGGCGGCGCCGGGACGCGCGCGCCGCGGGCTCGAGGGCGCCCGACATGCTGACGCGGCGGACGGCGCTGGTCGCCGTGTTCACCTGGCTGGTGGTGAACCTGCCGATCGCGGTGCCGTACACCTACGGCTGGCTGGAGACTCTCCGCGTCGGCCTGAACGCCACCGCCGCGCCGGACTCGCTGTACTTCGTGCTCAGTTACTTCACCGGATGGCCCGGCTTCGACGGTGAGCTGCTGCCCGGCGAGGTGCCGTTCCGGCTGAACCAGGTCATGCTGGCGCTGATAGTGCTGTGCTGCGTGGCGCTGGCGGTACTGGTGTGGCGGTCCCCGGCGCCACCCCGGCTGGCCGGCATGTGCTTCCTCATGGTGGCGGCGTTGCTGCTGGTCAACAAGTCGTGGAGCCCGCAGTTCTCGCTCTGGCTGGTACCGCTGGCGGTGCTTGCGCTGCCCCGCTGGCGGTTGCTGCTCACCTGGATGACCATCGACGCGCTGATCTGGGTGCCCCGGATGTTCTACTACCTGGGAGTCGAGAACAAGGGCCTGCCGCCGGACTTCTTCCTGGCCGCCGTCCTGGTCCGGGACGCGGTGGTGATCGCCCTCATGGCCCTGGTCGTCCGCGCCACCCTCCGCCCCCCGCCCACCCCCGACCCCGACTGGCCCTCCCCGATTCAGTCACTCCAGCACGCCGATTCAGTCGGTTCAGCATGCTGATTCAGTCACTTCAGCATGCTGGTTCAGTCACTCCAGCATGCTGATTCAGTCGCTTCAGCATGCTGGTTCGGTCGATTCAGCACGCCGATTTGGTCGGTTCAGCGGGCTGACTCGGTCACTCCGGCCAGGCGTTGCCTTCGATCACCTCGACGAAGTCGGTGCGCACGAACCCGGGCGCGAAGTGTGCCAGGACGTCCGCGTTGACCGTGCCGAAGGTGCTGTCCGGGCGGTCCCGGAAGCCGTTGGTGAAGGCGGCCAGGATCTGCCGCTTGAAGTCCGGGCGGGGGTGGGCCTCGGTGACCGCGCGGATGTCGTCGGCGGCGAGGTCGTGGTAGCCGATGCCCAGCACGTCGGTCTCCACCCCGGCGGTGACCAGGGCGATCTCCGGCGCCATGAACTCCGGGATGCCCGGCGTGGTGTGCAGCGCGATGGCCGTCCAGACCCGGGTCGCCGCGTGCTCGGCGATGCCGTGCGCGGTCAGGAAGCGGCGGGCCTCGTCCGCGCCGTCCACCTCGAAACGCTGGTGCGCGGTGCGGTATTTGTCGGTGAGGCCCAGGTCGTGGAACATCGCGCCGACGTAGAGCAGCTCCGGATCCGGCCGCAGGCCCCGGCGGCGGCCCTGCAGCATGCCGAACAGGTACACCCGGCGCGAGTGGTGGAACAGCAGCGGTGATGCCGCCTCCCGGACCAGCTCGGTGGCCTCGCGCACCACGCGGCTGTCCGGGACGGCGATCCCGGCGATGGTTTCTGTCATGTGAACCAATCTGCGCGCCGAGGGGTGGCCGAGCCATGTCCTTTCCGTCAGGATGTCCACAGATTCGGACAAAGGCCGGGGAGGTTCGGTGCCGCACCGAGTGGGTGTGCTGCTCTTCCCCGGGGTGACGCTGCTGGACGTGGCCGGCCCGGCCGAGGTGTTCAGCGAGGCCAACCGGTACGGCGCCGACTACCGGGTGATCACCTGCTCGACCGACGGCCGTCCGGTGCGCTCCTCCACCGGCATCCAGCTCGCCGCCGACGCGCCGGTTTCCGACGTTGCCGACCTCGACACCGTGGTGCTGCCCGGCTCGGAGGACCTGGCCACGTTGCCCATCGAGCCGGACCTGGTCCGGGCGGCCGGGCAACTGGCTCGCGGCGCCGGCCGGGTGGCGTCCATCTGCACGGGTGCATTCCTGCTCGCCGCCACCGGCCGGCTCGACGGCCGCCGGGCCACCACGCACTGGCGGCACGGCACCGCACTGGCCCGCCGCCATCCCCGGGTCACGGTCGAGCTGGACGCGATCTTCGTGGCGGACGGCCCGATCGCCACCTCGGCCGGCGTCACTGCCGGCATCGACCTGGCACTGGCCATGGTCGAGCGCGACCACGGCCCGGAGCTGACCCGGGACGTGGCGAAATCACTAGTGGTGTTCTTGCAGCGGCCGGGCGGGCAGTCGCAGTTCTCCGCGCCGTCCCGCACGCCCCGGCCGCGTAGCCAACCGCTGCGCGCGTTGCTGGACGCCGTCGCCGCCGACCCGGCGGGCCGTCACTCGGTGCCCCGGTTGGCGGCCGCCGCCGGGATGAGCCCGCGCCACCTGACCCGGCTGTTCCGCAGCGAGCTCGGCGTCACGCCGGCCCGCTACGTGGAGCGGATGCGGCTGGAGGCGGCGCAGCTGCTGCTGGAGGCCGGGCACAGCGTCGGCTCGGCCGCCGAGCGCAGCGGTTTCGGCAGCGACGAGAGCCTCCGCCGGGCGTTCGTCACCCACCTCGGCATCCCTCCCGCCGCCTACCGCCGCCGGTTCGCGAGCACCCACCCCGGCGGCTGACCCGCGCCGGTACGCCCACGGATGGCTTTCGTCGCCCATGCGCCCGCGGCGAGCGCCGCCCGTACGGCGCCGCCGACTTGGTGCGCATGGAAGTGCCGACTCGCGCTTACAGAAGTGCCGACTCGCGCTTACGGAAATGCCGACTCGCGCTCACAAAAGTGCCGACTCGCGCTCACAGAAGTGCCGACTCGCGCTCAAGGAAGTGCCGACTCGCGCGGGTGGGTCGGGTTACCAGATGTGGATGCGGTCGGCGGGGGGCTTGTACATGCGGTCGGTGGGTTTTACGTCGAAGGCTTGGTAGAAGGCGTCGACGTTGGGGAGGACGCCGTTGCTGCGGTATTGGCCGGGGCTGTGGGGGTCGGTGCGGAGGCTTTGGCGGAGGGATTCGTCGCGTTCCTTGGAGCGCCAGATTTGGGCGTAGCCCATGAAGAAGCGTTGTTCGCCGGTGAAGCCGTCGATCACCGGGCCGGGGGTGCCGCCGGGTAGGGAGGCCTGGTAGGCGCGGTGGGAGACGGTGAGGCCGGACAGGTCGGCGATGTTCTCGCCCAGGGTGAGCTCGCCGTTGATGGTGGCGTCCGGGACGGGGTGGTAGGCGTTGTACTGGGCGATGAGTGCGGTGGTCTTGGCCTTGAACCGCGCGGCGTCCTCGGGGGTCCACCAGTCGCGCAGGTTGCCGTCGCCGTCGTACTTGCTGCCCTGGTCGTCGAAGGCGTGGCTGATCTCGTGGCCGATCACCGCGCCGATCGCGCCGTAGTTGACCGCGTCATCGGCGCGGGCGTCGAAGAACGGGGGTTGCAGGATCGCGGCCGGGAAGACGATCTCGTTCATCGACGGGCTGTAGTAGGCGTTGACCGTCTGCGGGTCCATGAACCACTCTTCGCGGTCCACCGGTTTGCCCAGCTTGTCCAGGGCGATCTGGTGCTCGAAGCGGGAGGTGCGCTTCATGTTGCCGACCAGGTCGCCGCGCTGGATGTCCAGGCTGGTGTAGTCCCGCCACTTGTTCGGGTAGCCGATCTTGACGGCCAGCTTGTTCAGCTTGTCCTCGGCGGCCTTGCGGGTGGCCGGGGACATCCAGTCCAGGTTGTTGATCGAGCCCCGGTAGGCGTTGATGATGTTGTGCACCAGTGCGTCCGCGCGCTGCTTGGCCTCCGGCGGGAAGTAGCTCTGCACGTAGAGTTTGCCCAGCGCCTCGCCCATCGAGCCGTTGACCGCCGCTACGCCGCGCCGCCAGCGTTCCCGGTTCTGTTCCCGGCCGCCGAGCACCTTGCCGACGAAGTCGAACCGGGTGTCCACGAAGTCCTTGCTCAGGTAGGGCGCGTAGTCGGTGATCTCCTGCCAGCGCAGGTAGTCCTTCCAGGTGTCCAGGGGCACGCTGGTGAGCAGCCCGGACAGGGTGTTGAAGAAGCTGGGCTGGCCGATCACCATGGCCGGCTGGTCGGTGACGCCGGCGGCGGCCAGATAGGCCGACCAGTCGATGCCGGTGGCCTTGGTCGCGTCGGGGATGGTGAACTTGTTGTAGGTGGCGATCGCATCGCGGTTCTGCACCTTCGACCACTTGGCCTGGGCCAGCTTGGTCTCCAGGTCGAGTACACGGCCGGCGGCGCCGTCCGGGTCGGGCAGGCCGGCCAGGCGCAGCATCTTGGCCACGTAGGTGCGGTACTGGTCGCGGATGCCGACCATCTTCGGGTCGCCCGACAGGTAGTAGTCGCGGTCGGGCAGCGCGGTGCCGCCCTGGTTCACGCTGGTGATGTAGCGGGTGGCGTCCTTGGAGTCCTGGTCGACGCCCAGCCCGATCGGGTTGGACTGGCCGAACTTCTGGATCTCGCCCAGGTGCTTGAGAAGGTCCTGAGGCGTGGCCAGCTTGTTGATCGCGTCGAAGTCGGGTTGCAGGGGTTGCGCGCCCAGCTGGTCCAGCCGCTGGGTGTCCATGAAGCTGCCGAACAGGTCACCGAGCTTGCGCCGGTCCGGGTCGTCGCCGCCGTCGCGCGCGGCGTCCTCGATCAGCGTGTGCTGGTTCTCCTCCGAGCGCAGCGCCAGCTGGGTGAACGAGCCGTACTCGGACATGTCCGGCGGGATCTGCGTGTTCCGGATCCAGGTGCCGTTCACGAACGCGTAGGTGTCGTCCTGCGGCCGAACCGCCCGGTCGAACCCGGCCAGGTCCAGCCCCGACGTGGGGGGCGGCGGCGGAGGAGCCGGTGACCCACAAGCCGCACTGACCCCGACCGTCATCGCCCCGACCAGCACCGCACACCGCCGTGCCCAACTCCGCGTCATCCACCCACCCTAGAAGCGCCCCCACTCCCCACCCCGCCCGGGCGCCCCACCGGTGTGTCGCCCTCCCAACCCCGCGAGTCGGGGATCCAGGTACGGCGAGTTGGGACTTGGGGTACGGCGAGTTGGGGGTTCAGGTACGGCGAGTCGGGGTTGGGGTGCGGTGGAGGCATTCGTCCGGAGGTAGAGGCGCGGATGACCGGATCGACGACGTTGGATCGCGCACCGGCGCCGGCGAGGTCACTCCTGGCCAACCGGCGTCCCGGTGCCCGTCGGCTTAGGGTGAGCGGATGGTGCCCACGCTGACCGAGTCGTCCGTGCGGGCCGTGCTGGACGGGTTCGACCGCCGGGGCGTCGAGCTGAATGACCGGCGCGCGGCGGCGGTGGCGATCACCATCGTCCGCACCGCCACCGCCGGCGAACAGATCCTGCTCACCCGGCGGGCGCCGAAGATGCGCCGGCACGCCGGCCAGTGGGCACTGCCCGGCGGCCGGGTGGACGAGGGCGAGTCGGTGATCGACGCCGCGCGCCGTGAGCTGGCCGAGGAAGTGGGCCTGGAACTGCCCGAGCGATCCGTACTGGGCCTGCTCGACGACTACCCGACAAGGTCCGGGTTCGTGATGACACCCGTGGTGCTGTGGGCCGGCGAGGTGAGTGGCCGGCCGCGCCCCGGCGCCCGCCAGCTGCGCCCGGACCCCGGCGAGGTGGCCGCCGTCTACGGCGTGCCGACCGAGCAGCTGGACATCGAGCCGATCTTCATCACGATCCCCGAGTCGGACCGCCCGGTGATTCGGCTGCCGCTGATGAACCGGTACGTGCATGCCCCGACGGGAGCGGTGCTCTATCAGTTCCGGGAGCTGGTGCTGCGGGGCCGGCCGACGCGAGTTGATCACCTGGAGCAGCCGGTGTTCGCGTGGCGCTAGGCACGCACGCCTCGGCGAACAGGAAGACCCCGAACAGCGCGACCAGCAGCGCCGCCCGCCCCCACACCCCGACGATCACCGCCTGCGCGGCGAGGCCGGAGTAGATCTCGTAGTCGGTGCCCCGGGTGAACGCCACGTAGAAGTAGCGGAAGATGCCGATGCCGATCGCCAGGTCGGCGAGGAAGTACCCGGCTATCCACCCCCAGCGCACCCGCAGCAACGCGAAGAACGGAAGTATCCACAGCGCGTACTGCGGCGAGTGCACCTTGTGCAGCAGCAGGAACCCGGCCAGCATCGCCGCGCTCACCGGGATCCACGGGTATACGCCGTCACGCCGGTACCGCCACCAGCCGATGCCCAGCGCCACCGCGAAGGACACCAGCACGGCGGCCGGCGAGGCCCAGTCCACCATCGCCTGGAAGGCGGCGTTCTCCGGGTCGGAGTGAGGCCGGAAACCCCAGTACCAGATCGAGTTGGTGGTGAGGTCGACCTTGCGCAGGCCCTGGAAGGTGAACGCGGCCAGCCAGCCCCGGTAGCCGAACAGGGCGAACGGCAGGTTCACCGCGATCACCGTGGCCGCCGCCGAGCCGAGCACCCGCAGCGTCCCGCCCCAGTCGTAGCGGGGCCGGGAGGCGGTCAGAACGTAGAGCGCCAACGGTGCCAAGAACATTGCCGGATAGAGCTTGAACGCGAACCCGAGTCCCAGCAGCACCCCGGCCCAGCAACCCCGTCGCGCCACCGAAGCCGAACCGGGCCGGTGCATCACCCACACCGCGGCCACCGTGGCTGCCACCGCCGGCAGGTCCCAGTTGTGGAAGGCGTACAGGAACAGCGGCGGCCCGACCGCCCACAACAGCGACCGCCAGCCGGCCAGCTGGGCGAGCAGATAACCCACGAGCAGCCCGAACGGTGCCAACAACAACGCGGTACCCAGCAGAAACGCCCCGTCGGTGTGCGCGAACAGCGCACCTGTCCACATGAGCAGCCCGGTCAGCACCGGATACTCCACAGCCCCGCCGTAGAGCGAGCCGTCGGCGTCGATCCCGCCGTGTACGTAGGGAAAGACGTGCCGGTCGATGTCCCGGCCTATCCACAGGTGCTGTACGTCGGAGTAGCAGACGTCCCGGTCCTTGCGCACCTGGTAGGCCGGCTCGGTGCGGCCGTACGAGTCATACGTCGGCCCGACGCACCGCGCCTTGTTCTGGTAGCTGACCACCATGGTCAGCCAGCACAGCAGCGTCACCAGGAGCAGCCCGCTGGCGCCGAGCCGCCTCACCCGAGTCGCCCTCAGCTCAGGTGTTTACGCAGGTAGGAGATGTCCTCGGCCATGCCCTCGGCCGGTGTCTCCACCACCACCGGGGCGCCGGCGGCGGCGCACACCGCGACCAGTTGGTCCGGGTCGATCGTCCCGGCGGCGATGTTGGCGTGCCGGTCCCGGGCGGAGTTGAACTCGTCGCGCGAGTTGTTCAGGTGCACCAGGTCGATCCGGCCGGTGATCGCCTTGGCCCGTTCGACCACGTCCACCAGGTCCTCGCCGCCGGCGAACGCGTGGCAGGTGTCCAGGCAGAACCCGGCGCCGTAGTCGCCGACCGCGTCCCACAGCCGGGCCAGCGCGTCGAACCGCCGGGCCATCGCGTTGTCCCCGCCGGCGGTGTTCTCGATCAGGATCGGCACCGCGAATCCGCCGGCGTCGTCCTGCTGGCGGGCGAAGAACTTGCGCCAGTTGTCCACACCCACCCCGGGTTCCTCCCCGGCCGTGACGTGCCCGCCGTGCACCACCAGCCCCTGGGCGCCGACGGCGGCCGCGCCTTCCGCGTGCTGCTGCACCAGCTTGCGCGAGGGAATGCGGATCCGGTTGTTGGTGGACGCCAGGTTCACCACGTACGGGGAGTGCACGAACACCGTCATCTCGCCCCGTGCGGCGGCGTCCGCGATCGTCGCCGCCATCGGGTGCGCGGGCGGCTTCTTCCAGCCCTGCGGGTCGGCCAGGAAGAATTGCATCACCTCGGCACCGCACTCGGCGGCCGAGCCCAGCGGGTCCGCGTCGGACCGGACGTGTGCGCCGATTCGCATGCTTGCGACCCTACTGCGGCCTCGGTCGGCACCCGGTCGCGGAGGGTCTCATCACCCGTTGGTAACCTTGACTACCGAGCGCCGAGGTGTTTCATCGGAAACTGTCGGTGCCAGTTGAGACCCTCCTGCCGCGGACGGACCGCGGCCGCCAACAGTCCACAGGAGGTATGTGGTTCTCATGCGTAATTACGAGCTCATGGTCATCCTCGACCCGAACCTCGACGAACGCACCGTTACCCCGTCCCTGGAGACCTTTCTTCGCGTGGTCACCGGCGACGGCGGCAAGGTGGAGAAGGTCGACGTCTGGGGCAAGCGCCGGATGTCCTTCGAAATCGCCAAGCACGCCGAGGGCATCTACGCCGTGCTGAACGTGACCTGCGAGCCGGCCACCGTGGCCGAGCTGGACCGCCAGCTGGGCCTGAACGAGTCCGTGCTGCGCACCAAGGTGATGCGGGTGGAGGCGCTGAAGCGCCGCGCCGCGCAGGCCGCCGCCCCGGCGCGCACGGGCGGGAACCCGGGCGCCGGGCCGGCCGCGGTTGCCGCCGCTTCCACCGCCGCTCCTTCCGCTTCCGCCGATGCTGCTTCCGAGGGTTCCGGCGACTCGGCCGAGGCGGGAGCCTGATATGGCGGGCGACACCCTCATCACCGTGATCGGCAACCTGACCGCCGATCCGGAGCTGCGCTTCACCCCGTCCGGCGCGGCGGTGGCCAACTTCACGGTGGCCTCCACCCCGCGCACCTTCGACCGGCAGTCCGGCGAATGGAAGGACGGCGAGGCGCTGTTCCTGCGCTGCAACATCTGGCGCCAGGCGGCGGAGAACGTGGCCGAGACGCTCACCCGGGGTTCCCGGGTAATCGTGAACGGCCGGCTCAAGCAGCGCTCCTACGAGACCCGCGAGGGCGAGAAGCGCACCGTGGTGGAGCTGGAGGTCGACGAGGTCGGCCCGTCGCTGCGCTACGCCACCGCCAAGGTGAACAAGGTCAGCCGGGGTTCCGGGGGCGGCGGTTTCGGCGGTGGCGGCGGCGCCCCGGCCGACGACCCGTGGGGATCGGCGCCGGTCGCCGGTTCCGGTGGCGGCGGCGCGCCGAGCGACGAGCCCCCCTTCTGATCCAGAGCTCACCCTCGAAGACTTTCGAACCACATCTCTCAGGAGCTAAGTAAGTCATGGCAAAGCCCGTGCTGCGCAAGCCGAAGAAGAAGGTCTGCGCATTCTGCAAGGACAAGGCCGCGGCGATCGACTACAAGGACACCGGTCTGCTGCGCAAGTTCATCTCCGACCGGGGCAAGATCCGCGCCCGCCGGGTGAGCGGCAACTGCCGCCAGCACCAGCGTGACGTGGCGGTTGCGGTGAAGAACGCCCGCGAGGTGGCCCTGCTGCCTTACACCTCGACCGCCCGCTAGGAGACCCCGAGATGAAGCTGATTCTCACCGCCGACGTGGCCAACCTGGGCGCGCCCGGCGATATCGTCGAGGTCAAGGACGGTTACGGCCGCAACTACCTGCTGCCGCGCCAGCTGGCCATCCCGGCGACCCGGGGCGCGGAGAAGCAGGTCGCCCAGATCCGCAAGGGCCGCGAGGTCCGCGCGGTGCGCGACCTGGACCACGCGAAGGAACTGGCCGGGACCCTCAAGGGCCTGCCGCCGGTCCGGCTCGCGGTGCGTGCCGCGAAGGACAGCGGCCGGCTGTTCGGCTCGGTCACCCCGGCCGAGGTGGTCGCCGCCGTGTCCAAGGTCGGTGGCCCCAAGCTGGACCGGCGCACGGTCAGCCTGCCCGCCTCGATCAAGTCCACAGGCCGGCACACCGTTTCGGTAAAACTGCACCCCGAGGTCGTCGTGCAGTTCCCGATCGAGGTTAGCGCCAGCTGAGGGCCCGTTGGCGGAAGATCGCCGACGGCTCGGAGCGACAACGCCGCATTCCGGTGCGGCCCCGCCGTGGGGCCGCCCGGTGCGGTGGCCCCGCTTGAACGGCCCGCGTGGGTCGTCCGTCCCGGACGCAGGTGGTTCGTCCGCGGCCGCCTGCTCCGTTGTGGGTCTTTTGTTCGACGGACGGTAGCCGGGTGAATCGCACCCGTAGCGGTGGCGCTTTGGTTGGGTTCTCCAACCTTCGAAATTTCGATCACTGCTGAATCAATTTCGCGAACGGTGTTCTCCGTCGGCATTTCTGATCGACGGTGATTTGTCGTGCTCGGATCAATTCTTGCTTGTGGATACTCTGCGTATCCGAGTGCCTCGCTCGAGTGTTCAGGGTTGCTCGAGGGTGGTCAGACACGCTCGGGGAATCGTTCTCCCGGTGACACGCCGAGCGGATTACCCGATAGTTGTCCCCAGCGCGTACCCACACTTTGAGCAGCGGGGACGGCGCCCGGTCGGGTCGTTGTCCCCAAGCTGTCCACAGCTGTCCCCATGAATGTGTCTTGACCCGTCCAGTTGTCCCCAGTCGATCAACAGGGCGGTCAACAGAACGTTTTGGTCCGGGGGGCCAATGACCCCTAGCGTGACCAAGTTCCTGCGTGGCTCCCCCGTGTCCGTGCGCAATTCCGTCGGGGGTTGCCGGTAGAAACATCGGTGACCGGTGGGGGGAGTGGAATGGCGGCACCAGACGATCGGCCGGCGGGTCGGCCGCGTCACGTGCGACCGGCGGAGGAGCCAGAGGACGACTACGCCGGTGGTTCCGGCGCGACCTTCGACCGGCAGCCGCCGCAGGACCTCACCGCCGAGCAGTCCACGTTGGGCGGGATGCTGCTGTCCAAGGACGCCATCGCGGACGTGGTGGAGGTGCTGCGCCCCGACGACTTCTACCGGCCGGCGCACCAGACCGTCTACGACTGCATCCTGGATCTCTACGGCCGGGGTGAGCCGGCCGACCCGGTCACCGTGTCGGCGGAGCTGGACCGGCGCGGCGAGCTGGCCCGCCTCGGCGGCGCACCGTACCTGCACACCCTGATCGCCACCGTGCCCACGGCGGCCAACGCCGCCTACTACGCGGAGATTGTGGCCGAGAAGGCGGTGTTGCGCCGCCTGGTGGAGGCCGGCACCCGGATCGTGCAGCTGGGCTACCAGGGGGCCGAGGGCGCCGAGGTGGACGAGGTGGTGGACCGGGCCCAGGCGGCCATCTACGAGGTCACCGAACGCACCACCAGCGAGGACTACGTCCCACTGGAGGAGCTGCTGCAGCCCACCATGGACGAGATCGACGCCATCGCCAGCCGGGGTGGTGTCTCCCTGGGCGTGCCCACCGGCTTCGTCGACCTGGACGCGGTGACCAACGGGCTGCACGCCGGGCAGATGGTCGTGGTGGCCGCCCGGCCCGGCCTCGGCAAGTCCACCCTGGGACTGGACTTCGCCCGCTCGTGCTCGGTCAAGCACGGCATGACCAGCGCGTTCTTCTCGCTGGAAATGAGCAAGTCGGAGATCGTCATGCGGCTGCTGTCCGCCGAGGCGCGTATCCGGCTGGCCGACATGCGGTCCGGGCGGATGTCTGATGACGACTGGACCCGGATGGCCCGGCGGATGTCGGAGATTTCCGAGGCGCCGCTGTTCATCGACGACAGCCCCAACCTGACCATGATGGAGATCCGGGCCAAGGCCCGCCGGCTGTCCCAGCGCAACGGGCTGAAGCTGCTGGTGCTGGACTACCTGCAGCTGATGTCGTCGGGCAAGCGGGTGGAGTCGCGGCAACAGGAGGTCTCCGAGTTCTCCCGGCAGATCAAGCTGCTGGCCAAGGAGCTCGAGGTACCGGTGGTGGCCATCTCCCAGCTGAACCGCGGCCCGGAGCAGCGCAATGACAAGCGGCCCATGCTGTCGGACCTGCGCGAGTCCGGGTCGATCGAGCAGGACGCGGACATGGTGATCCTGCTGCACCGCCCGGACGCGTTCGAGCGCGACGACCCCCGGGCCGGCGAGGCCGACCTGATCCTGGCCAAGCACCGGAACGGCCCCACCAGCACCATCACCGTGGCCCACCAGCTGCACTACAGCCGCTTCGCCGACCTCGCCCAGGGGTAGGCGTGTCGCCCTAACTTGCCGTTTCGGCAAACTTCTTTGCCGGCTATCCGTGCCGCGAGGCAGTCTCGGTGGCGGAGGTGGTCGGAGTGACCGAGCATGGGCACGGCACGCAGAGTCCGTTCTCGCCGGAGTCGGCGGAGTACTGGGACGAGCGGTACGGGCAGCGTGAGCAGTTGTGGAGCGGGGAGCCCAACGGCCCGCTGGTGGTCGAGGTGTCCGGGCTGGCACCGGGGCGGGCGCTGGACGTGGGATGCGGGGAGGGCGGGGACGCGATCTGGCTGGCCCGCCGGGGCTGGCGGGTCACCGCGATGGACATCTCGCAGGTGGCACTGGACCGCGCGGCCGAGGCGGCAAAGACCCCGCCGGCGGTGTTTCCGCCGGGCGCCGAACTGGGCGCCCCGCCCAGCGCGCCGGCTTCGCCGGCGGTGTTTCCGCAGGGCACCAAACTGGGCGCCCCGCCCAGCGCGCCGGCTTCGCCGGCGGTGTTTCCGCCGGGCACCAAACTGGGCGCCCGGCCCAGCGCGCCGGCTTCGCCGGCGCGGGAGATCACCTGGGTGCGGGCCAGCCTGACCGACTCCACCCCGGAGCCGGGCGCCTACGACCTGGTCACCGCGCAGTACTTCCCCATCGCCAAGGGCACCGGTGAAGCGGCGCTGCGCGGCCTGCTGGCCGCCGTGGCGCCGGGCGGCACGCTGCTCTTCGTCGGGCACGACCTGAAGGAGTGGCGGAACCGCCACGACCTCGAGTTCGACCCGGCGCGCTATTACGAGCCGCGCGACGTCGCCGAGCTGCTCGACGACACCTGGACGATCCAGGTCGACGAGACCCGACCGCGCAGCCGGCCCGCCCCGGAGGGCACCGACCACGTGAACGACACCGTCCTCCGCGCGGTGCGGCGGTCAGCGGGGTAGTCCCGGCGTCAGCGGGGCAGCACCGGCGTCAGGGTGTCCAGCAGCCGCAGGTCCTCGTCCAGCGGGCGCTGCTCGGCCGGCCTGCCCGGATAGGTGTCGAACAGCACCTGGCCGGCGCCCAGGGCGGCCAGCTCGTCCAGGTCGCGGCGGATCTGGTCCAGGGTGCCCTGGCCGGCCAGCCGGGTGTCCTCGTCCAGCGGCGTCGGGCTGATGCGCAGCGGCAGCCGGGGCGCGAGCTCCGGCACCGGCCGCCCCGCCGCCTCCGCCGCGCGCCGCAGCCCGGGCAGGCCGTCCGCGCGCAGCCAGCCCAGCCGCTGGTTGAGCGGGTGCCAGGCATCGCCGAACCGGGCGGCCCGGCGCAACGCCGCCGGGCTCGCGCCGCCCACCCACACCGGCGGGCGGCGCACCGGCGGCGGCCCGGTCTGCACCTCGGTGAACGACACGAACTCCCCCGAGTAGGACAGCGACGGTCCGGCCCAGGCCCGGGTGATGACGTCCAGGTACTCGTCGGTGATCGCGCCCCGGCGCTCGAACGGCACGCCCAGCGTCGCGTACTCGGTGCGCGGCCAGCTCACCCCGACGCCCAGGATGAACCGCCCGCCACTGAACCGGTCGACGTTCGCGGCCAGCCGCGCGGTGTGCAGCGGGTGCCGGTAGGGCAGGACCGCCACGGTCGTGCCCAGCTCGATCCGCCGGGTCTGCCCGGCCAGCCAGGCCAGCGTGGCGAACGGGTCGTAGAAGGGCGCCGGGTACTGCGCGGCCACCTCCGGCGTGATCGCCAGGTGGTCGGAGATCATCGCGAAGTCGAAGCCGCGATCCTCCGCGTGCCGCGCCCAGCCGAGCAGCGTCTCCGGGCCGGTGTCCGAGCCGAAGTTGAGAATGTTGATACCGAACCGCATGCTCGGGAAACCACTGGGACGTGTGGGGTTATTTCCGTTCATCGGCGCGTTGCCCAGGCTTCGCTTGCCCGGGCGAGGACGAGTCAGCAGGGTGCTGGCATGCCGTTCACCGTCATCACCGGGCAGTATCGGATCGTCGGGGCCCAACCCGACGGCGATTCCGTCCGCTTCTACCCCACCGTGCGCGATGCGTTCGACCGCGCCCGGATCAACGTGCGCACCAACGCCGCCGGCGGCGCCCAGCTGCGGCTGGACGGGGTCGACGCGCTGGAGACGCACTACGCGCCCGAGTCCGGCGGCGGGTCGCTGGGCCAGCCGGCCGAGTTCGCCGACGCGGCCGCCGCGCGCCTGCTGGAGGTGCTCGGCTTCGAGAAGGTGCGCCGCAACAGTCACCAGACGGTGACCTCGGCGACCCCGGCCGAGACGCCCGGCTACATCCTCACCCAGTTCGCCGACCAGTACGGCCGATGCGTGTCGTTCGCCTTCGCCGGCGCGGCGCCGGCCGCCGACCTGAGTTCCTTCCATCTCACCCCGGAACACGTGTTGACCAGCGCGAACTCCGTTCTGCTCAACGACGGCGTGGCCTACCCGACGTACTACAGCAAGCTGTTCGCCGACCTGCGGGACGCGATGACCGGGGCGGTGCATTCCGCGCGCGAGGCCGGGCGTGGGCTGTGGCCGTCCGACCGGACCACCGCCGGGTTCACCGTGAAGGGCCGGGAGACGCTCACCGACGAGGCGGTGATCCTGCCCAAGCTGTTCCGCCGGCTCGTCGACTACCTCGGGCTGAACGACGGCGACGCCTCGCTGGCCGGCCTGCCCGCCTTTCTGGCCAGCCAGAACGACCGGCTGTGGATCATCTCCGAGGGCCGGGCGACCGGCTTCGACAACGTGATCCAGGTCAGCGGGCAGGACGTGAAGCTGCTCTACCCGCCGGAGGACCTGGTCTTCGTCGAGAAGTGACTGAATCACCCTGCTGAAGTGACTGAATCAGCGGCGCTTTGCCGGGCGGGGGTACCAGAGGGTTACCGAGGCGAGGGTGGCTCGGCCCAGGAAGATGAAGATCGGCGCCGGGGGCGGTGGCTCCTGGTCGCGGGGGGTGCCGGGGAGCAGGCGGCGCAGTCGGCCGGGGCCGCGGGGCGCGCGGTCCCGGCGCGGCACCCAGCCGCGTTCCCGGACCGAGCCGGCGACCAGTTCCAGCCGGTCGGTGTCCACCTCGGCGTCCAGCGGCAGGATCACCCGGGTGGTGCTCAGGTTGCCGGTCACCTGGATGGTGACCGACGGCACGTGGAACACCGCGTCGGTGAAGTCCAGCGTTGTCCGCTGGCCCATGCCGACGATCTTGATCAGCTCCGGCACCGGCCACGCGCCGCCGCGGCGCACCTGCCCGAAGCTGACGTCCAGCACCAGCGAGGCGAGCTCCGGCGGCGGCGCGCCGGGCAGGTCGACCAGCACGGCCAGCAGCTCGGCCCGGGTGCGCGCCGCCCAGGCCCGCTCGCAGCGCTCGCTGAACTCGACCGGGGTGATGCGGCCCTGGCCCATCGCGGTGCCCAGCATGGTTACCGTGCTCTCCCGATCCCGGTCGGATATCAGCAGCTCGCTGGGGTCGATCTCGCCGGCCACCCGAACACGTTAGCCGTTACGCCTACTCGCCGACCGTGCGGAGGGCACGCAAGGTGCGCAGCTCCTCGGCGGTCGGCTCGGGCGTGGGCACCAGGTCCTCCGCCACCTCCAGCGGCCAACCGGTCTCCGCGCGGACCTGTTCCACCGTGATGCCGGGGTGCAGGCCGGTCAGGGTCAGCTCGCGGGTCTCCGGGTCCGGCTCGAGCACCCCGAGATCGGTGATCACCCTGGTCGGACCGGCGCCGCGCAGCCCGAGGCGTTCCCGGTCGCCCGGCCCGGAACCGTGCCCGACCGAACTGACGAAGTCCACCGAGGTCACGAACGCGCGCAGCCGGTGCCGCATCACGATCAGCACCTCGCCGGCGCTGGCCGCGATCTCCGGTGCGCCGCCCGACCCGGGCAGCCGGACGTCCGGCTCGTCGTAGTCGCCGATCACCGTGGAGTTGATGTTGGCGAACCGGTCGAGCTGCGCGCCGGAGAGGAACCCGACGTCCACCCGCCCCGCCTGCAGCCAGTAGTTGAAGATCTCCGGGATGCTGACCAGGGTCAACGCGTCCTCGGCCAGCACACCGTCGCCGATGGAAAGCGGCAGCAGGGACGGCCGGGTGTCGATGGGGCCGGACTCGTAGATGAGCACCAGGTTGGGCGCGTGCAGCCGGCGCGCCAGGTTGGCCGCCCGCGACGGCAGCCCGATGCCCACGAAGCACACCGCCCCGTCGCTCAGCGCCCGCGCCGCCGCCACGGTCATCATCTCGTCGGTGCTGTAGCTCAGCGTCGGTTCGCTCGCCAGCTCGCTCATGGCGCGACCAGCTCCTCCAACCAGGCGGAGAACTTGTCCCGGTCCCGGCTGACCGCGTCCCAGGCGCGGTAGGCGGTGTTGTCCCGTTCGTAGTAGCCGTGGGCGTAGGACGGCTTGGCCCCGCCGGGGGCCAGGGCGACCGCGTCGAGCACCCAGGACGGCAGGATCACCCCGCCGGGCACCGGGTCCAGGCGGTCCACGATCTCCTCCACGGTGGCCAGCGCGCGTTTGGCGGCGAGCACCGCCTCCCGCTGGATGCCGGTCAGGCCCCACAGCTGCACGTTGCCGGCCCGGTCCGCGCGCTGCGCGTGCACGATCGTCACGTCGGGGTTCAGCGCGGCGACGGCGGCCAGCCGTTCGCCGGTGAACGGGCAGGTCACGAACTTGATGGTCTCGGTGTGCGCGGGCAGGTCGGTGCCGGCGTAACCGCGCAGCACGCCGAACGGCAGGCCCGCGGCCCCGGCCGCGTAGCGGTTCGCCATGCCCGCGTGGGAGTGCTCCTCGACGGTCAGTGGCGCCGGCCAGCCGTTGGCCAGCGCGTCCCGGAACCGGTGCAGCGAGCCGACACCCGGGTTGCCGCCCCAGGAGAACACCAGCTTCTCCGCGCAGCCGGCGCCGATCAGCCGGTCGTAGATCAGGTCCGGGGTCATCCGGATCAGCGTCAGGTTCTTCCGGCGCTGCCGGATCACCTCGTGCCCCGCCGCGAACGGGATGAGGTGGGTGAAGCCCTCCATGGCCACCGAGTCACCGTCGTTGACCAGCGCGTTCACTGCCTCGGGCAGGCTCATGATCTCGGCCATCGTGGCTGACCGTAGCACCCGGCGGCGCCGCGCGCCGGTGTCCGCGCATACCTGGTGAAACGTTCCCGTGCGGCGGACAAGCCGCTGCGATTGGACTGGGGCTCCCGCACCCGAGGCGGTCTGAATCTTGAACACTCGCCGTTCGGCGTCATTTTGTGGACGAACGGTAGCGCGAATGGAGGAGTTCCGGTCGGCCGGTCGGCACATCGGACGAATGCTGTTTCCGGGCGTGTCCCTCCGGCATTCGAGAATAGCTAACCGTCGTTCACTTCGTGGTTACTGCAAGGGCCAGTGTGATAATTGGTGCGACCGACACCGGTACGCCTCCCGGGTGCGGCGGGAGGTTTTCCGTGGTCGGCGGGCCAGATCTACCTGATCCGTGGTTGATCATTGAATGCGGTCCCGTGAGGTGGATCTCGGCGCCCGGGTGCCCGGAATTGCCATTAGCTCCGAAATTCGGCCCGGGCGGAATGACTTGTCCGAATAAGAGAACGGTGGCCTTTCCAGTGGGAGGCGCCCGAGCGGTCGGGCGCGATCGGGTACCCACGGTGTTCGGCTCGTCACGAATGCGAGCCTCGGCGGGCGGGTTGGTGTCAGGCTGGTACTTCGGTCAAACCAATCCACACCAAATCCGGGAGACCCAGCTGTGACCACGACGTTCACCGGCCGACCGGCCGCCGCCAGCGGCGAGATTCGGCTCGGGGAAGCGGTATCCGTGACCCGGCTCGGCTACGGGGCCATGCAGCTGACCGGCCCGGGTGTGTGGGGTCCGCCGGCGGACCACGACGAGTCCGTCCGGGTGCTGCGGCGCGCGGTGGAGCTGGGCGTCAACCTGATCGACACCGCCGACGCCTACGGCCCGCACGTCAGCGAGGAGCTGATCCGCGAGGCGCTGCACCCGTACGACGGGGTGCTGATCGCCACCAAGGCCGGCCAGCTGCGCACGGGCCCCGGCCAGTGGCACCCGTGCGGGCGGCCGGAGTACCTGCGCCAGCAGTGCGAGCTGAGCCTGCGCCGGCTCGGCCTGGAGCGGATCGAGCTGTTCCAGCTGCACCGGGTGGACCCGACGGTCCCGGCGGCCGACCAGTTCGGCGCCCTGGCCGACCTGCGTGCCGAGGGGAAGATCAACCTGGTGGGACTCTCCCAGGTCAGTGTGGCGCAGGTCGAGGAGGCCGAGGCGATCGTGGAGATCGCCACCGTGCAGAACCGGTACAACCTGGTCGACCGCACGTCCGACGACGTGCTCCGGCACTGCACCGAGCGGGGCATCGGCTTCATCCCGTGGCACCCGGTCGGCGCCGGCGAGCTGGCCAAGCCGGGCGGGCTGGTGCATGACATCGCGGAGGGTCTGGACGCCACCGCCGCGCAGGTCGCGCTGGCCTGGCTGCTGCAGCGATCCTCGATCATGCTCCCGATCCCCGGCACGAGCTCGGTGGCCCACCTCGAAGAGAACCTGCTCGCCGCCGAACTGAAGCTCGACCTCTCAACCGTCGCAGCCCTCGACGACGCCGCCTGACGGAACCCTGTGTGCGGGCTAGCGGTCCGCCGGTGCCGGTTCGACTTCGGGGTCGTGCGGGTCGAGGGGGTCGACCTCGGCTGGTGGGGGCGTGGCGGCTGGGGATTCGCTGAGGGAGCGGACGAAGGCGGAGAGTACGGCGATGAGCGGCACCGCGAGCAGCGCGCCGGCGATGCCGGAGATGACCACACCGGCCGCCACGCCGAGCACGATCGCCAGCGGGTGCAGCGCCACCGCGCGGCCCAGCAGGACCGGCTGCAGCACGTGGCTCTCCAGCTGCATCACGCCGACCACGACGGCCAGCACGATCAGTGCGGGCACCGGGCCGTTGGCGACCAGCGCGATCAGGATCGCCACCGAGCCGGACAGCACCGCACCGACCAGCGGGATGAACGCGCCGAGGAAGACCAGTGCCGCCAGCGGCACCGCGAGCGGCACGCCGACCAGCCACAACCCGATGCCGATGCCGACCGCGTCCACCACGGCGACCACCACGGTGGCCCGGGTGTAGCCGACCAGTGAGGCGAACGCGCGCTGCCCGGCCACGCCGGCCCGGTCCCGCTGCTCGGGCGGCAGCGCCTTCAGCAGGAAGGTGAAGATCGGCCGGCCGTCATAGAGGAAGAAGATCAGCACGAACAGCGCGAGCGCCAACCCGGAGGCGAACTCGCCGGCGGTGGCCGCGGTGGTGAGTGCGCCGGAGGTAATGGCGTCGGTGTTCGCCGCGAGGGAGCGCTGCAGCTCGGCGGGCAGGTCGTTCAGGCGCTCCGGGGAGAACCGGAACGGCGGCCCGGCCAGCAGCGGCTTGATGTTGACCTCGAAGCTCTGCACCAGTTGGGTGCGCAGGTCGGGCAGGCCGGCGACGAACGCGTTGATCACGAACGACAGAACCAGCGACAGCAGCGCGATGCCGCCGACGAGTACCAGCGCGGTGGCCAGGCCCCGGGGCAGGCGAAGCTTGTTCACGGCGGCGGCCACCAGAGGGGCGAGCAGCGCCGCCAGTAGCAACGCGATCGCCACCGGCACCACGACTATCCGCAGCTGGATGATCAGGAAGATCACCACGCCCAGCGCGGCCGCGATGATCAGGAAGCGGGCGCTCAGCTCGGATGCCACGCGCAGGGCCGACCGGGACCGTGTGGGTTCCACGAGTCGACCATAGTCGTTACGCATTGACCAGCCTTGGAGATATAAGGGCCACTCTATAGAGGGGTCCTTAGTTGGTTCGGCTAAGACCTTTGTAATCGGCGCAACCTAACGCCCCGGGCAGCCGTTTGTCCGGCGTAGTTGACCAGTCGACGGCGGAGGTAAGCGCGCAGGTGTACGAGCCGGCAATCAACCCCGACACCCTGGATTCGCAGGATTCCGAGCTCACCCCCATCTTCCACGCCCTGGTCACCCGCGCCGCCGATCCCGCCGAACATTTCCAACGAGATCCGCTGAGCGCACCCATGCCGGTCACCCCCGCGTCACCGTTGGCGATGGCCCGCATGCTGCTGAGCGCGGTGCCGGTGGCCCGTCTCGAGTCCAGCCCGGTTGAGCGCGCCTACCCCGGGTCCGTCGGTGGCTCCGTGCGGATGCGGCCGAGCCTGGCCAGCGTGGCCAGCGGCGGGGGCTCGAGTGACGAAAGTGGCGGACGTCATGAGATCCGCGAACCGCGCTCGCCCCGGAGCGGGCGGCACCGGGCACTACGGTCCGTCGGCCTTGGTGTGACCGAATCACGTTGAGATAACGCAATCGGCCTATTGAGTGATCGAAAGTGGGGGGCGGTCACCCGGGCAGGACTACCAAGGGTCGCGAGCCCGCTGGACTTCCTTCACTCGGGTGAGCCCGTCACTCATCCGGTGGTCTTCTCGTTGAATCCGGTACTGAGCCGTGAGCGAGGAGGACCGGATGAACGCCAGGCGCGGTAACACCTGGGGTAGGCACGGCTTCGGCGCCGCTGCCATCACCGGCGGCATGATCGGGGTAAGTGGCGTCGGTGCTCCCGCCCGCGGCGCCGGACCGCGCGGCATCGGGATGCACACCGACCGCCGGGTCGCCCCTTCTGGCGCCCAGGCCTCCAACCCCGGGATGCACCCGACCACGAGTGCCGCAACCACGGCGATGGCCGGCGTGATGGCCGAGGCAACCCGGCGCGTTCCGCAGACCCCGCCCGCTTCGGGCGGGCCCCAGCACGTGCAGGGGTCCGGCCCGGTCGGCGCCGTGGCCGCCCGCTACGGCGTGCCCGAGTACCACCGCGAGGCCGGTACCTCTGAGTTCCGGGTGAACGAGATCGCCGACCAGACCATGCGGAACCAGCCGGTCGGCCCGGCTTCACAGTTCGGTGGTGGGGAGCGGCCGCAGGCCAGCGTCGGCGGTGCCAGCGTCGGAGGTCCGGGTGGCACCGGCGGCTTCGCGTCCGCGCAAGTGGCGGCGCAGCACCGGTGGGGTATGGCGGACCGCTCCGGTTCCGGACCTCGGCACGCCACTCCCGAGGGCGGCTCCGCCTCGGCCGAATCGCGGCCGCAGCCCGACCCTCTGAGCGACCCTCGGCCGCAGTCCGGCGCACCGAACGGTACGCCCGGCCACACGAACGCCTCGCCGAGCGGCCCGATGAACGCTCTGGCCAACGGCCCGATGAACGGTCTGTCTAACGGCCCGGCAAATGGTCTGCCAGGTGGCCCGGCGAACGGTCTGCCAGGTGGCGCGGCGAATGGTCTGACCAACAGTCCGCGGAATGGTCTGTCTCACGGGCCGGCGAACGGTCTGACGGGCGGCCCGGGCAATGGCCTGCCTGGCGGCGCGGGGAACGGCGTGTTGAACGCTCCGGGGAACGGTGTGATGAGTGGCCCGGTCAACGGACCGGCGGGCTTCGGCGGCGGTGGCGGTTCGGTCTCGGACGGCTTTCTCGCCGGGAGCGTGGCCGCGCTGGCCACCGGATTCGACTCCTACGGCGGCCGGGAGGAGCCGGCGCCGGGCGGCGGCGTTCCGTCGGATGGCGGGCTCCCGTCGGGTGCGTCCCAGGCTGGCCCGCTGAGCTCGGCCGGCTTCGGCACCGGCAGCATGGGTACCGCCAGCGGCCCGACCGCCCACGGCGGTCCGACCACTGGTGGCCCGATCGCCCACAACGGTCCGACCATGGCTGGTTCGGTCGCCCATAGTGGTCCGACCATGGCTGGTTCGACCATCGCAAACCGGGCCAGCGGCGCGCCGGTGTCCGGCATCGGCCCGGCGGGCGGTGCCTCGGCGAACAGTGCCTCGGCGAACAGTGCTTCAGCGGGTAGCGCTTCGGCGGGCGGTGCCTCGGCGAACAGTGCCTCTACGGGCGGTGCTTCGGCGGGCAGCCGGCACGCGCGGCCGGAGGCGCCGGAACTGTTCGGCGAGCGGTCCGCCCGGCACGCGGCGCCCGAGCGCGCGGACATCGACGGGTCCGCGCTGGGCAGCCTGGACAGCAGCACGCTGTGGGGCTCGCTGTCCCTCCCCTCCGTACCGCCCCGCTAGTTCAAAGTCTTTCCGCTCCCCGGCGAGGTCGGTACGCGGGCACGCCGATCGTGGGGTACGGCGTGCCCGCGTACCGGATCTTGAGACAACGGCGGGTAACCGGCTGATTACGTCGGCGCGGCGCGCTAGGCTCGCGGCGCATGTGGACGAACTGGTCTGGCGGGCAGCGGAGCGCCCCGCACGCCACCGTCCGTCCGTTGGACGAGGCGGGCGTACGGGCGGCGGTGCGGCGCGCGGCCGCGAGTGGCCGGCGCGTGCGACCCTTCGGGGCCGGTCATTCGTTCAGCCCGCTGGCGGTCACTGATGACGTGGCGCTGGACCTTTCCGCGCTGACCGGGGTCGTCGGCGTCGCCGGCCGGCGCGTCCGGGTGCGCGCCGGGACCACGCTGGCCGAGCTGAACGCCGTGCTGGCCGACCGCGATCTCGCCCTCGGCACGCTCGCCGACGTGGACACGCCCACCGTCGCCGGCGCGATCGCCACCGGCACGCATGGCAGCTCGCCGAAGGTCGGATCGCTGTCCGCACAGGTCACCGCGTTGCGCATGGTGGACGGCCACGGGCAGGCCGCCGAGGTTCCGGCCGCCGAACTGGACGCCGCCCGCACTGCCCTCGGTGCCCTCGGCGTGATCACCGAGGTGGAGCTGACCGTGGTCCCGGCCCGCCGGTTGCGCGTCTCCCAGGCGCGCGTACCGCTGGCCGAGGCGCTGGCCGGCGGGTACCTGGACGGGCACGACTGGGCCGAGTTCTCCGTCTTCCCGTATGCCGAGGAGGCCCTCGCCCGGTGGGCGGACGCGGTTTCGCCCGACCCGGCGAGCGACGCGCAACCGGAGCCGGACGGTGCCCGGTCGGCGTCGCTGCGCAACCTGGTGGAGTCGCGCCTGGTGCGCGCGGCGGCGGTGGGCGGCGGGGTGGCGCTCGGTCGCTCGGTGCCCCGGTTGGTGCCGGCGATCAACCGGGTGGCCACCGCGCTGACCTCGACCGGCGCGGTCACCGACCTGCCGCACCGCGTGCTCGTCGCCCGACCCGTGGTTCGCTGGGAAGAATGCGAGTGGGCGGTGCCGAGGGAGCGTCTCGCGGACGCCGTCGGTGAGCTGCTCGCCGCGATCACCGAGCGCGAGCTGGACGTGGCTTTCCCGGTGGACGTCCGGGTCGGGCCGGCGGAGACGGGTTGGCTGCACCCGGCGCACCAGCGGGCCACCGGCTGGATCGCGGTGCACACCGCCGTGGGTGCGGACCCCGAGCCGTTGCGGCTGGCCGCCGAGGTGCTCGGCGGGCACCAGGGCCGGCCGCACTGGGGCAAGCGGCACCGGTGGACGGCGTCACAACTCGCCGAGGCCTACCCCCGCTACGCGGAGTTCCTGACCGTCCGGGACCGGCGAGACCCGAACCGCGTGTTCACCAACCCGCACCTGGACGCCCTACTGGGCCACTGATTGTTGCGTATCTCCACGCAGAGCTGCTCTGCGTGGAGATACGCAACAACTAGCCCAGGCGGGCGGCGACGGCGCGCGCGGCCGACTGGACCTCGGCCCGGTCCACCCTGGTCGGCTCGCCACCGGCGAGCACCCGCTCGCCGGCCACCCACACGTCGCGCACCAGGCGTGCGCCGCCGGCCCAGACCAGGTTGGAAACCACCCGCGCGTCCGAGTCGGCCAGGTCCAGGAAGCCCGGGTCGTCCGTGCTGACGTGTACGACGTCCGCCCAGCGGCCGGGTTCCAGCGCGCCGAGGTCGTCGCGGCCGATCGAGGCCGCACCGTGCCGGGTGGCCAGCAGGAGCAGCTCGGGGGCGGTCAACTCGGCGGCGTTTCCGCTGGTCACCCTGGCGAGCAGGCCGGCGAGGCGGGCAACGGCGAACAGGTCCAGGTCGTCCGACGATGCCGGGCCGTCGGTACCCAGGCCGAGCGGGACGCCGGCCGCGCGCAACGCGGACAGCCGGGCGGTGCCGGCGGCCAGCTTGGCGTTCGACACCGGGCAGTGCGCCACCGCCGCCCCGGCCCCGGCGAGCAGCGCGATGTCCCGGTCGTCCAGGTGCACGGAGTGCGCGGCGAGCACCCGCCCGCCCTGGCCGAGCACGCCGAGTGAGGCCAGCATCCGGGGCACCGAGCCGTAGGCCGCGCGTTGCGCCGCGTCCTCGCCGGCCGCCTCGGCCAGGTGCAGGTGCAGCAGCGCCCCGCGAGCCCGGGCCGCCTCGCCGGCCGCGGTCAACGCCTCCGGGGGCAGCGTGTACGCCGAGTGCGGCCCGTAGCCCAACTCGATCCGCTCGCCCGGTCCGTGCCGCAGGCCGACCGTGTCGATCCGTGCGGACACCTCGTCCAGCATCTGTTGCCAGCTGCCCAGCCGGTCCCAGCCGGGGGCGTCGATGATCCCCGGCGTGAGCACCACCCGGCTGCCCGCACCGAGCACCGCGTCGATCACCGCGTCGGTGAAGAAGTACATCTCCACGCTGGTCGTGACGCCGGCGCGGAGCAGTTCCACACAGCCGAGCAGCATGCCGGTGCGCACGTCCGGGGCGGTCAGCCGGGCCTCGGCCGGCCAGATCACCTCGTGCAGCCAGCGCAACAGCGGCAGGTCCCCACCCAGCCCGCGCAGCACGGTCATCGGCGTGTGGCAGTGGGTGTTCACCAGCCCGGGCAGCAGCAACCCGTCCAGCTCCACCACCTCGCCGGACGCCGGCGGGGCGTCGGCGCGCGGGCCGCACCAGGTGATCCGGCCGTCCGGCCCGACGTCCACCACCGCGTCGCGCAGGACCGAGCAGGCCGGGTCGCAGGGCAGCACCAATGGCGCCGCCAGTCTCGTACCCACCGAGCCGATCATCGTCCGCGCCCGGCGGTAGGACGCCGGGAACCTTTCAGAGCCCCCACATCGATCACCGTACGCACCCGGCGGAACTCCGCCAACCGGCTCTCAGAGCCGCTTCTCCAGCAGCGAGCGCAGGGACCGGAACGGGGGCAGCCAGGCGCCCTCGTCGGGCAGCGAGTCCAGCGTCATGCGAGGCAACGGCTCGCGGAACACGCCGTCGATGTCCTCCAGGTCGACGAAGTCGATGATGTCGGAGGCCTGGGCGAACGAGGCGTACTCGCGGAACCCGATCACGGTGACCCCGATGGCCGCCTTGACCAGTTCCTCCAGCGGCTCGCGGAACGCCCGCCCGTCGCCGGAGGCGACCACCACGCCGGCCAGGCCGCCCTCGGCCCGCCGAGCCGCGATGTGGTCGAGCATGTCCGAGTCGATGTCGCTGTCCTCGGTGATCTTCGGCTTGGCGAACACCGCGAAGCCGACGTTGCGCAGCGCCTCCACCCACGGGCGCACCACCTCGGTGCTGCCCGGTGTGACGTTGGTGAACACGCACGCCTCGGCGATGCCTTCGCCGGCCCGGTCCAGCAGCCACCGGCCGACCGCGTCGAACCGAGGCCGGAACGCCGACGTCGGCCGGGCGCCGAGCAGCGAGCCGAGGCTCATGTCCATGTTCGGCGCGTCCCACACCAACAGCGTGCGCTGGGCGGATCGGGGCGCAAGCTCGGGCTCGGTCATGCATCCGACCCTATGCCGGCACACTGTTCAGCATGACGGCGGAGGCGCGACAGGGTGCAGATTCATCAGATCCGGGTGCTATTGCTCGGCAAACGGCGGAACGGATGCGTGCGGCCGACGCAGCCTCGGCCGGCGCCGGCGTGGAGGTGGTCTCGGTGTCCCCCGGTCGGGCGAGTGCGCGGCTGGTGGTGCGGGAACGACACGTGAACGGCCACGCCGTGGCGCACGGCGGGTACCTGTTCCTGCTGGCGGATACGGCCTTCGCATACGCGTGTAACAGCTTCGGAGTGCCTACATTGGCGGCCGGAGCCGACATAACCTTCATGCGCTCGGCGCGCCTGGGTGACGAGCTGGTGGCGGAGGCGCAGCTGCGCGCGTCCAGCGGGCGGTCCGGGATCTACGACGTCACGGTGCGGTGCGGGGAGACGGTGGTGGCGGAGTTTCGCGGGCGCAGCCGGTCGGTGCCAGAGCGTTATACATCAGATCGGTGACCGTTCGGCCCTCTTCCCGGGCCCGCTGCTCGAACTTGGTCAGCGGGCGCCAGGCCGGGCGGTCCACCGGACCGCCGAGCAGCGCGGGCTCGGCGTCGCACACCTTGCGCATGTGGTCGGCGTAGTGCTGCCAGTCGGTGGCCAGGTGCAGGGTGCCGCCGGGTTGCAGTCGGCTCGCGGCCAGCGCGGCGAAGTCCGGCTGGACGATCCGCCGCTTGTGGTGCTTGCGCTTCGGCCACGGGTCGGGGAAGAACACCCGGAGCCCGTGCAGCGAGCCGGGCGTGATCCGCTCGCGCAGTAGCCGGACCGCGTCGCCGCGCACCAGGCGCAGGTTGGTCAGCCCCTGCTCGTGGATGCGCATGAGCAGCTGGGCCAGCCCCGGCTGGTACACCTCGACGGCCAGGTAGTTGATCTCCGGCGCGGCGGCGGCCATGGCGGCCGTGGACTCGCCCATGCCGGAGCCGATCTCCACCAGCAGCGGCGCCCGGCGGCCGAACCAGCCGTCCGCGTCCAGGGCATCGGGGAGTTCGTCCAGGTCGCGGCCGTACTCGGGCCACCAGCGGTGCCAGGCGTGCTGTTGTCCCTCGGTCATCCGGCCGCGCCGGTCCGAGAAGCTCACCACCGCGCGCACCGGCGAACTCTATCCCGGCGCGCCCGTGCTCTCGTGCGACACCTTGCGGACGTAGGCGTTGCGATACGTGATCGGCCGGCCGTCGGCGTCGCGCGGCTCCAGCTTGCCGACCGGCCGGTCGCCGTCGACCTCCAGCAGCACCGAGTGCGGTTCCCCCTCGGCGAACAGGTGTCCCTCGCCCCACTGCCGCAGCGCGACCAGGATGGCGAACAGGTCGGTGCCCTTCTCGGTCAGCCCGTACTCGTGATACGCCGTGCCGTCCGCGGCGGGCCTGGTCTCGAGCACTCCCTGCGCCACGAGGGTGCGGAGCCGCTCGGTGAGGATGTTGCGGGACAGCCCGAGGTTCCGCTGCAGCTCCCCGAAGCGGCACAACCCGTCGAACACGTCCCGCACGATCAGCAGCGACCACCGGTCCCCGACCACGTCCACCGCCCGGGCCACCGGGCACTCCGCCGTCGCCAGCGCCTCCTTGGACGCCCCCATCTCGGTCCTCCTCATCTAGTTGCAAAACAAGACTACCTCTTCTACTCTTCGGCCATCCAGTCTTGTTTTTGAACTAGCTACCGAGGAGTAGGTAAATGTCCGAGGCAGTGAGCCCGGTCCGGGTGGCCGTCGTGCAGTTCGAGCCGCGGGTCGGGGTGGAGAACCTCAAGGCGAACGCCGCCGCGGTGGAGCAGCGGCTGAACGCCGCCGGGGAGGCGGGGGCCGGCCTGGTCGTCCTGCCGGAGCTGGCCACGACCGGCTACGTGTTCGAGACCCGGGAAGAGGCGTTCGCGCACTCCGAGACGGTCCCGGACGGGCCGTCGCTGGAGATGTTCGAGCGCATCGCCGCCGAGCACGACATGTACGTGGTCGGCTGTGTCGTCGAGCGGGACGGCGAGCGGCTCTACGACACTGCGGTGCTGGTCGGTCCGGGCGGCTACATCGGCCGCTACCGGAAGACCCACCTGTGGAACACCGAGAAGCTGTGGTTCACCCCCGGCGACGAGGGGTTCAAGGTCTTCGACACCCGGATCGGCCGGATCGGGCTGCTGGTGTGCTGGGACATCTGGTTCCCCGAGACCGCCCGGATCGTGTCCCAGCTGGGGGCCGACATCATCTGCATCCCCACCGGCTGGGTATGGACGCCCCCGCCGCTCTACGACGCCAGCGGCGTCTGCATGGCCGCCCACCTGACGATCACCGCGGCGCACGCCAACAACGTCTTCATCGCCACCGCCGACCGCACCGGGCAGGAGCGGGGTGCCGGCTTCATGGGCAACTCGCTGATCGCCGGCACCAACGGCTGGCCGATCGACCGCATCGCCGGTCCGGACGAGGACACCGTCATCTACGCCGACGTGGACCTCACCGCGACCAGGACGGCACCGATCTGGAACCAGCTCAACGACCTGCACCGCGACCGGCGGACCGACCTCTACGACCAGATGCTCGGCTACCGCGGCGCGCCGCCGCTGCCCCGGTGACACCGTGAGCAGCCTCGACGATCCGACCCGGACCTCCCGCCGCGCACTCGGGGCGTCGGCCGCGTTCGTCGCGCTGGCCGGCGCGGCCGCGTGGACCGCGATGCCCCACGGGCCGGCCTGGGCGGGCGACTACCGCGACCTCGCCGGCCTGGCCCGCTGGGTGCTGGCGGCGATCTCCGAACCGCAGTTCTACGCGGCGGCTACGGCGGGCGTCCTGCTTCTCGCCGGGGGCCTGGCCGGCCATGTGGCGCATCGCCTCGGCTGGCCGGCCCAGGGCTTCGTGCAGGCCTGCGGGACCGGGATCTGGCCACCGGTC
Organism: Actinospineispora eucalypti; assembly: GCF_039543365.1. NCBI lineage: Bacteria > Bacillati > Actinomycetota > Actinomycetes > Pseudonocardiales > Pseudonocardiaceae > Actinospineispora > Actinospineispora eucalypti. The sequence continues at coordinate 165,426 of NZ_BAABJP010000001.1, forward strand.
GCCGGTGCCGCCCTGCTCAGCGTGCTGCTCAGTGCGCTGTTGTGGGGCCCGACGCTGGCCGGCGGGTGGCAGCCCCTGTTCGCGCCGCTGGTGTCCGTCGCACCGGCGGTGGTGGTGCTGTACGGGCCGGGGCGGCGGGTGGTCCTCACCGGTGCGGTCGCCGGCGCGCTGCTCGTACCTCCGGTGGCGATCGGGCTGGTCGGCTGGGTCTGCCGGCCGCTGGGGCTGCCACCGGTGGTCGGGGCGACGGGCGGGATGGCGCTGGCCGCGGCGGTGGCGTTCGCCATCTGCCCGAGGCTGCCCTGGATGCCCGAACCCTGGGCCTGGCGGGCGGCGACACCGGTAACACCGGTAACACCGGCGACACCGGTAACGCCGCGGCCCGCGTACGGCCCGGTGTGGGTGCTCCGGCGGGCGCTGGCCGACCTGTCCGAGGCGCAGTTCTTCGGCAACGAGTGGGCCAGCGGAGCACTGCTCATCGGTGCGCTCATCGCCCACGCCACGGCGCCGGACTCGCTGGTCTACGGGTCGGGACTGTTCCTCACCGTCCTGGCCGGACAGTTGCTGACCGCCCTGCTCGGGGTGCTGCTGTGGCGCCGGCGCTGGCGCGCTGAGGGCTTCTACCCGACTTTCGTGCCCGCGGTGTCCGTCGTCCCGGCCGCGGTGCTGGCGTGCGGAGGCGCACCGCTGCCGACCCTCCTGGCCGTGGTGGCCGGCGCGGTCGTCGGGCCTCCGCTGGCGGCCGCGATCTCGGCCCGCCTGCCGGCCGGATTCCACCCGTTCCTCGGCAACGTCGCCGCCATGAGCATCGGCACGGCGCTGATCGTCCCGCTGCTCGCCAACCTCCCCGGAGTACCGAAATGACCAACACCGTCACTACACCCGCCACGATCGCCGGCCTGGGCGCCGCGCTGCGCGAGGGCCGGACCACGGCCGTCCAGCTGGCCCGCGCGGCCTTGCGCCGGATCGAGGAACGCAACCCGGTCGTGAACGCGTTCGCCCTGGTCGACGAGCGGGGTGCGCTGGCCGCCGCCGAACGTGCGGACGCCGAACTGGCGGAAGGGACCGACCGAGGGCCGCTGCACGGTGTTCCGATCGCGGTCAAGGACCTGATCGACATGGCCGGGCTGCCGACCACCGGCGGATCGGCGTCGTCGTTCGGCACCGCCCGGGCGACCGGGGACGCCGAGATCGTGACCCGGCTGTGCCGGGCGGGGGCGGTGATCGTCGGGAAGACCACGCTGCACGAGTTCGCCTACGGCGCGACCGGCGACCGCTCGGTGCACGGCCCGTCCCGGAACCCGGTCGACCCGGAACGCATGTCCGGCGGCAGCAGCGGCGGCAGCGCCGTGGCGGTGGCGGACGGGATGGTGCCGCTGGCCATCGGCACCGACACCGCCGGCTCGGTGCGGGTGCCGGCGGCCCTGTGCGGGGTGGTCGGGTTCAAGCCGGCCTACGACGCCCTCCCGACCGGCGGGCTCTACCCGCTGGCCCCGTCGCTCGACCACGTCGGGCTGTTCACGGTGACCAGCCAGGATGCGTTGGCGGCGTATCGGGTGCTCGCCGGCGGAGCTTCCGGGGAGAGGCCACACGGCGGGCCGGTCGGATGGATTTCCCCGGAGGAGATCGCGCCGACCGACCCTCGGATCACCCGGGTCGCCCGGGAAGCCCTGGGCGGAGTGGACCTCTACCCGGTGGCCGGGGCGCTGGGCGACACCGGGGACCTGTTCGGGACGTTCTCCGCCCTGCAGGGACACGAGGCGTTCGCCGTGCACGAGTCACATCTGGCCGGCGAGGAGTCGCTGATCGACCCGGACGTGCTCGCGCGCCTGCGCACCGGGCAGTCGATCACCGCCGAGCGGTACGCGGAAGCCGACCGGGCGCGGCGGGAGTTCCGCGAGCGGGTGTTGCGCCTGCTCGCGTCGCATCCGGTGCTGGCGCTCCCCACCGTGCCCGTCGTCGCCCCCCGGCTGGACCAGCGAACCGTGCGGGCCGGGGACGCCACCGTGGAGACCCGCACGGCACTGTTGTCGCTGACCAGCCCATGGAACCTGGCCGGCATCCCCGCGCTGAGCGTTCCGGCCGGATACGTGGACGGGCTGCCCGTCGGCGTCCAGCTGATCACCGCCCCGGGCCGCGAGGAAGGGCTCTTCCAGATCGCCGCCGGCATCGAGCGTGGTGGGGGGTGATCGCCGTCCGTGGCGGTGCAGCCTCGATTTTCGCGGCTTATCCGCCAGAAACGACGATCACCCTCCGCCTCCTGAAAGGGACCCTCTGATGCCTTCCATCCAGGTCGACCTGCCGCTGGACGTCACCGCCGCCGCGAAGCGGGAGCTCGCCGCGCGGGTCGGCAAGACCTACGCCGAGAGCATGCAGGTCAACGCCGACCTGCTCACCGTCTCCGTGCACGACCTCGGTCCCGGCGGCGTCTGGCGTTGCCACCGGGACGGCGACCCCACCCCGTCCGCCCTGATCATGTGCGACATCCGGAGCGGGCGCCCCCTGCAGACCCGGGCCGAGCTCGCCCAGGCGCTGATCGACACCTGCGTCGAGCTGTTCGACCTCGACCGCTTGTGGATCAAGGTCGAGTTCACCCAGCACTCGGGCGACGAGATGTACCACCCGCACCTGGGCGGCTTCAACCAGGACTGGACGGGGGACGAACGCCGCTAGCGGCCGAGTAGGTCGGTCACCGAGGTGGGCAGGTCGGGAGGTGCGACGGCCAGCTCCGGGACCAGGTCGGGGGTGGCTTCCGCCGGGTCGACCTGGTGCGGGTGCAGCTCGCCCCGGGTGATCGCCTCGGCGTAGTGGCAGGCCACCCGGTGCTCAGCCTCCCCGGAGAGCAGGCGCAACGACGGGCGCTCGTCGTGGCACCGGGTGGGCTGCCGCCACGGGCAACGGGTGTGGAAGCGGCAACCGGCCGGCGGGGCGGCCGGCGACGGCAGGTCGCCGGCGAGCAGGATGCGCTCGCGGTGTTCCTCCACCGACGGGTCCGGGACCGGCACGGCCGACAGCAGCGCGCGGGTGTACGGGTGCGCCGGCGCGCGGTACAGGCCGTCGGCCGGGGCCTCCTCGACCAGTGCGCCCAGGTACATCACGCCGACCCGGTCCGCCACGTGCCGCACCACCGCCAGGTCGTGCGCGATGATCAGGTAGGTCAGGCCGAGTGACACCTGCAGGTCGTCGAGCAGGTTCAACACCTGCGCCTGCACCGACACGTCCAGCGCGGAGACCGGTTCGTCGGCCACGATCAGGTCCGGGTTCAGCGACAACGCGCGCGCGATGCCCAGCCGTTGCCGCTGCCCGCCGGAGAACTCGTGCGGGTAGCGGCGCAGCGCGGCTTTCGGGAGCCCGACCGCGTCCAGCAGTTCGGCCAGCCGGGCGTCCACATCCGGCAGGGTCTTGTCTAGGCCGTGCGCCCCCAGCGCCTCGGTGAGCATGGAGCGCACGCTCTGCCGGGGGTCCAGGCTGGACAGCGGGTCCTGGAACACCATCTGCATGCGCCGGCGCATCCGGCGCAGTGGTTCGCCGGACATCGAGGCCAGGTCCACGCCGTCGAACTCCACCCGCCCACCGGTCAGCGGGGTGAGCCGCAACAGCGCCCGCCCGAGGGTCGACTTTCCGCAGCCGGACTCGCCGACCAGGCCGTAGGTCTGCCCGCGCGGAACGGATAGCGAAACCCCGTCTACGGCGTATACATAACCCACCGTCCGGTCCACGAAAAGGCCGGTTTTGATGGGGAAATGCACCTTCAGGTCTACGACGTTAACAAGATCGCTCACGCCGGCACCTCCTGGCTCGGCACCGGGTTGTGGCAACGCAGCAGCCGGTCCGCGTCGACCGTCTCGGCGGCCGGCGACACCGACCGGCAGGTGTCCAGCGCCCGGCCGCAGCGCGGCGCGAACGCGCACGCCGACGGCCACGGCAGGTTGTCCGCCACCGACCCCGGGATGGCGGCCAGCTTGGGCCGTCGCACACCGGGCGTGCGCGGCGCCTCGTCCAGCCGGGGAATCGAGCCCAGCAGCCCGTGCGTGTAGGGATGCCGGGGGGACCCGAACAGCCTGCGCCGGTCGGACCGCTCCACCACCTTGCCGCCGTACAGCACGTTCACCTCGTCGCACAGCCCGGCGACCACGCCCAGGTCGTGGGTGATCATGATCAGCGCGGTGCCGGTGTCCCGCACCAGGTCGGCCAGCAGGGTCAGGATCTGGGCCTGGATGGTCACGTCCAGGGCGGTGGTCGGCTCGTCGGCGATGAGCAGCCGGGGCGCGCAGGCCAGCGCGATGGCGATCAGCGCGCGCTGGCGCATGCCGCCGGAGCTCTGGTGCGGGTACTCCTTGAGCCGCCGGGCCGGGTCGGGGATGCCCACCCGGCGCAGCAGCGCCGTGGCTTCGGCGGTGGCCTCAGCGGCGGACATCGACCGGTGCCGGCGCAGCACCTCGGTCACCTGGATCCCGATCGGCACGACCGGGTTCAGCGCGGACAGCGGGTCCTGGAACACCATGCCCAGGTCCCGGCCGCGCCGGTCGCGCATCTGGCCGTCGGAAAGTTTCAGCAGGTCGGTGCCCTCGAACATCGCTGAGCCGGTCACGGTCGTCCCCCGTTTCGGGAGCAGACCCATCAACGCCAGCGAGGTCACCGACTTGCCGCAGCCGGACTCGCCGACCAACCCGACCACCTGCCCGGGCGAGACGTCGAAGCTCACCCCGTCCACGGCGACCGTCTCCGGGGCGCCGCGCCGATGCCCGGCGAACGTCACCCGCAGGTCCTTCACCCGCAACAACGGACTCATCGGGTCACCGCCGGTTCTTCGGGTCGATTGCCTCGCGCAGTGCCTCGCCGAGCAGCGTGAACCCCAGCGCCACCACGATGATCGCTATGGCCGGGTAGAACGCCAGCTCGGGCCGCACGTCCAGGTAGGCCTGCGCGTTGGCCAGCATCAGGCCCCACTCGGCCCGGCGCGGGTCCGCGTCACCGAGGCCGAGGAAGGACAGCGCGGCGGCTTCCAGGATCGAGCTGGCCAGCACCAGGGTGGCCTGCACGATCACCGGGCCGGCCGCGTTGGGCAGCATGTGCCGCAGCACGATCGGGCCGCGCCGCACGCCCAGCGCGACGGCGGCCAGCACGTAGTCGCTGTGCCGCTGGGCGAGCAGGCCGCCGCGCATCAGCCGGGCGAACACCGGCATGCACACCATGGACACCGCGATGATCACCGTGGTCTGGCTGGGCTTGGCGGCCAGCGCGGCGATGGAGATGGCCAGCAGCAGCGACGGCACGGACAGCAGCACGTCGGTCACCCGCATCAGCACGGTGTCTACCCAGCCGCCGAACGCGCCGGCCAGGATGCCGATCACCGAGCCGACGGTCAGCCCGATCAGCGTGGCGAACACGCCGACCAGCAGGGTCTGCCGGGAGGCCAGGATCATCCGGGAGAACTCGTCGCCGCCGTTCTGGTCCGAACCCAGCGGGAACCCGGGTCGCGGCCCGGGTATGGCATCCGGCCGCAGTTCCGCGCGGAGCTCGTCGAACGTGCGCGCGGCGTCGTGCGGGGCCAGCAGCGGGGCGAACACCGCGATCAGCACGAACAGCCCGACGATCACCGCGCCGATGATCGCCACCGGGTTGGAGCGCAGCCGGATGAACGCCTCGGCCAGCAGGCTCTTGCCCTCGGCGGCTTCACCCAGCGAGTCGATCCGTTCCCGGCGCCGGTTCAGAAGTACGTTCATGACAGCCTGACCCGGGGGTCGATGATCGCGTAGGACAGGTCGACCAGCAGGTTGACCAGCAGGTACAGCAGCGCGCCGAGCATCAGCAGCGCCTGCAGCCGGGGGTAGTCGTGCCGGTAGATGCCGTCGGCGAGCAGCGTGCCGACGCCGCCCCAGACGAACACCTTCTCGGTGAGTACCGCGCCGACCAGCAGCAAACCGGTCTGCAGGCCGATGGTGGTGGACACCGGCAGCAGCGCGTTGCGCAGCACGTGCCGCCCGCGCACCGTGCCGGGGGCCAGGCCCTTGGCCCGCGCGGTGCGGATGAAGTCCGCGCCCAGCACGTCCAGCACCGACGCCCGGGTGATCCGCACGATCACCGCCAGCGGGATGGTCGCCACCGTGACCGCGGGCAGGATGAGGTGCTTCATCGCGTCCAGCGAGGCGTCGAACTCCCTGGTCAGCAGCCCGTCCAACACGGCGAATCCGGTGACCCGGGTGGCGTCCAGGCCCACCGACGCGCGCCCGGACGGGGGCAGCCAGCCCAGCTTCACCGCGAACCACGACTTCAGCAGGTAACCCAGGAAGAACACCGGCACCGCGACGCCGACCAGCGTGGCCACGATCGTCGCGCTGTCCAGCGCGGTGCCGCGCCGGGTGGCGGCCAGGTAACCCAGCGGGATGCCCAGCACGATGGCGATGAACAGCGCCATCCCGGTGAGCTCGATGGTCGCCGGCAACGCCCGGCCGATCTCGGTGGTCACCGGTTCGCCGGTGATCAGCGAGCTGCCGAAGTCACCCGTGGCCACCCGGCCGAGGAAGCGCAGGTACTGCTCCCAGATCGGCCGGTCCAGGCCGAGCACCCGGTTCAGCGAGGCGATCTTCTCCGGGGTGGCCTTGTCGCCGAGCAGTGCGCCGGCCGGCCCGCCGGGCAGCGCGCGCAGCCAGGCGAACACCGCGACGGACAGCAGCAGCAGCGTGGGTATTACCTGCAGCAGCCGCCTTATCAGGAAGCGGAGCATGTCAGTTCTTGCTGACCGGGGCGTAGTCCTCGTTGGTCAGCGGACTTGGTACCAACCCGTGTACGTTCTTGCCCACCACGATGAACGCCGGCCCGGAGGCCAGCGGCACCGCCGGCAGGTACGTGCTCATCAGGTCCCGGTTGACCTGCTGGTACTCGGTGGCGTGGGAGGCCGGATCCACCGTGCCGTCGGCCTTGGCGATCTCGGCGAACATGGCCGGGTTGTCGAAGCCGAACTCCGGCTTGAGCCGGCCGAAGAACGTGCCGACGAAGTTGCCCGGGTCGTTGTAGTCGCCGGTCCAGCCGAGCAGGTGCAGGTCGTGCTTGCCCAGCTTCTGCACGTCGTCCTTGTAGCCGCCGTTCCACGGCTCGGGCACCGGGTTGATCTTGATGCCGACCTGGCGCAGGTCCTCGGCGATCACCGCGAAGATGTCCGTCGGGTTGGGCATGTACGGCCGGCTGATCTCGGTCGGGTAGTAGAAGTTCAGGGTCAGGTCGGACACGCCCGCCGCGGCTAGCAGCGCCTTCGCCTTGTTCGGGTCGTACGGGAAGGCCTGCGGGTCCGGTGCGTACCCGGCGGCGGCCGCCGGCACGAACTGGTTCGCCACCTCGGCGCCCTCGGGGAACTTGTTGCGCACCAGCGCCTCGCGGTTCACCCCGTAGGCGATCGCCTGGCGCACCCGGATGTCCTTCAGCGCCGGGTTGTTCTTCTGGTTGATGCCCAGGTAGAGGATGTTGAACGGCTTGCGGGTGAGTACCTGGAAGCCCTCGCCGCGCAGCGCCCCGATGTCGGCGGGGTTGGGGTAGTCGTAGCCGTCGATGCTGCCGGCCCGCAGCTCCTGCTTGCGGGCGTTCTCGTCCGGGATGATCCGGAAGATCAGCTTGGCGACCTTGGCCTTCTCGCCCCAGTAGTCGTCGTTGCGCAGCAGGGTGACCACTTGGTTCGTCCGGTCGTAGCTGCCGAACTTGAACGGACCGGTGCCGGTCGGGTGGTCGGTGGCGTACGCGCCGTAGCTGAACGAGTCGCCGCTCTGGGTCACCGCGTCCGCGTTGTACTGCTTCAGCGCGGTCGGGCTGGAGATCGACAGCGAGTCGAGGGTGAACGCGGCCGGGAACGCACCCTTGGCCTTGTTCAGGTGCAGCACCGCTTGGTTGGGCGCCGGGGCCTCGCAGCTCTTGTACACCGGGGCGCCGCCGGCGTCGCCCTCGTTGCGCTTGAAGCCCTCGAAGACGTCCCCGTAGTAGATCATCTGGGACTGCGCCGCCGCGCCCGGCATGTTGAACCAGCGGTCGAAGTTGGCGCACACCGCGGCGCCGTCGAACGCCGTGCCGTCGTGGAACTTCACGCCCTCGCGGAGGGTGAACGTCCAGGTCCTGCCCTCGTCGCTGGGCGTCCACGCGGTGGCCAGGCCGGGCGCCAGCTCGGCGGTTCCGGGCTTGTGCACGATCAGCTGCTCGATCATCTGGTGGTGGATGCGCCGGCTCTCCCCCTCGTCGGTGAAGATCGGGTCGAACACCTTCGGGGCGCCCGCCGCGCCGAATACGAAGGTGTCTCCGGCGCTCTCGTTACCGCGCTTCGACTCCGCGCAGGACACCAGCGAGACCGCGAGCAGGCTTGTGGCCAGCCCGACAAGGACGCGTCGCATGGGTTTCACTCCCCCAGGTGAACGAACGTGATCCGCGCGACAGTAGCCCCGGTCCCGTACTCGTGGGTAGCCCCCTTTGCCAAGGCTTGACCTAACGATCGGAAACCGCTTACCACCCACCCCGACCCAGTCCCGATTCAGTGCGTTCTGGCGGCTGATTCAGTGTGTTCTGGTGGTTGGTTCAGTGTGTTCTGGTGGTTGGTTCAGTGTGTTCTGGTGGCTGATTCAGTCGATTCCGGCGGCCGAAGTGACTGAACCGGTGTGCTGAAGTGACTGAACCGGTCGCCAGAACCCACTGAACCGGCGTGCTGAAGTGACTGAACCAGCCGCCAGAACCCACTGAACCGGCGTGCTGAAGTGACTGAATCAGGTCATGGCGCGGCGGCCGGAGAGGGCGCGGCCGAGGGTTAGTTCGTCGGCGAACTCCAGGTCGCCGCCCATGGGGAGGCCCGATGCGAGCCGCGACACCGTTAGGCCGGGGAAGTCGCGGAGCAGGCGCATCAGGTAGGTGGCGGTCGCCTCGCCTTCGGTGTTTGGGTCGGTGGCGACGATGATCTCCTTGATGTCCTGCTCGTCGTCGGCCGGGCCGGTGCCGCCGATCCGGGCCACCAGCTGCCGGATGCGCAGCTGGTCGGGGCCGATGCCGGCCAACGGGTCCAGCGCGCCGCCCAGCACGTGGTAGCGGCCGCGGAACTCCCGGGTGCGCTCGATGGCCAGCACGTCCTTGGGCTCCTCGACCACGCAGAGCAGCGTGGCGTCCCGGCGGGCGTCGCGGCAGTAGCGGCAGCGCTCCTCCTCCGACACGTTGCCGCAGACCTCGCAGAACCGCACGCCCTGCTTGATCTTGAGCAGCACCTCGCGCAGCCGCTCGATGTCGGCCGGTTCGGTGGCGAGCAGGTGGAAGGCGATCCGCTGGGCGCTCTTCGGGCCGATCCCGGGCAGCCGGCCGAGTTCCTCGATCAGGTCCTGGACCGGTCCCTCGAACATGGCGGGCTATTCCAGGCCGGGCAGGCCGAGCCCGCCGGCCAGCTGGCCGAGCCCGCCGGTCACGCCGCCCAGCTTCTGCTCCTGTAGTTCCTTGGCGGCACGGTCGGCGTCCTCGATCGCGCCGAGCACCAGGTCCTGCAGGGTCTCGACGTCGTCGGCGTCGACCACCTTCGGATCGATCTCCACCTTGCGGAACTCGCCGGCGGCGGTGCGGGTGATCCGGACCAGCCCGTTGCCGGCCTGGCCAACCACCTCGGTCTCGGCCAGCTCGGCCTGTGCGTCGGCCAGCTGGCGCTGCATCTTCTGCGCCTGCTGCAGAATCAGGTTCATGTCGGGCTGCCCCGGTCTCATACCGTCGAGGGTAATCGCACCGGTCATCGCCGTGTCGGAGGAGCCAGCCATCCGGGGGCGTGCCATGGTTGGAGCCGTGCGGGCCGTGCGGAATATCAGCGTGTTAGCAGTCGTCGGCGCCGCGGTCCTGGCCGGTTGTGGTGGACCCCAGGTGGTGCACCCGGGACACGCGGTGGTCTCCTCCGACCTGGGTGACCGAGCCACCCAGGCGGTGCAAGGGCGGGTCATCGTGCTCGACCCCGGCCACAACGGCGGCAACGCGTCGCACGCCACCGAGATCAACAAGCAGGTGTCCGACGGCCGGGGCGGCACCAAGGCGTGCAACACCACCGGCACCGCCACCAACGCCGGCTACACCGAGCACGCATTCACCTTCGACGTGGCCCAGCGGGTCGCCGCGGTGCTCCGCGAAAAGTCCGTCCAGGTGGTCATGACCAGGGACAACGACACCGGCGTCGGGCCCTGCGTTGACGTGCGCGGGAAGGCCGCCGAGCGGGCCGGCGCGGAGGCCATGGTGTCCATCCACGCGGACGGTTCGTCGCCCGGCGGGCGCGGTTTCCACGTGGCTTACCCGAGCCCGCCGGTGAACGCCGCGCAGGGCGCGCCCTCGCTGGCCCTGGCCACCGCGCTGCGCGACGGCATGCGCGACTCCGGCCTGCCGCTGTCCACCTACCTGGGCAAGCAGGGGCTGGCCGCGCGCTCCGATCTGGCCGGGCTGAACCTGGCCACCCGGCCCGTCGCGCTGGTCGAATGCGCCAACATGCGCAACGCGGCCGAGGCGGCGCTGGTCAGCAGCCCGGACGGCCGGCAGCGCTACGCGCAGGCGATCGCCGCCGGCATCCTCCGCTGGCTGGAGCAGACTCCCCGCTCCTGACGCCCACATATCGCGGGCAGCCGCAGTCCATGTCGCGGATTCGACCACAGTTGGCCGGTTACCAACCCGGCAGAACCCGCGACATGGGGTGGCGGGATCCGCGATATGGGGTGGTGAGGGGCGCGATATGGGTCAGCGACCGGCCAGGGTGGTGAAGAACCACGCCCATTGCTTGTCCGGCGGCTGGGTGAGGATGGCGCGGACGGCCGGGTCCTCGTGGCCGGCCAGGAAGTCGGACCGGTCCTTGCCTGCCAGTACTCGGGCGACCAGCCACAGCCGGGCCCGCTCCAGGTAGCCCCGGCGGGCGTCCGTGCCCATGCCGTCCACCAGGCCACCGGCCAGCGCCCACGCCACGTCCACCGGCTCCGACGAGCTGCGCCCGACCAGGTAGACCTCGGCCTCACCGGGGCCCCGGGCCAGACCGGACTCCACCCAGCCGCGGACCGGCAGGGTCGGCGGCGCGTCGGCCAGCATGCGGTGGCCGACGTCGGTGTAGTGGCCGAGCAGCGACCCGTGGTCGGTCCACACGCACACCACCCGGTCGGTGGCGCAGGCGCGCGGGCCGGCGGCGTCGCGGACCCAGGTGGTCTTGGAGCCGTCCACGGTGCCCAGGGTCATCCCGGTGACCAGCAACCCGGCGGTCAGCGTGACCACCAGTGCGCCCACTCCCCGCCCCGGCCGCACGTCCAGCGCGGCGACCGCCAGCGCGAGCAGCCCGAGCAGCGCGAAAAACAGCGCCTGCAACACCAGCAGCGACGGGTTCGGCGCCTCCGGGCCACCCAGCCAGCCGTCGCCGAGCACCGTGTAACGGGTGGAGGTCCACTCCTCGTCGGCGGCGAGCAGGGTCGGCGCCAGGTAACCGAGGAGCACGGCCAACCCGGCCGCCACCGGCAGCAACCGGCGCCGAGCGCCGGCCAGCATCGCCCCGGTGAGCACGCCCAGCCCGGCGTAGGCGAGCAGCGCGGTGACCGCCGGCAACAGCCAGACCCAGGGGACCGGCGGCGGCCACTGCGGGTTCAACCGGGCCGGCGCGGCGTACGCGACGGCCAGCACCACGGCGAACCCCGCCAGCGACCACCCCCACACCGACAACCCGGCGCCGGCGCTGGCCCGCACCCGCCGCCGCGCGTCCAGCGCGGCCGCCAGCATGACGAACGGGAAGAGGAAGATCAGCGCGTCCGTGCAGGTCAGCGTGGTGTTCGCCCAGCTGCTCAGCCACCAGTTGGACGTGTAGAGCACCCGCCCGACGACCACCGCCGTGCCGATCGGCACCAACCAGCGCGCCGACGACTTCCGGACCAACGCGAACGCCGAGTCGCCGCCCCGGCCGGCCGAGGTCCCGTTGGGGGGCGCGGCCGGTACCAGGGTCGGGGTGGACGTCACGGCGTCACCGGCGCGGTTCGTCCACCGCGCGCGCACCGAGTTGGCTGGCCAACAGCTCGATCGCCACCTCTTCGGGGTCGCGCCGGCTGACTGGCTCGGCCCCGTCCCGGTCGGCCGAGTAGGCGGCCGCCTCGGCGATCATGTCTTCCTCGTCGTCCGGAGGCGGTTCGGGCGGGAGCGGCGGATCGTTCGGCCGGGCGGGCCGGGCATTGCGGGTGGGCGCGCGATGCGCCTCGCCGGCGGACTGGCGCGGCGCTGACCTGGCCGGCGGCGCCGGCGGCTCGCCTCCGGAACCGCCGTTGCCCGCGCTGGGCGCCCGCGTCTGGCCGCCGCCGTCATGCTCGCAGCGAACCCGCCAGGCCACGCCCAACTCGTCGCGCAGCGCGGTGGCGATCACGTCGGTGTTGCGCTGCTCGGACAGGCGCCGGGCCAGCGGGGCGGCGGCGATGGTGAGCACCAGGGTGTCGTTCTCCACCGCGCGCACCGTGGCGTTCATCAACAGCGCGCCGGTGCTGCGGCTGGCCTGTTTCGCGCGGTCCAGGATGCCCGGCCAGACCCGGCGGACCGCCGCCGCGTCGATGCCGTGCGAGCTGGTGGACGGCGCGGGTTCGACGGGCTCGGCCGGTGGGGCGGAACGCTCGCCGGGCCCGTCGCGTTCAGCGGAACGCGATGCGGCGGCGCCGGCGGGCTCCGCATATTCGGCGGAACGCGCCGCGTCGCCCGAATTTCCCGCGGAACCTGCGCCGGCTCCCGAGGTTCCCGCGGAATACGCCGCGTCGCCCGAATTTCCCGCGGAACCTGCGCCGGCTCCCGAAGCTCCCGCGGAATGCGCCGCGTCGCCCGAAGTTCCGGCGGAGCGTGCGGCGGCGGCCGAAGGTTCGGCGGGACGTGTGGCAGCCGCTGGAGATATGGGGGCGCCCGCGTGGTCGGGGGCTTGCCGGCGTTCGGCGGAACGTCGCGCTGCACCGGCGTGTTCGGCGTCCGTTGCACCCGGCTCTTGGGCGGAACTGGCCGCGCCGCCCGAGGGGCCAGCGGCGGCGCGTGGGCGTTCAACGGAACCTCCCGCAGGCCCGGCGGCTCCCGAAGCGTTGCCGGAACCTTGAACGGTTCCCGCGTGTTCGGCGGAACGCCGCGCGGCGCCCGGATACCCATCGGTCCCCTGGGCGGCTCCCGGCTCGCCCGCCGAACTCCCGGCGGCGCCCGAGGTCCCGGCAGCGCCCGCCGCCTCGGCGGAACGCCCCGCGGCACCGGAGTGTTCAGCGGAACGCCCGGAGACGCCCGAGAGCTCAGCCGAACGCCCCGCGGCACCGGAACGCCCCGCGGCAGCGGAGTGTTCAGCGGAACGCCCGGAGACGCCCGAGAGCTCGGCCGAACGCCCCGCGGCACCGGAACGCCCCGCGGCACCGGAGTGTTCAGCGGAACTACCGGCGGCATCGTCCGACGCGCCGGCCCGCCCGGACTGGGACGGGCGCTGGAACGTCCGCCCCGGCTGGCCGGCCCCGTCCGAGGAGCTGTCCACCACGATGTCCGCGCGCCGCTCCATACGTTCGAGCCGCTGCAGCAGGGCGTTGTCCGAGGTGGACGCGGCGGGTAGCAACATCTTCCCGCAGAGCAGCTCCAGCAGCAGCCGGGGCGCGGTGGCGCCGCGCATCTCGGTGAGCCCGGTGTGCACGATCTCGGCGAACCGGCTCAGCGTGGCCGGCCCCAGCCGTTGCGCCTGGTCGGCCATGCGGGACAGCTCGTCGGCCGGCGCGTCCACCAGGCCTCGGCCCGCCGCGTCCGGCACCGCGTCCAGCAGGATCAGGTCGCGCAGCCGGTCCAGGAGGTCGGCGGCGAACCTCCGGGGGTCGTGCCCGGCCTCGACCAGCCGGTCCACCGTGCTGAACACCGCCGCGCCGTCCTGTGCGGCCAGCGCGTCCACCGCGTCGTCGATCAGCGCGACGTCGGTGACGCCGAGCAGCGCGACCGCCCGGTCGTAGGTGACGCCTTCCGGCCCGGCGCCGGCGAGTAGCTGATCCAGCACCGAGAGGGTGTCCCGGGCCGACCCCCCGCCGGCCCGGATGACCAGCGGGTACACCGGCGGCGCGACGATGGCGCCCTCGTCCGCGCAGATCCGTTCCAGCAGGGCGCGCAGCGTGCCGGGCGGGATCAGCCGGAACGGGTAGTGGTGGGTGCGCGAGCGGATGGTGGTCAGCACCTTGTCCGGCTCGGTGGTGGCGAACACGAAGACGAGGTGCTCCGGCGGCTCCTCGACGATCTTGAGCAGGGCGTTGAAGCCCTGCGTGGTGACCATGTGCGCCTCGTCGACGATGAACACCCGGTAGCGCGACTCGGCGGGCGCGTAGAACGCCCGGTCGCGCAGCTCGCGGGCGTCGTCCACGCCGCCGTGCGAGGCCGCGTCCAGCTCGATCACGTCGATGTTGCCGGGGCCTTCCGGGGCCAGCGCGATGCACGAAGGGCACTCCCCGCAGGGGTCCGGCGTCGGCCCGTTCACGCAGTTCAACGAGCGGGCGAGGATGCGCGCGGAGGAGGTCTTGCCGCAGCCGCGCGGCCCGGAGAACAGGTAGGCATGGCTGACCCGGCCGGCGGACAACGCGGTGCGCAGCGGCTCGGTCACATGTTCTTGCCCGACCACTTCCGCGAAGGTCGCCGGGCGGTACTTGCGGTACAGAGCCAGCGCCATATTCACCCACCCCGCCGGCTGTGCCGGCTCGCCGTTCCCGACAACGGCCGAGGCTACCCGGCGGCCCTGACGAGACCGCGGGGCAGGGTGACCCGGACATAAGGGGACCCCGCGCACCCGACAGAGCCCGTTGACCCTTGCTGCCTTCCGGCCCTGGGGGAGTTCACAGGATGGACGCCGCGCGGGGTCCATCGCCCAGTGTAGTGGTTGGCCGCGCGCGGCGTCAGCACGCCTTGGCGAAAGCCGCCAGAAGCGGCCGGTACACTCTGCGGCGGAGGATTCGCCTAGTGGCCTATGGCGCACGCTTGGAAAGCGTGTTGGGTGTTATAGCCCTCGCGGGTTCGAATCCCGCATCCTCCGCCAAAGGAGTGCGGGCGGTATGTCGTCGACGGTGGAGTTGAGCGGCTCGCCCCGCCGGCGCCCGCCCGACCGTCGGCGCCAGATCGTGCGCGCGGCCGCCCGCCTGTTCTGGGAGCGGGGTTATCGCCAGGTCGCCATGGCCGACGTGGCCGGCCGGGTGGAGATCGGCGCGAGCGCGCTGTACCGGCATTTCCGGGGCAAGTCCGACCTGCTCGCGGCGGTCCTGGACGAGGCCGTAGGGCGGCTCGAAGCGGCGGCGATGGAGGAGCCGGCTGACCTGGTCACCGCGCTGGCCGAGGCGGTACTGGCGCGGCCGGAGTACGCCCCGCTGTGGCACCGGACCGCCGGCGAACTGCCCGAGGCGGTGGCCGGCCCGCTGCGGGCCCGCCGGGCGCGAATCCTGCTGATGCTCGGCGAGGCGGGCGAAGTCGGCGAGGCGGGCGAGGGGGCGTTGCGCGGGGCCCGGGCGCGGGCGGCGTTGGCGGTGCTGGAGAGTCCCGCCCAATACCACCTGGACACCCGGCCGGAAGGGCTGGTCGACGCGCTGCGCGCGGCCGCCGTCGCCTGTCTGACCTCACCGATGCCGGACGGTGCCGAGGTCAGACCTCAGGGTGGTCAGCTGGTACCCCGGCTGCGCGGTGAGGCGCTGATGGCGTCGGCCGGGCGGTTGTTCGCCGAGCGCGGGTACCACGCGGTCAGCCTGGGTGACATCGGTGCGGCGGTGGGCATCTCCGGACCGAGCGTCTACCAGGACTACCCGAGCAAGGTCGATCTGCTGGCCGCGATCCTGCACCGGGGCAACGAGGTGCTGTGGTTCGACCTGCACCGCGTGCTGGCGTCGGCCAGCGACCCTTCGGACGCGTTGACCCGGCTGGTCGCCGGCTACGCCGACGTGGTCGGCCCGGCGGCGGGCGTGACGTCCGCGCTGCTCACCGAGGTGGCCGACCTGCCGGGCGGGCCGCGCGAGGAGTTCCGTGCGGCGCGGGCGAACTACTTGGCCGAGTGGGCCGCGCTGCTGCGGGAGTTCCGCCCGGAGCTGACCGGGCCCTCGGCCCGGCTGCTCGCCTGCGCCGCGCTGGCCGTGATCACCACGCTGACCGGGCCGGACGAGGCGCTGCCCGCGAACCAGGTGTGCGCCCTCGCCCGAGCCGTCCTCGGCCTGCCCCCCTCGGCCTGACCTCTTCCGACTTCCCGCCACGGCCTGACCGCTTCCGACTGCCTTCCTCCGCCTGGCCGACCTTCCTCCGCCTGGCCGACGCCGTCCACACCCGGCCCCGGCGCCGTTGAAGTGAATTTCAGTTCAGGATGAACTTGCCAAAGAAGCCATACCATGGCCTACTAAGTGAAGATTGATTCGGATCTACGGAGGCTGCAGTGGACAACCGGTTTCTGAGTGGCAACTTTGCCCCCTCGATCAGCGAGGAGACGATCACCGAGCTGCCGGTCACCGGTGCGATCCCGGCGCACCTGGACGGCCGGTACCTGCGGATGGGGCCGAACCCGGTGGAGGAGATCGACCCGATCACCTACAACTGGTTCAGCACCCGGGGCGACGGGATGATCCAGGCGTGCGCCTGCGCGACGGCCGGGCGGAGTGGTACCGCAACCGGTGGATCCGCTCGCCGGCCGTGTCCCGGGCGCTGGGCGAGCGGCCGATCCGGCCCAACCACCGGGCCGGGGTCTACGTGCCGGCGCCGAACACCAACCCGATCGGGCATGCCGGCCGCACCATCGCCACCATGGAGGGAGGGGTGGCCAACTTCGAGCTCACCGAGGAGCTGGACACCATCGGGCCGTGCGATTTCGGCGGAACCCTCTCCGGCGGCTACACCGGCCACCCGAAGATCGACCCGGTCACCGGCGAGATGCACGCGATCACCTACCGGGTGACCACCGGCGAGTTCGCCGAGTACTCGGTGATCGGTACCGACGGGCGTGCGTGCAAGGTCGTCCGGTTCGACTCGCCGGGCAAGCCGCTGCTGCACGACATCGCGCTCACCGAGAATTACGTGCTCTTCTTCGACACCCCACTGGTGGTGGACAAGATCGGCGTGGTCGAGCGCCAACTGCCGGACTGGTTGCCCCGGTCGACGCGGCTGGTCCTGGCCTCGCTGGCCAGCCGGGTGGTCATGCCGGACCGGTTGGTCAGCCGGTTCACCCGGCGCGAGCTGATCCGTCAGCCGGACGTGGCGCCGATCAGGTGGGACCCCGACCGGCCGTCCCGCATCGGGCTGCTGCCGCGCGAGGGCGAGGCGGTGGTGCGCTGGTTCGAGATCGAGCCGTGCTACGTCTTCCACACGCTCAACGCCTACGAGGAGAACGGCTCGGTGGTCTGCGAGGCGGTCCGGATCCACGGGTACGACCGCGCGGCCCAGTACCAGCTGAAGGACATCTTCGACACCGGCCGGCCGATGATGCACCGGTGGACCGTCGACCTGGGGTCCGGCAAGGTGCGCGAATCCGGCATCGACGACCGGCCGCAGGAGTTCCCCGGGGTCGATCCGCGGCGCATCGGCCGCCGCCACCGCTACGGCTACTCCACGGCCACGACCCTGGGCTGGCACTCGGACCGGGACTCGGTGCTGCGGCACGACCTGGCGCAGGACGTCACCACCGAGCTGCCCCTGCCCGAGCACCACTTCGCCGGCGAGTTCTCCTTCGTGCCCAACGGCGACGGGGCGGCGGAGGACGACGGCGTGCTCATGGGCTTCGTGTACGACCGAACGACCGGCCGCAGCAACCTGTCGCTGCTCGATTCGGCGACCGGCGAGGCGGTGGCCACCGTGCACCTGCCCACCCGGGTGCCGTTCGGGTTCCATGGCAACTGGGTGAGCGCCTGAAACGCCTGGCTGTGGGCCGTCAAGGAGTTGACACGTATCGGGGTGGAGTGGCCGCTCGTTATACGGGGACATGGGCTCCCTTCGACCTTTACTGCTGACCGCGTTCGCCGTCGTGCTGGTCCTGGGAGTTGGGGTGATCCTTGCGATGCGGCTCACCGTGGGGGCCGCTCCGGCGCCGACCCCGCCCCAACTCGCCCCGGCCGCCGACGCGGTGAATGCCCCGCCGCCGATGGCCCCGATGGCGCCCGCCGCTCCTGCTCCTGCTCCTGCTCCCGCCCCGGCCCCCGCGCCCGCTCCGGTCGCCGAGCCGGCTCCGGCTCCCGCTCCGGCCCCGGCGGCGAAGCCCGCGCCCAAGCGTCCGGCCGGTGAGTCCGCCGGGTCGAACGGTTCGCACAGCGCGGCCGACTCGAAGGACGACGACGAAGAAGAGCCGAGGTCCCGGCGGCACGACTCGGACCGCGACGACCACTCGGACCGTTCGGACGACGGGTTCGGCCCGGAAAGCTTCGCGGAGCGGCAGATGCGGGAACGCGCCGCCGAGCAGATCTGCCGGCAGTACGGCATGCCCGCCGGCACCTGCGCCAACGCCGTTCGGTAGGAGCGGGGGTTCGCCGCGCGGGGCAGATCGGGTGATGCCAGGGTTGCCGCATGACCTCGGCGCAAGTGGAGATCGGTGACCTGCACCCGTTCGGCGGGTCGGACGTGTGGCAGCTGTTGGGCACGCGCGCGGCCACCCATGCCGGCCGGCCGTTCATCGTGTGGCAGCCCTACGACGGGCAGCCCAGCCGTACCTACACCTACGACGAGGTGCACCGGGAGGCCGCGGCGACCGCCGCCGGGCTGGCCGCGCGCGGGGTATCCACAGGTGACCGGGTACTCATCCACATGGACAACTGCCCGGAGTTCCTGATCGCGTGGTTCGCCTGCGCGGCGCTGGGCGCGGTGGCGGTGACCACCAACACCCGTTCGGCTGTGGATGAGCTGGCGTTCTACGCGGACGACTGCCGGGCGGTCGGCGCGATCACCCAGGCCGAGTACGCCGAGCTGGTCGGCAAGGCGGCCCCCGGGCTGCGGTTCCTGGTCTCCGTCGGGGGCGGCGCGGAGCCGTTCGACGCATTGCGGGCCGACCCCAACGACCTGCCGAAACGCCCGATCGACCCGCTCGCGCCGTGCAGCGTGCAGTACACCTCCGGCACCACGTCAAGGCCGAAGGGCGTGCTGTGGACGCAGGCCAACGCCCTGTGGGGCGCCCGGCTGAACGCCTACCACGAGACGCTGCGCCCGGACGACTGCCACCTGGTCTACCTGCCGCTTTTCCACACCAACGCGCTGGCGTACTCGATGTTGGCCAGCCTGTGGGTGGGCGCGCGGCTCGTGCTGGTGCCGAAGTGGTCGACCAGCCGGTTCGCCGCGGTGTCCGTGGAGCACGGGTGTACCTGGATCTCGCTGATGGGGCTGTCCATCCGCGCGCTGGCCGGCATGGCGCCGCCTCCGGGGCATGCGTACCGGCTGTTCGGCACCGGCATGTGCGACCTGCCGTTCGACGCCGCCTACGGGGTGAAGACGATCGGCTGGTGGGGCATGACGGAGACCATCTCGCACCCCATCGTGGGTGACGCGTTCGTGCCGAACCGGTCCATGTCCATGGGGCGCCCGTCGCTGTCCTACGAGGTCAAGGTGGTCCGCGAGGACGGCGCGCCGGTCGAGCCGGACGAGTCGGGCGAGCTGCTGGTGCGCGGGGTGCGCGGGTTGTCGCTGTTCGCCGAGTACCTGAACCGCCCGGAAGCCACCGCCGAGTCGTTCGACGCCGAGGGATGGTTCCGCACCGGCGACCTGGTCACCCCGCACGCGGACGGCCACCTCACCTTCGAAAACCGGATCAAGGACATGCTAAAGGTCGGCGCGGAGAACGTGTCGGCGGCCGAGGTGGAGCGGGTCATCCTCGGCGTGCCGGGCGTGGTGGAGGTCGGCGTGGTCGGGCGCCCGGACGACAAGCTGGACGAGGTGGCGGTCGCCTTCATCACCACGACCGGCGACGACCCGGGGCTGGTCGCGCGGATCGAGGAGACCTGCCGCGAGCACCTGGCCGACTTCAAGCGCCCCCGCGCGGTCTACCCGATGACCCAGCTCCCGCACTCCACCCTGAATAAGATCAACAAAGTCGAACTCCGCAAGGTGGCAGGCGCAGACGCCGACCGGGATGGTGCCCAAACCCGCTGGCTAACCGAAGCGATGGTGGACCCCTCCGGCGAAGCCGGCTAACCCCCTCAACCTGATTCAGTGCTTCTAGCACGCTGATTCAGTCACTTTGGCATGCTGATTCAGTCAACACTGTTGACTGAATCACTGTGCTGAAGGCACTGAATCAGGGGTGGTCGAGGACCAGGGAGATCAGTTCGTCGACGAACTGCGGGATCTTCTGCGCGG
Organism: Actinospineispora eucalypti; assembly: GCF_039543365.1. NCBI lineage: Bacteria > Bacillati > Actinomycetota > Actinomycetes > Pseudonocardiales > Pseudonocardiaceae > Actinospineispora > Actinospineispora eucalypti. Next base: position 185,703 of record NZ_BAABJP010000001.1, read on the forward strand.
AGCGTTCGGTCGGGTTGGCGTGGTAGAGCGCCATCCGGCCGTGCGCCGCCATGAACACCACCACGGCGGCCCGGTCGGCGGGCAGGCGCAGTTGCGCGCCACCCTCGGCGGCGCGTTCCAGTGATCGCTGGAACTCGGCCAGGATGGCGGTCATCGGGCTGGGCGACTCGGGCGGCTGGTCGGAGCGGCGGCGGAACAGGATCCGGTAGTGCCCCGGGTGGGCCACCGCGAAGTCGCAGTAGGCGCGCAGCTGGGCGCGCGCCCCGTCCGCGCCGGCGATCAGCTCGCGCATCCGCTCGATCTCGTGGTCCAGCAGTCCGTCCAGGAGCGCGGCCCGGTCGGCGAAGTGCGAGTAGATGCTGGCCGGGGCGATGCCGGTGGCTCGGGCCACGCCCCGGATGGTCAGGCCGTCCTCGTTGTCCAGCTCGGACAGGAGCCGGCTGGCCGCGTCCAGGATCTCCGCGCGCAGCCGGTCGCCCTCACCCCAGCGGTTGCGGGTGCGGGTCATCGGGCCGGCCGGCCGACTGCTCATCACCGCCATTCAACACCCTTCCGGAAGTTACCGAACAAGCGTAAGCTGAGTTAGAGAACACTTGTTAGGTGAGTTAGCTAGAACGGGTGATCATGGCGGCCTCGGCCAGTACCTCTACGGACGAGACGCCGCCCATCGCACCCGAGAACCCGACACTCCGTACCTCAAGTCCCGACTCACCGAGCACGAATCCCCGACTCGCGGGGGAAGCGGGGTGGTTGCTGCCCCTTGGGGTGATCGTGATCGGGATGTTCATGTCGGTGCTGAACACGACCAGCGTGAACGTGGCACTGGCCCGGATGTCGGCCGATCTGGGTGCCAGCACCGAGGACATCCAGTGGGTGTCCACCGCGTACAACCTGTGCCTGGGTGTGGTGGTGCCGGCCAGTGCCTGGCTGGGCGACCGGCTGGGGCTGAAGCGGCTCTACCTGGCGTCGCTGGTGGGGTTCTGCGTCGGCTCCGTGCTCTGCGGCCTGGCCGGCGATCTGACCAGCATGATCTTCTTCCGGATCGTGCAGGCGGCGCCGGGCGGGATGCTGCCGGTGACCTGCATGACTATCCTCTACCGGATCGTGCCGCGCCGGCAGATCGGCACCGCGATGGGCCTGTACGGGCTGGGCATGGTGGTCGCGCCGGCGGTCGGCCCGACCCTCGGCGGCTACCTGGTGGAGTACGCCAGCTGGCGCCTGGTGTTCTTCGTGAACGTGCCGGTCGGGCTGATCGGGCTGGCCGCGGGCGCTTTCGTCCTGCCGAAGCTGGCCGGGCGGCCGGGCCGGCGGTTCGACGGGGTCGGCTTCGCCTGCGTGGCCGGCGGGCTGTTCGCGCTGCTGCTCGCCGCGTCCGAGGGTGCCGACTGGGGTTGGACCGGTTACCGGGTGCTGCTGCTGGTCACCGTCGGGGTGTTGTTGCTGGCGCTGTTCGTGGTGATCGAGCTGGAGGTCACCGACCCGCTGCTGGACGTGCGCGCGCTGCGCAACCTGGCGATGGTCAACTCGCTGGTGCTGATCGCCCTGATGTCCATCGGGCTGTTCGCGGTGTCGTTCTACGTGCCGGTCTTCCTGCAGGAAGGCCAGGGGCTGACCGCGCTGAACACCGGCTTCGTGCTGCTGCCGCAGGGGCTGGTGATGATGGTGTGCATGCCGCTGGCCGGCCGCATCTCCGACCGGTTCGGCGCGCGCTGGCCGGCGGTGTTCGGGCTGGCGGTGTCCGGCATCGGGCTGCTCATGCTGTGCAACGTCAACCCGGACATGACCCGGGGCGAGTTCATCGCGGCGCTGATGTTCCGCGCGGTCGGGCCCGGGGTGGCCATGATGCCGATCACCACCAGCGGCATCTCCGCGTTGCCCGCGCACCTGTCCGGGGCGGGCAGCGCGATGAACCAACTGGTCCAACGGGTCAGCGCCGCGCTCGGCCTGGCCCTGCTCACCGCGATGTCCACCGGCCAACAGGCGCAGTTGATGGCCGACCGCTCCGCGCTCCTCCAGGCCGCCGACGACCCGCGCCTACAGGAGATGGCCGCGCGGGGCACCGAGGGGCTGGCGCCGCTCTACCAGGCGTTGCGGCTGGACGTCTTGGCCCAGGCGTACAGCGACGTCTTCCTGGTCTCCGGCACCGTAACCCTGGCCGCCATCCCCCTAGCCCTCCTCATCCGCTCCCCCCGCTCCCCCCGCTGATTCAGTCGCTTCTGCACACTGATTCAGTCACTTGTGCACATTGGTTCAGTCACTTCTGCCTGCTCAAGTGACTGAATCACCCTGCTGAAGTGACTGAATCAGGTTTGTGGGGGGCGCGGGGGGCGGGGGCGGATTAGGGTCGAAGCCGTGAGCGGGGTGCCGAGGGACGGGCTGGTTGCCGTGGTGAAGCGCGGGTGCCCGACGTGCGAGCTGGTCGAGCCGGTGCTGGCCGCGTTGCCGATCACCGTGTACACCCAGGACGATCCGAGCTTTCCCGAAGGCGTCAGCGACGTGCGGGACGACACCGAGCTGGACGTGAGCCTGGCACTGGACATCCAGACCGTGCCCACGCTGCTGCGCTTCGAAGGCGGCGCGGAGGCCGCGCGCACCGTCGGCTGGCTGCGCGAGGAGTGGGAGTCGATCACCGGGACCACCGGCCTCGGCCCGGGGCTGCCCGATCACCGGCCCGGCTGCGGCTCCCGCACCGGCGACCCCGAGCTGGCCGACAAGATCCTGCTGCGCACCCAGGGCGACCGGCTGCACGCGCGCCGGATCGAGCTGTCCGAGCTGGAGGACGAGCACGAGTCGCTGTTCGACCGGGGCTGGTCGGACGGGTTGCCGGTGATCCCGCCGACGCCCGCGCGGGTGCTGCGCATGCTGGCCGGGACCTCCCGCGCGCCGGACGAGACGGTGGCGATCGTGCCGCCGAACCTGGTCGAGGCCACGGTGGAGAAGGTGGCCATCAACGCGGTGCTGGCCGGTTGCCGGCCGGAGTACCTGCCGGTGGTGCTGGCCGCCGTGGAGGCCGTGTGCACCGACGAGTTCAACGCGCACGGGTTGCTGGCCACGACCTGGGGCGCCGGTCCGGCCATCGTGGTGAACGGGCCGATCGCCCGCGCCATCGGGATGAACTCGGGCGGCAACGCGCTCGGCCAGGGCAACCGGGCCAACCTGACCATCGGCCGCGCGCTGCAACTGGTGATCCGCAACGTGGGCGGCGGGCGGCCGGGCGAGGTGGACCGGGCGGCGCTGGGCAACCCGGGCAAGGTCGGGTTCTGCTTCGCCGAGGACGAGGACGGCTCGCCGTGGGAGCCGTTGGCCGTGTCCCGGGGCGTGCCGGCGGGCGCGAGTGCGGTGACCGTGTTCGCCGCCGAGGGCGTGCGCGGCGTCGCGGACCAGATCTCGCGGCGGCCCGAGTCGCTGGCGCGGTCGTTGGCCGTCGCGCTCCGCTCGGTGGCGCACCCCAAGCTGCCGCTCGGCTTCGACGCGACGCTGGTGGTCGCCCCGGAGCACGCCAGGGTGTTCGCGGAGGCCGGGTGGTCCCGCGCGCGGCTGGAGGAGGCGTTGGGCAGGGAGCTTTTGCTGGACCCGGCGGAGATCGTCCGGGGCGCCGGTGGGATCGACGAGGGGGTGCCCGCCGAGCGGCTGGCCGCCGCCGGGAACGTACCGATCCCGAAGTTCCGGCCGGGCGGGTTGTTGATCGTGCACGCCGGCGGCGGAGCCGGCATGTTCTCCACCGTGATCGGTGGTTGGGTGGGTGGCCCCGGGGGGAGCCAGCCGGTGACCAGGGAGGTAGCGCCGTGAGGGATGTGACCGAAGGGAACGGGCGGGCGGGTTTCAGCAAGATCGTGCTGGACCCGACCGACGAGCGGGGCGCCGCGCACCGCGCTCCGGCGCGGCGGCCGGTATCGCTGGATGGCCTGCGGGTGGGCCTGCTGGACATCTCCAAACCGCGCGGCGACGTGTTCCTGAACCGGCTGGAGGAGCTGCTCGCCGAGCGTGGCATCGCCACGCGGCGTTACGCCAAGCCGACGTTCACCAAACCCGCGCCGGTGGACCTGCGCCGGGAGATCGCCGCCGAGTGTGACGTGGTGATCGAGGCGCTCGCCGATTGAGGCTCCTGCACGTCGTGCAGTGTGCACGACTTCGTTGCCCTGGAGGGCGTCGGCGTGATCCACGCGTTCGTGGCTTCCAGCGAGTTCGTCACGGCCAGCGCCGCCCAGGCCGGTGCGCTGGGCTACGCCGAGGTGCCGTCGGTGTTCGTCCCGCACCCCATCCAGGACCGCACCGACCAGGAGATGCGCGCGCTGGCCGAGGCCGCGCTGCCGGAGATCCTGGCCGCCGTCACCCGTCAGCCCTGAAACCGGTCGCGCGGGCCAGGAAGATCCGCATCACACTTCGGCGCGGGGTGCGCGCCGATGGCGGCGGGCGGCGAGCTCGTCCTCGGGCACCAGGGTGAGCATCGGCTGGCCGGGCACGCACATCATGACCACGACGAACCGGGTCCACGTGTCGGCCCGGTTGTTCCCCGCCTGGTAGTGGATGACGTCCCCGCCGGGCTCCCAGAACGGCTCGCCCGCGCGGAGGATGCGCTCCGGTTCACCCTCCAGCTCGAAGATCATTTCGCCTTCGAGCATGTAGCCGAACACCGGGCCGGAGTGCCAGTGCGGCGGGGTTCCGGGGTCGCCCGGCGGCACCTCGACCAGGGCGGTCATCACGTCGGCGCCGGGCGGTATCGATGGCGGGCGCTGGTCGTCGAGCATGGTCACCACGGTGTTGGACTTTTTCGGCATGCGGTCACGCTAAATCGCGGCGGACCGGGCGAGTGGGCCACTTGTGGCTCGGATGGCTGGTCCAATTTTCAGCTGGTCGCGGCCCGGCCGGCGATCAGCATCCCGGTGACGCCGAGCAGGGTGAGCAGGCCGAGCAGCACCGGCATGGCCAGGGTGGGCACGCCGAACAATGCCAGCAGCGCGCCGCCGACCCCGATCATGGCCGCCGTGCCCAGCTGCTCGCTGACCTGCGCGGCGGACGTGTTGAAGCCGACCTCGGGCCGTTCCGACTGGCGCAGCAGCAGGAAGTTCACCGACGGAAAGCACAGCCCCATTCCGGCGCCGGCGATGGCCCAGGCCAGGAACGACAACCAGGCCGCCCCCCACGGCTGCGCGACCAGTTGCAGCCCCAGCACGGACACGGTGAGCAGCCCGAACCCGACGCGTAGCAACCGCGCGCGGGGCAGGTCCGGGTGCCGGCCCTGCCAGAACGACGCCGCCGACCAACCCAGCGAACCCACCGCCAGCGGAATCCCGGCGGCGGCCAGCGACCAGCGGTGCGAGCTGGTCAGCATGAGGGGCAGGAACGAGTTGGCCGCGCCGAACAAGGCGGCGCACAGCCCGCGCGCGGCGACCAGGGTGGGCACCCCTTGGCGGGCGGCGAAGACGCCCCCGGGCAGCAGCCGGCGCAGCGCCGGCACCAGCAGCAGGATCGCTCCCGCCGCGATGACCAGCGCGAACACGTCCTTACGCTCACCGGCGTAGCTCAGCGCCGAAACCCCGACCGCCGCCGCCAACGCGGCCAGCACCACCCCGCGCCCCCGTGCCCCGGCGTCGCGCGTCGGCGTGTCGCCCGGCGCCGCTTCCGCCAGCCCGCCGGGCACGATCTCGGCCGACCCGCGAGGCCCGATCTCGGCCGGCCCGCCGGGCCCGACCTCGGCCGGCCCGCCGGGCATGATCTCGGCCGGCCCACCGGCCGGCGGGATCCCCCGCTCGGGTTCACCGAGCCGGCGCACCGCCGGTACCACCAGGACGAACGCCATCACCACGATCGGCACCAGGCCGAGGAACACCCAACGCCAGGACCACCGCTCGGTCACGATGCCGGAGATGGGCGGCCCGATCAGCGAAGGCAGCACCCACGCCGAGGACATCAGCCCGAACATCGCCGGCCGCACCCGTTCGGGATAGATCAGCGCGATGAGCACGTACATGGACACGGTCACCGTGCCCGCGCCGAGGCCCTGCAGCACCCGGCCGCCCAGCAGCTGCGGCATTCCGTGGGCCAGTGCGGCAGTGACCAGGCCGGCGCCGAACAACGCCGGCGCCACCAGCAGCGGCACCCTCGGCCCGGACCGGTCGCACCACCAACCGGCCATCACCGTGCCGAACACCGCCGCCGCCATGAATGCCACGAACGGCCACGCGTAGAGGGTCAGTGCGCCGAGGTCCACGACCAGCCTGGGCATCGCGGTGTTCACGCCCATCGCCTCGAACGCGACCATCAGGATGATCAGCAGCACGCCGACCGTGGTGGCCCGCCGCTTCGGCCCGAGCAGTTCCCCGCGTACCGACACCCTGGCCGTGACCCCTCGAGTACTCATCACCTCACACTGCATCCTGAACGACGGTGAAGGTCAATCCCGTTTCGACGGGGGTGTTCAGCGTGACTGCAACGCGTCCAGCGCGACGGCCATCGCGGCGGCCAGCCGGAAGTCCACCCTGGGGTCGGGCACGTCGATGATGTACCGGTCGCGGATGGCCTTCTTTCGTTCGCTGACCAGCACCGGCTGACCGGTGGCCTTGTCGGTGAAGTCGAAGTGGAAGACGAACGGCACCCACAGGTCGCCCAGGTACGGGATGAAGTCCCAGATCCGGCGCAGGATGGCGATGCTCATCCGCCGCTCGGTGCCGACCGCGTCCAGCCCGTTCGGCCCGGCAAGGTTCCACGTGGAACGAAGCAGGCTGGCACCGAACTGCTTGCTGAAGTACCCGAGCGGCGTGCCGAACTCGTCGTACACGTCGTGTTCCGCGTGTACATCCAGCCGCTGCCGGGCCTTGAACGTGAACACCGGCCTGGTCTTCGCCTCGTCCGCGTAGAAGATCACTTCTTCCTTGAGCTTCATCCGCTTCTGCTGGGCGAACGCGAGCAGCTGGTTGCTCTCGCTGCCGTCCGGGTTCGCGGCGAAGATCTGGTACCGGTTGACCATCAGGGTGATCTTCTGGCGTACGAAGAAACGCGGCACGTACATGGGAGCGGTCACGCCCTCGGAGTGTGCCAGGCCGGCATGCTATAGCGGTTGGCGGCGGCTCCACGTCCAGGCGTATCCAGGGTCTTCGCAGCTCTGTCCGCCCTCACCGAGCTCCAGCGGGGCGAAGGTGTCCACCATGACCGCCAGCTCGTCGAAGAACTCCGCGCCGATGGACCGCTCGTAGGCGCCGGGCTGCGGGCCGTGCGTGTGCCCGCCGGGGTGCAGGGAGATGGAGCCCTGGCCGATGCCCGAACCCTTGCGCGCCTCGTAGTCCCCGCCGCAGTAGAACATCACCTCGTCCGAGTCCACGTTGGCGTGGTAGTACGGCACCGGGATGGACAGCGGGTGGTAGTCCACCTTGCGCGGCACGAAGTTGCACACCACGAACCCGTTGCCCTCGAACACCTGGTGGGCCGGCGGCGGCTGGTGGATCCGGCCGGTGATCGGCTCGAAGTCGGAGATGTTGAACGTGTACGGGTAGAGGCAGCCGTCCCAACCGACCACGTCGAACGGGTGGTGCGGGTAGACGTACCGGGTGCCGACCAGCTCGCCCCGGGAGGACCGGTGCTTGACCAGCACCTCGACCTCTTCCTCGGCCGGGTCGGCGAGCAGCGGCGCGGCCGGGCCGTGCAGGTCGCGCTCGCAGTACGGGGCGTGCTCGAGCAGCTGGCCGTACTTGGACAGGTACCGGCGCGGCGGCGAGATGTGCGAGTTGGCCTCGATCACGTACAGCCGCAGCGGCTCGGTCTCCGCGTCGGGGACCCACCGGTGGGTGGTAGCGCGGGGCAACAGCACGTAGTCGCCGGTGCGGGCCGTCAGCTGGCCGAACACGGTCTGCACGGTGGCGGCGCCGGACTCCACGTAGGCCAGCTCGTCGCCGATCGCGTTCCGGTACAGCGGCGACGGTTCCCCGGCGGCCACGTAGCTCAGCCGCACGTCGCCGTTGCCCAGGGCCAGCCGTCGGCCGGTCACCGCGTCGACCGCCTTCCAGTCCTGCCCCTGGGTGAGCTCGTGCAGCTTCAGGTGGCGCGGGCGCAGCGGGTGGTTCGGGCTGGTCCGGATGTCGCCGAGCGGCCAGTCCTGGGCGTCCAGCACGGCCGACGGGATGTGCCGGTGGTAGAGCAGCGACGAGTCCGAGGAGAAGCCCTCCTCGCCCATCAGCTCCTCGTAGTAGAGCCCGCCGTCCGGCGTGCGGTGCTGGGTGTGCCGCTTCGGCGGGACCTCACCGAGCTGCCGGTAGTACGCCATCGCTGCCCTCCTTGCTCGATTCCCCCGACTCGCCGGGGCCGACCGGTGCGCCGTGTGTAGCCGGCTCACCGGGGTGCCCGATCGCGCGGCGCAGCGCGGCGCGCAGCTCCGCCTCATCGGTGACCACGGCGGCGATGTGCGCGTCCGGCCGGACCACCCACCACTCTGCGCCGCGCGCGCCCAACACGCCAGGGAGTTCGGCGGACAGCTCGGCCATGCCCACCGCCCGTGCCGGTACCGGCGCCAGCTCCTCGGCGGCGAGTTCGGCAACCCGCACCGCTCCCGGGCCGCCGCCCGGCGCGACCAGTACCAGCAGCCCGTCCCGGCACACCTCCCGCAACCGGCCGCCGGTTTCCAGCGGGAGGTCGGGGATGAGCACGCCGGGGGCGGGTGCCTGGGCGACGCCGCGCGGTGGGCGGACGGGATGGGGCCGCGTCGGGTCCGGAGTGGTCAGCGGCGATTCGGCGTACCAGTACGCCTCGTACAGGCGGCCGGAGTTGACCCGGGCGCGCGCCTCCGCCGAATCCGCGCTGGCCCGGGCCAGCACGTCCCGCCGGTGCGCCGCCTCGGCGGCGGTCTGCGGGACCAGGAAGTCCATGGTCGCGCTGGTCACCGCGACGTTCTCCCGCGCCGCCGCGTGCCGTTCGATGTGGTAGCTCTCCAGCAGCGCCTCCCTCTCCGTGCCGTCCCACCCGGCGAAAGCCAGCTTCCAGGCGGCGTTCTCCGCGTCCGCCACCCCCGAGTTCAGCCCGCGCGCGCCGAAGGGGGCGTACAGATGCGCGGCGTCCCCGGCGAGCAGCACCCGGCCGACGCGCATCCGGTCCACGCACCGGGTGTGGAACCGGTACACCGAGGACCAGGTCACTTCATACGCCGTGTCCCCGACAATTTGTCGAATGCGCTGGTCAAGGGCGCCGGATGCGGTGTCGGCGGCCAGGGCTGAGGCGTCGTAGTCGGGCGGGACCTGCCAGTCGATGCGGTACTCGCCGCCCGGGCAGGGATGGATCAGCACCTGTCGGCCGGGGTTCCACACCGGGTCGAAGTAGAACCGGCGCTCCCGCGCCCAGTCCGGCAGCTCGGCCCGGATGTCGCAGATCAGGAAGCGGTCCTCGAACGAATGCCCTTCGAACGAGACGCCCAGCCCGGCGCGCAGCCCGTCCGCCCGCGCCCCCGCGCAGACCAGCAGGAACGGTGCCCGCAACCGGAACTCCGGGCCGGAGACCCACACCCCGTCGGCGTCCTGGTCGATCTCGGTCACCCGGTGGCCCCAGCGCACGTCGATCAGCGGCGAACCCGCGATCCGCTGGTCCAGCAACTGCTCGGTTCGGGACTGCGAGACGTTCACGAACGGCGGCAGCGGGGACCGGCCGGCGTCGGCCATCCGCACCGAGAACAGCTCCGTGTCCCGGTAGTAGGTGCGCGCCGTGTCCCAGGTGACGCCCTCGGCGGCCACCCGCGCGCCCACCGCCTCCCACACGTCCAGCACGTCCCGCTGCTGGCAGATCGCCTTGGAACCCACCAGATCACGTGAACGGCGCAGGTCCAGCAGGACCGTCGGCACGCCCCAGCGGGCCAGCAGCAGCGCGGCGGTCTGCCCGACCGGCCCGTTGCCGAGCACGATCACCGGGTCGTGCGGCCACGGGTTCACGACTGCAGCTGGTCCCAGACCTCGCGGTCCCGCTCGGCGGTCCAGATCACCGGACGCTCGACGCCGGACAGCTCGTCCCACAGCCGGGAGACGTCGAAGGGCAGGCAGTGCTCGAAGATCGGCCAACGGCCGTAGTCGTCGACCAGCGCGGCGTGCGACGCCTCGAACGCCTCGCGCAGCGTGCCGCCCCGCGCCTGCACCGCGCCCACCTCACGGATCATCACGTTCAGGAACCCTCGGGTCTGGCCGATCGCCGCATCCACCGCCGCGCGCCCCCGGCTGACCGCGCCGCGCCCGCCGACCAGCGCCTCCGCGCCGAGCGCGGCCACGTTGTCCAGCGTGCCGCTCGCCCAGTCGCGGTGGAACGCGTCGCCGGTGTACAGCGCGGCCTGCGCCTCCACCAGGTCGCCGGCGAACAGGATCCGCTGCTCGGGCAGCCAGCCGACCAGGTCGCCCTCGGTGTGCCCCCGGCCCAGGTAGCGCAGCTCCAGGTCACCCCGGTCACCGCCGAGGTCGATGGTCAGCCGGTCGGAGAAGGTGAGCGTCGGCCAGGTCAGGCCGGGTACCGAGTCCGCCGCCTTGGCCAGCCGGGGCATCCGGGCGAACTCGCTCTCCCAGTCCTCCTTGCCCCGCTCGGCGACCAGCTTGCGGGTGTTCTCGTGGGCCACGATCACGTCCGCGTCGAAGGCGGAAGCGCCCAGCACCCGCACGGCGTGGTAGTGGCTGAGCACCAGATAGCGCACCGGTTTGTCGGTGTGCCGGCGCAGAATGTCCAGCCAGTCCCGCGCGGCAACCGGAGTGGCCAATGCCTCGAAGCACACCAGGAAGTCCTCGCCCTCGATGGCGCCCACGTTCGGGTCGCCCTCGGCGGTCAGGGCGTACACCCCGTCCGCGAGCACCTCCAGCGTCTGTTCCTTGACATCCGTGTCCGCCGAGGAGGCGAACGGCTTTGTGCTGGTCATGAGTCCTCCATGGGGTCGGTGTGGCGCCGGTCGGCCTGGCGTTGCAGCCAGAGTTGGCGCGGGCCTCGGAACGACACGTTGGGCGGGAACTCCAGGCGTTGGTCCGGCAGCAGGGCCAGGTTCGGTGCGCGCGTGGTCAGCTCCTCTAGCACCACCCGCACCTCCATCCTGGCCAGCGGTGCGCCCAGGCAGAAGTGGATTCCCTTGCCGAACGCCAGGTGCCGGTTGGCGTCGTCCCGGTAGATGTCGAACCGCCCGGGTTGCGCGATCAGCGCCGCGTCCCGGTTCGCGCCGGCCAACAGCAACAGCAGTCGCGCGCCGGCCGGGATCTCCGTGCCGGCGATGGTGACCGGTCGCGTGGTCACCCGGCGCCAGGCGACCACGCTGGTGTCGTGGCGGAGCACCTCCTCGACCGCGTTCGGGATCAGCTCCGGCTCGGCGCACAGCGCGCGCCACTGCGCGGGGTGTTCCAGCAGGCGGCGGACCGCGTTGCTGGTCAGGTTGGTGGTCGTCTCGTGGCCGGCGAAGCTCAGCCCGTAGATCACACTGGTGATCTCCAGCTGGGACAGCTGATCCGGGTCCTCGCGGTGGATGCGGACCAGGTCGCTGGTGAAGTCGTCCCGAGGGTCGGTCATCCGGCCGGCGACGAACTCGGTGCAGTACTCCCAGTACCGGCGCATGTCGGCGGCGATGCGTTCCTGCTCCTCGGCGGTCGGGCGGCCCCAGGAGAACGCCATGCGGTTGCCGCACCAGCTCTTCAGCAGTTCGGTGTCCGGCTCCGGGAAGCCGATCAACGTGAAGATCATGAACGCCGGCAGTGGGAAGCTCAGCGCGCTGACCAGGTCGAACGGTTCACCGGTGGGAAGCTCGTCGATCATCCGCCGGGCTGCCTCGCGGACCCTCGGCTCCAGCGCGGCCACCCGGCGGGCGGAGAAAGCGCGCATGTTGAACCGGCGGATCCGGGTGTGCGCCGGCGGGTCGGCGTTGGACATGGTCCTGGGCAGTGGGAAGTCCGGGCCGAGGGCGGCCCGGGCGCCGGGGGACAGCGGGAAGACCGGGTCCTGGGCGATGCCGGCGGAGAAGGTCACCGGGTCGCGGAACACCGCGTCGATGTCCGCGTGCCGGGTGAGCACCCACATGTCCAGCGTCGGCGCGCGGAAGACGTCCGGCAGCTCCGCCAGCGTCGGGTACGGATCGGCCAGGTAGGCCTGGTCAAACGGGTCGAAATCGGCATGCGCCGGGCACGCCGGGGCGCTCGCTGAGGACATCGGCAACTCCCTCGTTGGCCGTGTCCACGAGCATGCGCCGGACGCTTTTCGCGGTCAAACCTGGAGTTGTGCGGATCCTCATGAGGAAAACTGTGGAGCCTGCCGCTCCAGGGCCGTGCGAATGCTGTCCGAGATCGGGGTGGTCGGGCGACCGATCAGTTCGCGCAGCTCGCCGGTCGTGGCGGCCAGCTCGCCCCGGGCGATCGCCGCGTCCGCGTCCACCAGCGCGTCGGCGTCCTCGGCCGGCACGCCGGCTTCGATCATGAACCGGCGGAACTCGGCCTCCGGCATGCTGGTGTAGCCGACTCCGCGGCCGGACTGCCTGGTCACCTCGGCGGCGTACTCGGCCAGGCCCCACGCGCGGTCGCCGCTCAGCTCGTAGGCGCGGTTCTCGTGGCCCTCGCCGGTGAGCACCTCGGCGGCGGCCGCCGCGTAGTCGATGCAGGCGGCCGTGGCCACCCGGCCCGGCCCGGCGCTGGCGAACACCCGGCCGTGGGTGAGCGTGGCGGCCAGGTAGCCGGTGTAGTTCTCGTTGTACCAACCGTTGCGCAGCAGCACGTACGGCAGGCCGGAGTCCCGCAACAACAGCTCGGTGGCCCGGTGGTCGCGGCCGATCTCGAAGGTGGCGGTGTCCGCGCCGAGCACGCTGGTGTAGGCCAGCAGCGCCACCCCGGCCGCCCTGGCCTGGGCGATCACGGCGGCATGCTGCGTGGTCCGCACCTCGCCGGCCTGGTCGCTGGAGATGAGCAGCACCCGGTCGCCGGGCGAGAACGCGTCACACAGGGTGCGCGGCCGGTCGTAGTCGGCCATCCGCACCCGGACGCCGAGCCGGGCCAGTGGGGGCGTCTTCGCCGGGTCGCGGGCCACCGCCACGATCCGTTCGGCGGATGCGCGCTTCAGCAGCTCGTCGATCACCAGCCGGCCCAGCTGGCCGGTCGCGCCGGTCACCACGATGTCCATGAAACCGACCATACGAGCGTCTTGCGCAAACGTACAAGGCGTTTGCGCAAGGCGATCGTGCAAGGATGGTCCGATGGGGAATCGGGAGGACCTGGTCGCCGGGGCCAGGCGCTGCCTGCTCGAGCGGGGCTACGCGCGCACCACGGTGCGGGACATCGCCGGTGCGGCCGGGGTGAGCATGGCGGCGATCGGCTACCACTACGGCTCCAAGGAGGCGCTGCTCAACGCGGCGCTGATGGAGACCGTGCGGGAGTGGGGCGACGAGTTGGCCCGCGCGCTTTCGGCGGACCCGGGAGTTCCGGCGGACCGGCGATTCGCGGCGACGTGGACGCGGGTCGTCGAGTCGTTCGAGCGGAACCGTCCGATGTGGGCAGTGGTATACGAAGTGTATGCACAGATCGATCATGCTTCCGAGCTGCGACAGCAGCTCGTGGACGGTATGCGTGAGGGCCGGCTGGGCCTGGCCCAACTGCTGGGCGGCATCGACCCGGCCCGGCAACCCGCCGAGGCGGACACCGTCGGAGCGTTCTACCAGGCGTTGCTCATCGGCGTGATGATGCAGTGGCTGGTCGACCCGGAGAGCGCACCGACCGGTGAGCGGCTGGCCGAGGCGTTACGGCTGGTCTCGGGCTGAGGCGTGTCCTAGCCGGGGTCGCGGAGTGCCCGGTGGCAGTGGTCGGCGAAGGCGCGGGCGCGGCGCGTGGGGCGGGTGGGGCGCGCGGACCGGTCGGTGCTGGGTGACTGCGGCCAGGCGAGAACCACCGCGGTCGGCTCCACCTCGTCGGCCACCGGGCGGGTCACCAGCGGGCGGCCCTCGTAGCTCACCTCCACCAGCGGTCGCTGGATGAGCAGGGAGAAGCCGCGTTCCCGGGCGACCAGCGAGCGGACCGTCTCGAAGTTGACGCTGCGGTGCCGGATCCGGGGTGCCACGCCGGCGGCGGTCAACAACGAGGTGAAGTGGTGCAGGCTGGGCGGGAAGTCGAGCATGATCATGTCGTGTCCGGCCAGCTCGTGGAGGGCGATCGTGGGCCGCCGCGCCAGCGGGTGGGTGGGCGCGAGCAGGACGTGCGGCCGGGTCAGGTACACGGTCTCCCGGGGCACCGCGGCCGGCAGGTCCTGGTCGTAGAGCAGCGCGACCTCGCAGCGCCCGTCGGCCAACATGGCCTGGAGGTCGACCAGCGAGCCCTCCACGAAGTCCAGCTCCACGCCGGGGTGGGCGGCGCTGAAGCTGTCCAGCAGGTGCGGCAGCACGAACGGGCTGATCGTCTGGAAGCAGCCGACCACCAGCCGCCCGCGCAGCGCGTTGCCCAGCTCGCCGGCGTCCGTGCGCAGCTCCTCGGCCAGCCGCAGCAGCGCGCGGGCGGGTCCGATCAGCTCCCGGCCGGCGGCGGTCAGGGTCAGCCCGCGCGCGCGTTGGCGCAGCACCAGCTGCACGCCGAGGAGCCGCTCCAGGTCGGCCAGCCCGAGCGACACCGCCGACTGGGAGACGTGCAGCTCGGCGGACGCGGCGGTGATGCTGCCGGCGTCCGAGGCGGAGACGAAGTAGGACAGCTGGCGCAGGCTCAACTCTTCGATCACGGATGACATGGAACGCGTTGCCCAGGTCTCGGGCGGTAACCGGGTGGCCACGAATCGCTTCCGGTTGCGCGGGTCGCGCCCGCTCGCCACGATCGGGGGAATAACGTGGTGTGCGCTGGCACACATGCCGTGGGGGGCCGGGCGGATGAGTGATCGGGACCGCGTGTCCGACCCCGCGCTCGACGCCGAACTGGCCCGCCGCACCGAACAGGAGGCCCGGATCGCCGCCGCCCTGGTCGAGCTGGACGGCCACCCCGGGCGCGCCCTGCTCACCGCCGGCCCGCTGAGCGGGGAGACCGCGCGCCGGTGGTCGGACGCTTCGCCCCGGTACGACGCGTTGTGGCGGGACTTCGAGCGGCTCCGCGCCGTGCTGACCGAGGCGCGCGAGTTACGTGACCGCCGAGGCCCGAGGGCGATGGTGGATCTGCTGTTCGGCCGGTGCATCGAACCCGACCCGGCGGAACCCGCCGCGCTGCCGGACCGGTTGCGCTCGGCGGGTGCGGCCGTCGAGCGGATCGACCTGCAACACCTGGTCTCCCGGATCGACGAGGCGTTTCACCAGGTCAGCACGATCGTGGTGGAGGTGGACCGGGTACGCGGGGAGTTCCTCGCCGAGTACGCGCCGCTGGTCGAGCGGCTCCGCGCCGCCCGTGCCCTGGCCGACGAGCTGGGCCTCGACCCGGCCGACCCCGCCGTCACCGACGCCGCCGCCCTGGCCGAACGGGCGCACCAGCTGGACGCCTCGGCTTCCGCCGATCCGCTGGGCTCGCCGCACACCGGGCGGCTGGCCGAGCTGGCGCCGGCGCTCGGCACGCTGGAGACCTGGCTGGCCGGGTTGGCGCGGCACCGGGACAACTGGGCGGCGTCGGTCACCGAGGTCACCGAGGGCCTGCGCCGGGCCGACTCGCTGCTGGCCTCGGTCGACGAGGCCCACCGCCGCGGGCGGGAAGTGATCGCCAACCCGCACCTCGCGCCCGTGCCGGACCGGTTGCCCGCGCTGCGCATCGAGCTGGACCGATTGGCCACGGTCAACGGCTGGTCGGCCCGTGCGGATGCCATGGACCGGTTGCGTGCGCGGCTGCGGGCCGCCGCCGAGGAGCTGCGCGAGGCCCTCCGGCTGGCCGAGGAGCTGGTCGACCGCCGGGCCGAGCTGCGCGGCCGCTACGAGGCGTACCGGGCCAAGGCGAGCCGGTTGGGCCGGGGCGAGCAGCCCGAGGTGCTCGAGCTGGACCGGCGGTTGCGCCAACTGCTGTGGTCCCGCCCGTGCGACCTGGCCGCCGCAACCCGTGCGCTGGTCGAGTACCAGCGGCTGGTCACCACGCCGGTCGGTTCCCGGTGAACGCCGACGGCAGCCCGTGCGCGCGGGACGGGTGCGACGGCACGCTGGAGGACGGCTACTGCAACGTCTGCGGTTTCGCGCCGGTCTCGGCGGGGCCGGACGTGGCGGCTGGAGTCACGGGCCGGGACGCGGCGGGTTCGTCCGGCGGATGGTCGTCCGCAACGGGCGGTCCACCGCCCGGCCCGGACGCGGCGGGTTCCTCGGGTCCGGACGGGATGCCGGCGCCCGACTCCGCCAGGTCCGCCGGTGGGACCGCGGCCCAGCGTTCCGGGGCCGGCGGGGAGGCGACCTCGGGTTCCGGCCCGGCCTCGGCCCGGCCACACGGTCCCGACGGCACGCCGGCCTCCCGCTCGGGGGCGGCCACCCGTTCCGGTCCGGAAGCCACGCAGCGTTCGGGCGCGACGCAGCGTTCGGGTCCCGATGCGACGCAGCATTCGGATGCGACGCAGCGTTCCGGTCCGGATGCGACGCAGCGTTCGGATGCGACGCAGCGTTCGGATGCCACGCAGCGGTCCGGTTCCGACGCAACGCAGCGGTCGGGCGCGGACTCAACGCAGCGGTCGGAGGGATCGGTGGGTTCCCGGCCGTCGCGGCGGACCGGGTCCGGCCGGTCCACCTCCGGGCGGTCGCGGTTGGGCGGCGGGCTGGTCGAGGTGCCCCCGGTGCCCCGGCCCGACCCGGCGACGGCCGTGCTGGCGGATCCCCAGGTGGCGGAGCACAAGAGGTTCTGCGGGCGGTGTGACAAGCCGGTCGGGCGTGGCCGCGAGGGCTCTCCCGGGCGGGTGGAGGGGTTCTGCCCGCACTGCGGCGCGGCGTACTCGTTCCGGCCGAAACTGAAGCCGGGCGACCTGGTCGAGGAGCAGTACGACGTGCGCGGCTGCCTCGCGCACGGCGGGCTGGGGTGGATCTACCTGGCGCTGGACCGGAAGGTGGACAACCGGCCGGTGGTGCTCAAGGGCCTGCTCAACTCCGGGGACGCGGCCGCGATGGCCGCCGCGTACGCGGAGCGGCGGTTCCTGTCCGAGGTGAACCACCCGAACATCGTCACGATCCACAACTTCGCCTGGCACCCGGACGAGCACGGCACGCCGGTCGGCTACATCGTGATGGAGTACGTCGGCGGGTTGTCGCTCAAGGAGTTGATGGAGGCGCGCCGCGACCCGGACGGCCGGCTGGTCCCGCTGCCGTTGCCGCAGGCCATCGCCTACCTGCTCGAGGTGCTGCCGGCGCTGGCCTACCTGCACGAGCAGGGACTGGCCTACTGCGACTTCAAGCCGGACAACGTGATCCAGTACGAGCGGCGGCTGAAGCTGATCGACCTGGGTGCGGTGATCCAGATGGACGACCTGGTCAGCGCGGTCTACGGCACCAACGGCTACCAGGCGCCGGAGATCGCCACGGTCGGCCCTTCGGCCAGCTCCGACCTGTACACCGTGGGGCGCACGCTGGCGGTGCTCGGGCTGGGCATCCCGCCGACCACCGGGGGCCGGTCGACGCCGTTGCCCGAGCCGTCCGAGCACCCGGTGCTGGCCCGGTACGACTCGCTGCACCGGCTGTTGCGGCGGGTCACCGACGCCGACCAGGCAAGCCGGTTCGGCTCCGCCGACGAGATGGCCGACCAGCTCACCGGGGTGCTGCGTGAGGTGCTGGCGGCGGAGACCGGGCGGCCGCATCCGGCCGCGTCCGCGCTGTTCGGCCCGCCGCTCGGCGTGTTCGGCGCGGATCTGCTGAACGCCGAGTCGCTGGCCGGCCTGTACCCAGATCCCCGACACACCGGGCACGAATCCCCGACTCACCGTGCTCGGAGGCCCGACTCATCGGGCACGAATCCCCGACTCGCCGTACCTGAATCCCCGACTCGCCGTGCCCAGATCCCCGACTCGCGGGGAGGGGTGGGGCGGCCGGATCCGGGGCGGGTGGCGGAGGTGCTGCCGGTGCCGGTGGAGGAGGCGGCGGAGGACGAGTGGGGGGTGGACTGGCGGCGGGGGGTGGCGGCGCTCGCCCGGGGGGATGTTGGGGCGGCGGTGGGTGCGTTCGACGCGGTGTACGGTGCGCTGCCCGGTGAGTGGGCGCCCCGGTTGGCGCTCGCGGCGGCGGCCGAGTGCCTGGGTACGGCGGAGGGGGACGAGCTGGCGCGACGGGGGTACCGGCCCGTGGCGGACACCGACCCGAGCCTGGTCGACGCGTCGTTCGGGCTGGCCCGGGCCCGGCTGCGGGTGGGTGACCGGGCCGGCGCGGTGGCCGCGTTGGACGCCGTGCCGAACAGTTCCGGGGAGTACCCGGGCGCACGGCTGGCCTCGGTGCGCATCGGGCTGCTGGAGCCGGACCTCGGCCCGGACGGGCTGGCCGAGCTGGCCGGCCGGCTGACCGGGCTGACGCTGGATCCGGTGGTACGACGGGAGATCCACGCCGAGTTGTTGGAACGGGCGGTACGGGTCGCCGGGCAGCCGTCGACGGCGCCCGAGCTGCTCGGGCATCCGTGGCGGGAGCGCGAACTGCGCTTCGCGCTGGAGGACTGCCTGCGCGCGGCCGCGCGGCTGGCCCCGGACCGGGCGAGACGGGTCGAGCTGGTGGACCGGGCGAACGAGGTCCGCCCGCGCACCTGGCTCTAGTGGATGCTTTGGTGAAGACGGATCGATTGGGAAACGAGTTGGTGAACGCAGTGGACGACACGGAGGCGACGGCGACGTCGCTGACCTGCGGCGAATGCGCGCAGCCGGTAGTCGTCGGGGACCGGTTCTGCGAGGCCTGCGGTGCGGAGGTCGGGGTACGGCAGGGGGAGACCGAACCCGGTCTCCCGGTCTGCCCCGGTGGCGACCGCATCGCCGGGGAGGAGGAGTTCTGCCCGCACTGCGGGCTGCGCACACGCACCGCACTGGACCGGGTGGAGATCGACCTCGGCCCGCTGGCCGGGGTCAGCGACCGGGGCCATGCGCACGCGTTCAACGAGGACGCGATGGCCCTGGGCAGCCGGCAAGGCCTGGGCCGGATGGCCGCGGTGAGCGACGGTGTGTCCAGCAGCCGCACCTCCGAGTGCGCCGCCAGGGCCGCCGCATCCACCGCGTTGGAGGTGCTGCTCGCGGCGGGCGACAAGGCCGGCGGTGACTCCGTCGGGCGCGAAACTGGGCGCCCGACAGATGCCGGCTCCGTCGGGCGCCAAAGTTTGCGGGCGGCGATGCAGGCGGCCATCGAGGCGGTGGCCGCCGAGGGCAGCGGCGAGTTCGACGACCCGGCGTGCACCCTGGTTGCCGCCTTCGTCGGCGAGTGCGGGGAGATCGACATCGGCTGGGTCGGGGACAGCCGGGCCTACTGGCTGGCCGAGACCGGCTCCCGGCGGTTGACCAGGGACCACTCCTGGGCGGCCGAGCTGCTCGACCCGGACGTGGACGAGGCCACCCTGCTCGCCGACCGGCGCGCGCACGTGCTCACCCGGTGGTTGGGCCCGATCGACGAGGCGCCGCCGGAACCGGGGTTCGTGGAGTTCCACCCGGACGGCCCCGGGGTGCTGCTGCTGTGCACCGACGGGCTGTGGAACTACCTGCCGGAACCGGTCGAGCTGGCCGAGCTGGCGCTGGCCCCCGGCACGCCGGCCGAGCGGGCCGCCGCCCTCACCCGGTACGCGCTGGACGCCGGCGGCCGGGACAACATCACCGTGGTGCTGCTCCCGATCTCCCCGGAGGCCGAGTCGTGACGGAGCGGGAGTCGCCGTTCACCGTCACCGTGGACCTCAACCCGTACCTGGCCGAGGGCGCCACCGACGTGGACGCGATCGTCACGGTCACCGCCACCGACGCACTCGCCGCGCCCGACCCGGACGCGGTGGAGGTGCTGATCATCGACTGCTCGGCCTCGATGACCGGCGAGAAGCTCGAGGCGGCCCGCCACGCCTGCGCCGCCGCGATCGCCGAGCTGCGCGACGGCGTGCACTTCGCCGTGGTCGAGGGCACGCACACCGCGATCCAGGTGTTCCCGGCCGGCGGTGGCACCGTGGCCGCCGATGACACCAGCCGCGCCGCCGCCGGCATGGCGATCGGGCAGCTGGTCGCGCACGGCGGCACCGCGATCGGTTCCTGGCTGCGGCTGGCCGCCCAGCTGGTCGACCGGCATCCCGGCGCGATCAAACACGCCATCCTGCTCACCGACGGGCACAACCAGCACGAGGACGAACCCACCTTCCGCGCGGCGCTCGACGCCTGCCGGGACCGGTTCGGCTGCGACTGCCGGGGGGTCGGCACCGACTGGCGGGTGGCCGAGCTGCGCATGGTGACCAACGCCCTGCTGGGCAGCGTGGACATCGTGGCCGACCCCGACGACCTGGCCGCCGACTTCCGCGCGCTGATGGACGCGGCGATGGCCAAGGCGGTGCCCGAGGTCGCGCTGCGGCTGTGGACGCCGAAGGACGCCGCGGTGCGGTTCGTCAAGCAGGTCTCGCCGAGCATCGCCGACCTCACCGACCGGCGCACCGACCTGGACCCGCTGCGCGGCGAGTACCCGCTCGGGGCCTGGGGGGCGGAGAGCCGGGACTACCACGTCGGCGTGCGGGTGCCGGCCGGCGCCGTCGGTGAGGAGCGGCTGGCCGCGCGGTTCACGCTGGTCACCGGGCCTTCGGGGGAGACGCTGGGGTCGGGGCGGGCGGTGGTGAGCTGGACCGCCGACTCCACGTTGTCCACCCGGCTCAACCCGGCGGTGGCCGGGTACACCGGGCAGGCCGAGCTGGCCGAGGCGATCCAGGAGGGGCTGGCCGCGCGCAAGGCCGGCGACGAGCGCACCGCCACCGCGCGCCTGGGCCGGGCGGTCGCGCTGGCCGACGCGGCGGGCAACACGGAGACGGCCCGGCTGCTGGCCAAGGTGGTCGACGTGCTGGACGCGCCGACCGGCACGGTCCGGCTGCGCAAGGCGGTCGCCGCGGCGGACGAGATGACCCTGGACACCCGGTCCACCCGGACCGTCCGGGTCCGTGCCCGCCCGGAGGAGCCCGAGTGATCCGCCCGGAGGAGCCCGAGTGACCTGCCCGGACGGCCATACGTCGGCCAGCGAGGACTACTGCGACGTCTGCGGCGCGGCGATGTCCGGTCCGGACCCGGCCGCCGTCTCCCCCGTTCCCGCCGGGACGTGCGCGAACTGCGGCGCGCCGCTGGCCGGCCGGTTCTGCGAGGTCTGCGGGCACGACGCCACCGCGCCCGTCCCCGACCCGGCCGCACCGGACGCCGGGCCTTCCCCGACCCGGCTGGCTGCCGGGGCTTCCCCGGACCGGCCGGACGGGGCGCTGGTCGCGGTGGTCCGCGCCGACCGCGCCTGGTACGACGCCGTGCGGGAGCGTGGCGGCCCGGACGCGGGCGAGGTCGGTTTTCCGCCGTACTGCCCGGAACGGCGGTTCGCGCTGGTCGGTGACCGGTTGGCGATCGGCCGGCGCAGCCGCGGCCGGGGCACCCGGCCGGACATCGACCTGTCCGGCCCGCCGCTGGACCCGGGCATCTCCGCCCAGCAGGCGATGCTGCTCGGCGACCCGGACGGCGGCTGGCGGGTGGTCGACCTGGACTCCACCAACGGAACGGTGGTCGCCCGCGGCGGCTCGGCCGAGTTCGGCGAGCCCATCCCACCCGGCGAGCCGGTGGAGCTGGCCGGCGGCGACCGCATCCACCTCGGCGCCTGGACGACCATCACGCTCACACGCGCCACATCAGCCACTTAGCGTGTTGTCTGGGTCACATTCGAGGCGCATCATCGTGGTATGTCCAGCACCGGCGTGCACCGAGCGTCGCGGACCCGCGCGGCGCGGCCCGAGGCCAGCCACTCCGCGCTCAAGATGGGCGTGGTGCTGGTCATCTTCGTAGTGGTCGCCCTGGGCGGCTGGCTGGCCGCGATGATCTGGCAGGCGGCGAACGGGCCGGCCCCGGTGGCGCGGGGATCGGTGATCGTGCTGGCCGACGGGCAGGGCGTCGACCTGGACGTCTCCATGCCCGGTGCGATCGGTCCCGGCCCGAACGACCCGAGCGGTTCCGGCACCGCCGACCTGGCGACACGGTCGCGCGCCACCGCGTTGGTGCTGAGTGCCGGCGCGCGGGCGGTCCGGCTGCCGGACGCCGCCACCGGCAGCGGGGAGGAGACCCCCGATCCGTGCACCGCGCTGGCCGACTCGGCCTGGCCGCCGCCCGGGGCCGGTGTGTCCGGCCTGGACCGGATGGAGCGGGGCCAGCGCATCTGTGTGCGCACCAACGCCGGCAACCTGTCCCTGGTGACCATCGACCGGCCGTCCGACCCCAACTCCGGGGCGGTCGACCTGCACTACCTGACCTGGTCGGGTTACTAGAGTCGCCCTTCCGGTGGCATCCGGTCACTCTATGATTGGCGCCCACCATCGACACTGTGGAGCGCCTCGCTTGGTCAAGACGCCGTTTCAGTTCAACGACGAGCCGATGCCGGACCTCGCCGCGAAGCTTCGCTTCGACATTCCGCACTCGGCGCGCATCTACGACTACTGGCTAGGCGGCAAGAACAACTACCCGGTGGACCGGGCGGCCGGCGAGGCGGTGCGCGAGGCGTACCCGGAGGTGGTCCGGGCGGCCACCCAGGGGCGGCAGTTCCTCATCCGCACCGTCCGCCACGTGACCCGCGAGTGCGGCATCCGGCAGTACCTCGACATCGGCACCGGGCTGCCCACCATGCAGAACACCCACGAGGTGGCCCAGGCGATCGCCCCGGAGACCCGGATCGTCTACGTGGACAACGACCCGCTGGTGCTGGTGCACGCCCGCGCGCTGCTCACCAACACCACGCCGGAAGGCGTCACCACCTACGCCGACGCGGACATCCACAACCCGGACCTGATCCTGGCCGACGCGCGAAACGTGCTGAACTTCAACGAGCCGATCGGCGTCATCATCATGAACGTGCTCGGCTACGTCACCGACTTCGACAAGGCCAAGGCCATCGTGGCCCGGATCATGGATGCCGTGCCATCGGGCAGCTACCTGCTGCTGCGCGACGCCACCGACACCAGCGACCAGATCCGCGAGGCGGTGCGCCGCTACGCCGCCGCCGGCACCACGCCTTACTCGCTGCGCAAGGTGGACGAGGTACGCGAGTTCTTCGACGGGTTGGAGCTGGTCGAGCCCGGCCTGGTCACCATCACCCAGTGGCGCCCGGACGAGCAGCACATCGGCGCCCCGCCCGCCCCCATCGACGGCTACGGCGGCGTCGCCCGCAAGCCCTAGCGCCGAATGCGCTGGCCGAGCACGCGCCCAGTTAGGCGCGTGCGGGAGATTCAGCGCCGAGCTAGCCGGTACGGGCCAGCAGCGCCCGCATCACACCCTCCGCCGCCACATGCGCCTTCCGGCACATCAACTCATGCGAAGCCCCCGGCAACTTCCCGTATTCGCTGGTCAACCCGGCCCAGATGCCCTGGCCGGCGGCAACGTCAACCCGGACCATGCACGCTTCGTCCGGATCGAAGCCGCCCGATTCGCTGTCCAGAGCGGGGAATCCCGCAACAGTGGTCACTTCCGCGCCCTCCTCTGCGATGTAGTCCGTGACTGGTCTGTCCGGTACGACCCAGACCTCGAGGGTCAGGATTGGGCGCGCGGAAGTGTCCGACCATTCGCATGAGGATGCTGAGGTCTGCACCGTGTTGGGCTTGCGTCGGCGTTGTTCGGTCCCAACCCCGAGCTCGGCAAGGAGACCGCTGGTGACCAGCGTGCATGGGTCGATCCCGTCCACCCGTACCTCCCGGGGTCGGGAGGGAAAGGCAACGGAGGGCGGCCGAGCCACTGACGGGGTGGGCGATGGCGGTACTGGCTCGGTTGAGCACGCGGTGATCCCGCTGAGCAGCAGAGTTAGCGCGGCAATCGTGGTAAGGCGAATTCTCACAACCGCTGCTCCTGGGCCGGTTGATTAAACGAGGCTCTGATCTGACCCTCGGTGTAACCGTAGTTGCGGGCGATCTTCTCCAACGACCTGCCGGCGGCCTCGAGTTGCTCGCCGTAGTCCCGAGCCTGCCGCAGTTCGTGGTCGATCCGGCGATTGAATGCTCTTGCGGCGTCGATCGAAAGCGGGTCCCCACCGCAGAGGCCGACGTAGCTTCTGTCGGACTGGAGACTTCGAAGGAACTCGCGGATTCGAGCGGCTTCGTCTAGGAACACTTTGCGGACCTTGAGGATGTTGTCCGGGTTGACCTGTAGGCGGACGTTGTTGATGGCCGCCTGGACGCGTTCCGGCCGGGCGCCGTCCCCGATCAGCTCCATAGCTGGTCACGGTAGCGCCCGGCCAGAACACAAATGCCCTAAACGACAGAATCTAGAGCACCCGGCGAATGAGGGATCCGGCTCGCGGCGCTGTCCTCACCCACCCCGGCGGCTTTGCCGCCGTGCCGTCCCCCCGGGGCGGCGCCTCGCTCGCCGCTCCCTGATCGAATCCCTCACTCGCCGGGTGCTCAGCGGCGCCAGAAGAGCAGCAGCTGGGGCAGCCGGTCCAGGTCGAACCACGGCACGAAGGAGATGCCGGACAGCTGGTAGCGGAACCGGATGCCCATGATGACCTTGATGCCCCAGTGCATGCCGAACGTGTTCACCGCCCAGATCCGGCCCAGCCGGCGGTTCAGCAGGCCCAGCGGGGCGAGCAGCTCCAGGGCCAGCGAGCCGACCGCGAACGCGGTGAACAGGCCGCGGTACGGGTAGAGCTTGTAGGCGGTCGGCTCGGCCCGCGAGCCGTAGACCTCCTTGCGGATGCCGTCCATGGCCACCTGGCGGCGCAGCCCGTCGCCCTTGGCCCAGCCCCAACCGCTCGGCCCGACCACCTTGGCGATGCCGGCGAGCAGGTAGGTGAGGGTGGAGGCGGCGTTCATCAGCTGCAGCGGCCAGCCGTAGCGGGGGTGTGGCTCCGGCCTGGCCCGGCCGGCCAGCGAGTCCAGGGATACCGCGTCGGCGGACCGCGCGGCGCCCAGTACCAGGGTGTGCAGGACCAGCGTGTTGTCGCTGTGGAAGATCATTGACCAGGAGTTGCGGTAGGACAGCGTCCACAGCAGCAGCGCCGCGTGAGCCTTGCCGACCACCCGGTGCCCGCTACCCAGCGTGAACAGCGCGGTGCTGACCATGGTGGCGTCGTTGAGGCGGTCGGCGATGTTCGGCGGGATCGGCTTGGTCAGCACCCGGCACGGTCCGACCGGCTTGAACAGGGCCGGGTCGGTGCGGTTCACGCGGCGGAACATGTTCCGCCGCTTATTCAGGTAGTACAGCGTGTACCCGCCGATGATCGCGCGGACCAGGCCGAGGCGGGCCGCGGGCGTGGCCGCCCCGAGGACTTCCCGCGCGGAGATCTTCACTTGGCCACTCCGTTCCGCGTTGACACCCGGCTCACCACTGCCTGGCGCTTGCCGCCGTTCGCGGCGGCGGGCGGGACGATACCGTCGGGCGCGGGCGTCGGGCGAAGTACCTCGGCCTCCGCCAGCACCTCTTCCGACTCGGCCTTCATCTCCCGGTTGAGCATGCATTCGTCCAGGTCGAACACGCCCTGGATGATCTGCACCCGCTCCGCGTCGGGGAACCGCTCGTCGGCGGCCACCCGGGCCGCGACCACCTTGACGAACTCGCCGACCTGGCCGCCGTCGATCACTCGCTTCAGCTGCCGGCGCACCTGGTTGAGCCCGCCGCTGCCGAGCAGCTTGCTGGGGATGTAGTAGCGGGATCCGTCGGCCCGGATGCCGACGGTGAAACGCACCGGGTGGGCGCGCGGGCGCTTGTCGCTGAACATCGGGTAGTAGGACAGCGGGAAGCCGTCCTTGCGATCATCTTTCGGCCGCCAGTTCTGCCAGACTGGATACATGATCGCGCTCAGCATGCCGATCGCCAACGCCGCCGCCACGCCACGTTCGCGTGGCTCCCATTCGTACCCGCTCACTCCACACCTACCATGGATGCTTTAACGGCTGACTAGTTCTCAGGGTTGGTTGGCTCGACCAAGGGTCACCCGATCGGGCCTTTTGAGTGACTGTTCGAACACTCAGCGCAGTCGGTTACAGTCCAGTTTTAGTCTATGAATGAGCTGTGGACACGGCCGCGGCGGGTCGTGCACACCAGGTCCAATGCCGGTGGTTCGGGAGGTATTTCGTGATTACCGTGTCGGCCTACCTCCCCGAGGGCCGGCCTACGCCGGGCCGGGTCGCACAGGTGCCGCTGGTGCTGGTCTCCAGGGGTCCGGCGGAACTCGTCACGGCGGAGGTGACGGTCCGTGACGAACGGGGCGTCAACCTGCTCGACCCGGCTGATACCGGCGACATCCTGGTCGATCCGTCCGCTGGCGGCGGGCCGCTCGGTGACACCGACAGCGACCGGCAGGCGCGCATCTTCGGCCTCACCAACACGGCCTACAACGCGCAGCGGGCGCTGCGCCGGGCCGCCGAGCTGCTCGGCCACCCGCTGCCGCACCTGCTGATCCGGGTCGGCCTGCACGAGTCGCCCCGGCGCTGGGGCGGCGGGCACTACCGCGTCAAGGCGCGCACCTACGACCCGCCGGAGACCGGGCACGCGCTGGCCAGCGGGGAGATCCACCTGGGCGGCGGGGGCAGCTACATCCCCGCGCCGGGCGGCGTGCCCTACTTCAACGCCCCCTCGCACAACCTGGCGATCATCTACCACGAGACCGGTCACCACGTCTGCCGGCACACGGCCGACTTCCGGCTGAACCGGCTGCGCCCGGCCGACGAGCAGACCAACAAGAAGATCGCGCTGGACGAGGGCAGCTGCGACTACCTCACCGCGATCCTGCTGGACTCGCCGGACATCTACGGCTGGCACCGCTCGTCGGTTCCGGAGTGGGACCGCCGGCGCCGCTCGCTGCACGCCGGCTGGAGCATGGCCAGCTTCCAGGGCGGCATGTCCGACCCGCACGCCGACGGCACGGTGTGGGGCTCGGCCTGCTGGACCGCCCGGCAGCGGGTGATCGAGGCCGGGTACGACCGGGAGCGGTTCGACCGGATGGTGCTGCGCGGCCTGGAGCTGTCCTACACGCTGGCCCAGCGGGACGAGCCGGGCATGTCGAAGCAGGCGCTGAAGCTGCGCCGGTACGTGTCCCGCCTGCTCGAGGCCATGCTGCGGGCCGACCCGGAGCTGACCGGTCCGGTGCTGGCCGGAATGGCCGAGCACGGCATCCGTCCCGGTGAGAGCAACGTGGCCCTGCGCGACGCCGACTTCGCCGCGCGGCGCGACGCCCTGATGGCCAGCTCTTAGTTACTCGCCGGCCTCCTGAGGTCTTCCCAAACCCGCCCCGAGCGAGGTACGAAGGAAGACTAACGATCGGGGGCGGCGATGACGGCGCACGACGTAGTTGTTCGGGGCGGCACGGTCGTCGACGGAAACGGCGGCCCGCCGTACACCGCCGACGTGGCCATCGACGGGGCGACGGTCGTCGAGGTGGGCCGGGTGTCCGGGCGCGGCCGGCGGGAGATCGACGCCGACGGCGCGGTGGTCGCCCCCGGGTTCGTGGACATCCACACCCACTACGACGGCCAGGCCACCTGGGAGTCGCGGCTGCAGCCGTCGTCCTGGCACGGCGTGACCACGGTGCTGATGGGCAACTGCGGGGTGGGCTTCGCGCCGGCCAAACCCGAGCACCACGACCGGCTGATCGAGCTGATGGAGGGCGTCGAGGACATCCCCGGCATCGCCCTGCACGAGGGCCTGCCGTGGAACTGGCTGAGCTTCGCCGAGTACCTGGACGTGCTGGACACCCGGCATTACGACGTCGACCTGGGCACCCAGGTGCCGCACGCCGCGCTGCGGGTGCACGCGATGGGCCGGCGGGCGGCGGCGCGCGCCGAGGCCACCGCCGAAGAGGTCGCCCTGATGGCCAAGCTGGCCGCCGAAGCCGTGCGCGCCGGCGCGCTCGGCTTCTCCACCTCGCGCACCCTCAACCACCGCAGCATCGACGGCGAGCTGACCCCGTCCTACGACGTGGCCGCCGACGAGCTGGTGGCCATCGCCAAGGCCGTCGGGGAGACCGGCACCGGGGTGTTGCAGCTGGTCACCGACTTCCCGGACATCGACGTCGAGCTGGACATGCTGCGCCGGATGGTGGCCGAGTCCGGCCGCCCGCTGTCCGTCTCGCTGGCCCAGCTGCCGCACGACCTGGGCGCGCACCGGCGGATCCTCGACCTGCTCGAGGGCGCCTGCAACGAAGGCCTGCCGATGCGCGCGCAAGTGGCGGCCCGGTCCATCGGGCTGATCCTGGGCCTGGCGAACACGCTCAACCCGTTCATGACCAACCCGGTCTACCAGCGGCTCGCCCGGTCGGCGGGTCAGCCGGAGGAGATCGCCGCCGCCATGCGCGAGCCGGCCACCCGCGCGGAGATGCTCGCCGCGCAGACCACCGACGTGGACTCCGGCCGCCTCGGCGGCGGGGCGATCCACCTGTACCCGCTGATGTACGAGCTGACCGACCCGCCGAACTACGAACCCGCCCCGTCGGAGACGCTGGCCGCCCGGGCCGCCGAGGCCGGGGTCGAACCGGTCGAGCTGGCCTACGACATCCTGGCCGGCGGCGGCCTGCTCTACCTGACCGCGCTGAACTACCGCGAGGGAAACCTGGACGCGGTGCACGAGATGCTGTCGCACCCCTGCGCCCTGCCCGGCCTCTCCGACGGCGGCGCGCACGTGGGCACGATCTGCGACGCCAGCTTCCCCACGACCCTGATCCAGCACTGGACCCGGGACCGTTCCGGCGCCCGGCTCCCGCTGGAGTTCGTGGTGCAGCGGCAGGCCCGGGACACCGCGCGCTGGGTCGGCCTGCACGACCGGGGCGTGCTGGCCCCCGGCTACCGCGCCGACCTGAACGTGATCGACGTGGTCGGCATGCGGCTGCGCCGCCCCGAGGTGCACGCCGACCTGCCCGCCGGCGGCCGCCGCATGCTGCAACGCGTCGAGGGTTACCGCCACACCCTGGTCGCGGGCGAGGAAACCTACACCAACGGCGAGCCCACCGAAGCCCTCCCCGGCCGCCTACTCCGAGGCCCCCGCCCCACCCCCTGATTCAGTCACTTCAGCACGCTGGTTCAGTCGGTTCAGCAGGGTGGTTCGGTCACTTCAGCAGGGCCGAGGCGAGGCGCGCCCAGTCCTGGGTGGGCAGGGCGATCATGCCGCGCTCGCTGCCGTCCAGGGCCTGGATGGTGACGTGGTCGGCGCCGGCGTCCCGGTGCTCGGCGACCCGCGCGGCGATGGTCTCCTCGGTGCCCCAGGCGACCAGGGCATCGACCAGGCGATCACTGCCGGGCGCGGCCACGTCCTCCTGGGTGAAGCCGTAGCGGAGCCAGTTGTTCACGTAGTTGGGCAGGCCGAAGTACAGCCGCAGGGCTTCCCGGGCGATCTCCCGGGCCCGCGTCGGGTCGGTCTCCAGGATCACCTTCTGCTCGGGCGCGAGCAGCTTGTCCGGGCCGAGCGCGGCGCGCGCATTCGCGGTGTGTTCGGGCGTGACCAGGTACGGGTGGGCGCCGGCGGCGCGGTCCCGGGACAGCTCCAGCATCTTCGGGCCGAGCGCGGCCAGCACCCGGTGCTCGACCGGCACGGGCGGGTCGGCGGCGTCCAGCTGCTCCAGGTACTCGCGCATCTTGGCCAGCGGCTTGCGGTACTCGCCGGGATGGGTGCCGTCGATGATCAGCGCGTGGCTGACCCCGATGCCGAGCAGCAGCCGGCCGTCGTGCTTGGCCGACAGCTCCGCGTACCGGGCGCCCACCACGGCCGGCTCGTGCATCCACAGGTTCAGGATTCCGGTGGCCACGGTGATGGTGCTGGTCGCGGCGAGCAGCGCGGCCAGCCGGGGGAACAGGTCCTCGCCGCCGGGGTCGGGGACCCAGACGGCGCTGTAGCCCAGCCGCTCCGCCTCGGCGGCGGCCGCGCACGCCTCGTCCTCCGGGCCGAACCGCAGCCCGCCGCTCCAGATGCCCGTCCCAGTCAAGATCGCAGTCATAAAGTTAGCGTCTACTCTCATCCCGGGGTGCCGGCAACCGGACGAGTCGGTCGGTCCGTCGAGGAGGCCTGAGTGAAACGTTTGGTGGCCGGCGTGCTTCTGGCCCTCGCCCTGGTCGCCTGTCAGACACAACCTCCCGACCAGGCCGCCACCGGGCCCGTCCTCACCGGGCCGCTCACCGTCGCCAGCCAGGGCAGCTTCTTCCTGGGTGGCCAGGACGTCCGGTCGGACACGCTGTCCAACTCGGCCCGTTACGAGCCGTCGGGGACGATCACCAACGACCAGGTCTACGTGCACTACCAAACCCCGGTGGATGCCAAACCCGCGTCGATCGCGCTGATCCACGGTTGTTGTCTGACCGGCAAGACCTGGGAAACCACGCCCGACGGCCGCATGGGCTGGGACGAGTACTTCGTGCGCAGTGGTTACCCGACCTACGTCGTCGACCAGGCCTCGCGCGGCCGTTCCGCCGCCACGCCTACGGCGATCAACGCGGCCAAGGTGGGCAAGTCCCCGCCGGACCAGCTCCCGACCCTGTTCGCCATCGGCCGGGAGAACGCCTGGGTCAACTTCCGCTTCGGCGAACGCTATGGGGAGGTCTTCCCCGGCATGCAGTTCCCGGTGGAGGCGCAGGCGGAGTTCTGGAAGCAGATGGTGCCGGACTGGCTGGAGTCGCTCCCGACCCCGAACCCGACCGTTCCGGCATTGTCGGAGCTGTCGAAGCGCCTGAACAACACGGTCCTGGTGAGCCACTCGCAATCGGGCATCTACCCGTTCCAGACGGTCTCCCTCGACCCGGCGGGGGTGGCCGCGATCGTCTCCATCGAGCCGGGCCGCTGCCCGGCCCCGACCGAGGACGTCCGGCCCTACGTGAAGCTGCCGGTGCTGGTGCTGTTCGGGGACTACATCGAACGGTCGCCGCGCTGGTCACCGCGCCTGCAGGGCTGCCGGGAGTTCGTGGATGCGACGAACAAGGCCGGGGGGCGGGCCGAGGTCGTGCTGCTGCCCGACGTCGGTTTCCACGGCAACTCGCACATGCTGATGCAGGACCGCAACAGCCTGGAGGTGGCCGGCTGGTTGCGGCAGTGGATCGAGAAGCACGTGGAGTGAGCTCCCAAACGAAGAACGCCGGTCACCCGTGATCAAGGTGACCGGCGTTTTGCCTGTTCAGGCTATGGCGGTGGCGGTGGGATTTGAACCCACGGAGGCTTGCACCTCACACGCTTTCGAGGCGTGCTCCTTCGGCCGCTCGGACACGCCACCGCTACGAACTGTACCTCAGGGGCTCTGGCGACCGCGGGTTAGCCCTTCAGTTCGGGGAACTGGTCCTCGCGGAACTCTTCGGGGCGCTGACCGGCGTCTTCCTGGCCCCGGAGCTGGACGCGGCGGATCTTGCCGGAGATCGTTTTGGGCAGCTCGGCGAACTCCAGGCGGCGGATCCGCTTGTACGGGGCCAGGTTCTCCCGGGCGTAGCGCAGGATGGACAACGCGGTGTCCCGGTTGGGCTCGTGGCCGGCGGTGAGCACGATGTACGCCTTCGGCACGGCCAGCCGGATCTCGTCCGGCGCCGGCACCACGGCGGCCTCGGCCACCGCCTCGTGCTCGATCAGCACGCTCTCCAGCTCGAACGGGCTGATCCGGTAGTCGGAGGCCTTGAACACGTCGTCGGCGCGGCCCACGTAGGTGATGTAGCCGTCGGCGTCCCGGGAGGCCACGTCGCCGGTGTGGTAGTGGCCGCCGGCCATCGCCTCGGCGTTGCGGTCGGCGTCGTCCCGGTAGCCGACCATCAGGCCCAGCGGGCGCTCGGCCAGGTCCAGGCAGATCTCGCCCTCGTCGGCCGGCTGGCCCGACGCCACGTCGATCAGGGCGACCTTGAACCCGGGGATGGGCCGCCCCATCGATCCTGGCTTGACCGTCTGACCAGGCGTGTTGCCCACCTGCACGGTGGTTTCGGTCTGCCCGAAGCCGTCCCGGATGCGCACCCCCCAGGCCTTCTCCACCTGCTCGATGACCTCGGGGTTCAACGGCTCGCCGGCGCCCACCACCTTCGCCGGCGGCGTGGACAGGCCGGAGAGGTCGGCCTGGATGAGCATGCGCCATACGGTCGGCGGGGCGCAGAAGCTGTTCACCCCGCAGCGGCCCATCACGCCGAGCAGCGCCGCCGCGTCGAACCGGGCGTAGTTGTAGATCAGCACGCAGGCGCCCGCGTTCCACGGCGCGTAGACGTTCGACCAGGCGTGCTTGGCCCAGCCGGGCGAGGAGATGTTCAGGTGGATGTCGCCGGGCTCCAGGCCGATCCAGTACATCGTGGACAGGTGGCCGACCGGGTAGGACACGTGCGTGTGCTCCACCAGCTTGGGCTTCGCCGTGGTGCCCGAGGTGAAGTAGAGCAGCAGGGTGTCGGAGGCCCGGGTGACCCCGTCCGGGGCGAACACCGACGGCTCGGCGGCGGAGTTCGCGTAGTCCAGCCAGCCTTCCGGCGTCGGCCCGCCGACGGCGATGCGGGTGTACCCGCCGGGCACGGCCGACCACTTGTCGGTCTCGGCGGCGGCCACCACGACGTGTTTGGCCTGGCCCCGGTCGATGCGGTCGCGCAGGTCGGCCTCGGCCAGCAGAGTGGTGGCCGGGATGACCACCGCGCCCAGCTTCATCGCGGCCAGGATCGTCTCCCACAGCTCGACCTGGTTACCCAGCATGAGCACGATCCGGTCGCCGCGCCGCACGCCCTGGCCGCGCAGCCAGTTGGCCACCTGGTTGGACCGGGCGGACATCTCGGCGAACGTCCAGCGCTGCTCGGAGCCGTCCTGCTCGACGATCCACAGTGCCGGCCGGTCCGCGCTGTCCGGCGCGGTGGCCAGGTGGTCGAACCACTCCAGCGCCCAGTTGAACGCGTGCAGCTCTGGCCACCGGAAGCCCCGGTAAGCGCCGTCGTAGTCCTCGCGGTGATCAAGTAGGAACTGCCGTGCCGCCTGGAACTCGGCCAACCCGGTCGTCTCGCCCACGAGCGCCCTCCCATTCTCCGAGTGCGACCCTAACCAGGACCGGACCGGTTGCGACATCACCACTTCGGAAGAATTCCTGCTGAAGTGACCGAATCGGGGGGCGGTTAGCGTGTGGGGGTGACGCGGGCGCGGGTGTTGGGGCGGGTGGCGGACCACCTGGTGGCGCGGTTGCCGGGGCGGCGGGTGCGGGTGGCCGTCGACGGGGTCACCGGGGCGGGCAAGACCACGCTGGCGGGAGAGTTGGCGGCCGCCGTGCGGGAGCGCGGGCGGCCGGCGGTGATCGTGTCGATGGACGGGTTCCACCACCCGCGCGCGCACCGGTACCGCGCGGGGCGGCTGTCCGCCGAGGGGTACTACCGGGACGCCTACGACTTCCAAGCGTTCGCGCGGCTGGTGCTCGCCCCGCTCGGCCCGGGCGGGAACGGGCGTTTCCCGGCCCGGATCATCGACCTGGCCGCCGATGCCCCGGTGGACGAGCCGCCGAGCACCGCCGAGCCGGACACGGTGCTGCTGGTCGACGGCACCTTCCTGCAGCGCACCGAGCTGGCGCCGCACTGGGACGAGACGATCTACCTGGATGTGGACCACTCGCTGGCGCGGCAGCGGGCGGTGCAACGGGACATCTCCAACGCGGCGGTGTTCGCCGACGCCGACGAGGCCGAGCGGGCGTACCGCGAGCGCTACCACCCGGCCTGCCGGATGTACGCCGACGAGGTGGACCCGGCTGTCCGCGCCGGCGTGCTGATCGGCGGCGACGACCCGGGCCGGCCGGAGCTGCGCCGCATCGGCGGCGCGGAGGGGGCCACCGCGCGGCTTTTCTCCTACGGCACGCTCCAGCTCGCCGCGGTGCAGCGGGAACACTTCGGCCGGGAGCTGGCCGGCGCACCGGACAGCCTGCCCGGGTACCGGGCGGACTGGGTGACCATCACCGATCCCGAGGTGATCGCGGTCAGCGGCACCGACCGGCACCCGATCGCCCGGCGCACCGGCGACCCGGCCGACGCGCTACCCGGCACGGTGCTCACGCTGAGCACCACCGAGCTGGCCGCCGCCGACCGGTACGAGGTGGACGACTACCGCCGTGTCCAGGTCTCGCTGGGTTCCGGCACGGCGGCCTGGTTCTATCAGTCGTCGTCTTCCCCGTAGCGGTAGAGGGACTCGTCGTCGGTGAAGTTGTGGTCGATGTCCTGGTCGCAGATGAACCGGTCCGAGTCCGCGTAGGACTGGTGCTTGTCCGGGTCGTCCGCCCGGTAGCCCTGCCAGAACTTCTCCGAGACCGTCTTGGTCACCACGAACTGCTGGTCCTGGTTCAGGACCGCCAGCGGGTGGTCGGCCGAGTCCTGCTCCGCGTTGTACCGGTCGTAGACCGCCGCGTTACCCCGGGCCTTGCAGTTGGTGTGCGACCCGCTGGCATACGCGGTGCCGGTGGTGGCCGCCGCGGCGGCGAGCACCATGCCCAATGTGAGCGCTGACCTGGCGATTACTGACACGCTTCCCCTCCATCTGTGCGGCCAAAATCGATCTCTCAGCCAGCCTAGACCGATCTAGCTGGGTGGCTAGAGTTGTCTATAACTCGTAATCGATCAGTTGCCCAACGCCCGGCGGGCATCCAGCACGGCCAGGTCGGCGGCCGCCCGGCCGGCGTGCCAGCCGGCCGCGTTGGAGATGGAGACCCGGCGGGTGGCCAGCTTCGGGTAGTGCCGGTCCAGCAGCTGCTGCACCGCGTGCTCCTTGGCGGCCAGCACCGGCAGCAGCCGGGTCTCGCCGATCGCCTCGGTCACCTCCGCCTCGGCCCGCTGTGACGCCTCGTTCAGCCGCTCGCCGATCCGGCCCGCGTAGGACACCAGGAACGCCTGGCGGAACGAGCGGGTGCGGGAGGTGCCGGTGTGGTCGACCCGGCGACCGGCCGCCAGCATCGCCTTGCCCGCCTGCACCAGCAGCGAGGTGGTGAGCACCTCCACCAGCTCCAGGTCGGTCTCCTCGCCGAGCACGGTGACGAACCCCGGGTCCTCCTGCAGCACCGCGCGGCAGCGGTTGGCCTTGGCCACCGTGCCGACCAGCATCGACTTGGCGCCCAGGTAGGGGTTCTCCAGCCACAGCCGCCGCCCGCCGGTGCGCACCGCCGGGTCCCCGGCCGGGGCCTCCAGCGCGCCGCGTTCCAGGGAGTACTTGCTCATCAGCTCCTGGGCCTTGGCGAAGAACGCGTCCGCCTCCTCGTCGAACTGGGTGGACTCGGCCTTGGCCAGCAGGCCGCGGATCTTGGCCAGCAGCTTGGGGTCCACGCCGGGGTCTTCGCGTGCGGGGGCGCCGGTGTGGCTGCCCGGCGGCGGGAGCAGCGTCGGCTGCGGCGGCAGGATGCGCAGCAGGTGGAGCACCTGGGCGGCCAGCTCGAGGACGTCGACGTCGTTCAGATTCTTACGCGCCGCGTAAGCTTCGGTGAAACACTGCGTGGCCGGCCACCACCGGGTCGCGTCCAGCTCGGCCAGCTGCGCCCGCCAGCGGGGGTGCACGGTGGGCTCCGCGTAGTGCGCGGCCTCCTCGGCGATGGCGCCGACCAGGAAGTCCGTCGCCTTCCCGTCCAGCCGCCGGCGCACCACCTGCCAGACGTCCACGGGTTGCCAACCGATCGCCCACGTCGCCCGCAGGGCGTCGGTGAGCGCGGCGTTGACCGACTTCGGGTCGGACCGTGTGACCCTGCGCCACCAGCTCATGCCGGTCAGTGTGCCTGGTGGCCCCGACGGTTCGCGAAGAACTGGGTGAGCAGGTCCACACACTCCTCGGCGAGCACCCCGCCGACCACCTCCGGCCGGTGCAGCACCCGCCGGTCGCGCAGCACGTCCCACAGCGAGCCCACGGCACCGGTGCGCGGCTCCCAGGCGCCGAACACCACCCGGGACACCCGGGCCAGGCCGATCGCCCCGGCGCACATGGTGCACGGCTCCACGGTGACCGCCAGGGTGGCGCCGTCCAGCCGCCACCGGCCGGCCTTGGCCGCCGCCTCGCGCAGCGCCAGGATCTCGGCGTGCGCGGTCGGGTCGCTGTGCGCCTCGCGGGCGTTGCACGCGGCGGCCAGCTCGACGCCGTCCGCGTCCAGCACGACGGCGCCGACCGGCACGTCCTCCGTGTTCAGCGCCCCGGCGGCGACGGCGAGTGCGCGCCGGATCAGGTCCTCGTCGGCCTTGCTGTGCATGGCGGGCTCAGCGACCGCCGACCACCTCGGCCAGCGCGTCGGCAAAACCACACCGGCGGCCGATGGCGGCCAGTTGTTCGTCGGGATAGAGCTCCCACTCGCCGGCCAGCACCTCCAGCTCGTCGGCCGGCATGCCCAGGTTGGCGATGATGGACATGTCGCCCTCCGGCCACGGCTCGTCGTCCGCCGCGTCCTCCGGTGGCAGGTCCACCCGCAGCAGGTCGAGCACGTCGGCGGCCACGTCGTAGTCCAGCGCGGCCACCGCGTCGGACAGCATCAGCTCCACCCCGCCCGGAATCGGGCGGAGCAGCACGAAGAAGCAGTCGTCGACCGCCAGCAGGCCCAGCACCGCGCCGGTGGATCTCAGCGAGCGCAGCTCGGTGATCGCCTTGTCCAGGTCGACCAACGCGTCCTTGGCCAGGCGCACGCAGCGCCACCGGCCCTCCTCCCGGATCACCGCAACGGCGTATCCCGGCAGCACATCGTCCCGAGCCTCGGTCTTGCCGCCGGCTCGGGCGTCGGCAGGGTCACGGACTGACTGGACGGACATAACACCAAGGTAAGCCCAGTTGGGCGTGTGCTCCAAACCACATCCGGAAGTTGACCCGTTGGTCCAGTCGAGTTGGCCCGCCCGATACCTACTACCAGCTGGTAGCGGACCCGATCGGGTTACTAAGCGCTGTGTCAGTATCTGAAGCTATGCCCGACCACGCCGCACCCGAGTTTCCCGGACTCCGGGACGCCGCGCACGCCGTGCAGCCGCGCACCGTGGCGTTGCGCCGGAGCCTGCACCGCAATCCCGAGCTGGGCCTGCGGCTGCCGCTCACCCAGGCCGCCGTGCTGAGCGAGCTGTCCGACCTGCCGATCAAGACGCACACCGGGCGCACCTGCGGCTCGGTGGTCGGCGTGCTGGAGGGCGACCGGCCGGGACCCACCGTGCTACTGCGGGCGGACATGGACGCGCTGCCGCTGACCGAGGCGTCCGGGCTGCCCTACGCGTCCACCGTGGACGGGGTGATGCACGCCTGCGGGCACGACACCCACGCCGCGATGCTGGCCTCGGCGGCCCGGCTGCTCGTGGACCGGCGGTCGGACCTGGCCGGGCGGGTGCTGTTCATGTTCCAACCCGGCGAGGAAGGCCTGCACGGCGCCCGCTACATGATCGACGAAGGGCTGCTGGACGCCTCCGGGCCGGCCGGCGTGCCCAGCCTGGCGTACGCGCTGCACATCAGCGCCACCATGCCCAGCGGCACGGTGCAGACCCGGCCGGGGCCGCTGATGGCCGCGCACGACTCGCTGCGGGTCACCGTGCACGGGCGCGGCGGGCACGCCTCCGCCCCGCACGACGCCCTGGACCCGGTGCCGGCGGCCGCCGCGATGGTCGGCGCGCTGCAGACCATGCTCACCCGGCGGATCAGCGCGCACGAGCCGGCGGTCATCACGGTGGCCCAGCTGCGCGCCGGAACCACCGGGAACGTGATCCCGGAGACCGCGTTCCTGGAAGCCACCATCCGCACGCTGTCCGACTCCACCCGCGCCTACCTGTGCGAGCAGGCGCAGCTTTGCTGCCAGTACACCGCCGCCGCGTACGGCTGCAGCGCCAGCGTGCGGATCGACCCCGGCTACCCGGTGACCTCGAACGACACCGACGCGGCCGCCCGCATCGACGGCCTGGCCGCCTCGGTGCTCGGTCCGTCCCGGGTGACCCCGATGAACTCACCGATCATGGGCTCGGAGGACTTCTCCTACGTGCTGGCCCGGGTGCCCGGTGCGCTGGCCTTCCTCGGCGGCTGCCCGCCCCACCTGGACCCGGACAGCGCCGCGCCGAACCACTCCAACCGCGTGCAGTTCGACGAGGCCGCCATGGTCGACGGGGTGGCCATGTACGCCGCGCTGGCGCTGGACGCGCTCCGTTAGTTGCCCAGTTGCCGACAGGTCCGGGCGTGGGGCAGAAAGCCCAGGTCACCGCGCCTGCGGGCGGCCGAGGCCTCCCGCGAGGACAGCACCTGGACGATCCGCGACTGGTCACCATTGATGATCAACTCACCACCGGGGACCGGCACCGGGTGGACCGCGACCACCCGATCTTCCGAGTCCCGGCAGCCGATGACCTGTTCGCCGCAGCGGTGACAGCGGCCGAGAACCGGCCGAGTCGCATGCATAACCTGATCCGCTGCGCGGTGCGCGTGGCTTGCGCGCATCATTGGCGTCGTCACTTGGTTTCTCCCGGACCCTTCACCAAACTGGCAGGTTGCGCTGACGCCACCGCGCCGGACCGGCACCGTGGCGCCCCCCAGAACCTGCCGCATCAAGCTACCGATCCGCCCGGAAAGGGAAACCGTGCGCAACGCGATCGCCGGTTATCGCGCGGTTCGCTGCGCTGAGTGGTCGCTGTGGGACGAGGAGCGGTACGCCCACCCGATCAGTGTCGCTTCGCCGCGGGCAGAGCGGCTCTGCGTAGGTATTCGCAACGCCCCGATCGGCGGGGACTACGCTCGACGGCCGTGACTAATCGGCCGATCTGTGTGATCGGGTTGGGGCTCATCGGCGGCTCGCTGGTTCGTGCCGCCACGGCGGCGGGGCGGGTGACCTGGGGGGCGACCGCCTCGGTCGAAACCGCCGACGCGGCGCGCGCCGACGGCTACGACGTGGCCCGCGACACCGACGAGGCGCTGCTGCGGGCCCGCGACGAGGATGCCCTGGTGGTCCTGGCCACGCCGTTGACGGCGGTTGCCACCGTGCTCCGGCGGGTGGACGCGATGGCCCCGGAATGCCGCCTGACCGACGTGGTCAGCGTGCAGGCGCCGGTCACCGAGGCGGTCCTGAGGCTGGCCCCGCGCACCCGCTACGTGGGCGGGCACCCGATGGCCGGCACGGCCGAGTCCGGCTGGCCGGCCGGCTCGGCGAAGCTGTTCGATCGCGCCAACTGGGTGGTCATCGCGGAGGACGACACGGACCCCGAGGTGTGGGCCGACGTGGCCGAGCTGGCCTGGGCGTGCGGCTCGCTAGTCGTTCCGTCCGGCGTGCGGGAACACGACGCGGCCGTGGGCCGGATCTCCCACCTGACGCACCTGTTCGCCGCCATCCTGGCCTCGGTGGCCGCCGCCGGGAACGACCCGTGGAGCGGCGCGGGTGGGGACGACGGCGCCTTGGCGCTGACCCTGGCCGCCGGCTCGTTCGCCGACGCCACCCGGGTCATGGACACCCGCCCGGAGCTGGTGTTGGCCATGTGCGAGGGCAACCGCGCCGGCCTGCTGCCGGCGGTGGACGACGCCCTCGGCCGCCTGGGCGCGGCCCGGGGCTCGCTGGCGTCGACCGGCGGCCTGGCCGCGACCGTGAACGCCGGCCACCAGGCCCGCATGGAGTGGCACGAGCTGCGCTCGGCCCCGGCCCGGCGCACCATCCCGCGCGCCCCGCTCGACCTGGCCGAGCTGCGCAAACTGGGCCACGCCGGCACTCAACTCACCGGCTGGTCGGCTTAGCGCCTGCTGGCCAGCTCCGGGTAGTGGGTGACCATCCCGGAC
Organism: Actinospineispora eucalypti; assembly: GCF_039543365.1. Taxonomy (NCBI): domain Bacteria; kingdom Bacillati; phylum Actinomycetota; class Actinomycetes; order Pseudonocardiales; family Pseudonocardiaceae; genus Actinospineispora; species Actinospineispora eucalypti. The sequence continues at coordinate 225,381 of NZ_BAABJP010000001.1, forward strand.
CCGTCGACCTCGATCTCCGCGGTGAAGTCGTGGCCGCGGAATCCGATCAGCGCGCGCTCCCGCTGGTCCAGCGTGGACACCGTCCGGTAGCACTGCGTGACCAGTTCCACGTCCAGGGTCGGCAGCATCACGAAGACCATCGGGATCTCGTGCTCGACGTCGCCCGAGGCACCCACGTGCAACCCCAGACGCCGGATCGGCAGCGCGTTGTACAGCGGACTGAACTGCAGGTCCACGTCCAACGCGCCGCCGAACTCGGTGCGTGAGCCGGCCTTGCCGGAACCGGTGTCCAGCAGCCAGTAGCCGTCCTCGGTGCGGTTCAGGGTCAGGTTGCGCTCCCGCTCGCCGGTCGCGCTGGTCACGGACAGTCGTGACAGGATGCCGTCCTCACCGACGAAAAGCCGGTACGACGCGGTGAACGCGTCACCCTCGCGCGGCGTGCGCACCATCCGTCCGAGTGCGCGCAGCCCGCCTTCGCCGAGCAGCACGCGGGCGCTCTCCAAACCGGTGTCGTCAACGCCCTGCCAGGTGAACATCGCGGTCACCAGCGTCACGGTAGCGCCTTGCGGGCGATCAGCCGAATCGAAGCGGGGGCAACGGCCCGACTACTGCGGGCGGTTCTCCGCCGGCGGTTGCTGGCCGCCCTCGGGCGGTGGCTGCTGGCCACCCTCACCGGTGCCGTCCCAGTCGTGCTCCTTGGCCTTCCCCACCACCTTGTCGATCTGCTCGTCGTGCCCGGCGAACTTCTTCTTGGCGGCTTCGCCGGCCTTGTCCAGCGCCTGGTCCACCTTGTCGTCGTGCTTGCCGAGCAGTCCCTTGGCCTTGTCGGTCAGCGATTTGAAATCCATGGCTGAAGATCCTGGACCCATTCCGGGTTACAGGTCCAGGCGCAACCGCTGTAAAACCGGGTGACGCAGGCGGTGCCCGTCGGTCCAACCGGTGTGGCTGATCTCCACGGTGACCGTCGGCTCGCACCACCGCGCGCCGGTCGCGTCCAGCTTGGGCAGCGGCTCGGTGAACGGCGACTCGGCCCGGTCCACCAGCGCCGTCCGCAGTGCCCGCTGCATCGCGTCCCCGGCGACCCCGGACCCGACCCGCCCGGCGAACTTCAGGCCGTCGTCCCCGGGCACCCCCAGCAGCAGCGCGCCGATCCGGGACGGGTGGTCCTTCTCCGTGCGCCAGCCGCCGACCAGGCAGTCCTGGGTACGCCGGTGCGCCACCTTCACCCAGGAACGCGTGCGCTGGCCCGGCCGGTAGATGGCGTCCCGGCGCTTGGCCACCACTCCCTCGAGGCCCTGCCGCTCGGTGGCCGCGAGCAGCGCCCCGCCGTCCTCGTACGCCGGCGAGAGCAGCACCCGGACCAACTCGTCGAAGGCCAGCCGGTCCAGCGTGTCCCGCCGCTCCTGCTGGGTGCGGGAGAGCAGCGGCACACCGTAGAGGCGCAACATGTCGAACACCATGTAGACCACCGGCCCGGCGGCCACCTCCGCCGGCGTCGGCACCCGGTGGAACCGCTCGGACAGCGCGGCGAACGACGGCCGCCCGCCGACCATCTGCACCACCTCGCCGTCCAGCAGCACGTCCGGGGCGAGCGCGGCCAGCTCGGCCAGCTCGGGGAAGTGCGCGGTGACGTCCCGCCCGGTGCGGCTGGTCAGCCGCAGGCCCCGCTCGGCGGAAAGGTCGGCGAGCAGGCGCATGCCGTCCCATTTCACCTCGTAGTACCACTCCGGACCGGCCGGTAACGGGCCAGGGGTGGCGAGCATGGGGTCCACGCCTTCATGCTGTCACTGGAGCACCTTGTCGGCGGGGAGAGGTGGGCTCTATGCGCGCGATGTGGACGGGCGCGGTGTCATTCGGTCTGGTCAGCGTCCCGGTGAAGCTGTACTCGGCGACGGCCAGCCACGACATCCGGTTTCACCAGGTGCACGGTTTAGACGGCGGCAGGATCCGCTACCGGCGGGTGTGCGAGGTGTGCGGCCAGGAGGTCGACTACGCGGACATCGTCAAGGGGTACGAGACCGAGGACGGCGAGCTGATCACCCTGGACGAGGCCGACCTGGAAACCCTTCCGGTGGCGGGCGGCCGGGAGATCGAGGTGCTCGAGTTCGTCCCGGCCGACCAGGTCGACCCGTTACTTTTCGAGAAGAGCTACTACCTGGAGCCCGAGTCGAAGGCGGCCAAGCCGTACGCCCTGCTGCGTGAGGCGTTGCGGGAGACCGACCGGATGGCCGTGGTGAAGGTCGCGCTGCGGCAGCGGTCCACGCTGGCGTTGTTGCGGGTGCGGGACAACGTGATCGTGCTGCAGACCATGCTCTGGCCGGACGAGGTGCGTGCCCCGGAGTTCGACATCCTGGACGCCTCGGTGGAGCTGCGGCCGCAGGAGATGCAGATGGCCGCGTCGCTGATCGACAGCCTGGGCGCGGAGTTCGACCCGACCCGGTTCACCGACGAGTACCTGACCGCGGTGGAGGACCTGCTGGAACGCAAGCGGTCCGCCGGGGACACCCGGGAGGCCCCAGCGGCCGCCTCGGCGGGCGGAGGCGCCGGCGGCGACGGGATGAGTGACCTGCTCACCGCCCTGCAGCGCAGCGTGGAAGCCGCCACCGCCAAGTCCTCCGGCGCACCGTCCCCCAAGGTCCCGGCCCAGCGCCCCAAGCCGAAGTCCGACACCACAAAATCCGAGCCGGCGGCCAAATCACCCAAGAAACCCAGCACCCCCAAGTCCCGCACCAAACCCACCACCCGCAAAGGCGCCTAACCACCCACCCTCCCCCGAACCCCCCCGCGAGTCGGCCTCCCGTACTCAGCGAGTCGGGGATCTGGGTACGGCGAGTCGGGGTTTCGGGTACAGCGAGTCGGGGATCTGAGTACGGCGAGTCGGGGTTTCGGGTACCGGAATCTCGGGGTTTGAGGTGCGTCGCGGCGGCTTACCAGCGCGCGTCGGCGGCGCCGTATGCGATGAGCTCGTCCGGCCACCCGAGCTGACGGCCGTCGATGGCCCCGGGCGGGGCCACGGTGCGCACTCGCCCACGATCCCCGCGCAGGTCGACCAACCAGTCTCCGTCGGCAACCGGTTCCACGCCGGGGGCGGCCGGGATCGAGGGCTGGCCGAGCAACCAGTGCGCGGTCCGGGCAAGGGACAGCTCACGCAGGTAGCCGCCACCCGACTCGGCCTGGCGGCGCAGGCCGTCCAGTGCGGCTGCGGCACAGAGGTAGCCCGTGCCGTGGTCGAGCAGCTGACAGGGCAGCGCGCCGGGGCGCCCGTCGCCGGGTGACTCGCGCGCGGCGATGCCCACGCCTGCCTGCACGATGCTGTCGAACCCCCGGCGGTCGCCCCACGGACCCCGCCCTCCCCAGGCCGACAGCGTGACGACGACCAGGCCGGGATGCCGTTCCGCGAGGGTTTCCGCGTCCAGGCCGAATCGGTCCAGAGCGCCCGGCCGGTACCCGTGAACCAGCACGTCGGCCCCCGCCAGCAGCTCGTGCAGCGTGGTCCGGCCGGCGCGGGTGGACGCATCGAGCAGCGCGCTGCGCTTGCCGGGCAGGCCGTCGTACCGGTGCAGGGTCAGCTCGGGGCGGTCCGGCGGGTCGAGCCGGAGCACATCCGCGCCGAGCGCAGCCAGGTACCGGGTGGCGACCGGCCCGGCGATCACTCGGGTCAGGTCCAGCACCCGCACTCCTTCTGCCGGCAGCGGGCCGCCGGCGGGGCGTGGGCGTGGCCGTCCGGGCTCGTGCCGGGTGAGTCCGATCAGCGGTTGCTCCGCGACGACCCGGCCGTGTGGGTGACGCAGCCACTCGTCCGGGGTGCGCATCGCGGCGGCGACCCCGCCGGCCTCGACGACTATCCGCTCGACCTCGGCGGCCGGAAGCTCACCGAATACGGAGGCCAGTCGCTCCGCCAGTTCGGTGTCATCGGTCCCGTGGTCGGGCAGCCCCACCGCACCGAGGAGCGCGCGGCGGTGCCAGGGGTAGTTGGCGTGCGTGCGCGCCCAGCCGTCGGCGGTGCGCCAGAACCGGGACAGCGGTGCGAAGCCCGGTCCGGCCGCTCGGCCGCCCACGGTCAGATAACTCTCACTCCGCACCGCCGCCGCCAGATGATCACCGCGTAGCGAAGCTGCCCGGCTGCTCCCGGCCTGGTCCTCCGGACCCTTACCGAGCGCCACGGCGGCCAGGAGCGCCGCGCCGATACAGGCGATGGCGGTGTCCGCAACCGGCACGTCGGCGGGGAGTTGATCACGCGGCACGTGGTCGACGCTGAGGTGGGCCGGGAGTGGTGCCTCGCCGGCGACCGCTCGCCAGGCCTCGGCGAGCAGATCATGCCAATCCGCGCTGGTCACGAGATCGATCCTGGCACGGTTCGAGGAACCCGGCCGGCCCCGAATCGCCGCCGCCGAGCCGTCCGTTGAGCCGTGACCCTGCGTACCCAGATTCCCGACTCACCGTGCGCGAAATCCCGACTCACCGTGCACCAAGTCCCGACTCACCGTGCACGAATCCCCGACTCGCCGTGCACGAATCCCCGACTCGCCGTGCATGAATCCCCGACTCGCCGTGTGCGAAAGCCCGACTCGCCGGGTGCGGGGGCCGGGTTTTGGGGTGGTTAGTTGAGGAGGGACTTGGGGACGGGGCGGTCGGCGGCGAGGGTGGAGAAGAGTTGCTTGGCGCGGCCCTTGTCCCAGCGGACGATGGATGAGCCGTTCACCGTGCCGGTGCCGCCGATCGGCACCGTGGTCGTCGCCCCGTCGCCGGCGGAGAGCCCACGCATAGCCAGACCGAGGCTGGCCAGGTGCCAGACGTGGTCGCCGGAGTCGATCTTGAGCGCGCCCGGGATGGCCTCGCCGAGGGCGACCAGGCGCACCGGGTTGGCCAGTGTGAACGGGCTGACCAGGCGTTTCATCAGTGCGGACAGGAAGAGGCGCTGGTGCTCGATGCGGTCCAGGTCGGCGCGCGGGGTGGCCCGGCTGCGCACGTAGCCGAGGGCGGTCGGGCCGTTCAGCTCCTGGCAGCCGGCCTTGATGTTGAGCCCGGCCAGCGGGTCGCGCATGGCGGACGGGATGCACATGTCCACCCCGCCGACCGCGTCCACGACCTGCACGAATCCCTCGAAACCGATCTCCGCGTAGTGGTCGATGCGCAGGCCGGTGGCCTGTTCCACGGTCCGGGTGAGCAGTTGGGCGCCGCCGGCGGAGAAGGCCGAGTTGAGCTTGTTGGCGTTCCGGCCGGGGATCGGCACCAGCGAGTCCCGGGGCAGGCTCACCAGCGTGGTCCCGTTGCTGCCGGTGTGCAGCAGCATGATCGTGTCGGTGCGCTGGCCGGAGCTGTGCCCGGTGGCGAGGCGTTCTTCCTGCTGCTCGGTGAGATCGGCGCGGCTGTCCGAGCCGACGATCAACCAGTTCGTGCCCTCGCTGCTCGGCCGGCCGGCGTAGCTGGTCAGCGTGCTGTCCCGGCTCAGCTTGGTGTCCAGGTAAGCGCCGTAGCCGAGCATCGCCAGCACCAGGACCAGCAACAGGGTGACCAGCCGGCGCCCCCAGCGCGGTCGGCGCGGGGGCGGGATCGGCGTGCGGTACGGCGCGGCGCCGGGGGGCATTCCGCCGGGCACCGCGTACTGCCCGTCGGGTCGGCGTGGTGGCGGCGGCCGGTGTCCGGGTGGCCGGTAGCCGGGTGGCGGCCCCGGCGGGCCGTACCGGCCCGGCGCACGCGGCGGACCGGACTGCCGGGGAGCCGACGGCGGTGGACGGCCCCACGAACGAGGTCCACCGCCACGGTTCATGCCGAACACCCTCCCTCGTGGTTACACCGTACTTCTACAGGGTGACGTATCGGGGAGGCGTTCGGTTGCGCGTGTCAGTTCTCCGGGATCTGCCCGAAGCGGCCGGCCTGGTAGTCCTCGAACGCGGTCAGCACCTCGGCGCGGGTGTTCATCACGAACGGACCGGTCCAGGCGATCGGCTCGCGGATCGGCTCGCCGCCCAGCAGGACCACGTCCAGCCCGGGGTGCCGGGACTCCTGGCGCGAGTCGGCGGCGATGGTGATCGCGTCGCCGGGTCCGAACACCGCCAGCTGGCCGGTGCCGATCGGGCGCGCTTCCGCACCCACCGAACCGGCACCGGACAGCACGTAGGCCAGCGCGTTGAACTCCGCCGGCCAGGGCAGCCGCAGCCGTGACCCGGGCGCCAGGGTGGTGTGCAGCATGGCCATCGGCGTGTAGGTGGAACCCGGTCCGCTCACCTCGGCCACCCCGGGCACGGAGCCGGCGATCAGCCGCACCAGCGTGCCGCCGTCCGCGCTGCTGAGCAGGCCGACGGAGTTTGCCCGCAGGTCCTGGTACCTCGGCGCGACGGCCTTCTTCGCGCGCGGCAGGTTCACCCACAGTTGCAACCCGTGGAACAGGCCGCCGCTGGTTACCAGGGCCTCCGGCGGGCGCTCGATGTGCAGGATCCCGCCGCCGGCGGTCATCCACTGGGTGTCGCCGTTGGTGATCGATCCGCCGCCGCCGTGGGAGTCCTGGTGCTCGAAGGTGCCGTCGATGATGTAGGTGACGGTCTCGAAACCCCGGTGCGGGTGCCAGGGCGTGCCCTTCGGCTCGCCCGGGGCGTACTCCACCTCGCCCATCTGGTCCAGGTGGATGAACGGGTCCAGCTGCGACTGCGGTACCCCGGCGAACGCCCGGCGCACCGGGAAGCCTTCGCCCTCGAAGCCGGAGGGAGCCTCGGTCACCGAACGCACCGTGCGCTCGCTGGCGGTGGGTCCAGGCTCGGGAATGCGGGGCAGGGTAGTGATATCGGCCACAGTGATCGCCGGCATGTCGGCCCTCCTAAGTCGTTCAACGTTCAACTAACGGTGTGATTTCTAAACACCGTTCGAGGTCATGGCATTCCCGCATGCCCCGACCGGGTGCGATCACGTGGTGAGTACATACTGCTTACCGGGCAAGAATGTCACGCTGGGTATCGTTCTGAATATCTGGTAAAGATCGAAACGAGCCGTTACGGTGCATTCGCTCGGCGCTGGCCGGGCTCGCACACAGGGACACCGATGCCGTTGACCGAGACCCCGGGTCGCCAATACGGCGGGTTGAGCGCCGCTGATCGCGCTGCACAGCGGCGTCGACGGCTGCTCGAGGCAGCGCTCGGCATCATGGCCGAGGACGGCTGGCGGCAGATCACCGTAGAACGCCTATGCGGTGAGGCCCGGCTCAACAAGCGTTACTTCTACGAGAGCTTCACCGACCTCGACTCGGTGGCCGCCACGGTGGTCGAGGATCTCGCGGACCAGCTCATCCGGGAGGCGGTGCGCCCGTTCGTCGAACAACGGGACCTGCCGATCGACGAACTGGTCCGGCGCGGGCTCAGCCGGCTGATCCGCTACCTGATCTCCGACCCGCGCCGCGCCAGGGTGCTCTGGGGCGGGCTGGCCAGCACACCGGCGATCAACCGCTACCGCGCCGTCGCAATGAGCGCGCTGACCCGGTCGGTGGTCCAGTTCGGGCTGGACCGGCCGGACTCCGGCCAACCCGACCCGATCTTCGAGATCACCGCGGCGATGCTGCTCGGGGGCACCGGGGAGACGGTCTTGCAGTGGTTGGACGGCACGATCGATGTGTCCGAGCAGCAACTGGTCGAGGAGCTGTCGGCGCACTGGTTGCGCGCGGGCCAGACCCACGCCGCCCGCCTCCGGGCCCAACGTGCCGACTGAACCGCCTTAGTGGTTCAGTCGGCGCCCGGCAGCTCGATGTCGGTGTCCCGGAGCGCGCCGGCGATGGACGGGCGCAGTGGCAGGCGCGGCAACAGCGTCGCCTGCACCGCGTGGTAAGCGTCCACCTTGCCCGGCCACACCACCGCGCTCGGCCGGTTGTTCCGGTCCAGCTCGTGGTGCCAGGAGCCCAGGTCGCGGTCGAGCAGGTACTCCTCGGCGTACTCCCACCACTGCCGGTAGCGGTCCAGGTATGCGTCGTCACCGGTCACCGCATGCAGTGCGGCTGCCGTGCCCACCGCTTCGGCCAGCACCCAGTGCATGCGCAGGTGCACCACGGGTGTGCCGTGCCAGTCGACCGTGTACACGAAGCCGGGCGCACCGTCGACCGCCCAACCGTCCGCGACGGCCCGGCCACACAACTCCCGAGCCCCGTCGACCAGCCAGGACGTGTCGGTGTCGGCACCCAGCGCGACCCGCAACTGCAGGCACAGGCGCGCCCACTCGAGCCCGTGCCCGATGGTCGACCCGTACGGGCGGAACGGGTCGTCGGGCTTGTCGGCGTTGTACTCCGGCAGTGCGTGCCAGGCCGGGTCGAAGTGTTCCGGGATGCGCCAGCCGTTCGGCGCGGTGAACTCGCGCACCACCCGGTCGGTGATTCGCCGCGCGTGATCGGCCCAGCGCGCGTCCCCGGTGGCGTCGAACGCGGCCAGGAACGCCTCGACGCCGTGCATGTTGGCGTTGACTCCGCGATAGGCCTCCTCGGTCTGGAACTCCTCGTCCCAGGTCTCCCGGAGCATGCCATCGGGGTCTGACCAAAACCGGTTCTCGAACAGTTCCAACGCGTCGTCCAGCAGCTCTCGTCCGCCGGGCAGGCCCGCGATGCTCGCGCTGGCGGCCGCCAGCACGACGAACGCGTGCTGGTAGCACTCCTTGTCGGTGGTGATCGGGCCGTCCCAGCCGACCCTCGGGTACCAGCCGCCATGGGCGGTGTCCCGGAGCAGGCCGCTCAACGCGGTCAATCCGTGCTCGGCCAACGCCACGCTGCCGGGGTACCCGAGCAGCGCACCGAGCGCGTAGACGTGCGTCATCCGGCCGGTCAGCCACAGCTCGACGGGGGCATCGAGCATTCGTACGCCCCGGTCGTCCTGCCGGGCGAAACCACCCAGCGGGTGCCAGGAACCCTCGGCGAACTCCAGCAGCCGCGCCGTCTCGGTACCCAACCACTCAGGATCTCCCGGCCCAACCACCACGCCAGCCTATCTCCCGTATCAGCCGGTCAGTTGGACCGAGTCGGCAGGGCGAGTTGCACCGCGTCGTGCACCGGTCGGTAGCCCAGCCGGGGGTAGATGCCGTTGGAGATCGGGTTGGCCAGGTCGGTGAACAGCACGACGTGCCGTGCCCCGGCGTCCAACGCCCAGCGGGTGGCCGCCGAGGTGACCGCGCTGCCGTAGCCCCGCCCGCGCCGGTCCGGCGGGGTGTACACCGGCCCGATCCGGGACATCGCCTCGATCGGCGCCGACGCCCCGGCCAGCGCCACCGGTTCACCTCCGTCCAGCCAGAGCAGCAGTGCACGCAGCTCGCCGGGCCGTTCCAGCGGCCCGCGCAGCGTCTCGGGTTCCGGGCTCGGCGCCTCCGGCGCGGCCTCGGCGTGGAACTCACGCATCCACTTACCGACCAGGTCGAGGTCGGCCGGTCCAGCGAGGCGGGCGGTGCCCGAAACACCCTCGGGCGGGACCAGCGTGCCGAGCCGGAACAGCCGCAGCCGCACCTCCTCCACCGCACCTGGCGGCGCGGCGGGAGCTGGCACCTCGACGGTGGCCGACGTCGGGGACTGAGCCGGGTTGGGGGCATGCGCTGAAGCCGCACCCGAACCCGGCGCCGGAGCTGAAGCCTCACCCGAAGCCAGCGCCGGAGCTGAGGCTTCCCCCGAACACGGCGCCGGAGCCGAAGCCGCATCCGAACTTGGCGCCGGAGCCGAGGCCGCACCCGAACTTGGCGCCTGAACCGCCGCCACGGTCGGTCCCGTTGAGGCTCCCGCTGCGGTCCCCGATGGGATCACTGCGCCGGTTTGCTCGAGGTATGCCGCGAACCAAGCAGCGGCGAACGCGGTCGCGCGGTCCTTCGGGCCGCTCACCGCCGCGAGCTCCGGGTCGTGTTCCAGCAGCGCCCGCGCCACCGGCTCGGCCGACTCGGGCGGCAATCCGCTGGCCAGCAGGGGCCAACCGGCAACGCGCAGCGTCGCCCCCACGGCCCGGCCGCCATCGTGCACGGTGAGCAGAGTGCGCGCGTCCTCGATCGGGTACCAACCGCTGCGCAGCTGGGCGAGCACGGTCAGTGCGACGGTGTGCGTCACCGCGTCGGTGCGAAACAGCGGTTCGGCCACCGACGCGAACGCGTCGAGATCACGGTGCAGCCGGGGTTGCATGGCTGAACACCTTGGCCCGGTGGGCCGCGCCCGCCAACCGACTTTCCAGCGGTGCGGTTCAGGCTGTGGTGAGTACCAGGGCGCTGGTGGGCACCCCGGTGCCGGCGGTGACCAGCACATTGGCCACGTCGGGCAGCTGGTTCACCGAGGTACGGCGGAGCTGGCGGACCGCCTCGGCGATTCCGTTCATACCGTGGATGTACGCCTCACCGAGCTGGCCGCCGTGCGGGTTCACCGGCAGCCGGCCATCCAGCTCGATGCCGCCGTCCGCGATGAACCCCGGCGCCTCGCCGCGCCCGCAGAAGCCCAGCTCTTCCAGCTGGACCAGCACGAACGGGGTGAAGTGGTCGTAGAGCACGGCCACCTGCATGTCCGCCGGGGTGAGCCCGGTCTGCGCCCACAGCTGCCGGCCGACCAGGCCCATCTCGGGCAGGCCGGCCAGCGACTCGCGGTAATAGCTGGTCATGGTGAACTGGTCGGGACCGCTGCCCTGCGCGGCGCCGGCCACCAGGGCGGGCGGATGGGGCAGGTCGCGGGCGCGCGCGGCGCTGGTCACCACCACCGCGACCGCGCCGTCGCTCTCCTGACAGCAGTCCAGCAGGTGCAACGGCTCGACAATCCACCGGGAGGCCTGGTGCTCGGCCAGGGTGATCGGACGGCCGTAGAACCACGCGTTCGGGTTAGTCGCCGCGTGGCGGCGCATGGCCACGGCGACCCGGCCGAAGTCCTCGCTGGTCGCGCCGTACTCGTGCAGGTACCGCCGGGCGAACATGGCCACCGTGCCGGCCGGGGTGCTCAGCCCGACCGGGTAGTGCCAGCCGTTGTCCACACCCGCCGAAGTGGCCGCGGCGACCGCCGCCGCCTGGACCCGGCCGAACCGCGACCCGGAGCGCTCGTTGAACGCCCGATAACAAACCACCACTTCGGCCATGCCGGTGGCCACCGCCATCGCGGCGTGCTGCACGGTCGCGCAGGCCGCGCCCCCGCCGTACGGGATGCGGCTGAAGAACCGCAGCTCGGGCACGCCCATCTCCCGGGCCACCGCGATCTCCGCGTTGGCGTCCATCGCGAAGGTCACCATGCCGTCCACGTCGGCCGGAGTCAGCCCGGCGTCATCCAGCGCGGCTCGGCAGGCCTCGCCGGCCAACTGCAGCTCGCTCCGCCCGGACTCCTTGGAGAACTCGGTGGCGCCGATCCCGGCGATCGCGGTCGCACCGGAGAAGCTCATCGCCCCGCCTCTGGCGCCGATGTTTCACGTGAAACATCTGTTCGAATGTCGGCCCAGTTCAGTCGAACACGCCCGGTCACATGGTCGCCCAGTCCGCACCGGCCGACCACGTCGACCACCACCTCGGGTTCGGTCTGGGTAACCCGCCCGGACAGGGTCAGCGTGTCGCCGGCGTAGCACGGCACACCCAGCCGCACCTTGACCCCGAGCACTCGCCCCCGCGAGCCGGCCCAGTCGGTGACGCAGCGCTGCACCAGGCCGGTGGTGGTCAGGATGTTCAGGAAGATGTCCTTCGAGCCCCTGGCCACGGCGGCGTCCCGGTCGTGGTGCACGTCCTGGAAGTCCCGGGTGGCCAGCGCGGTGGACACCACGAAGGTGGGCGTCACGGACAGTCGCAGCTCGGGCAGCTCGTCACCGACGACCGGGCCGGTCACGGCAGTCACATCGGTCATAGGGGCCGCCAGGCCGGGAGCGTCAGCTCGTCGTCCACCCGGTCGAACTCGATCCGCACCGGTAGGCCGATCCGCACCGACGCGGGGTCCGCGCCGAACAGCTCACCCATCACCCGCACACCCTCCTCCAACTCCACCAGTGCGATCACAAACGGCGGCTCGTGCCCGGGCACCGGCGGGTGGTGGTGCACCACGAAGCTGTATACCGAGCCGCGCCCGGAGGCCACCACGTGCGAGGGGGTCGTCGCGCCGCACCGGGGGCACATCGGCCCGGGCGGGTGGCGCAGCAGGCCGCACCCACCGCACCGCCAGATCCGCAGCTCGCCGGCCCGCAGCCCGGCCCAGAAGTACTCGGTGTCCCGGTTCACCACCGGACGGAGCACGCCGCGCGGCGCCGCCGGCGCGGGTTTGGCCGACGGTGGCCGGAACTTGAGGATGCGGAACATCATCTCGGCCACCGGCTCGGTGTCCGGGCCGGTGGCCACCGTCCACGTGCTCAGCGTGGTGACGAACCAGCCCTCGCCCAGCGCGGTGCGCTTCGGCCCGGTCACCTCGGTGAGCCGGCTGCGCACCGCGACGTGCTCGCCCGGACGCAGGTATCGGTGGTAGGTCTGCTCGCAGTCGGTGGCCACCACCGACGTGTAGCCGGCCTCGTCCAGTACCCGGGTCATCACGGCCAGCGGGTCGTCCGGCGGGCGGCTGCCGTGCAGCCCGCGCATGGTCCACACCTGCACCATCGCCGGAGGGGCCAGGTCCGGGTAGCGCGGATCCGCGTCGCCCAGCGCCTCGGTCCAGTTGTTGATCATCGGCACGTTCACCGGGTCGCGGGCCGGGTACGGCGCGCTGTCCCCCTGCGCGTAGAGCTTCTCGGCCGCCGCCAGGATCTGCGCGGAACTCATCGCGGCACCCGGGGCAGGCTCAGCCCGAAGGCGGCGATGAACTCGCGCTGGATCTCGTTGACGCCGCCGCCGAAGGTCATCACCAGGTTCCGCTTGGCCTGCACGTCCAGCCAGCGGACCAGGTCGGCGGTTTCCTCCTCGGCCGGGTCGCCGTGCCGGGCGACGATCTCCTCCAGCTCCCGGCCCAGCCACTGCAGCACCTCGGAGCCGAAAACCTTGGTGGCCGAGGCGTCCGCCACGTCCACCGCGCCGACCGCCGCCGCCACCTGCCAGTTGAGCAGCTCGTTCACCCGGCACGCCGCCCGTCCCCGGGCCAGCGCGCGCCGCACGTCGGGCAGCTCCAGCAGCGGGGTCCCGTCCGGCGCCTGGCGCGAGTCGGCCCAGGAGCGCACCCGGTCCAGCTGCGCGGCCACCCGGCCCGCCGGACCCAGCATGACCCGCTCGTGGTTCAGCTGCGTGGTGATCAGCTTCCAGCCGCGGTTCTCCTCGCCCACCAGCATCGACTCGGGCACCCGCACGTCGCTGTAGTAGGTGGCGTTCACGTGGTGCGCGCCGTCGCAGGTGATGATCGGGGTCCAGGAGTATCCGGGGTCGGTGGTGTCCACGATCAGGATGGAGATCCCCCGGTGCGCGGGCGCCGCCGGGTCGGTGCGCGCGGCCAGCCAGATGAAGTCCGCGTCGTGCCCGCCGGTGGTGAAGATCTTCTGCCCGTTCACCACGTAGCCGCCGGACGGATCGCGCACCGCCGAGGTGCGCAGCGAGGCCAGGTCGGTGCCCGCCTCCGGCTCGGTGTAGCCGATGGCGAAGTGCACCTCGCCCGAAAGGATCAACGGCAGGAACCGTTCGCGCTGCTCGGGCGTGCCGTACTCGAGCAGGGTCGGCCCGACGGTCTGCAGGGTCACCGAGGGCAGCGGGACGTCGGCGCGCGCCGCCTCGTTCACGAAGATCTGCTGTTCCACCTGGCCGAAGCCGTGCCCGCCGTGTTCCACCGGCCAGCCCACGCCCAGCCAGCCGTCCCGTCCCATCCGCCGGACCACGTCCCGGTAGACCGGGCCGTGTCGCTCGGTGAGCATCACCACCCGTTCCTCGGGGGTGATCAACCCGGCGAAGTAGGAGCGCAGCTCGCCGCGCAGCCGCCGCTGGTCGGCGGTCAACTCCAAATGCACCCGAACCCCCAGGTCACGACGCCAGTCCGGCCAGTCGGCGGTCCACCCCGCCGACGAACCGGGTGAGGTCCTTGGTCATCGCGTAGTGCCGGTGCAGCGGATAGCTCACGTCCATGCCCAGCCCGCCGTGCAGGTGCTGGCACACGTGCAGGGCCGGGAGCGCGCGTTCGGCCAGCCAGTACCCGGCGACCTCCACGTCACCCGACTCGGCGCCGGCGTCAGAAGATGAGGAGTCCAGCTCCCAGCAGGCGGCCAGCGTGGCCAGGTGCAGCGTCCGGGATGCCAGGTAGGCGTCCGCCACCTGCTGCGCGACCGCCTGGAACGTGGCCAGCGGGCGCCCGAACTGCTCGCGTTTGCGCAGGTGGTCCGCGGTCAGCTGGAGCGCCCCGGAAAGCAGCCCGTCACCCACCGCGCACGCGCCGACCAGTGCCGACCGGTGCAGGCCGGCCAGGACCACGCCGCTCCGGTCGTCTCCGAGCAGCGCATCCGACGGCACCCGAGCATCGGACAGGTGCACGGTGAACTCGGCCGTCCCGGCGGAGGTCCGGGTGGCGGTCCGGGTCACCCCGGGAGTCTGGGGGTCGACCAGTAGCACCCCCGTGCCGGTCGGGTCTCCGTCGGGCGCCGAACCGGGCGCCCGCGCTCCGCCGGCGAGCGTGGCCGGCACCAGGATCCGGTGCGCCGAGCCGGCCGAACGGACGCCGACCAGCGTCCCGGACACCACCCAGCCGCCGGAGGGGTCAGGGAGGGCGGTGGTCCGGGGCGTGGCGGGCAGGGGAGCGGACGGCTCGGTGATGGCCGCGGTCAGCGTGGCCCCCTCGGCCACCGCGCCGAGCAGCGTCCGGCGCTGCTCCTCGGTGCCGGCGCGGGCGATGGGCAGCGCACCGAGGGCCAGGGTCTCCAGCGCCGGGACCTGGACGGCCTGCCGGCCGACCTCGGTGAGCACCAGAGCGGTCTCCAGCACGCCCAGCCCGGCGCCGCCGAACCGCTCCGGGGTGGCCAGGGTGAGCAGTCCGGCCTGGCTCAACGCCCTCCAGGCAAGATATGGCTCGGTCTCCCGGGTGAGCACGTCGCGCGCCAGGTCGACGATCTCCCGCTGTGTCTCGTCCAGCGTGAAGTCCACCGTGCGCTCCCTCAGGTGCCGACAAAGACTGAAACGTGTTCTAGTATTCATACTCGGGTCAACGCTCGCGGGGCAACCCCAGGATCCGTTCACCGATCAGCGTGCGCAGGATCTGGGTGGTGCCGCCGGCAATGGAGTGACACCGGCTGAGCAGGAACTCGTGCACCAGCGGAGCGGTCGCGCCTTCCGACGACGCGCCGGCCGGCCCGGCCAGGTCCAGCGCGGCCTCCGCCACGTCCTGGCGGTGGGCCACGCCGACCAGCTTGCGCACCGACGACTCCGGCCCAGGGTCCCGCCCGTCCAGCCGGCGCAGCGTGCCGCGCAGCTCCAGCAGGGACACCGCGAGCCCCTGCGCGACCAGTGCGCCGACCCGTTCCTCCGGCTCCGCCGCCCAGGCGAGCAGCCGTTCCACACCCTCGCCGAGCGCCGACCCGCCGCCCATCGCCACCCGCTCGTTGGCCAGCGTGGTGCGGGCCAGCGCCCAGCCCCCGGTGGGCGAACCGACCAGGCAGTCGGACGGCACGAACACGTCGTCCAGGAACACCTCGTTGAACATCGCCTCGCCGGTGATCTCCCGCAGCGGCCGGATGTCGATGCCCGGCGAGGTCATGTCCACCAGGAAGTAGCCGATGCCCCGGTGTTTCGGCGCGTCCGGGTCGGTGCGGGCCAGGCAGATCGCCCAGTCGGCCTGCCGGGCCAGCGAGGTCCACACCTTCTGTCCGGTGAGCCGCCAGCCTCCGTCCACCCGCGCGGCGCGCGTACGCAGGGAAGCCAGGTCTGAGCCGGCCTCCGGTTCGCTGAACAGCTGGCACCAGGTCAGCTCGCCGCGCAGGGTGCGGGCGGCGAAGCGGTCGATCTGCTCGGGCGTGCCGTGGCGCAGCAGCGTGGGCACGGCCCAGCCGCCGATCACCAGGTCCGGCCGGGTGACCCCGGCGCGTCGCAGTTCGGCGTCTATCAGCAGCTGCCGGGCGGGGGAGGCGTCCTGCCCGTACGGTGCCGGCCAGTGCGGGGTGAGCAGCCCGGAGTCGGCCAGCGCCACCCGGCGTTGTGCCTCCGGCAGTTCCGCGATCGCGGCCACCGAAGCACGCACCGCCGGCCGGTCCGCCTCGGTCGCCGGGTCCAGCGCCACGCCGAGCGTGCGCCGGTCGCCGCGCCGCGCCAGCTCGGCCAGCCGCAGCCGCCATCCGGCGCCCGGCCCGAGCAGTGAGCGGGTGGCCAGGGCGCGGCGCAGGTACAGGTGGGCGTCGTGTTCCCAGGTGAACCCGATGCCGCCGAGTACCTGGATCGCGTCCTTGGCCGTCTGCACGGCCGCATCCAGCGCGAACGCGCCGCAGGCGGCGGCCGCCAGGGGCAGCTCGCCGGGGTCTTCGTCGGCGGCGCGAGCGGCGTCCCAGGCCAGCGCGCTGATCTGTTCGGCGTGGCACAGCATCTCCACGCACAGGTGCTTGACGGCTTGGAACGACCCGATCGGCCGCCCGAACTGCTCGCGCAGCCGCGCGTGCTCCACCGCGGTCCGCAGGCACCAGCCGGCCACGCCGGACAGCTCGGCGGCGGCCAGGGTGACCGCCAGCGAGCGCACCCGCTCGCCGGTCAGCCGGGTGACAACCCGGTCGGCCGGCACCGCCACCTCGCGCAGCGTGACCACCGCCTGCGGGCGGGCCGGGTCCACCGACTCCCGGGGCGTGATCCGGACGCCGGGGGCCGAGGCGTCCAGGGTGAACCAGCGCTCGTCCCCCGAACCGTCCCGCGCGCCCAGCAGCAGCTCCGCCGTCACCTCGGGCGCCGGCGGGCGGCCGTCGCCGAGCAACGCGTGCACCTCACCGGTGACGACCAGGCCGTCCGCCGTCGCGGTGGCGGTCAGCTCCGAAGGGTCCAGGCCGAGGGAGAACGACAGGGTGCCCTCGGAGCAGGCGCCTTGTGAGTGATTTGTGTGGCTATAGCCACACAAATCACTCACGGGCTGCTCGCCGGCACCGGCGAGCAGCAACCCACCGACCACCGTGGGCAGCACCGGCCCGGGCACCAGCTCGGCGCCGCACCGCTCCAGTGCGGTGGAAGCGTCCAATACCCCGCCACCCGCCCCACCGTGAGAAGGGGGCAGTGCCAGGCCGAACACGCCGACCGAGGCCAGCCCCGACCAGCACTCGCCGGCCGCCTCCGGGTCGGCGGAACGCACGGCGGCGACCGGCCGGGTCTTCGCCGCGACCTCGCCGATGGCGGCGGCCAGCGCGCGCCGTTCCTCGGTGTCCGCCACCGGGGTAGCCGCGCCGGACGGCGCCGTCGTCTTGCCACTGCTCATCGTCCGAGCATAGAACGTGTTCCAGTTTTCGCCCAACGACTGATACTGTCGTAGCACTTCCTATACTTTCGTCCCAATGCGGAACAGCCTGCAATAACGGAGCACGATGAGCGCACTGACCGAGGAGGACCTCGGCTCCCCCGCCCAGCGGGATCGACGTAAGCGGATCCTGGACGCGACGCTCGCGCTCGCTTCCAAAGGGGGCTACGACGCGGTCCAGATGCGCGCCGTAGCCGAGCGGGCCGATGTTGCCCTCGGCACCCTCTACCGGTACTTCCCCTCCAAGGTTCACCTGCTGGTCTCCGCGTTGATCCGGGAGTTCGACCAGGTGTTGGGCCGGCTGGAGCGGATGACCATCCCGGGCGCGACGGCCACCGAGCGGGTGCTCTACGTGCTCGTCCGCAACACTCGTTCGCTGCAGCGCGATCCGCAGCTCACCGAGTCGATGACCAGGGCGTTCATGTTCGCCGACACCTCGGCGGCCGCCGAGGTGTCCCAGGTTGCCCGGCAGCTGGAGCGGATGATCACCCTCGCCATCGGGGACGCCGAGCCGACCGAGGAAGACAAGATCGTCGCGCGGGTGATCGGTGACGTGTGGCTGTCCAACCTGGTCGCCTGGGTCACCCACCGCGCCTCGGCGGACGACGTCGCGGCCCGTCTGGCGCTCACCGTCCGGCTGGTCCTGCGGGAGGACTGACCCGGGCACGCTCTAATGTGATAACGGTGCGCACCCGCCCGCCGTTCACCGTCTGGGTTCTCGGCGCGGTCGTACTGCTCTACGACGGCTACGAGTACGGCGTTTACGGCGCCGCGCTGCCGTTCCTGCTGCAGCGCCCGGACTGGGCGTTCACCCCGGAGTACGCCGGCCTGATCGGCTCGCTCGCGGTGGTCGGCATGGTGCTCGGCGGGCTGGTCGGCGGCCCGCTCACCGACTACCTGGGCTGGGGGCGGGTGCTGCCCGCCTGCGTGCTGCTGCACTCGTCCGGCTCGGTGCTGTGCGCCCTGGCCCCGAGTCCGGAATGGCTGCTGGCCGGGCGCGTGCTGGTCGGGCTGGGGGTCGGTGCGTTCACCCCGACCGCGCAGTCGATGATCATGCGGTACTCCCCGCCGGGCCGGAAGTCGTTCAACTTCGCCGTGGTCGCCACGGTGGCCGGTGCGGGAGGCGCGGTGGCCGCACTCGCCGCTCTGTGGGTCGCGCCGGCCTTCGGCTACCAGGCGCTGTTCTGGCTGGGCGCGCTGCCGCTGCCGCTGGTGGTGTCGGTGCTGGTGCCGCGCTTCCCGCGATCGGTGCACCGGCTGGTCCGGGAAGGCACGACCGAGACCCGCCCGGCAAGCCCGCTGGTCGCGCCGCGCGCGTTGCTGGACCGGACCCACCTGCGGGCCACGCTGCTGTTCTGGCTGGCCGGCGGGTTGGCCCTGCTGCTGACCTTCGCGGCCACCACCTGGCTGCCCACCATCATGATCCAGGCCGGCTACGGGCTCGGGTCCTCGCTGGTGTTCCTCGCGCTGATGCAGCTGGGCGCGGCGGCCGGGTCGTTCGGGGGCGGGCTGATCGCGGACCGCCGGGGCAGCAAGGGGGTCGTGCTGGTCACCTTCGGCTGCGCGGTGCTGGCTCTGGCCGCGATCGCGGCGAAGCCGCCCGCGCCGTGGGTACACCTGTTGGTGCTGGTGGTCGGGGCCGGCTCGATCGGCTCGCTGAACCTGCTCATGGCCTACATCGGCATCTACTACCCGGACGCGATCCGGGGCAGCGGGCTGGGCCTGGTGTTCACCTTCGGCCGGTTGCTCGGCGCGGCCGGGCCGGCCATCGGCGGGCTGCTGCTGGCTGGCGGCGCGACCGCCCCGGAGTCGTTGCTGGTGTTCGCGGCCGCCCCGCTGCTGGCCATCGGGGTGCTCGCGTTCGGCCCCCCGGTGTCCCCGGCCGGCCCCCGCGCGCCGAGCCCCGGCCATCGCCCGCCAAACCCGAGCCCGCCGATCCCGAGCTCGAGCCTGCCGGGCCCGATCTCGCCGAGTTCGATCCCGCCAAGCCCGATCCCGCCGAGTTCGATCCCGCCGAGCCCGAGCCCGCCAAACCCGAGTCCGGGCGCGCCGGGTCAGCCCAGCCGCAGCGTCCGCCGGGACGGGTGACCGGCCTCGAAGCTCAGCTCGGCGACCTGCTGGCCGCGGCGCCGGAACTCGGTGATCACCGCACGCAGGCCGGCGACGTCCTGGGCCAGGTAGCGGTCCAGAAGGTCGTGGCACAGCGCGTTGCGGTCGGAGTCCTCCGCCCGCCGGGACCGGCCGGGCGCGGAGCCGCCCTCGATCACCTGGAAGCCCAGCCGCAGGTAACGCTGCAGGTCGCGGCGGATCTCGTCGTATATCCGCAGGTCCCACCCGGAGGCGGCGGGGCGGCACAGCTCGGTGAGAAAGTTGATCACAACGGCGGAACTGGTCTGCCGGTCGTCGCCGTCGCCCGGGATCATCGCGCGCAACCGCTCGAGCTGTTCCGGGCGCGCCAGGGCGCTGGCCCGGGTGATCAGGTCCGGTTCCAGCCGGCGCAGCAGTTCGTAGGCGGAACGCACCTCGCCCAGATCCAGCGGCGCCACGACGGCCACGTCGCCGCGCAGGGTGAGCAGGCCCTCGCGCTCCAGGCTGGTGCAGGCCATGACCAGCGCGCGGGTGCGAATTCCGCGCCGTTCGGCGAGCTCGCGCAGCCGGACGACCTGGCCGGGCACCAGGTCGCCCTGGCGAATCCGCCGCGCGAGGTCGGTGACCACCCGGTCGGCCTCGCCGCGGCCGTCGATCGCGCGCACGTCAGCCAGTCGGTCCACGCCCACCTCCGTCCGATGCCACCGACGTGGTAATCGACGATTACGTTACGTCACCAATCCGGGATACCCTTCGTGGGCCACGTAGAGGGGGGCCACACGTGACCAGGAACAAGCCCATTCTGTGCTGCGCGCTGCTGGCGGTGACCGTGCTCAGCGGTTGCGCGGCCACCGAGGTGGAGCCGGATGCGATCGGGCTGCACTACACGGCGGGCAGCTTCGAGGGGCAGCAGTTCGCCAACGTGGTGGAGCCCGGCGACGTCGAGTGGGTGGCCAACGACAACATCTACAAGCTCACCACCGCCCAGCGCAGCTTCATCGTGCGCCGGGACGAGCGGGCCGACATCAACACCGTGATCAGCGTGCCGGCCGGCGGCACGGCGGAGACCAGCGGCACGCTGGTGGACTTCGAGATCAGTGCGGCGTTCAAAATCAACACCCGCGACGACGACATACCCGGCTACCCGGGTGGCACGCTGCGCCGGTTCTTCGAGGACGTGTGCAAGCACTACAACTGCCAACTGGACGACACCGGGCAGGACACCGAGGGCTGGCGGCGGCTGCTGCGGGAGAAGCTGTACCCGCAGCTGGAGTCGGCGTTCAAGGACGAGGCGCGCCGGTACGACGGCGATGCCATCGTGAACAACCTGCAGATCGGCGGTTCGGACACCGGCGCGCTGACCCTGCTGCAGGCGGACGTCGGCCGGCGCTTCCAGGATTATCTGGAGCGCCAGACCGGCGCCCAGTTCTTCTGCGGACCCTCGTTCAACCGGGACAACCCGGGCAACCCGAAGGCCACCGACCCCCGGCTGCTGCCCTGCCCGCCGGTGGAGCTGCTGATCATCAGTGCGGACTACACCGACCCGAAGATCCGCGAGGCACGGAACGCCAAGAAGTCGGCGGTCGACCTGGCCGCCGCCCAGGCCCAGCTGTCCCGGGCGCTGGGCGACCCGAACTACCTGGAGTACCTGCGCATCGAGGCGGCCAAGGAATGCGCCCGCTCCGCCAAGGCGGTGTGTGTGTTCGCGCCGGGCGGCACCGCCCCGGTCGCCGTGCAACCGGGGCGCTAACCGCGACCCGGCCCGCCCGCCGACGGGTCAGCCCGCTGATGGGTGCCAGAGGTCGTCGATGCCCAGGCGCTTGGCGAAGTCGACGCGGACCCGCTCGGTGACCTCCAGTACCTCGGCGGCGCCGTCGCCGACCGGGTCGACCAGGGTGCGGAACGGGCGCTGGCCGTGCGGGGTGGCCACCACCGAAGCGACCGCGTCCGCCACCGCCTGCGCGGTCGGCGCGTCCGCCGGGGTGAGCTCGGCCAGCCGCCGGCCCACCTGGGCGTCCAGCCCGTCGTAGCGGCCGTCATAGACAACGGCCAGCGACGAGTCGGCGGGGTGGGAGGCGTGCGGGAAGTGCTCGGTGCCGGCGGTGAACGCGCCCGGCACCACGGTGGCCGTCTCGATACCGAACCGGGACACCTCCATGGCCAGCGTGCGCAGCAGGCCCTCCACGGCGGCCTTGGTGGCCGCGTAGGCGCCCATGAACGGCGGGTAGCCGCCGAACACCGTGGTGCTGCTGATCCACAGCAACAGGCCCTGACCCTGGTCGCGCATCACCGGCAGCGCGGCCCGGTTCACCCGGTGGGTGCCCAGCACGTTGGTGTCGAACAGCCCGGCGATCTCCTCGGTGCTGAACGCCTCGGTGGGGCCGACGGTCAGGTGGCCGGCGTTGTGCACCACCACGTCCAGGCGGCCGCACTCGTTGACGATCTGCCGGACGGCCGCGTCGGCGGACACCTGCGAGAGCACGTCCAGCTCCACCGTGCGCAGGTCCACGCCGGACTCCTCGGCCCAGGCCCTGACCTCGGCGACGCGGGGGGCGTTGCGGCCGGCGGTGTCCCGCATGCTCGCGTAGACGGTGTGCCCGCCTCGGGCCAGGGTGCGCGCGATCAGGTTGCCGAACCCGCTGGATGCGCCGGTGACCAGGACGACCTGGGACATTGGTGGTTCCTTTCCGAACTCGGGAAACCTCAGAAGTGGATGACGTGACGGCCCCGGGAGGAACCGGCGGCCATGTCCGTCAGCACCGAGGGCGCTTCGTCCAGGGAGACCGGGGTGACCTGGGGGAAGATGCCGTGCGCGGCGGCGAAGGAGAGGGTGTCGCGCAGGTCGTGCGGCGAGCCGGACGGGTTGGCCAGCACGTGCAGCCGGCCGAGCACCATGGGCATGGTGGGCAGCACCAGCGGGTCCGGGCCGTAGCCGAGCAGCAGCAGCGTGCCGTCCGGGGCCAGCCCGCCGAGGGTGGCAGCGGCGGCGGCGGAACTGGGCGCGCCGTTGACGATCAGGTTGGCGCCGCCCTCCCAGGCCCGCAGCGCCTCGGCCGGGTCCTGCTCGGCGGTGGCTCCGATATTGACGTACCGCTCCGCGCCCAATTCCTTGGCGGCTTCGGCACCGTCGGCCGACCGGCCCAGCACGGCCACCCGGGCGCCCATGGCCACGGCGAACCGCACCGCCAGCCCACCGACCCCACCGGCGCCGATCACCGCCACCCGCGCGCCGGCCCGCGCGCCGCCCTGGCGCAGCCCGTTGAACGCGGTGATCCCCGCGCACATCAGCGGCGCGGCGGCCACCGGGTCCAGGCCGTCCGGCAGCGGAGTGACGAAGCCTTCCCGAGCGATCATGTACTCGGCGTATCCCCCGTCCACGCCGATACCGGTGATCCGCTTGTTCGGGCAGAGGATCTGCTCGCCGCGCACGCAGTAGTCGCAGTGCCCGCACGAGTCGTAGAGGAACTGGGCGCCGACCGGGGTGCCCACCGCCGGCCAGCTCACCCCCGTGCCGAGGGCGGCCACGGTGCCGGTGATCTCGTGCCCGGGCACCACCGGGAACCGGGCGAACGGGTAGTGCCCCTCCACCAGGTTGACCTCGGTGAAGCACATCCCGCAGGCATTGACCTTGATCAGGATCTCGCCCGGACCAGGTTCCGGCACCGGCCTTTCGACCAGCGACAACGTGGTGTTGGGGGCGTCCAATTGCGCGGCTCGCATGAATCAAGCATGTTCTGGTTCGCCCGGTCGGGTCCAAGACCTTTGTCGACGCGATCGATACCCTGCGGGCATGGATCTGGATCTGCGCAAGCTGCGCTACTTCGTGGAGGTCGCCGAACAGCTCAACTTCGGCCGGGCCGCCGCCGCGCTGCACATCGCGCAACCGGTGCTCAGCCGGCAGATCGGCCGGCTGGAACACGAGCTGGGCGTGCCCCTGTTCACCCGCACCAGCCGACAGGTGGACCTCACCGCCGGCGGCCGGCAGCTGCTGGACGAGGCCCGCTCGCTGCTCGCCTCGGCGGACGCGGCGCAACGCCGGGTCAAGGCCGCCGGCCGGGGCAACCGCACGCTCAACGTGGGCTTCATGGCCGGCATCCCGGTCACCTCGGCGGTGGCGGCGTTCAACCAGGCGCGGCCGGAGGTGACCGTGGAGCTGCGCCGCATCGAGTGGTACGACCAGGCGGAGGTGCTGCTGGACGGCACCGTGGACATCGCCTACATCCGGCTGCCCATCGAGGAACGGGGCCTGCGCATCCACCGGCTCTACTCCGAGCCCCGGCTGGCCGTGCTGTACGCCGACCACCCGCTGGCCGGCAAGACCAGCCTCAGCATCCTCGACCTGGCTGACGACCCGGTGGTCATGCACCGCGACGCCAGCCCGGCCTGGGACGCGTTCTGCAACACCGACCCGCGCCCGGACGGCCACCGGGTCAAACCCGGCCCGGCCATCCGCACGATGGACGAGAAGCTGGAACACGTGGCGGCCCGGCGGGCGATCACCTTCCTGCCCGCGTCGGCCGCCGCCTACTACCACCGGCCGGAAATCGTCTGCGTGCCGGTGGTGGACATCCCGCCGCACCCGGTCTGCCTGGCCCACGCGGCCGCCCGGCGGGACGACCTGCTGGACGCGTTCGTCGAGGCCGCCACCGGCGTGGCCGGGTAGCGACACGCGTTGTTCAGCCGGTCGGGTGATGGTTCACGATCTTCACCGGGTAGATGCTCAGGCAATGCTCACCGACTCGCTGCGGGGCCTGGCCTACGGGCTGGCCGCCGAGGATGTCGCGACGCTGGTGCGGAACCAGGTCCTCTCACCGTTCCCCGAGCTCGAAGACGTGGACGACGACGAGGACACCTGAGCGCCCACTGAAAAACGGCCGCCGGTTGACCCGACAGCCGTCTCGTACTTGAGAGCGCGCTCGGCAGGATTCGAACCTGCAACCTCTTGATCCGTAGTCAAGTGCTCTATCCGTTGAGCTACGAGCGCATGTTCAGTTGTCCGCCCGGCCGAAGCCGAACGTCACGCGGAGGCTCCGGGATTTGAACCCGGGATGGGGGGTTACCCCAAACCGCATTAGCAGTGCGGCGCCATAGACCAGACTAGGCGAAGCCTCCCGGGGCCTTCTCGGCCTCCAGGTGGATAGGTTACACAGCGACTTCCCGCCGGATCAAAGCGGTATGCCCTTAGCCGCCCTTGTGGGCGAACACCCAGGTCAGGATGGGGTGGCCAGGGCGACGAACGGCTCCAGGGCGGCGGGGTTGGCCAGTGCGCCCCGGCTCACCGCGCGGTCCACCGGAACCCCGGAGAGGATCTTCTTCACCGGCACCTCGCACTTCTTTCCGTTCAGCGTCCTGGGGACCTCGCTGACCTCGACGAACCGGTCCGGCACGTGCCGGGGGGACAGCTCGCGGCGCAGCGCGGTGCGCAGTTTCGGCTCCACGTCGGCCAGCTCGGCGTCGGGCGCGAGTACCAGGAAGCACAGCAGCGCGCCTTCGCCCTCGGTGCCCAGTGCGGTGGTGTCGATCACCAGCGAGTCGCTGACCTCGTCGAACGCCTCGACGACCGCGTAGAAGTCGGCCGTGCCCATGCGAACTCCACCCCGGTTCAGGGTGGAGTCGCTGCGCCCGTAGATGATCGACGAACCGCGCGGTGTGATCTTTATCCAATCCCCGTGCCGCCAGACGCCCGGGTAGTCCTCGAAGTACGCCGCGCGCAGCCGGTCGCCGTCCGGGTCGTTCCAGAAGAACACCGGCATGCACGGCATCGGCTCGGTCACCACCAGCTCGCCGACCTCGTCGACCAGTGCGTTGCCGGCCTCGTCGTACGCCTCCACCTTCGCACCCAGCAGCGCGCAGGACAGCTCGCCCAGCCACACCGGCACGGTCGGCGCGCCGCCGACGAACGCGGTGCACATGTCGGTGCCGCCGGACATGCTGACGATCTGGATGCCCGGGTCCACCGCGTCGGCGATCCACCGGAAGCCCTCCACCGACAGCGGCGCGCCGGTGGACCCGATCGCCCGGATCTCGCGCAGGTCGTACTCCTCGCGCGGGCGCAGCCCGGCCTTGAGGCAGGACTGGATGTACGGCGCGGAGACGCCGAACACGTTCACCCGGTGCCGCTGGGCGAGTGCCCACAGCGCGCCGAGGTCCGGGTACCCGGGGTTGCCGTCGTAGAGCACCACGGTGCCGCCGACCAGCAGCCCGGAGATGATCAGGTTCCACATCATCCAGCCGGTGGTGGTGAACCAGAACAGCCGGTCACCGGGGCCGATGTCGTAGTGCAGGCTCAGCTGCTTGATGTGCTCGAGCACCATGCCGCCGTGGCCGTGCACGATGCCCTTGGGCAGCCCGGTGGTGCCGGAGGAGTAGAGCACCCACAGCGGGTGGTCGAACGGCACCGGGTCGAACACCAGCGGTGCCTCGCGGTCTTCGGCGAACTCGCCCCATCCGATGGTGCCCTCGGCCGTGGCGGTCTCGTCGAGGTACGGGATGAGCACGGTGGCGCGCAGGGTGGGCAGCTGTTTGCGCAGCTCGGCCAGGCGTTCCCGGATGTCGAAGCGCTTGCCGCCGTAGGTGTAGCCGTCCACCGCGACCAGTACCACCGGCTCGATCTGCGCGAACCGGTCGTACACCGCGCGCGCCCCGAAGTCCGGCGAGCAGGACGACCAGGTGGCGCCCAGGCTGGCGGCGGCCAGGAAGGCGACCAGGGTCGGCACGCAGTTCGGCGCCAGTGCCACGACCCGGTCGCCCTTCTGGACGCCCAGCTTGCGCAGGCCGGCGCGGGCGGCGGCGACCTCCCCGCGCAGCTCGCCGTAGCTGACCCTGCGCTCCTGGTCGTCCTCCCGGACGAAGATCAGCGCGGTGTCGTCGTCGGCGCGCGGCGCGTTGGGGCCGCCGGGAGTGAGGGCGTGCTCGGCGTAGTTCAGCGTGGCGCCGGGGAACCACTGCGCGCCGGGCATCTCCCGGCTCCCGAGCACGGCGGTCGGCCGGTCGTGGAAGCGCACCCCGCCGAACTCGGCCACCGCCGACCAGAACCCGTGCAGGTCGCGCACCGACCACCGGTGCAGGGTGGCGTAGTCCTCGGCGCCGTCCACTCCCCGGTGCTCGGCGACCCACCGGCCGAACTCCGCCAGCGCAGTGGCCTTCGCCCGCTCCGGATCAGGTGCCCAAATCCGCTCCGCATCCATCCCCACATCCTCACCCACCGCGAGTCGGGGATCCAGGTACGGCGAGTCGGGCTTTCGGGTACGGCGAGTCGGGGATTTGGGTCCGGCGAGTCGGGACTTCAGGTGCAGCGAGTCGGGTTCAGGCGTCCCGTGTGGCGGGCTCGAATGTCCCGGTGCGTCGGGCCGTAGCTTGTACCTCGGTGGGTCAAGCCGTGCGCCAAGAGAGTCGACTCGGGGTGCTGAAACCGTCAACTCGGTGTGCCGAGATCCCCGACTCGCCGTACCCCAATCCCCGACTCGCCGTACCTGAAGTCCCGACTCGCGGGGGTGGGGTTAGCGGAGGTGGGAGTCGAACCAGTTGAGGGTGCGGTGCCAGGCGTCGGCGGAGGTGTCGGGGTGGGCGTCGAAGCGGTGGTCCACCTCGGGGTAGACGACCACGTGGCTGGCGGTGCGGGCGTCCTGCGCCGCCGCGCGCAGTTTCTCCACGTCGTCCACCGAGGGGTCGGTGGAGCGCTCGCCGAACAGGCCCAACCACGGACAGGTCAGCTCCGGCGCGGCACCCAGGGGCGACGGCAGGTCGGCGCCCAGAGGCTCGGCCACGTGGTTGCCGGCCACCGTCACCGCTGCGCCGAGGCGACGCTGCGTGGCCACCACCAGGGCCACCGAGCCGCCCAGGTCGAAGCCGATCACGCCGATCTGGTCGGCGCCGATGCCCCGGTCGGCCAGCCAGCCGAAGGCGGTGTCGGTGTCCGCCATGACGCTGTCCCCGGTGAGCCGGCTGACCTGGTCACGCACCTGCTCCTCGGAGTGGCCGGCGTCCAGTTCGTCGGCGCCGTCCCGGTGGTAGAGGTGCGGCGCGACCACCTGGTAGCCCTCCTGAGCCAGGCTGTGCACCAGCCACCGCACCCCGTCGGTGACCCCGCGCGATTCGTGCAGCACGACGATCCCGCCCCGAGCCGAACGGTCCGGGTCGGCAACCGTGAGACGCAGCTTGCTGCCGTCGTCCAGCGGCACGGTTTCGGTGCGGAGCTCGGTCATGCGCACAGCGTCGCACGTTCCGGCCGCCAACGTGTGGCACGACGGCTAACGTAGCGGCCATGGACCCCATCCTGCGGGCCGGAATCGAAGCCCTCCCCTCGTACGTTCCGGGGCGCACCATCCCGGGCGCCATCAAGCTGGCCAGCAACGAGGTTTCGTTGCCGCCTCCGGAGCGGGTGCTCGCCGCGATCGCCGAGGCGGCGGCGGCCGGGAACCGGTACCCGGACAACGGCGTGATCGGTCTCACCGCCAAGATCGCCGAGCGACGCGGGGTCTCGCCGGAGCAGGTGGCGGTGTCCTGCGGGTCGGTGAGCCTGCTGCCGCAGCTGCTGCAGATCACCTGCACCGGAGCCGAGGACGAGGTGCTGTTCGCCTGGCGCTCGTTCGAGATGTACCCGATCGTGTCCAAGGTCATCGGTGCGACGCCGGTGACCGTCCCGCTGGACGCGGACGCCCGCCACGACCTGGCCGCGCTGGCCCGCGCGGTCACCCCCCGGACCCGGGTGCTGTTCCTGTGCAGCCCGAACAACCCGACCGGCCCGGCCATCCGGCGTGACGAGCTGCTCACGCTGTTGGACGCGATCCCGCCGCGCGTGCTGGTGGTGCTGGACGAGGCGTACCGGGAGTTCGTCACCGACCCCGACGCGCCGGACGGCATCGACCTGCTGCCCGGCCGCCCGAACCTGGTCGTGCTGCGCACGTTCTCCAAGGCGTACCGGCTGGCCGGGATCCGGGTTGGCTACGCGGTCGGGGCGCCGCAGGTGATCTCCGCGCTGCGCAAGGTGTACGTGACGTTCAGCGTGAGCTCGCTGGCCCAGGCGGCGGCCGGTGCGGCCCTCGACTGCCTGGACGAGCTGGAGCCGTCCTGGGCCGAGATCACCAAGGAGCGGTCAAGGGTGTTGGGCGCGCTCGGTGAGGCCGGTTTCGCGGTTCCGGAGAGCCAGGCGAATTTCGTCTGGCTGCCGTTGGGGGACGACGCGGTGCCATTCAGCGAGCATTGTGAGCGGCACAAGGTGGTGGTGCGTCCGTTTGCCGGCTCGGGTGTGCGGGTTTCGGTGGCCGGTGCCGAGGAGAATGACGCATTCCTGGCCGTCGCCCGGGCCTGGTCGGGGTGACGGGAATTTTGAAAGAGTTTTTCCGCACCGTGAACACTGCGCGACAAATACAAAGCACCGCGCCGTCCCCGGACGGGTGACCGGGGACGGCGCGGGGAAGAGCTCTCGGGAGGCTACGCCCTGGCGCGTGCCTTGTTGATGAGCCGCCAGATCAGCAGCAGGATCAGCGATCCGACCAGCGCAAGACCCCAGGTCCGCAGGTCGAAGAAGTTGCCGAGCCCGGCACCGAGGATCTTGCTGCCGAGCCATCCGCCGAGGAAGGCGCCCAAGATTCCGATAATCATCGTGACGATAATGCCGCCGGGGTCTTTACCCGGCATGATCAACTTGGCCAGCGCGCCCACAATAAGGCCGAGCACGATGAAACCGAGAATGCCCACGGACCCACCTCCATGTTCTGGCCAGAACAAACTGGCGGTCCGGGCCTCTAGGTGCCGGGACCGCACTTAATGCGATCAAGATTTACCCAGCGTAGGGCACAGTAAACGTATCCCGCAGCACCGTCGCACGATCGTGATGTCGCCCGTCAGGTGAATTCTTCTCGATGGCGGATGGCATGCTCGTCCGGTGCGATTCGAGTCGATTGTGGAGTTGGGCGGCAAGACGGCCACCGGGATCCGGGTGCCCGCCGAGGTGGTCGAGGGGTTGGGCTCCCACCGGCGCCCGCCGGTCCAGGTGACCGTCGGCGGGCACACCTACCGAACCACCGTGGCGCCCATGTCCGGGGCGTACTTCGTGCCGCTCAGCGCGGAGAACCGGGCCGCCGCCGGGGTGGCCGCCGGCGACCGGGTCACCGTGGACATCGAGCTTGACACCGAGCCCAGGATGGTCGAGGTCCCGGCCGACCTGGCCGAGGCGCTGGCCCGCGTCCCGGCCGCGCGCGACCGTTTCCGGGCGCTGTCGTACAGCCGGCAGCGGGCGCACGTGCTGTCGGTGGAGGGCGCCAAGACCCCCGAGACCCGAGCCCGCCGGGTGGTAAAGGTCCTCGACGAGCTGAGCTGAGCGGAAGCGGAGGGATTCGAACCCCCGAGTGGTTTCCCACTGCTCGCTTTCAAGGCGAGTGCATTCGGCCGCTCTGCCACGCTTCCACGGACAGCGTAGCGAGCGGCCGCGTCACGCTCGACCGGCGCCGGTGGCTGTGGTGGGATCGGCACGTCACGCACGGGCGGATCGGACGCCCCGGCCCGGGAGGACACCGTGGATTTCAACTCCGATGCTGAGCTGGACACCTCTCAGGTCGAGGACCTGAGGGGCAGCGGCGGCGGTGGGGGTGGCGGCTTCGGCGGCCGGGTGGCGCTGGGCGGCGGCGGGGTCAGCCTGGTCGGGTTGCTGCTCTACTTCGTGCTCTCCCAGGTGGGCGGGGCGGCCGGGATCGACCCGAGCATCCTCACCGGCGGCGCCCCGGGCGGGACCGCCAGCCGGTCGCAGTCGCAGAGTGGCCAGGTCAGCGACGAGGCACTGCGGCAGCGCTGCCAGCGGGGCAGGGACGCGGCGGCCAACCGGGACTGCGAGGCGGTCGCGGTGATCAATTCCATCCAGGCCTACTGGACCCGCGAGTTCGCCAGCGAGGGGCGCCGCTACCAGCCGGCCAACACCCGGTTCTTCTCCGGCGGGGTGAACACCGGTTGCGGCGCGGCCAGCTCGGACACCGGCCCGTTCTACTGCCCGGCCGATCACCTGATCTACATCGACCTGACCTTCTTCCAGGAGCTGGAGCAGCGGTTCGGGGCCAAGGGCGGCCCGTTCGCCCGCGCGTACGTGCTGGCCCACGAGTACGGCCACCAC
Organism: Actinospineispora eucalypti; assembly: GCF_039543365.1. Lineage (NCBI taxonomy): Bacteria > Bacillati > Actinomycetota > Actinomycetes > Pseudonocardiales > Pseudonocardiaceae > Actinospineispora > Actinospineispora eucalypti. The sequence continues at coordinate 255,899 of NZ_BAABJP010000001.1, forward strand.
GTGCAGAACCTGCTCGGCACCAACCGGCAGGTGCGGTCGGGGGCGACGGGCGCGACGTCCGGCTCGGTGCGCCTGGAGTTGCAGGCCGACTGTTATGCGGGCGTTTGGGCCAACCACGCCACCCAGACCACCAGTGCCTCCGGCAAACCGCTCATCCAAAACGTCACGTCCACCGATATCGCCGCCGGAGTGGACACCGCGGAACGAATCGGTGACGACTTCATCCAATCCGAACTGGCCGGTCAGCGCGTGGACCAGAGCAAATTCACCCATGGAAGCTCGGCGCAGCGAGAGAAATGGCTCCTGGCCGGCATTCGGTCCGGTGACCCGGGGCAGTGTGACACCTTCGCCAAAGGTACGGACCTAGGCTAACTATTACCCGGAATTCGGCGGTCCCTCGGGCCCGGCCCGGCGGGGGCGCCCCGGCGTGTCCCGGGCGGAGGCTCCGGAACCGATCCAGTGGGGGCGCAGCGACATCCGGAGGCGCTATATCCGCGCGCGCCAAACCGGGGAGAGGTGGTGGTGACCGGGGTCGGGCGGGGGCTCCCATTCCACGCCGACCCCGGTCACTCTGATCTGGTAACGACGCGGCGGCGGTTTCGGTTCGGGATGGATACCCCGAAATCGCCTGCCTCTACACCTAAAACGGGCAACGGAAAGGGCAAGCTAATTCGGCACGAAGGGCACGACCGGCCGTTCTCGTGCGGTGAATTGCGGTCAGTGACGGCTCACTTGTGATGGCAAAGTCCAGGTAAGCCCGGTTTGGGCCGGTTGACCGGCACCTAACTGATCGCCGAACGGTCGGCGGCGGAGATGTGTTCCATCTGATTACGCTCGGCGATGGACTGCCGCCATCGATCGCCGGGAAAAGTGTGACATAAAGCACTGACCTGGTCGGTTTAGAAGTATCCGACCAGGTCAGCGGGTTTTGATATCGATCTTTGGCGCCGCACTAGAACACGTCGGGCGACGCCGGTGTGTGGCTTATGCCACCGGTCGGGTGATCGGCTGGCTGTGGTTGCGCCAGGACTGGCCGACCGGCGGCGCGGTGCTGGCCACCCCGGCACCGGGGGAGTCGTAGCTGTAGCCGTACTCCGACTGCGGGGTGTCCAGCGTGGACGGGGTCGCCTGCGGCGTCGGGGCCGCGCCCTGGTCGCTGGGCAGGCTGTTGTTGGTGGCGTCGTCGCCGGTCGAGCCGCTGGCGCCGCCGGTACCGCCCGGAGCGCCGTTCGCGGTGCTCGGCGCGTTGTCCTCGCCGCCGCTGTTGTTCGGCGTGGTCTTCGGGGTGGTCGGCGTGGTCTTCGGCGTCGACGGCGTGGTGGACGTGGACGGCGGCTTGGTCACCGTCGTCGTCTGGTTGTGGGTCGTGGCGGCCGGCGGCTTGGGCTTGGGCTTCGGCGTGGTGTGCTTGGCCGGCTCCGGCGCCGAGGTGGTGGCCGGCGCGCTGGTCTCCGGGGTCAACGTGTTCGAGGTGTTGTCCGGGGTGTCGGAGCTCTTCGGCCAGAGGAAGATCGCGGCCAGGATGGCGCCGATGGCCACCACCGCGCCGACGCCGATGAGCATGCCGTTCTGCTTCGGCTTGCTCTGCTCGGCGTACTGCTCGCCCTCGTGGCCGCCGTCGGCGAACGCGGCCGGGGCCACGTCCGGGCGTTGCGGCTCGGCGATCGACGGACGCTGCGGTTCCGGTCGCTGCGGCGGAGGCGGCGGACCGCCCTGCCCACCCGCGCTCTGGCCGCCCGAAGCGGGGGGCGGACCGGAGCGGAACGCGGCGCCACCGATCGCGCCGGCCGCGCCGACGCCGGCCTGGCTGGGCCGCAGCCCGCCGCTGCCCTGCACCCCCGGGGGCGGACCCGGCTGCGGCGGAGGCTGGGGGGAGATGGCCAGGGCGGCGCCCATCGCGATCGCCGTCTTGGGGTCGGCGTCCACCGCGACCGGCCGGCCCAGCTCGTCGGACACCAGCTGGGAGACCAGCGGGATCCGGGACGAACCTCCGACCAGCAGCACGGCCGAGAGGTCGGCCGGGGTCAGCCCGGCGGAGTTGATCGCCCGGCGCAGCGCCAGGATCGTCTCCTCCAGGGCGGGGCGGATCATCGCCTCGAACTCGCCCCGGGTGATCCGGCTCTGCGAACGCAGGTTGGGCAGCAGCACCGGGATGGTCGCCTCGGTGTCGCTGGACAGCGCCTCCTTGGCCTCGACGCACTCGCGGCGCAGCCGGGCCACGGCGGTGAGCACGTCCGGGTCCTCCGGGTCCAGCCCCTCCAGCTGGCCGCCCAGGCTCTCCCGCACGTGGCTGAACACGGCCTCGTCGAAGTCGACGCCGCCCAGCCGCTCCAGGCCCTCCGGCTGGCCGAGCAGCTCGAACCCGCCGTTCTGCGTCTTGCGCACCACGGCGGCGTCGAACGTGCCGCCGCCCAGGTCGTAGACGGCGATCGTGGAGCCCACGTCGACCCGCTCGGCGGACGCGTAGCTGACCGCCGCCGCCTGCGGCTCGGCCAGGAAGGTGACGGAGAGGCCCACGTCGTGCAGCGCCCGGCCCAGCAGGTCCTTCTTGTGCGCGCCCCACGCGGCGGGGTGGGTGACCGCGATGCGCCGGGGCGGGCCGCCCTCGCGCTCCGAGACCAGGTCGACCACCCAGCGGGTCATCCGGGCGCCCAGTTCGTGCGCCTGGTACTGGCGGGAACCGATGAGCAGCGGGATCTCGTCGCCGATGCGCCGCTTGAACTCGCGGACCACCCGGTCCGGGTCGGTCAGCGCGCGCCGCTCGGCGGACTCGCCCACCAGTACGGACCCGTCGTCGGCCAGGTACATCACGGATGCGACCGTTGCCGACCGGGCGCCGAGGGTGACCACGTCCGGTGTCCGTTGACCGGCGCGGCCGATGGACGCCGCCGTGTAGGTGGTGCCCAAGTCGATGCCGAGCTGGTACGTCATCCCGCGTTCCCCTTACCGATCACGCCAATCCCCTCCCGAACGCATTGGTGTCGCCCGGACACAGTCCGGACCCCCCAATCCCCCAATGGGCAGACTCCCATACCCCGTATCCCGCCCCGCACCGAACCCTGCTCGTTCCCCGATGCGCCGGGCGCCCGAACGGCCTATCGTGACGTGATATCAGCGGTCGTCCGGGTTCGGTTAGGGGGTAGGCGGTGTCTGCCCCTTCCTCGCTGCTGGACTGGTTGCACAGCATCATGAGCGACCCGGAGGCCAGCGCGGCGTTCCGACACGACCCCGAGGGGTACGCCTCGGCGCACGGCCTCGCCGACCTCACCGCCGCGGACCTGCACGACGCGGTCGCGCTGCTCGCCGACTCCGCGCCGGCCGACTACCGCGAATGGGTCGCCAGCCGCACCTTCCCGGAGGCCTCCGCGTTCGGTGAGTCCGAGCCCGACTTCGGGACCGGCTCCGTGCCCGGTGAGACGGGGCTCGGCCACAGCGGTCTCGACGAGGGCGGCTTCGGGCACGGCAGCCTGGACGAGGCCGGCGTCGGGCACGGCAGCCTGGACGAGGCCGGCGTCGGGCACGGTGAGGCCGGGTTTGGCCACGAAACCCTCGACGAGGGCGGGTTTGGGCACGTTGACGGCGGCCAGGCCGGGTTCGCGCACGACGGAGTGGACGAGCCGGACTTCGGGCGCGGCGGCGGCCAGGACGGCTTCGGCCGTGAGGGACTGGGCGAGCCGGGCTTCGGACACGGCGGTTTCGAGGACGGCGGTTTCGAGGATCCCGGCTTTGGCGAAGGCGGAGCCGACCAGCCTGGCCTGGTCCACGGTGATCTGGGCGAGGCCGACTTCGGCCATGGCGAGCCGGATCTGGGGCACGACGACGTCGACCAGGCCGACTTCGGGCATGGCGATCCCGATCTGGGGTCCGATGACGCCGACCCTGCCGACTTCGGGCACGGCTGGTCGGCCTAGCGCGCCTCTACCGGGGTGATCGCCGTCCGTGGCGGTCCAGCCTCGATATTCGACGCTGAACCGCCACGAACAGCGATCAACCGGCGCGACAGGCCATGAGCCGACCTTCGACGCCGGAATCCCGCCGGCGCGCGGGCCCAGGAGTCTCAGGAGTCTCAGCAGCCTCGGGAAGTGACGGTGGCTCGGGCGGTCGCGCGGGCGCTTGAGCGGTGTTATTGCCCTTCCCTCCCAGTGCTAGCGTGACGCGAACGTGTTGCAGTAGCCGGGACGTTGGGCGCAATCCCCCTAATCCCCGCAATCCGCCCGGGTCCCACCCCCGTAGGGCCGGTCGATCGGAACCCTGTCCGATCCCCGATGGCCCGGACGCCGGTGAGCCATAGCTTTGGTGCCAACGCCGGAACCCCCGTCCGGCCCAGCAAGACTTCACAACCCATTCAGGAGACAACACGATGGCTACCTCGACTGAACTGCTGGACTGGCTGCTGGACCTGCTGCGCGACCCGGACGCGCGGGCCGCGTTCATCGACGACCCGGAGGGCTACCTCAACGAGTGCGGGTTCGGCGACGTGAGCTCCGGCGACATCCGGGACGCCCTGCAGGTGATCTCGGACAACGACCACTACCACAACGACCACCACGTGCACTGGCCGCCGCCGCACAACGACCACCACGACGATGCCCCGGCGACCTACCTCAAGACCTACGTGACGAACAACCACACGGTCATCGAGGACCACAGCACCAACATCGACAACTCCATCCACCAGAACATCGACACCGATGGTGGTGACTTCAACCAGGTCATCGACAACGACCCGGTGGTCGCCTCGGGCGACGGCTCGGTGGCGGCGGGTGACGACATCCGCGACAGCGACATCACCACCGGCGACCACAACGTGGTCGGCGACAACAACCAGGCCGTGACCGGCGACGACAACACCACCTCGTTCGGCTCCGGCGACGCCACCAGCTCCAACATCGGCCACGCCAACTTCGGTGACGGTGGCTCGCTCTCCGTCGGCGGCGACTCGCACGGCTACAACAGCGACAACGACACCAACACCTCGGTGCACAACTCCGGCGACGGGGACACCGCGGTGAACGTGGCCGGCGACGGCGGCCACGCCGACCAGGGCGTGGACCAGAGCCACACGGACAACAGTGAGTACTCGAACTACGAGGACCACAGCCGCACCGACAGCCACGACGACATCAACTCGCACAACGACGTGCGCGACGTCGACAGCCACAACACGGACGTCACGCACATCTGAGATATCAAGTGCCGCGACCAAGCGGTTGGCTGAACGGCCGGCCCCACCATGGGGCCGGCCGTTCGCTGTGCAAAGGGAGGCAATTAGGCTGCCACCCGATAGTGAAGGCGACTGGCGGAGGTGACTGGCGTGGCGCTACCCGATGCGGTCGCGCTGGTGGAACTGGCGCTCAAGGCCACGGCGGCGTACAAGCGTCCGGACCTGGCCCGCCGGTTGCAGCAGATCCGGGTCCGGCTGCTCGACCCCAACGTGCGTGTGCTCGTGGTCGGCGAGTTCAAGCAGGGCAAGAGCCAACTGGTGAACGCGCTGGTCAACGCCCCGGTCTGCCCGGTGGACGACGACATCGCGACGGCCATCCCCACCGCCGTCCGGTACGCCGAGACGGCGTCGGTGACGCTGGTCCGGGAGTCCGAGTCGGACTCCGGGGAGCCGTTGCCCGCGCAGCGCACCGAGGTCCCGGTGGACCAGCTGGCCCAGTACGTCTCCGAGGCGGGCAACCCGGGCAACCGGCAGCAGCTGACCTACGCCGAGGTGGGGATTCCGCGCAAGCTGCTGCAGGGCGGCATGGTGCTGGTGGACACCCCCGGCGTCGGCGGTCTCGGCTCGGCCCACGGCGCGGCGACGATGGCCGCGCTGCCCAAGGCCGACGCCGTGCTGCTGGTCTCCGATGCCGCGCAGGAGTACACGGCCCCCGAGCTGGACTTCCTGGAGTCGGCCCGCCAGCTGTGCCCGAACGTGGCCTGCGTGGTCACCAAGACCGACCTGTACCCGCACTGGCGGCGGATCGTGGAGCTCAACCACGGGCACCTCCGCCGGGTCGGCGACTCGAGCGTGGCAGGAGCGCCGGTGTTCCCGGTGTCCTCCACGCTGCGGCTGCACGCGCTGCGGGGCGAGGACTCGGCGATGATGCAGGAGTCCGGCTACGTGGAGCTGATCCAGTTCCTGCAGCGGGACGTGGTGGCCCGGTCCGACGAGCTGGACCGCCGGTCCACCAGCCAGGCCGTGGTGGCGGTGGCCGAGCAGATCTCCACCGCGTTCTCCTCCGAGCTGATGACCCTGGAGGACCCGCACAAGGCCGCCGAGCTGATGGACCAGCTGAAGCGGGCCAAGGCCGCCGCCGACGACCTCAAGCAGCGCTCCGCGCGCTGGAACATCACCCTCAACGATGGCGTCGGCGACCTCAACTCGGACGTCGAGTACGACCTGCGGGACCGGCTGCGCGCGGTCTCGCGGGAGGCCGAGCGCATCGCCGAGAGCAGCGACCCGAAGGACACCTGGGACCAGCTGGTCAGCTGGACCGAGCAGCAGGTCTCCCAGGCGGCCACCCAGAACTTCGTGTGGGCCATCCAGCGGGCGCAGTACCTGGCCCAACAGGTGGCCGACCACTTCAGCTCCAACGCGGTGCTGCCGGACCTGAGCTTCGGGCAGAACGACTTCTCCTCCGGCGAGCTGCGCAACATGGAGAAGCCCGAGCTGGAGGTCATGGGCGTCGGGAACAAGCTGTTCTCCGGCCTGCGCGGCGGTTACGGCGGCATGGTGATGGTCGGCATGGCCACCGGCCTGGCCGGCATGTCGCTGCTGAACCCGCTGTCCGCCGCCGCCGGCCTGGCCTTCGGCGGCAAGACCGTCGCCGACGAGCTGAAACGTAACAAGCAACGCCGGCAGTCGGACGCCAAGATGGCCGTGCGCAAGTACATCGACGACGTCACGTTCCAGATGGGCAAGGACACCCGCGACATGCTCCGCCAGGTGCAGCGCACGCTGCGTGACCACTTCTCGCAGGTCGCCGAGGAGATGTCCACCTCGCTGGCCGAGGCGGTCTCCTCGGCGGGCAGTGCGGTGAAGATGGACGAGACCCAGCGCGTCGCCCGGATCCGGGACCTGAAGGCCGAGCTGGAGCGGATCGAGAACATGGCCCAGCGAGCGCGCGGCCTGGCCGGCGCCGCCGGCGCCGGCACCAACGCGCTGGCCGCCAGCTCGCGGGCGGGGGCGCTGTGACGGTCTCCGGCACGGGCCCGCAGGGGGCGCTGAACCTGGGCAACGCGGTGCGCGGCCTGATGCAGCAGGCGATCCAGGTCTACGGGGACTCGCCGCAGGCGGTCGGCTGGCTGCGCATGCACCTGGCCCGGTTCGAGGAACCGCTGCGGGTGGCCATCGCCGGCAAGGTCAAGGCGGGCAAGTCCACCCTGCTGAACGCGCTGGTCGGCGAGGCGGTGGCGCCCACCGACGCCGGCGAGTGCACGCGGATCGTCACCTGGTACCAGGACGGGCACGCGCCCCGGGTGATGATGCACCCGCGCGGCGGGCAGCCCAGCCAGCTGTCCATCCACCGCCGCGACGGGGCGCTGTCCTTCGACCTGGCCGGCACGTCGCCGGACCAGGTGGACCGGCTGGTGGTGGACTGGCCCTCGCAGAGCCTGCGCGGCACCACGCTGATCGACACCCCGGGCATCGACTCGCTGTCCCGGGACGTCTCGGCGGTGTCCCACCAGTTCCTCGCCCCGGAGGACGCGCCGACCGCCGCCGACGCGGTGGTCTACCTGATGCGGCACCTGCACTCCGGCGACGTGCGGTTCCTGGAGTCGTTCTACGACCAGGGCGTGGCGCGGGCCACGGCGGTGAACACCATCGCCGTGCTGTCCCGGGCGGACGAGATCGGTGTCGGCCGGCTGGACGCGCTGATGTCGGCCAAGAAGATCGCCGCCCGCTACCGCACGGACGACAAGCTGCGCGACCTGGCGCAGACCGTGGTCGCGGTGGCCGGCCTGCTCGCGCAGACCGGGCGGACCATGAAGCAGTCCGAGTTCGCCGCGCTGATCCAGCTGTCCAAGCTGGAGCGGGCGGACATGGACAAGCTGCTCCTGTCCGCCGACCGGTTCTGCGCACCGGACGGCAGCGACGTGCTGACCGGCGACGAGCGGCGCAAGCTGCTGGACCGGTTCGGGCTGTTCGGCGTGCGGCTGGGCGTGACGCTGATCCGCCAGGGCGTGGACGACCCGGCGAAACTGTCCGCCGAGCTGGTCCGCCGGTCCGGGCTGGACGACCTGCGCGAGGTGTTGAACATCCAGTTCACCGAGCGCCGGGACCTGCTGAAGGCCCGGTCCGCGCTGCTGGCGCTGGACCTGGTGCTGCACCGCGAGCCCCGCACGCAGGCGCAGCACCTCGCGGTGGAGCTGGAACGGATCATGTCCGGCGCGCACGAGTTCAACGAGCTGCGGCTGCTCACCGCGCTGCGGTCCGGCGCGGTGAAGATGCCGGAGGAGGCGCGCAACGAGGCGGAACGGCTGCTCGGCGGCGAGGGCGGGGTGGCCTACGCGCGATTGGGCCTGGACGCCAACGCCGACCTCTCCGAGTTCCGCAACGCCACCCTGGAAGCCCTCTCGAAGTGGCGCCGCCGCGCCGAAAACCCCCTCTCCACCCGAGCCCAGACGGACGCCGCTCGCGTGGTCATGCGCTCCTGCGAAGGCATCCTCGCCACCCTCCCCCGCTGATTCAGTGGGTTTGGCACGGTGATTCAGTGCTTTCCGCAGGCTGATTCAGTGACTTCAGCAGGGTGGTTCAGTGACTTCGGCAGGGTGATTCAGTGACTTCAGCGGCCGGCGGGCTGGACGATAAGGCGTAGCTGGGCGATCAGCTCGCCCCGGCTGTTCGAACCGAGGCGCTGGCGCATCCGCGCCACGTGGTGTTCCACGGTCTTCGCCGAGATGAACAGCCGCTCGCCGATCTGCTTGTAGGTGAGGCCGTCCAGCACCAGCTCGGCCACCTCGCGCTCCCGGTCGCTGAGCGTGCCTTCCTCCGCGCCGTCCCGAGTCGGGGGCGCCACCGGCGCGGCCGGTCGGGGGTCGGGGGCTCGCCCGGGGACCGGGGACACCGCTGCCGCGGCGGGTTGTGGTGCCGGGCCGGTGTTGGGTGGTGGGGCGGCGGCGTTCTGGCCGGCGTTCTGCAGGCCCCGGGCGCAGGCCAGGAGTGCGCTCATCGCCTTCCGGTCGGGGGTGCGGATGGCGCCCTGGCCGGCCAGCTTGCCGCCGTCCCAGGACAGCCCGACGGCGTGCAGGCCGCGCGCGGCCGAGTCGACCGCCGCCGGGTCCACCTTGCCGTCCCGCATCACCGCCAGCCAGCTGCGCGCGGCCACCGCCATGGCGGCGGCGTACCGACTGTGCGGCGCCGCCTCCTCCAGCCGTTCCGCCTGCAGTCCGGCCTCCGGCCAGTTCTCCGCCGCGATCGCGGCGTGCAGCTCCGACCAGTACAGCGAGGCCGACCACAGCACCGGATAGTCCAGCGCGGAGAGCAGCGCGTGCGCCTCGTCCAGGTGCGGGCGCACCCAGGTCTGCTCGCGCAGCCGGGCCGAGGCCACGATCAGCTCGCCCAGTGGTTGCAGCACGTAGAGGTCCACCGGGTGGCGCACGATCGCCTCGCGCGCGCGGCTCCACGCCGTCATTAGCGCGGCCAGGTCACCGGCCCGCCGGGCCAGCCCCACCTCGAGGGCGGCCGCGACCAGTTCGTCCCGGGGCTCCAGCACCTTGCTCGGGTCGTCGACCTCGGCGAGCAGCGTGCGGGCCACCCCGGTGGCTCCGGAGGACATCGCGATCCACGCCTGCAACAGCCGGTGCCGGGCCGCCGCGGCTCGGCCGCCGAGGCCGATCGCCACCGCCCGGTCGAGTACCGAGCGGGCCACGTCCAGCTCGCCGCAGTGGGCCGCGACCAGTGCGGCCAGTGCGGCCGGGGTGTCCGGCAGGAGCACCGCCCGCGCGGTCGGTTCGAGCAGCGCGGCAGCCCGGGCCAACTGGGACAGCGCGGCGGTCGGCGAGCCGGTGATGGTGTCGTAGACGCCCCGGGCGAGCAGCGCCTCGGCGCCGGCTATCAGGGTGGGCGGGTGGGTTAGAGCGGGATGCGGGTGGGCTGAGGAGGGATGCGGGCCTGAGCCGGGTTGCAGCAGGGCGCGCGCCTCGGCCAGTGCGCCGGTGCCGAGCAGGGCGGGCACCGCGACCACCGCGTTGGCGCCCAGTGCGCTCGCCCCCAGCCACCGGTATAGCTCCGCGCTGCGCGCCAGCAGACCCCGCTGGGCCAGCGCGGCGGCGGCCACGCTCACCGCGCGCGCCCGGTCCGCCTCGGGCACCTCACCGGAGGCGGAGAGCACCTGGTCGGCCAGCTCCAGCGCGCGGTCCAGGTCTCCGGCCCGGGCGGCGGCCTCCGCGCCGCGCGCGGCCAGCGGCAGGGTCGGCGCGCCCGCCTCGATCGCCGCGTCCAGCAGCCGGGAGGCCATCGCCGGATGCTCGGCCAGCGCCTCGTCGGCGGCGGCGGTGAACACCGAAGCGATCCGTTCCCCGCTCGCCCCGGTGTCCAGCAGGTTCTGGGCGGCGGCGAGCACCGATCCGCCCTGTTCGAGCTGGATCTCGGCGAGCTGGCGGCGTACCGCGAGCCGGTGCACGGCGGGCGTGCGGCGCAGCGCCGCGCGGGCCTGCAGTGGGCGCAGCTCGCCGGCCGAGTCCAGCAGGCCGGCCGCCCGCGCCTGCTCGGTCAGCTCGGCCACTTCGGCGGCCGGCAGGTCCAGCAGCGGTGCCAGCACCTCGCCGTCCAGCGGCGCGCCGACCGCGAACGCCAGGGTCAGCCGCAGCACCGGCTCGGGCAGCCGGTCCAGCTCGTAGGACAGCTGCTCGATCAGCCCGCGCGGCGGCTCGGACCAGTCCGGGCGGCGCGGGTCGGCCTCGCGCAGCGCGTTGAGCAGCCGGTCCACCAGCAGCGGGAGGCCACCGGTCTGCTCGAACACGTAGTCCACGAGCGCGGTGGTCGGCCGGCCCTCACTGTGCATCGCGGCGCGTCCGGCCACCCCGGTGCGATCCAGGTTGCCCAGCACCAGCGGCGCGCGGCCCCGGGCCAGGTCGGCCCCGAGCGCGGCCAGTTCGGGCGAGCGGGGCCAGGGCCGGTGCGCCACCACTACGCGGCGCGGCTCGCCGGTGGTGGCCAGCCGGGTGCGGATCCCGGCCAGCGTGGCGTCGGGAAGCAGGTGCGCGTCGTCCACCAGCAGGACGGCGTCCGGGTCGTCCGGTGCGGGCTCGAGGCCGGGACGCAGGCGGTGCACGACCGCGCCCGGGTGGGCGAACCGTTCGGCCAGCGCGTCCAGGAGGACGCTCTTTCCCGAGCCGGACACGCCGACGACATCCAGCCGCAGGTCCGCGCCGGGATCGGCGGCCACCTGCTGGTACAGCCTCCGGGCGGCGGGCGACCCGGTGAGGGACGTCTCGCCGGCGGGAGCCGCCGAGGTGCGGGCACTGCCACGTAACAAACTGGGACCCCATCTCGCACTGTCGACCACTGGGAGTGACCCCTGATCGTGTCGAGCAGTCCGAGAATACTGCGGGCGCGGTCACACCCCGACACCACCCGGCCCACCCCAGGCCCACTCGCGCGACCCCCACCCCGCGAGTCGGGGATCCAGGTCCGGCGAGTCGGGGATCTAAGTCCGGCGAGTCGGGGTTCTGGGTACGGCGGAGTCGGGGATCTGGGTACACCGAGCCGCCGTACCTGAATGCCCGACTCGCGGTACCTGAATGCCCGACTCGCGGTACCTGAATGCCCGACTCGCGGTACCTGAATCCCCGACTCGCCGTACCTGAATCCCCGACTCGCGGGGTGAGTCAGGCTAGGAGGCGTTGCCAGGTGGGGTGGTCGATCACTGCCGGCGCTTGGGTGGCGGGCGTGTTGGGGCGGTGCAGGAGGGCTTGGGCGGCCAGGTCGGCCTCGCCGCCCTGACCCGGGCGCACGTCGACGGCCAGGAGCGGCCACGAGCCGCCGGCGATCATGCCGGTGCGCTCCATGTTGTTGCGCGTCTGGAAGGCCAGCACGCCCTGGGATGTGCTGGCGCCGAAGGTGCCGTCGGCCGGCACGCCCGCCACCCCGGCGGCGCGCAGCAGGTGCTGCGCGGCGAGCACCCGGGGGCCGGTATCGGCCGGGCGTAACAGCGGCCAGGTCGGTGCGGCCATGGCCAGCCGGGCGCCCTCGGTGGCCTTGCCGAGCTGCTGGGCGACCTCGTTGCGCAGCTGGGGCAACATCCCGTAGAGCTTGTCGCCCGGGCAGGCGGTATCCCGGAAGTCGCGGTGGCCGTAGATCATGTCGGCCTCGATGCCGTACTGCTGGCACACGTAGACGCACAGTGACCGCAGCGAGGAGTACAGGGCGGCCGGCGGGTTCACCTCGGTGTAGGTGCCCTGGTTCTCGATGCCCACCGCGATGTCGTTCTGGTCCGGGCAGTGGGTTCCCTCGATCATCCACTGCCGGCCGAGCAGCGTGGCCAGGCTCTGGTGCCGGCCCTCGGCGATCAGTCCGCCCCGGTTGACCAGGAAGTGGTGGCCGGAGTCGATCCAGCCGTTGGTGTCCATGTGGAAGTCCTGGATGGACTTGGCCAGCACCACCAGGTCGTCCTCGCCGACCTCGGACCGGTTCGCGGTCGCCGTGTGGTGCACCAGGATCTTCACCGGGCGCTGCTTTATGATCTTGACGTCTTTGGAGGGGTCGCGCGCGTTCCAGTCGTCGCAGCTGGCGATCGACGGCACGCCGGGCCGGGCGGGAGCGGGCGCGGCGAGCTGCCCGTCCGAACCGGTGATCGGCTCGGCGTCGGAGACCAGCCGGACCCGCGCGGCCTCCGCCCGGGACCGCGAGCCGAACAACGCGCCGGTGATGGCCAGCGCGGACAGTCCGCCCATCAACCCCCGCCGGGACAGCCGGGAGCGACCCTCGGACTCACCGCCCGCCGAGGGTGACGCGGGGCAACCTGGGCACATCGCGTCCCCCTTTTGTCCGCCTTCAAACCAAGCGGGAAAACCATCGCTCACCGTGATCTCGCCGCCGGGCACTCTCCCCCGAATGGGCGATCGCTTGGGCGTGTCACGTTGCCAGGGGTGATCGGACGTCCGAATTGTCAACCCCGTCGGCATTGCCGTTTGGTCACGGTGCCCTCGCTCGTGACGTGCGTCTCAGACGTCACGGTCCAGCTTGCTTGCCGGGGTTACCCGTCAGTAATACTCTGGACCTACCCGCGAGTAGGGAGCCAACGATGGGTCACTACAGGCCTAATGTCCGCGACCTGGAGTTCAACCTCTTCGAGGTGTTCCGGGTGCAAGACAACGTCCCGACGTCCGAGGAGACCCCGGACGAGGAGACGATGCGCGGAATCCTGCACGAGCTGTCCGCGCTGTGCGCCGGCCCGCTGGCCGACTCGTTCGCCGAGGCCGACCGCACCCCGCCGGTGTTCGATCCGGCGACCCACTCGGTGGCCCTGCCGGAGACCGTGAAGAAGGCCTACAGGGCGCTCTGGGACGGCGACTGGTGGCGCCTGTCGGTGCCCGCCGAGCTCGGCGGCTACGGCATCCCGGCCACAGTGCAGTGGGGCGCCGCCGAGATGGTGCTGGGCGCCAACGCGCCGGTCTTCCTCTACCTGGCCGGCCCCAACTTCGCCTCCGTGGTGCACCGCAACGGCACCGATGAGCAGAAGCGCTGGGCGCAGCTCATGATCGACCGGGGCTGGGGCGCCACCATGGTGCTCACCGAGCCGGACGCCGGCTCGGACGTCGGCGCCGGCCGCACCAAGGCCATCCGTCAGGACGACGGCACCTGGCACATCGACGGGGTGAAGCGGTTCATCACCTCGGGCGACCACGACCTGACCGAGAACATCATGCACCTGGTGCTGGCCCGCCCCGAGGGCGCCGGACCCGGCACCAAGGGGCTGTCGCTGTTCCTGGTGCCCAAGTTCCACTTCGACGGCGAGACCGGCGAGCCGGGCGAGCGCAACGGCGCCTTCGTGACCAACGTCGAGCACAAGATGGGCCTGAAGGCGTCGGCCACCTGTGAGGTCAGCTTCGGCCAGCACGGGGTGCCAGCGGTCGGCTGGCTGCTGGGCGAGGTGCACGACGGCATCGCGCAGATGTTCGAGGTCATCGAGCACGCCCGGATGCTGGTCGGCACCAAGGCCATCGGCACGCTGTCCACCGGCTACCTGAATGCGCTGGAGTACGCCAAGGAGCGGGTGCAGGGCGCCGACCTGCCCCGGATGATGGACAAGACCGCGGCCCGGGTGACCATCACGCACCACCCGGACGTCCGGCGCATCCTGATGCTGCAGAAGGCGTACGCCGAGGGCCTGCGCGCGGTCTACCTGTACACCTCCACCTTCCAGGACCAGATCCGGGCGGGCGGTGAAGGCGCGGAGTTCGCCTCGCGGGTGAACGACCTGCTGCTGCCGATCGTCAAGGGCGTCGGCTCGGAGCGGGCCTACGAGATGCTCACGCTGTCCCTGCAGACCCTCGGCGGGTCCGGCTACCTGCAGGACTACCCGATCGAGCAGTACATCCGGGACGCCAAGATCGACAGCCTGTACGAGGGCACCACGGCCATCCAGTCCCTGGACTTCTTCTTCCGGAAGATCGTCAAGGACCAGGGCGGGGCGGTCGGCTTCGTGGCCGGCGAGATCCAGAAGTTCCTGGACTCGGAGTCCGGCAACGGCCGCCTCAAGCAGGAGCGGGAGCTGCTGCGCACCGCGCTGGAGGACACCCAGGCGATGCTCGGCTCGCTGATCGAGTACCTCACCGGAGCGGCCAGCGAGGCCACCGAGGTGTACAAGGTCGGCCAGCACAGCGTCCGGCTGCTGATGAGCGTGGGCGACCTGCTGATCGGCTGGCTGCTGCTGCGCCAGGCCGAGGTGGCCCAGACGGCGCTGGACGCCGGCGCGAGCGCGAAGGACGTGCCGTTCTACCAGGGCAAGATCGGGGTCGCCCGGTTCTTCGCCAGCACGGTGCTGCCCGAGCTGACCGCCCGCCGCGCCATCGTGGCCAACGCCGACAACGCCCTCATGGAGCTGGACGAAGCCGCGTTCTGATCCCGCGCGAGGGACGCCGCACAACCGCGGGGTGTGCGGCGTCCTCTCGCGACAGGTGCTCAGCCGCCGCCGAGATGGACGTGAAGGCCGTTCAGCTCTTGCTATAACATCCCTCTCGTCCATTTCGTCGAAACGGCCTCGCGCGGGTGCCGGATCGGTCAGGCTGGGCGCGTGCTGGATGGGCCGTTCCGGGGCAGCGAGGCGATCAGGCGCGGGGCGCTCACCCGGGCACGGCTGCGCGGGCGCCGGTTTCGGCGGGTGTTCCCCGACGTATACGTGCCCACCGACTGGCCGGATGACCTGCGCACTCGTTCACTGGCCGGGTATTTGCTGGTGCGCGGGCAGGGTGGTGTGTTGGCGGGCTACTCGGCGGCCCTGTTGTGCGGCGTCGACTGCGCGCCGCGTGGCGCGCCGGCCGAGGTGTTGATCACCGGCGATGCGCGGGCGCACCCCGGGCTTCGGGTATCTCGCGGCCGAGTGGATGACCTGGACCTTGCGGTTGTCCACAGTTGTCGCATGACTCGACCGGTGCGCACCGCCTGGGACCTGGCCCGCCGGCTGCCGCTGCTGGAAGCGGTCGTCGCCGTGGACGGGCTGGCTCGGCAGGGCCGCTTCGACCCCGCCGAGTTGCTTGCGCGCCGACGGGACGGGCCGGGCGCGCGCGGCTGCCGCCGGCTGGACGCGGTGGTCGACCTGGCCGACCCGCGCGCCGAGTCGCCGCCGGAGACCCGGCTGCGGGTGCTGGTTGTGCGGGCCGGCCTGCCGAAGCCCGAGGTGCAGTACGAGGTCCGGGACGAGTACGGCTTCACCCTGGCCCGGGCCGACCTGGCCTACCCGGATGCGCGGCTGGCGATCGAGTACGACGGCGCCGTCCATTTCGACCGGCTTCACAACCAGCGTGACCAGGACCGCGATGCGCGGTTGGCCAGCCACGGCTGGTTAACCCTCTGGGTGCGAGCCGACGGACTCGGCAAAGGCGCACTCAACACGGTGGCCCGGATCGCCCGCACCCTCGCGATCCGCCTGGCGGCCCGCTACGCCGGCATCGAGATGGACAGGGAGGCTGTTTTCGCTCTGCTATAATAACCCTGGTGTCCATCTCGCCGGGTTGGGCGGGTCTCGGCCGGGTCAGCCGGCGCCGACCATGAGGAGGGCGGGGATGGCCAGGACCAGGCCGACCCGTTGCAGGGGGGCGATCTTCTCGCCGTCCAGCCAGCGGGCCAGCAGCACGGTGGACGCCGGGTACATGCCCATCAGCGCGCCCATCACGGCCAGTTGGCCCTGCTGCACGGCGAGCAGGTAGAGCGCGTTCGCGGCGGCGTCCAGTGCGCCGCAGGCGGCGGCCAGGCGCCAGGCGCCGGCGTTGGGCCGCAGCGCACCGACGGTCAGCCCCCCGCCGCGCAGGGCGGCCAGCAGTACCAGGACGGCCAGCACCGTGCCGGTCATCCGGGCCACGGTGACCGGCCACAGGCCGCCCTCGGCCGGCGCCTGGGCGACCAGCGTGTAGAAGCCGCCGAAGCACACCCCGGACACCAGTGCCAGGGTGATCCCGGCCAGCGCGCCGCGCGTCGACCGCTCCGAAACGGGCTCCGGGGCGGTCATGCCGACCACCACGCCGGCCACCACGGCCAGCGCGATGCCCGCCCACGCCGTCGCCGAGGGGCGCTCCCCGAGCAGCGTGCCGACCAGCACGGGCAGCACCGACGAGGTCAGCGCGACCAGCGGCGCGACCACGTTCATCGGGCCGGCGGCCAGCGCGCGGTACAGCAGGGGGATGCCGGCGCCGCCGGCGGCGCCGGCCAGTGCGCCCCACAACAACGCCGCCGGTACGAGCGCCGAGGGCAGCGCGAACAGCACGGTCAGCAGTAGGATGAGGCCCGCTACCTGCGCCAACACGGCGACGACCACGGACGGCACCCGGCGCGCGGCGGATCCGCCGAGGAAATCCGCCACCCCGAAGGTCATCGCGGCCACCCCGGCCAGCACAATCGGCAACTCGAAACCCCTCAATCAGTACAATGAAGTGAAATAACCAGTTCATCATACCGACCGAGGCGAGCGAGTTTGACCGATCGCGATGTGAGCCCGGCCCCGTCCGAGGCCGGAGCCGATCACGCCCGGGTGAGCCACGCGGTGGCCACCAACCTGCGCACGCTGCGCGCCGCCCGGAGCTGGTCGCTGGACCGGCTGGCCCAGCGGTCCGGGGTGAGCAAGGGCGTACTGGTCGCCCTGGAGGCCGAGCGCGGCAACCCGAGCCTCACCACGCTCTGCCGGCTGGCCGACGCGTTCTCCGTGTCGCTGACCGACCTGGTCGAGGTGCACCGCAAGCCGGAGCTGCGGCACGCCACGCTGGACGAGGCGACCACGCTCTGGCGCGGGCCGAACGGCGGCAGCGGGAGGCTGATCCTGTCCACCGACCCGCCGGGCGCGGTGGAGCTGTGGTGGTGGCGGCTGGAACCCGGCGAGGCCCGGCACAGCGAGGCGCACGCCTCGGACACCCGGGAGGCGCTGTTGGTGATCGCGGGCGAGGTGACCGTGCATACCGACAACCGCACCCTCACCGCATCCGCCGGCGGAGCGCTCACCTGGCCCGGCGACAAGCCGCACGTCTACCGCAACGACACCGACCAACCCGCCGAGCTGGTCCTGATCGTCACCGTGCCCGAGTCTTCCGCACGCGCCTGACTGGACGCGTGCTCGGCAGCGCGTTCCGCGAGTTTCCCGCACGCGCCTAACTGGGCGCGTGCTCGGCAGCGCGTTCCGCGCAGTCAGGAGCCGGCGGCCAGGTACGAGTGCAGGTGCGCGCGCTCCTCCTCGAGCTCGCCGATGCGCGCCTTCACCAGGTCACCGATGCTGACGATGCCGATCAGCCGGCCGTCGACCACCACGGGCAGGTGGCGGATACGGCGCTCGGTCATGGTGCGCATCAGCGTGTCCACCGCGTCCTCGGGCACGCAGGTGACCACGTCGCGGCTCATGATGTCGGAGATCGGTGTGTTCAGCAGCTGGCCGCCGCGCCCGTAGACGCAGTGCACCACGTCCCGCTCGCTGACGATTCCGACGACGTCGTCGCCCGAGGTCACCACGGCCGCGCCGATATTGCGCCCGACCAGCACCGCCAGCAGCTCGGACACCGGGACATCCGGGCCGACGGTCACAACCTCGGCACCCTTGTTGCGCAAAACGTCGGAAATCCGGCTCATCTGCCACCTCGCTCAGTGAGTCGATCCAGTGCCCCTCCGACCCCAGAGTAGGTGACACGAGCCACAGTTATCTAGGTGGAGCACCCGCTTGATCAGCAGGGCCGCCGCAGACCACCTTGGGTGAGGGTTTGTACCGGACGGTTCGCGTGGTGCTCTTGGACTGCCCGGTGTCCAGGTTGCGCATGGTGCGGGTGTCAGTGGCGGTGAAGCCCTGGCCGCCGGCGCTGGGCGAGCAGTCCTTGCCCGCCGGCATGGTCAGCGTCGGCGGCGGCACCGGGTTGCTGCGCGGCGAGGGGGCCGAGGTCACCTCGTACTGCTTGGTGCCCCAGAACTTCACCGTGATGCTGGTCGGCGTCCACACGGTCTGCAGGTAGACGCCGTGCTCCAGGTCGTTGCGGAACTTGAGGTCGATCGCGCCCTCGTACACCGTGGCCTCGCGGGCCACCGGGTACCGGCTGATGTAGTAGCTGTGCTCCTTGTGCCCGGCGTCGGTCATGCCGGCGAAGTAGGCCGCGTTGTACAGCGTGGTGGCCAGCTGGGAGACGCCGCCGCCGATGCCCTTGGCCGGGTGGCCGTCCTCGATGATGCCGGCCGGCACGTAGCCCTGCGGAGCCTCCCGGGGGCCGGTGGCCTCGTTCAGGCTGAACGTCTCACCCGGCTTGATGATCTTGCCGTTGATCGTCTCGGCGGCGCGGCGGATGTTCACCCCGGAGTCCTGCGCGAAACCACCGGTGCTGAACGTGCTGACCAGGTCCTTGATGCCCAGCTCGCGCAGCTGCTCGGTGGTCAGCTTGGCCGGCTGCTCGGTGTAGATGGCGGTGACCTGGCGATCGGTGGGCTTGCGCAGGATGTCGGCGAGCCCGGCGAAGGTGGCCGGGTAGTCGATGCCCCGGCCGTCCTGGGAGGGCTGGACCTGCGGGGCGCCGCCGGCCAGGGCGATCGTGGCGTCCTTGGCCGGCTGCTCGGTGCGGGCCAGCTGCGGGCGCACCGCGTCGGCCAGCTTGAGCGCGTCGACGTTGGGTTTCAGGCCGCCCGCGCCGTCCGGCGAGAAGCTCAGCGCGCCGGCGATCGCGGCCGGCTGGATGGTCCCGACGACCTCCCGCCCGGTGCGGTCCGGGGTGCCCGGGTCGGTCGGGTCCGGCAGGGCCGGGTCCTCGGGGAAGGCCGGGTCGCGCAGGCCCGGGGGCGGGGCGGCCGGGCCGAGCTGCTCCCGGCCGAGCACCCGGACCGGAGCGGCCACCGCCGGCTTCGCCACCTCCGCGATGGCCCGCTGGATGGCCGCGTCGCTGACCCGCCCCGGCGGCGCCACCTCGCGCACCGGCAGCTGCACCGCCGCCCCCCTGGACCAGTCGCGCATCACCTGCGCGGCGGCGCCCGGGACGTCCAGCTCGGCGCCCGGCGTGGGTTGCACGGCGACCGGTTCCAGTCCCTCGAAACGCACCCCGCCGTCCACCGGCGGCTTGCGCACCAGGCCGGCGATGCCGTCCAGCGCGTCGTCCAGGGCCGTGCCGTCCGCACTGGTCAGCACCTCGTGGTCGGTGCCGCCGAAGAACGAGGAGAGCCGGGTGAACGGGTTCAGCGGCTGGTCGCCCACCGCCGCCACCGTGCCCGGCCAGTTCGCGGTGAGGCCGGCGGTCTTCGGGGAGAGCGTGGTGCGCACCACGCCGGCCTGGATCGGCACGTCCTTGCGCAGCGCCGGCTCCAACCGGGCGCGCAGGGTCCGCTCGGCGGCCGTGCGGTCCAGGCCGCCGATGTCCACGCCGGCAACCGTGACGCCCCGGGGCACGTCGCCGCTGGTGGCGAGCAGGTCGACCAGGTAGAGCAGGCCGAGGGCGGCGACCGCCGCGGCCGGCCAGATCCACCGGGGGCGGGGTTTACCGGGCGCGCGGCGCTTCCCCGGGCCGGGCAGGTTGGGCCGATCCACCGGCTGGGTGGCGCCGGCACCGGCCTGGGGGCCGCCGTTCTGGACGGCACCGGCCTGGGCGCCGATCTGCTCCGGGCTGGGCAGCGAGTGCTTCTTGGAACCGGGGAGGCTGGGCGGATCGTTCGCCGGACTCCGGTGCCGCCCGACGGGACGGATCACCTCGGTCGCCTGGTTGTCCCACTCGGACGGATCCGGCACTCGTTCGTCCCTCCCGCTGTGCTGCGCCTACAGGTAGAGCCCCGTGCCGTCCTCGCTCGGCTCGGCGGCCACCGCGTGCAGGTCGCGCTCCCGCATCACCAGGTACGCCCGTCCCTGCACTTCCACCTCAAACTGATCGTCGGGGCTGAACAGCACCTTGTTACCGACCTTGACCTGCCGGACGTGGTTGCCCACCCCGTACACCTCGCCCCAGACCAGGCGTTTTGCCATCTGCGCCGTGGCGGGAATGACGATGCCCGCGCTGCTGCGGCGTTCCCCCGCGCCCGGCTTGACCTGCACCATCACGCGGTCGTGCAGCATCTGGATCTCGAGTTTCGGGTCAGTTCCGTCCGACACCGTGTTGATGCTACGGACCTGCGGGTTTGCCGGGCGAGGAGGGGGAAAGAGAGAGCCCCGCGGGAGCCGTCAGGTCGGGGGTCCGACAGCGCCGCGGGGCTATCCATGTATTCGTCGGTGCTCCGAGCGGTGTTACAACGCTTGAGCATCTTTCCCGGGTTCACTCGTACGAGTTACCCAAGAAAACCGTTCGGCGGTGTAAAAGCCCAGGTCATCGCCTGTTTGGACTAGTCTTGGGTCAGCAGGTAACGGCCGAAGTGCGGGACCGTGAACGCGATGTGCCCGCGCTGGGCGGAGAAGACCAGGCCCTTCTTCATCAGGCTGTCCCGGGCCGGGGAGAGCGAGGACGGCTTGCGCGCCAGGTGCTCGGCCACCGTCGCGGTGCCCACCGGCTCGTCCCGCCCGCCGGCCAGCTCGGCCATCGCGCGCAGGTACTCCCGCTCGCCCGGGGTGGCCCGCTCGTAACGCGAGCCGAAGAAGCCGACCGCCAGCTCGGCGTCCGCCTCCGGCGCGGCGTGCCGGACGTCCTCCGCCGTGATGGGGCTGGTCGGCGCGGCGTCCCAGGCCGCCTTGCCGTACGCCTGCACGAAATAGGGGTAACCGCCGGAGCGGCGGTACAGCTCGTCCAGGGCGTCGGTGTCGAACTTGGCGTCCTCGTCGGCGGCCGGCACGGTGAGCGCCCGGTCCGCCTCGTCCCGGTTCAGCCGGTCGATGCGCAGGTAGCGGAACAGCCGCTCGGAGTACGACTTGGACGCGGACAGCACCGACGGCAGGTGCGGCAGCCCGGCGCCGACCACGACCAGCGGGGCGCGCGACTGGGACAGCTCGTGGCAGGCGGCGCACAGGGCGGACACGTCGTCCGGCTGGATGTCCTGCATCTCGTCGATCAGCACCGCGACGCCCGCGCCCACGTCCTTGGCCAGCTCGGCGACCTCGGCGAACAGCTCCACCAGGTCGATCTCCATGTCCCCGGAGTCGGCCCGGCCGGTGACCGTCGGCGCGTCGATGCCCGGCTGCCAGCGGTCCCGCAGCTTGGAGTCACTCGGCGCGGCCCGCAGCGCGAACGCCTTCAGCACGCCCAGCACGTGCTCCACCCGGTCCGGCGCACGATGCCTCACCGCGAGGTCGCGTACCGCCCGGTGCAGCGCGGCCGACAGCGGCCGGCGCAGCCCGGCGTCCGGCCGGGCCTCCACCTTGCCGGCGCCCCAACCGTGCCGCAGCGCCATCGAGCGCAGCTCGCCGAGCAGCACCGTCTTGCCGACCCCGCGCAGCCCGGTGAGCACCAGCGACCGCTCCGGCCGTCCCCTCGACACGCGCTCCAGCACGACGTCGAACGCGTCCAGCTCGCGGTCCCGGCCGGCCAGTTCGGGCGGCCGCTGGCCGGCGCCGGGCGCGAACGGGTTCCGTACCGGGTCCATAGCCATCGGACTGTATCCGGCCGTATAGGCGTGGCCGTAGATTTCGCTAGTTTCCGGTATGCGTGTCGCGCTTACCCGGTGAACGTGGCGCCGTCGAACCGGTCGGTCACGGTGAACTCCTCGACCGGGGCGCGCTTCAGCTTCGTGATCACCTTCTGGGGGTGGCCGAGGGCGAGCAGGCCGGCCAGCGCGAAACCCTCCGGGATGTCGAGCAGCTCGCGCACCTCGGGCTCACGCCGGGCCAGTACCGAGGTCAGCACGCCGCCGAGCCCCTCGTTGCGCGCGGCCAGCAGCAGGTTGTGGCCGAACGGATAAATCGACCCGCCGCCGATGAAACTCTGCCGGTCCAGGCCGTTGTCCACGCAGGCCAGCGTGCCGAGCTCGACCACGAGCAGGAGCAGCGCCGGGACGTGCTCCAGGTTGTCGCCGAACTCGTTGGGGGCCGGGGTGGCGCGCGCCTCCTCCAGGTCCACCGCCGGGCCGGGCCAGCGGCCGTGCTCGCGCGGCGCGAACGGCACCAGGCCGGCCCGCACGTGCGCCGTGTACTCCCGCCAGGACAGCTGGTAGAGCTCGCGGATCCGGCGCCGGATCTCCGGGTCCTTGAGGACGATCACTCGCCAGCCCTGGCGGTTGCCGCCGCTGGGCGCGAACCGGGCGTTGTCCAGCATCCGGTAAAGCGTCGCGTCGTCGATCGGTTGGTCGGTGAACGCCCGGGTGGCGGGCGTGGTGCGCATCGCGTCGTAAAGCTCCACGCCCGGATCATCCGCCGGTCGTTCCCCCGGCGCGCGCCGGGGACCGGTTTGTGTCGGCCCCTCCGGCTATGATGCGAACATCTGTTCGACAAGGAGGTTGCCGTGTGTGAGATGTGTGACGACCCGACCATGACTCCGAGGGAAGCGCTGGAGCGGACGTACCGGCGGGTGATGAACTACGGCTGGGCGATCGAGTACATCGAGCCGGAACGTGGTCGCCCACCCTGGGCGTACACCGTCGGGCTCACCGAGGCCGGCCTGCCGGAGCTGTTCCTCACCGGCATGGGGACGAAGGGCACCGCCCGGGTGCTCAACGGCTATGCGGGGCACCTGCTGCACGCCGAGCCGGCGGCCCCGGGCGACCAGTTCCGCCTGCGGGGCGGCCCGTTGGTGGAGATCGTCGAGCTGTCGAACCCGGATGCGCACCTGCTCACGGCGTGCACCTTCTACGGCGCCGAACGGGTCCGTGCGCTGCAGCTGGTCTGGGCGGACGACCGCCAGCGCCTGCCGTGGCACTCCGGATTCCACTGCCGCCGGGGCGGGCAGCCGGTGCTCGGGCTCCGCGCACCGGTGCGGCGGCGGGTGGACGGCGGTAGCCGTGTATTCATCTAGCTAGCGAATCCGCTAGAGAGGGCAATACTCCGCTCGACGGCGGCCGGCTCAGCCCTCGACCGCGCGCCGGGGGTACGGCGGTTCGCGCCGGGTGCGGTCGTCGTGGACCGTGCCGTCGATCACCTGTCCGTCGATCACCTGTCCGTCGACGACCGGGCCGCCGACCACCGTGCCGTCGACCACCGGACCGCTCTGGCGGATGCGCGCGGTGCGCAGCACCGGGGAGTGTCGCTCCGCCGCCCGCACCAGCCAGCGGCGGGCCAGGGCGCGGGTCGGCGGCAGCACCAGCAGCAGACCGAGGAGGTCGCTCACCACCCCCGGGATCAGGATGAGGATGCCGGCCAGGCCGATCAGGGCGCCGTCGGTCAGTTCGACGTGCGCCACCCGGCCGCCGCGCACGGCATCGGCCATGGCCAGCGCGGCCCGCGCACCCTCCCGGCGGACCAGCCACATGCCCACCACCGCGCTGGCCAGCAGCAGCAACAACGTGCCGGCCAGCCCCAACCAGTAGACCGCCATCACCAGGGCGGCCACTTCGATCACGGCGTAGAGCAGGAATACCGGCATGCGTGCCTCCTCGGACGGGCGTTCACCCGTTACAACGCATGAGCGGGCGTTCCTGCTCCCGAGCCGGCATACTGCCGGTATGGACGCGCCGAGCCGCACCATCCAGGTCAGCAGGGACAACCTCGTCTTCAACGTCACCGAGTCCGGCCCGCCGGACGGCGAACCGGTGCTGCTGCTGCACGGGTTCCCGCAGCACAGCGACAGCTGGAACGACATGGTCGGCCCGCTCAACGAGGCCGGCTACCGCACGCTGGCCATGGACCAGCGCGGCTACTCCCCGGGGGCCCGGCCGTCCGGCCGGCGGGCGTACCGGATATCCGAGCTGGTCGAGGATGCGGCGGCCGTGATCGACCAGGCCGCCGGCGGTCGCGCGCACGTGGTCGGCCACGACTGGGGTGCCGGGATCGCCTGGGTGCTGGCCAGCACCCACCCGGATCGGGTGCACACGCTGACCGCGCTGTCCGTGCCGCATGTGGGCGCGTTCCTGCGCGCCATGGTGACCAGCGTGCAGGGGCTCAAGTCGTTCTACATGTACCTGTTCCAGCTGCCCTGGCTGCCGGAGCTGGTGCTGCGCCGGTACGGGGTGTGGGGGCTGCTGCGCACCGGGCAGACCGAGGAACGCGCGCGCCGGGACATGGCCGCCCTCGCCGCGCCCGGCGCGCTCACCGCCGCACTGAACTACTACCGGGGCATGGTCTTCATGGACCCGCGCCGGGCCGACGCGCCGATCACCCGCCCCACCCTGTTCATCTGGAGCGACCGGGACAGCGCGATCGACCGGCGCGGCGCGGAGCGCACGGAACGCTACGTGCGCGGCCCCTACGAGTTCCACATCCTGCACGGGGTAAGCCACTGGATCCCCGAAGAGGCCCCCATCCGCACCGCCGAGCTGGTCATAGCCCACCAACGCAAACACCCCCACCCCTGATTCAGTCACTTCAGCAGGCTGATTCAGTCACTTTGGCACGCTGATTCAGTCGGTTTGGCACGCTGATTCAGTCGGTTTGGCAGGGTGATTCAGTCGGTTTGGCAGGGTGATTCAGTCGGTTTGGCAGGCTGATTCAGTCACTTTGGCACGCTGATTCAGTCACTTTGGCAGGGTGATTCAGTCACTCCAGCAGAGTGATTCGGTCGGTCTGGCCGGGCTTTCGGTCAGTAGGTGATCGCGCGGCCGGGGTCGGCGAGCAGCGCGCCGACGTCGGCGAGGAACCGCGAGCCCTGCTCGCCGTCCACCAGCCGGTGGTCGAAGGACAGCGCCAGCTGGCAGACGGTGCGCACCGCGAGCTGGCCGTCCACCACCCACGGCGCCTGCTTCACCGCGCCCAGCGCGAGGATCGCCGCCTCGCCCGGGGGGAGGATCGGAGTTCCGGTGTCCACCCCGAAAACGCCGACGTTGGTGATGCTCAGGGTGCCCCCGAGCATGTCCGCCGGCGGGGTCTTGCCGGCGCGCGCGGTGGCGGTGAGCTCGGCCAACGCCTCGGCCAGCTCGCGCAGCGACATTCCCTGCGCGTGACGGATCTTGGGCACCACAAGTCCGCGCGGGGTCGCCGCCGCGATGCCCAGGTGTACGTGGTCGTAGTAGACGATCTCCTGCGCGTCCTCGTCCCAATGCGCGTTGACGTCGGGAGTGCGCCGTGCGGCCAGGCAGACCGCCTTGGCCGCGAACACCAGCGGCGAGAGCTTCACGTCACGGAACTCCGCCGTGCCGCGCAGCCGGTCTCGCAGCTCCAGCATGGGTGTGACGTCAACGGTGAGGAACTCGGTCACGTGCGGCGCCGTGAACGCGCTGGAGACCATCGCGGCGGCGGTCGCCTTGCGCACGCCCCGGATCGGTTCCCGCCGTTCGCCGCCGCCCGGTGCCACCGGTCGCACAGGGGTGTCCACGGCGCCGTTCGTGCCGCCGGCCGGGGTCGCGCCGGCGTTCAGGTCGTCCCGGGTGATCGAGCCGCCCGGGCCGGAACCGGCGAGCGTGCTCAGGTCCACGCCCAGATCCTTGGCCAGCTTGCGCACCGGGGGTTTGGCTAGCGGCCGGGCGCTCGGGGCGGGGGCGTCGGATGTGGCCGGGGCGGGAGCCTCGGGGGTGGCCGGCGCGGCCGCTTGGGGTGTGCCGGGAGCGTCGACTCGGTGTGCTGAGACCGTCGACTCGGTGTGCTGAGACTGTCGACTCGGTGTGCTGGGAGCGTCGACTCGCGGGGATTTGCGGGCGCGGCGCTGGACGGTGCCGGGGCGGGGGCCGTAGCCGACCAGGGTGGCGATGCGGCCGTCCGCGCCGGCTTCGCCGATCTTGGCGCCGGTCGGTTCCCCGGCGGCTGGCTCCCCGGCGGCTGGTTCCGCGCCGGTGGGCTGTGCGCCGGCTGGTTCCGCGCTGGTCGGTTCGGCGGCGGGTTTCGAGGTGGCCGGGTTCTCGGTGGGAGGCGCCGGGGTGGGGGCTTCGGCGGTGGCTGGGTCGCCGATGGCGATGATCGGGGAACCGACGTTCACCGTGTCGCCGGGTGAGGCGAGCAGTTCGAGGACCGTGCCGGCGTAGGGGGAGGGCAGCTCCACCGCCGCCTTGGCCGTCTCGATCTCCACGATGACCTGGTTGACGGTGACCGTGTCACCCACCGCGACCTGCCAGGACAGGATCTCCGCCTCGGTCAGCCCCTCGCCGACGTCGGGCAGGTTGAAGATCTCTCGACTCACCGCGTTCACCAGGCCAGCGAGCGGTCGACGGCGTCCAGCACCCGGTCCAGGTCGGGCAGGTACTCCTCCTCGCACTTGGAGGGCGGGTACGGGGTGTCGAACCCGGTCACCCGGAGCACCGGCGCCTCCAGCGAGTAGAAGCAGTCCTGTTGCACGCGCGCGGCCACCTCGGCGGTCACCGACGACTCGGACGGCGCCTCGGACACCACCACCAGCCGCCCCGTCCGGCGCACCGACTCGCACACCGGCGCCAGGTCCAGCGGGGACAGCGTGCGCAGGTCGATCACGTCCAGCTCCCGGCCCTCGGAAGCTGCGGCGGTGGCCGCGTCCAGGCAGGTGCGGGCCATCGGGCCGTAGCCGGCCAGGGTGAGCACGGCTCCCGGCGCCGAGCGAAGCACCCGCGAGGTGAACAACGGCGGGGGCGTCGCGGAAAGGTCCAGCGAAGCCTTCTCCCAGTACCGCCGCTTCGGCTCGAAGAAGAGCACCGGGTCGTCGCACTCGATGGCCTGCTGGATCATCCAGAAGGCGTCCACCGGGTTGCCGCAGGCCACCACCTTCAGCCCGGCGACATGGGCGAACAGCGACTCGGGGGACTCCGAGTGGTGTTCCACCGCGCCGATCCCGCCACCGAACGGGATGCGCACGACCACCGGCATCGGCACCCGCCCCTGCGAGCGGAACCGCAGCTTGGCCAGCTGGGAAACGATCTGGTCGAACCCGGGGAACACGAACCCGTCGAACTGGATCTCACACACCGGCCGGTAGCCGCGGATCGCCAGCCCGACCGCCGTACCGATGATGCCCGACTCGGCCAGCGGCGTGTCCAACACGCGCTGCTCGCCGAAGTCCTTCTGCAGTCCGTCGGTGATCCGGAAGACGCCGCCCAGCTTGCCGACGTCCTCGCCCATCACCAGCACTTTCGGGTCGCGCTCCATCGCCGCGCGTAACCCGTTGTTGAGGGCCTTCGCCATCGTGATCGTGGCCGACATGACGCTCCTCCTAGCACGGCCGCTTGTGGCGGCGCCCTGACCAGGGCGGCGACCCCCGGCCGGGTAAGGCCGGTTCGCCACCGCTGGGCCTCATCCTGACACGACCCCGCGCCGAACGCTCATCCCCGTTTCTCCCGCCAGGCTCGCTCGAAGGGCAGGCGCCAGGCGTTCGGGGCGATGAGCTGGTGGATGGCATTCGGGCCCCAGGTACCGGGCGGGTAGTTCTTGACCGGCGGTGGGTCGTCGAGCAGTGGGGTGGAGCGTTCCCAGAGTGACTCGATGCCCTCGGCGGTGGTGAACAGGGTGTGGTCGCCGCGCATGGCGTCCAGGATGAGGCGTTCGTAGGCTTCCAGGACGTCGCCGGCCTGGTCGGTTTCCTGGGTGGAGAACTGCATCGACAGTTTCTCCAGCCGCATTCCGGGGCCGGGGCGTTTCCCGTAGAACGACAGCGACACCCGGGACGCGTCGGCCAGGTCGAAGGTCAGGTGGTCGGGGCCCTGCTGGCCGACGCCGGAGCCGGCGGGGAACATGGTGCGCGGGGCCTCTTTGAACGCGATCGAGATGATGCGCATCCCCTCGGCCATCTTCTTGCCGGTGCGCAGGTAGAACGGGACGCCCGCCCAGCGCCAGTTGTCGATGCCGACCTTCAGCGCAATGAACGTCTCGGTGTCGGAGTCGCGCGCGACTCCTTCCTCCTCGCGGTAGCCGCCGTACTGGCCCCGCACCACGTCGTTGCTCCGGATCGGCAGCATCGAGCGGAAGACCTTGTTCTTCTCCTCGCTGATCGCGCGCGGCTCCAGCGCGGTTGGCGGCTCCATCGCGACGAATGCCATGACCTGCATCAGGTGGGTGACCACCATGTCCTTGTATGCGCCGGTGGCCTCGTAGAAGTTCGCCCGCTGGTCGAGGCCGAGGGTCTCCGGAATGTCGATCTGCACGTGGTCGATGAAGTTGCGGTTCCAGATCGGTTCGAACAGGCCGTTGGCGAACCGGAACGCCAGAATGTTCTGCGCCGCCTCCTTGCCGAGGAAGTGGTCGATGCGAAAGATCTGTGACTCGTCGAAGGTCTCGTGCACGAAGTCGTTGAGCCGCACGGCGCTGGCGAGATCCTCGCCGAACGGCTTCTCCATCACCACCCGCGCGTTGTGGACCAGCCCGGCGTCCCGCAGCATCGTGACCACCGACTGGGCGGCCTTGGGCGGTACCGACAGGTAGTGCAGCCGGCGGGCCTCCGGACCGAGCAGCGCCTCGGCCTCGGCGACGGCCTTGGTCAGACCCTCCGGACCGGCGCTCTGGGGGACGTAGGTGAGCCGGTCGTCGAACTGCGCGCGGGCCTCCTCGCTCATCGCGTGGGTCCCGAAGCTCGCGACCGCGGACTGGGTGAGCCGGCGGAACTGCTCGGTGCTCAGCTCGTCCATCGCCGTGCCGATGATCCGGACGTCCGGCGCGAAACTCGACTGCTGGAGATACGCCAAACCGGGCAACAGCTTGCGTTTGGCGAGGTCACCTGTTGCGCCGAACAGCACGATGACGTGCGGGGCGAGCGAATCCAGACCTTGCCTGGCCGCACGGGCGCCGGGCGACGGGTAGGCGATCGTCTGCGGGCGGGGCTCGGTCACGCTTGCTCCTACTGACGACGCTGGCTACTCGAAGGAGGCGTGGTAGGCGAGGAAGTCGTCGCGCTGCGCGTCCACCACGGGGGACGGCTCGGCGTAGACCTCGGAGAACATCCGCTCCGGGCCGGGTTGCGGCATCGCGACACAGTATGCCCGGAACCGGGCGGCCAACTCGTCCGACTCGGCGGCCACGGAGTCGAAGAAGTCCTGGCCCACCTCGTGCTCGCGGACCAGGTTGACCCGCACCCGCTCGATCGGGTCCTTCAGCTTCCACAGCTCCAGCTCGTCGGCCAGCCGGTAGCGGGACGGGTCGTCGGACGTGGTGTGCGCGTCCATCCGGTAGGTGAACGCCTCGATCAGCACCGGGCCGTTGCCGGTGCGGCATTCCTCCAGCGCCCACCGGGTCACGGCCAGCGTGGCCAGCACGTCGTTGCCGTCCACCCGGATGCCGGGGAAGCCGTAGCCCCGCGCGCGCTGGTACAGCGGAACCCGGGTCTGCCGCTCCAGCGGTTCGGAGATCGCCCACTGGTTGTTCTGGCAGAAGAACACCACCGGCGCGTCCCACACCGCCGACCAGACGAAGCCCTCGTGCACGTCGCCCTGCGAGGTGGCGCCGTCACCGAAGAAGCAGATGGTGGCCTGGCCGTCCTCCGCCGAGCCGACCTTGCCGTCGAACTTCTGGCCCATGGCGTAGCCGGTGGCGTTCAGCACCTGGTTGCCGATGACGATGGTGTACAGGTGGAAGCCGGTCTCGGCCGGGTCCCAGGAGCCGTGGTCGGTGCCCCGGAAGATGCCGAGCAGCTCGGTCGGGTCGATGCCCCGGCACCAGGCCACGCCGTGCTCCCGGTAGCTGGGGAAAGCCATGTCGGTCGGCCGCAGCGCCCGCCCGGCGCCGACCTGCGCGGCCTCCTGGCCGAGCAGCGGCACCCAGATGCCCAGCTGGCCCTGCCGCTGCAGCGCGTTGGCCTCCCGGTCCACCCGGCGCACCAGCACCATGTCCCGGTAGAGGCCCTGCAGCGCGGCCGCGTCGATGTCTTCCAGGTATGCGTCCAGCTTGGGCCGGTGCAGCCGCTCGCCCTCCGGCGTGAGCGCCTGGACCAGGTCCTCGCCGCCCTCCACGGTGGCCCGCAGGCCGGCGATCACCTGCTCGGGCGTGGGCTCCGGTTCGTGGAAGCCGGGTTGGGAAATACCGGAAACTCCGGGCATGTCGGTCTACCTCCGGTGACGTTTCCCCGGACCACTTGTGGTGGCCCGGGGCACTCGGCAATCACGGCGCCACCGGCCGGGCAGCCCGGGTAAGGGTGTGGCCGGTGTGTCGACGTTGACGCGCCGCCGGACATCGTCGCATGCCGGCGGCGCGACCGCTCAGTGCTCCGGCTTGTACGGCTTCGGCTCGTAGGGCTTGGGCTGCTGCTGGTACGGCTGGGTGCCGTAGTTGTGGCCGCCGGTGTCGCCGCCGAAGCCGCCGGCGTTGGCCACGCTGCGCTTCACCGACTCGATCTGGCCCCGGTACTTGCCCTTGGTCTGCTTGTCGGCGAACGCGGCGGCCTTGTTGGTCAGGTCGCGGGCCTTCTCCGGGTTGTTGCGCGCGAACCGGCGCGCGGCCTCGGCGGCGGCGCCCAGCACCGCCAGCTTGCGGAACATTCCTGCCATGGCGAATCCCCTTCTCTCGCCCTGTCAACGTAGCGGACCCGGATCGGAGTTCCGGACGTACAGGCGGACGTTAAGCCTTGCCCAAAACCCACGATCGTTACGCGCTCGAGCTGAATTCCGGGCGGCAGAGTGGCACGATTCGGGGAATTCGCGGCATCGAGGCCGTAGCACTGTCCGGAGGGGACGTCACATGTTCAAGGCATCTACCCGGGGGCTGGGTGCGGCGGCGGCGGTCGCCGCGCTGGTCCTGCTCGCCGGCTGCGGCGCGGGCGGTTCCGGGGCACCCAGCGGTTCCGGGACTTCCGGCGATGCCGCCGGCGGGGCGGTGGACATCCCGGCGGTGGCCAAGGACGACGCGCTGGCCAAGCTGGTGCCCCAGGAGATCGCGGCGGACGGCAAGATCGCGGTGGGCACCAACGCGTACTACCCGCCGAACGAGTTCTTCGACACCGACAACCGCACGGTGATCGGCATGGACGCCGACCTGGCCCGCGCGGTCGGGCAGAAGCTGGGCGTCCCGGTGGAGTTCCAGAACACCACGTTCGACGGGATCATCCCGGGCCTGACCGCCGGCAAGTTCGAGTTCGGGATCTCCTCGTTCTTCATCAACCCGGAGCGGGTGGCCACCGTTGACATGGTCAGCTACCTGAACGTGGGAACCCGGATGGGCGGGCTGAAGGGCAACCCCGAGGGCCTCACCGTGGAGACGCTGTGCGGGAAGGCGGTGGGCGTGCAGAAGGGCACCGCCCAGGTCGAGGAGCTGGACAAGCGCAGCCAGAAGTGCACCGCCGAGGGCAAGCCGGCGATCAACATCACCCAGCTGCAGGAGCAGACCGAGGTGAACGTGGCGCTGACCTCGAAGCGGGTGTCCGCGATGCTGGCCGACTCGCCGGTCATCTACTACGCCACCAAGGTGACCAACGGCGCGGTCGAGCCGATCGGGCCGACCTACGACAACACCCAGTACGGCATCGTCCTGGCCAAGAACAAGGGCCAGTTCGGCGAGGCCATCCAGGGCGCGCTGCGGGCGCTGGTCGCGGACGGCACCTACGCCAAGATCCTGGAGAAGTGGAACCAGGCCGAGGGCGCCATCCCGGCCCCCGAGCTGAAGCGCTGATCCGGCCATGAGCACGTCCACCGTGGGCGCCTCCGTGCCCGATCAGCAGCCCGAAGCGATCAAGGCGGTCCCGGTAAGGCACTACGGCCGGTGGGTGTTTGCCGTCGTGCTGGCTGTGCTCGCCGCGATGCTGGTGAACACGCTGGTCACCAACCCCCGGTTCGGCTGGCCGACGGTCGGCGAGTACGTGCTCTCCGAGCCGATCCTGGCCGGGCTGAAGAACACCCTGATCCTGACCGTGCTGGCCATGGTCATCGCCGTGGTCGGCGGGCTGATCCTGGCGATCATGCGGCTGTCCCCGAACCCGATGCTCAAGGGCGCGGCGTCCGGGTACATCTGGTTCTTCCGGGGCACCCCCGTGCTCACCCAGCTGATTTTCTGGAACTTCCTGGCCGCGCTGTTCCCCACCCTGGGCCTGGGCATCCCGTTCGGGCCGGAGTTCGTCACCTTCGACACCAACCAGCTGATCGTCCAGTTCACCGCGTGCCTGCTGGGCCTGGGCCTGAACGAGGCCGCGTACATGGCCGAAATCGTGCGCAGCGGCATCCAGTCGGTCGACCACGGGCAGACCGAGGCGGCCGGCGCGCTGGGCATGTCCCGCACCCAGACGCTGCGCCGGATCGTGCTGCCGCAGGCCATGCGGGTGATCATCCCGCCGACCGGCAACGAGACCATCGCCATGCTCAAGACGACTTCGCTGGTCGTGGTGATCGGCTACTACGAGCTGCAGACGGCGGCGCAGTCCATCTACTCACGGAACTTCCAGACCATTCCGCTGCTGATCGTGGCGGCGCTGTGGTACCTGCTGATGACGTCGATCCTCACCGTCGGGCAGTCGTACCTGGAGCGGTACTACGGCCGGGGGGCGACCCGCGTCGAGCACACCGCGCTGCGCACCCGATGGCTGGGCATCGGCGGACCGAAGGGCGGGGGCGTATGAGCGAGCCTGGTGTGCCGATGGTGAAGGCCGAGCAGGTGTGCAAGAACTTCGGCTCCAACCGCGTGCTGCGCGGGATCAGCCTGGAGGTGCAGCCGCGCGAGGTGATGTGCATCATCGGGCCGTCCGGGTCCGGCAAGTCCACCTTCCTGCGCTGCATCAACCACCTGGACAAGGTGAGCGCGGGGCGCCTGTACGTGGACGGCGAGCTGGTCGGCTACCGCGAACACGGCGGGAAGCTGCACGAGCTGCGGGAGTCGGAGGTGGCCAAGCGGCGCCGGGACATCGGCATGGTGTTCCAGCGGTTCAACCTGTTCCCGCACCGCACGGCGGCGGAGAACATCATGGAAGCGCCGATGACCGTGCGCCGGACGTCTCGTGCGGACGCCCGGGCGCAGGCCGCCGAGCTTCTCGAGGGCGTCGGGCTGGGCGACAAGCTGGACCACTACCCGGCCGAGCTGTCCGGAGGGCAGCAGCAGCGGGTGGCCATCGCCCGCGCGCTGGCCATGAAGCCGAAGCTGATGCTGTTCGACGAGCCGACCTCCGCGCTGGACCCGGAGCTGGTCGGCGACGTGCTCGGCGTGATGCGCCAGCTGGCCGAGGACGGCATGACCATGGTCGTGGTGACCCACGAGATGGGCTTCGCCCGGGAGGTCGGCGACTCGCTGGTGTTCATGGACGGCGGCGTGGTGGTGGAGACCGGCAAGCCCCGGGACGTCATCACCGAGCCCCGCCACCAGCGGACCCAGACCTTTCTCTCCAAAGTGCTCTGAACTCGCTCATACCTTGCTACGCTTTTCGGTATGAGCACGACCGAACGCGTCACCGTGTCGCTGCCGGACGAGGTCCGGCAGGCGGCGCAGCGGATCGCCGCCGAGCGCGGGGTCTCGTTCTCCTCGCTGGTCAGTGAGGCGCTGGTGAGCTGGATGCGCGGCCGGTTGGTGGACACCTGGCTGGCCGAGTACCAGGCCGAGCACGGCGCCTTCAGCGAGGAGGAGCTGCGCGCGCTGGCCGAGGAGTCCGGCGTGCCGTACCTGCCGCCGGGCCGCGCCGCCGAGCCGGCCGCGTGAACCTGGTGCTGGACGCCGGGGCGTTGATCGCCCTGGAGCGCCGTGACCGGAAGGTCGCCGGGCTTATCGAGCTGGCTCGCCGGGCCGATGCCGGCCTGGTGACCAGTGCGCCGGTCTTGGGCCAGGTCTGGCGGCACGGCGGTCGACAGGTCGCGCTGGCCAGGTTGATGCCGTTGCTGGACGTGCGGGCCGCCGGCATCGCGGAGGCGCGTGCGGCCGGTCGCCTGCTGGGACGCAGCGACACCGCCGACGTGGTCGACGCGCTGCTCGCGCTGGTCGCCGTGCCGGGTGACCAGATCCTCACCGGTGACCCGGACGACCTGCGCCTACTCGCCGAGTCGCGGGAGATCCCGGTGACCGTCGTCGCGGTGTAGCGCGCATGGTGTGATCTGCGCCATACTGGTCGCGGGTGACCACTGATGAGCATGTTGCATCCCAGGCCCGGACCGCACCCGGTGCACACCGTCCACCGGGTGAGCGCCCTCGTGCTCGGCGCCTTCCTGTGCGTGTTCGGCGTGCTCGGCTTCGCGCGGGGGCAGCCGTTCTTCTCCACCGAGGGCTCGGTGGTGCTCGGGCTCTCCTCGAACGGCCTGCTGGCGGCGATATCCGTGCTGGTCGGGTTGGTCCTGATCGGCTCGGCGGCGCTCGGCGGGAACGCCGCGTCCACGATCTCGCTGGTGATCGGCGGGCTGTTCGTGCTGTCCGGGATGGCGAACAGCATGGTGTTGGGGACCGACCTGAACGTGCTGGCGTTCCGCATGCCGAACATCCTGTTCAGCCTGGCGGTCGGCGCGGTGCTGCTGATCACCGGCGGGTGGGGGCGGCTGACCGGCGGGCTGCCGGATGACAACCCGTACCACGCCGACCCGGTGCCTTCACCGGAGACGGAGGCCGAGCAGGACCACTGGCCCGCCGCCCTGTCGGCCGAGCTGGCCGAGGCCGAGCGGGCGTACGCCCTGCACTACGCCACACCCGAGCAGCTACGCCGCCTGGACCTGGTCCACCGCTACCGCTCGCCCGCCGACCGCCGCCGCATCTGGCAAGACTCCGCCCCGCCCCAACCCCCTGATTCAGTCACTCCAGCACCTTGATTCAGTGACTCTGGCACCTTGATTCAGTGCCTCTGGCACCTTGATTCAGTGACTCTGGCACCTTGATTCAGTGACTCTGGCACCTTGATTCAGTCACTCTGGCAGCCTGCTTCGGTCACCCTGGCCCTGCTGAAGGCACTGAATCACCCTGCTAAAGGCACTGAATCAGGGTGCCAGAGGCACTGAATCAAGGTGCCGAAGGCACTGAATCAGGGTGGGGTTGGGGTTAGCGGCCTAGGAGGAAGAACTCGGGGTTGGGGCGGAGGGCCGTTAGGTGGGCTAGGCGGTTGGACATGGCGAAGAGGGCGGTGATCGCGCCTACGTCCCAGATCTCCTCGGCGGTGAGGCCGGCCTCGCGGGCCGCTTCCAGGTCGTCTTCGCGCAGCGTGGCCGAGTCGGTGGCGATCTGCAGCGCCAGGTCCACGATGGCCCGTTCCCTCGGTGGCAGGTCGGCGCCGTAGGGGTTGGCCGCGACCACGTCGGGCAGCTCGGGGTCCTTGGCCCGGATCCGCAGGATCGCGCCGTGCGCCACCACGCAGTAGGTGCAGTGGTTGGCCCCCGAGGTGGCCACCACGATCAGCTCCCGCTCGGCGGCCGACAGCGTCGGACCGTCGTCGGCCGGCGTCATCAGGGCGTCGTGGTAGTCCATGAATGCGCGCAGCTCGGCCGGACGGCGGGCCAGCGCGCGGAACACATTCGGCACGAAACCCGTCTTCTCGACGATCTTCTCGATGCGTTCTCGCAGGTCATCCGGCAGGTCGGCGGGCTCGACCGTGCCGAACCGGCTGGCCGGGCGGGCGGGCGCGGTATCACTCATGCAGACCAACGTATCTGCTCGCGTCCGGCGGGCGACCGCGGAATCATGAACGCATGGGGGAAACCGCGGAAACCAGGGTCGAGGCGAAGGCCTACCAACCCGTGCTGTCCCGGTGGTGCGCCGAGCGCGTGCCGGCCGCCGCGCGGCATTCGCGGCAGGTGGCGTACACCATCCACGAGGGCGTGGTGACGATCGTGGACCGCCGCCCGCCGACCTTCCCCGAGCTCACCTCCGCGTGGACCCGCACCCCGATCGCCCAGCTGCGACTGGACACCGAGGGTCAGTGGCACGCCTACCGCCGCGCCGGCGACCGCTGGGAGCCCTACGCCCCCCACCCGACCGGCCCACTGGAGGACCTGCTGACCGAGATCGCCGCCGACCCCCGCTTCTGGCGCTAACGGCGAGCGGGGCTGGGGACTAGCTGGCCGAGGAGTGGATGGTCTCCTGGGTGGGGATCTCGCGCTGCGCGGGTACCACCGGCATGGCGGGTTCCGTCGGTTCGGCCGGCTTTGACTGGTCGTCCGCCGCGACGATGACCGGGACACCGGCCCGGCGCAGCGCGTCCAGCACGGTCTCCGGCGGGGTGGCGGGGTTGGGTGGTTCGGTGGAGGCGAAACCGCCGGCCACCGCGAGGACGCGGGGGGCGGCGGCGGCCACCAGGAGGTGCTCCATGCCCAGTGCGCCGGCGTCCAGCAGGACGACCAGGTCGGCGGTGTCCGCCTCGGGCAGGGCGCCGAGCAGCGCGTCCGTCTCCATGAACCGGACGGTGCCCGGGCTGCGCCGTTCCTCGGCCGCCTGGGCCCACCGCCGGGCCAGCCCGGGAGCGCGCTCGCGCAGCCGGTCCAGCAGCTCCACCATCCGCCGCTGATCGACCCGCTCGCGCAGTGCGGCGGCCAACCGGGGCAGCGCCTCCCGGTACTTGGGCAGGCTGTGCTGGCGCAACGCGCGGACCAGCGCGTCCACCTCGGGGCCGGTCGGGCCGGGGGTCGCCCGGACCATCCCGTCGGCCAGCGCGGATAGCTGGTTGCGGGCGTCGGTGAGCCGCTCGGTGTCGCTGCACTCGACGATCGTGCGGGCCACCGTCTCGATGCTGGCCATGTCGGCCAGCGCCATCACCCGCACCGGGCTGGCCGGGTGGGCGAACTGCACCTCGCGGCGCAGCTCCTCGGCCTTCAGGCCGGCGTCCTTGATCCGGACCAGCTGCTTGTGCAGCGCGTCCACCGTCGGCACGTCGGTGGGCGGCGGCACGCCGAGCTTCCCGCCCAAGTCGCCGACCTCGCGCATGGCCTTGACCAGCTCGATGAAGGTGAGCGCCTGGCGGATCACCGAGGCGTCCTGCACCGGGGCTTCCAGGCGCAGCTTGCCCAGCACCGGCTCCACCGCGCGCTGCCGGGCGGACCGGAAGTAGCTGCGGGAGCGGCCGCCGGAGTCCAGGAAGTTGGCGTAGTCGCGGAGCAGTTCCTGCTCCTCGTCGGAGATCTCCCCGGTGACCGCCATCTGGTCCCCGGCGTCGCGCAGCTTGTCGGCGGTCTGCACCACGTCGGCGGTGCGCCGCAGCAGGTTGGTCAGTGCGGTCCGGCCGGAGCCGAACACCACCCCGGACAGCGCCTCCCGGCTCCACGGGGTGTCCTCGTCGTCCTCGGCGTCGACCGCGTCCAGCGCGGTCACGCAGCGGGTTGCGGCCGTGCGCAGGGTCGATAATCGGGGCGGCTCGAGGGAGCCGACCAGCTCCGGCACCAGCATCGCCGGGCCGACGGTCTCCGGGGTCTCCGCCGCGTCGGCCGCCGGGCCGCACTCACCACCGGCCTCCCGGCACAGCCGGGCGACCTCCTCGGTGGACGGCAGCTGCTCCGATTCGGGCAGCGCCTGCTCCAGCCGGGCCCGGCGGGCCGGGGTGGCGGTGATGAGCAGGCTGCGCAGTTCCCGCTGCTCCGAGTCGGACAGCGGGAGCGCCTCGTCGAGGCACAGGTCGGCGGCGGTGTCCGGTAGCGCCCGGCGCACCAGGCGCAGCGTCTCCGCGTCGGTTCCGCTGACCAGCACCCGCTTGCCGTCCATGAGCACGGCTTCCAGGGTGCGGGCCAGGCCGGCCGGCGTGGCGATGTCCAGCAGCGCGCACGGGTAGCGGCGCACCACCTCGACGATCAGCTCGGGGTCATCGGTCAGGGCTTCCACGCTCGCCGATACCTCGCCTCCGGAGTCACTCGGTCGGGCGAGCACCTCGGACAGCCGGTAGAGGCCGATCGGCGTGCGCCCGTTCTCCCGGCGGCGACCGATCTCGGCAACGGCCTTCGCCGGTGCACCCTCGTTCGCCGTACGTGCGGCCAGCACACCGACCAGTTCTTCGGTCGGATCGGTGGGGGAGCCAGCCTGCCGCGAAGACTCCGCGGCGCCCAGATCCAACACTCGTCACCTCCACGGGCAGGTTCTGGAGACTCTAGGGCCCCGACAGCGGTCACATAATGTATCGGCAAACCGCCCGGATCGTTCCGCTGTCTGGAGGAATATCTGCGGGATCGGTGACTCTCCGCGATTCTCGGTAGGTCCGTGTGGGTCCTCGGTCGCCGCGCGAGCGCCCATTCGGACCAGCCGCTCCTCCGCCGGACGTGGCAATTCGGCCGTTTATCCGGAGCATTCAGCGGGTACTCGTTTGATATAATACGAAGGGCACTCCGTGAGCGGCATAACACCAGCGTTCAACGGAGTTTGTTAGGCCGAACGGGGTCAGCAGCAGCGCGCGCCGGGGCGGGCCGACTGCTCGGCCCGCCACCGCTCGAACTCCCGCCGGCCCATCGTCGGCTCGCCGGGATGCGCCCGTTGCTGGTGCTCCAGGTACCGCTCGTACCCGGACTCCCCGGTGAGCTCGCGCAGGTACCAGAGCACCCCGCGCAGCCCTCGGAGCACCTCGCCGGCCAGCCGCCTCACGGCGCCGGCTCCCGGTCGCCCGTGCCGCCGGAGCCGCCCGGTGCATCCGGCCCCTCGGCGCTCGAGG
Organism: Actinospineispora eucalypti; assembly: GCF_039543365.1. Classification (NCBI taxonomy): domain Bacteria; kingdom Bacillati; phylum Actinomycetota; class Actinomycetes; order Pseudonocardiales; family Pseudonocardiaceae; genus Actinospineispora; species Actinospineispora eucalypti. The sequence continues at coordinate 294,947 of NZ_BAABJP010000001.1, forward strand.
AACTCGGCCCGCCGACCAGGGCCGGCTCACCCCGGCCGGACCAGCCGGTCGGCGTGGGGATCTTGGACTCCACGAACGGGGCCTCCGAGCTGGACAGCGGGGCGGGGGCCCGCAACGCCCCGACCCAGATCCGCGCGGCGTCCAGGATGACGATCACGATCAGCGCCGCGAACAGGATGGACAGCACCCCGTCCACGGTGGAGTTGGTGACCACCCGCTCCATGTCGGCCAGGCTCTTCGCCGGGGCCAGCACCTGCCCCTGCTCCAGTGCGGCGGCGAAGCGCTCCCGCTGGGCGAAGAAGCCCAGCTTGGGGTCGGCCGAGAAGATCTTCTGCCAGCTGGCGGTCAGGGTCACCGCCGCGTCCCAGGCCAGCGGGATCCCGGTCACCCAGGCCCACTTGGCCTTGCCGTTCTTGATCAGGATCGTGGTGCACACGGTGAGTGCCACGGCGGCCAGCAGCTGGTTGGCGATGCCGAACAGCGGGAACAGCTGGTTGATGCCGCCCAGCGGGTCGGTCACGCCGGCGTAGAGGAAGTAGCCCCAGGCCAGCACGACCACCGCGCTGGTGGCGTAGAGGCCGGGCTTCCAGGAGACGTTGCGCAGCGGCTTGTAGACGTTGCCCAGGGTGTCCTGGAGCATGAACCGGCCGACCCGGGTGCCCGCGTCCACCGTGGTGAGGATGAACAGGGCCTCGAACATGATGGCGAAGTGGTACCAGAACGCCTTCAGCGCGGCGCCGCCGAACACGGCGGAGAAGATCTCCGACATGCCCATGGCGAACGTGGGCGCACCGCCCGTGCGGGCGACCAGCGTCTGCTCCTCGACCGAGGCGGCGGCCGCCGACAGGGCCTCCGGGGTGATCGAGAAGCCGAGGTTGTTCACGGCGGTCGAAGCGGTCTGCACCGTGTTCCCCAGCAGGCCGGCCGGCGCGTTCATCGCGTAGTACAGGCCGGGCTCGATGATGCAGGCCGCGATCAGCGCCATGATCGCCACGAACGACTCCATCAGCATGGCGCCGTAGCCGATCACCCGGACCTGGGATTCCTTCTGGATCATCTTCGGCGTGGTGCCCGACGAGATCAGCGCATGGAACCCGGACAGCGCGCCACAGGCGATGGTGATGAACACGAACGGGAACAGCGCGCCGGAGAACACCGGGCCGGTGCCGGAGGAGGCGAACTTGGTGATCGCCTCGGTCTGCATGACCGGCGCGGCCAGCAGCACGCTGATGCCGAGCAGCGCGATGGTGCCGATCTTCATGAAGGTGGACAGGTAGTCGCGCGGGGCCAGCAGCATCCACACCGGCAGCACCGAGGCGGCGAAGCCGTAGATCACCAGCCAGATCACCAGCGCCCTCGGGGACAGGGTGAACATGGGCGCCAGCGCGGACTCGGCCACCCAGCCGCCGGCGACGATCGCCACCAGCAGCAGCGCCACGCCGATCACGCTGGTCTCCAGCACCTTGCCCGGCCGGAAGACCCGCAGGTAGAAGCCCATCAGCAGGGCGATCGGGATGGTCATCGCGATGGAGAAGGTGCCCCACGGGGACTTGGCCAGCGCGCCGACCACGACCAGCGCCAGCACCGCCAGCAGAATGATCATGATGGCGAACACCGCGACCAGCGCGGCGATGCCGCCGATCGGGCCGATCTCGTCGCGGGCCATCTGACCCAGCGAGCGGCCGTCCCGCCGCATGGAGAAGAACAGCACCACCATGTCCTGCACCGCGCCGGCGAAAATCACGCCGGCGACGATCCAGATGGTCCCGGGCAGGTACCCCATCTGCGCGGCCAGCACCGGGCCGACCAGCGGGCCGGCGCCGGCGATCGCGGCGAAGTGGTGGCCGAACAGCACCCGGCGGTCCGTGGTGTGGTAGTCGATGCCGTTGTCCAGGCGCTCCGCCGGAGTGGCCCGGCGGTCGTCCACCTGCAGCACCTTGCGGGTGATGAACCGGGCGTAGAACCGGTAGCCGATGGCGTACGAGCCGAGTGCCGCCGCCAGCAGCCAGATGGCGGAGATCTTCTCGCCCCGGGACAGCGCGAGCACTCCCCATCCGACCGCGCCGACCAGGGCCACGGCGGTCCAGATCAGGATCGAGCGCACGTTGATGCTTCGCGTCTTTGCGACCGTCATCATCCCGAGCCCCTCCAAAGGGTGATTCCGATGGAGTGCAGTCTCTCTCTTTCTGTCGGTCAAGGCGATCACAAGTAGATAACCGGTTTGATCAACATTAAATCGGCACAAAGCTGGCGTCGTCTTTCACCAGCGAAAACCGGTCGATGGGCGGCCCGGGCGCGGACTACACTCGGCCGCGCGCACCGGCCCCGACCAGGGGGGCCGGCGTCAACGGGGACGGGCGGCGCACCGATGTACTTCGCCGAAGCGGTCACGATGGCCTTCCGGGCGTTGCGGACGAACCGGTTGCGCTCGGCGCTGACCACCCTCGGCATCGTGATCGGTGTGTCGGCGGTGATCCTGCTGGTCGGCCTGGGCACCGGCATGCGCAACGGGTTCAACGAGGCCTTCGGCGCCTACGCCCGGGTCATCACGCTGACCAAGGTCCAGGGCTCGGTCCCCGGAGGCGGCCAGCCCAGGGACCTGCGCGACGCGGACGTGACGGCGTTGCAGGACCGGCAGGCGGCGCCGGACATCTCCGCCGTCGAGCCGCAGCTGAGCGGCCGCACCATCATCTCGGCCGGCGCCGGCAGCCAGATCACCGCCATAGTCCAGGGCGTCGGGCCGAACTTCCTCACCGTGGCCAAGCGGGACATCGTCCTCGGGCGCATGTTCACCCCGACCGAGGCTCAGGACCGGGAGCGGGTCGCGCTGATCGGGCCGGAGGTGGTCAGGGACCTGTTCGGCGGCGACAACGCCAAGGCGCTCGGTTCGGTGGTGCGGATCGACCGGGGATCCTTCGAGGTCATCGGCATCCTCAAGTCGGCCGGCGAGTTCGACAACGTGGCGCTCATGCCGCTCAGCGCCGCGCGCTCGTACCTGCTCGGCGGGGCGGACAAGGTCACGTACGTCATGGTCCAGGCGGCCACCGTCCCGCAGGTGCCGGCGGCGCTCGAGCAGGTCGAGCGGATCATGGACCAGCGGCACAACATCGCCGACCCGGGGAAGCGCGACTACGAGACCGAGGCGCTGCAGAAACAGCTGGACGAGATCAACACGTTCATGGGCTTCCTGAACGCCTTCACCGTGGCGGTCGCCGCCATCTCACTGCTGGTCGGGGCCATCGGGGTCGCCAACATCATGCTGGTCTCGGTCACCGAGCGCACGCGGGAGATCGGCATCCGCAAGGCGCTCGGCGCGCCGAGGGCCGCGATCATGAAGCAGTTCCTGATCGAGTCGGTCGTGCTGGCCGGGATGGGCGGACTGGCCGGCGTCACCGTCGGGGTGAGCCTGGTCCTCGCCAGCCAGGAGATCATGCGCCGGGCGGCTCCGGACTTCGGCACGCCGGAGCTGTCCTGGGTCGCCGTGGTGGTGGCGTTCACGGTGAGCATGGTGATCGGGCTGGTGGCCGGCGGGTACCCGGCCTACCGGGCGGCCACGCTGCGGCCGGTCCAGGCGCTGCGTTACGAATGAAGCTGCGTTACGAATGAACGAGCGCGGGCGGAGTTGGTCAGGCCCCGCCCGCGCTCGATGGCACCGAGATCAGCCGAGGCGCTGCTTGAGCGCCTCCAGCTCGTCCCGCATGGACGACGGCAGCGACTCGCCGATCTGCTCGAACCATTCCTCGATCAGCGGCAGCTCGCGGCGCCAGTCCTCGGCGTTCACCGCGAGGCTGGCCTCGATGTCGCTTGCCTCGGCGGCCAGGCCGTCCAGGTCGATCTGCTCCGGCGTGGGCACGAAGCCGATCGGAGTCTCCACGGCGGCGGCCTTGCCCTCGATCCGCTCGATCATCCACTTCAGCACCCGGCTGTTCTCGCCGAAGCCGGGCCACAGGAAGCGCCGGTCCTCGCCGCGCCGGAACCAGTTCACGCAGAAGATCCGGGGCAGCTTGGTGGCGTCCGCGCCCTTGCCCACGTCGATCCAGTGCTGGAAGTAGTCACCGGCGGCGTAGCCCAGGAACGGCAGCATGGCCATCGGGTCGCGGCGCACCATGCCCACCTTGCCGGCGGCGGCGGCGGTCTTCTCCGACGACAGCGTGGCGCCGACGAAAACGCCGTGCTGCCAGTCCCGGGACTCGGCCACCAGCGGCACGGTGTCCGCCCGCCGGCCGCCGAAGATGATCGCCGAGATCGGCACGCCGTTCGGGTCGTCCCACTCCGGCGCGACCACCGGGCACTGGGAGATGGGCGTGGTGTAGCGGGAGTTGGGGTGCGCGGCGTTGAAGTCCGAGTCGGGAGTCCACTCCTGGCCGGTCCAGGCGGTGGCCCGCTCCGGGGCGTTCTCCAGGCCCTCCCACCAGATGTCGCCGTCCTCGGTCAGCGCCACGTTGGTGAACAGGGAGTTGCCCTGCTCGATGGTGCGCATCGCGTTCGGGTTGGTCTGGTAGTTGGTGCCGGGGGCCACGCCGAAGAAGCCGAACTCCGGGTTCACCGCGTACAGCCGGCCGTCCTGGCCGAACCGCATCCAGGCGATGTCGTCGCCCACGGTCTGCGCGGTCCACCCGGGCACGGTGGGCTGCAGCATGGCCAGGTTGGTCTTGCCACAGGCACTCGGGAACGCCGCCGCGACGTAGTAGTCCTTCTTCTCCGGGCTGGTCAGCTTGAGGATCAGCATGTGCTCGGCCAGCCAGCCCTCGTCGTGCGCGATGGCCGACGCGATGCGCAGCGCGTAGCACTTCTTGCCCAGCAGCGCGTTGCCGCCGTAGCCCGAGCCGAAGCTCCAGATCTCCCGGGACTCCGGGAAGTGGCTGATGTACTTGGTCTCGTTGCACGGCCAGGCCACGTCCCGCTGGCCGGGCTCCAGCGGGGCGCCGACGGAGTGCAGGCAGGGCACGAACTTGTCACCCGCCGGGCCGTCGAACAGCGGAAGCACCCGCGAGCCCATCCGGGTCATGATCCGCATGGAGGCGACCACGTACTCCGAGTCGGTGATCTCCACGCCCAGCATCGGCTGTTCGGCGTCGGTCGGCCCCATACAGAACGGGACGACGTACATGGTCCGGCCGCGCATGCAGCCGGTGAACAGCCCGGTGAGGATCCCGCGCATCTCCGCCGGGTCCATCCAGTTGTTGGTCGGGCCGGCGCCCTCGGGGGACTCCGAGCAGATGAACGTGCGCTCCTCCACCCGCGCCACGTCCTTCGGGTCGGAGGCGCACCAGAACGAATTGGGCTTCTTCTCCGGATTGAGGCGCTTGAAGGTCCCCGCGTCCACCAGCGCGGAGGTCATCCGGTCCCACTCCTCCGCCGAACCGTCCGCCCAGACAATGCGGTCCGGCGTGGTCAGCTCCGCAACCTCTTTAACCCACTTCAGCAGGCGTTTATTGGTGGTCGGGGCATTATCTATGCCGGGAACCGTGGCTGCGGTCATGTTCGCGTCTCCTTGTAGCGGACGGTCGGTGAAAACGACTTAACGGCCCGCCGCCGGTGGGCGGCGACGGGCGGGTGGTGAGTGGGATGAGGTCCAGAAGGTTAGTCCCGCCTGTGCCTCGGCACAGCACCCCTCGACTGTCGGATCACTCACAGGAGCGATCAAGGGAAACGATTCAGATGAGAGATTGCGGGATACCTCACAGCGGTAAGCGCTTAACCGGGTAACCCCTGAGGTCACGTCCGGGTAACGGTCCGGTGCGGCCAGGGGTGCTTTTCGACCGGGAATGTCGGGGGTGCGCAGTAGTGTTCCGGAGCTATGAGCACAATCCCCCCTCAGTTCTTTGCAAACCGCGTCACGGGCGGCCTCGCGGTCGTCGCCACCGTCATTCGCATCATTGTCGGGTTAGGCTTTATAGCGGCCGGCGCGATGAAATTCGTCGACCTCGACCTGGCTACCCAGGGCATGGCCGCCGCCGGTTACCCGAACACCCCGGTGATCGCGATTCTGCTCGGCCTGAGCGAGCTAGGCTCCGGGCTGCTGCTGACCATCGGCCTGGCCACCCGGCTGGCGGCGGGCTGGCTGGTGATCGTCATGATCGGCGCGACCATCGCCAACTTCATGACCATGCCGCCGGCCGCGCCGATCACCATCGTGCTGCTGATCCTCAACGCGTTCCTGCTGTGGGCCGGCCCCGGCAAGGCCGCCATGGACAACAAGCTGGCGGCCCGCCAGGCGGTGTGAGCCCGCCGCGGCCGTGCGGGCCCCGGCTCAGGTGGCCTGGCTGACGCTGGCCATGTTGAAGTCGGGGACCCGCACGGGGGCGGTCACGGTGCGGGTGAACCAGTCCTTGAACTCCCGGGGGAGGGTTCGTTCAGACGCGCCGACCTGCTGCGCCCGGCGCAGCAGGTCGAGCGGTGACTCGTTGAACCGGAAGTTGTTCACCTCGCCGACCACCTCGCCGTTCTCCACCAGGTAGACCCCGTCCCTGGTCAGGCCGGTGACCAGCAGCGTGGCCGGCTCGACCATCCGGATGTACCACAGGCAGGTGAGCAGCAGGCCACGCTCGACGCCGCGCACCAGCTCGGCGGTGCTCTCCGGGCCACCGCCGCTGACCAGCAGGTTGTCCCCCGGCACCGTGAACTCGGCGCCGAACTCCTTGGCCGCCGCGCGCGGGTAGGCCAGCGCGTTGACCACGCCGTCGCGTAGCCAGTCCACCCGGCGCAGCGGGGCGCCGTTGTCGAACACGCTGACCTCGTCGCTCGAGTGCGTGGTGACCAGGAACGGGGCGGTCTCCAGGCCCGGGGCGAACGGGTCGCTGGTCATGCTGACCGGGATCTGGGTGATGCGTTCGCCGATGCCGCCGATCCCGTCGGCCCCCTTGGCGAACGCGCTGCGCCCCTCCTCGGCCGGTCGGCCCACCATCTCCCAGCACATGTACGTGAGTAGGTCGGCCATCGCCGACGGGGGCAACACGGTGTCGTACCGGCCGGCAGGCAGGTCCACCCTGCGCTCGCCCCAGGACAGCCGGGTGGCCAGCTCGGCGTCCAGGGCGAGCAGGTCCAGCGCGGCGTAGTCCCCGGCGGTCGGCGTGGACCGGCCGCCCCACGCGGAGCGGGCCAGGTCGGCGGTCTTGGCGTTCAGCTCCACCGACCCGGTCGGCTGGGTCCACCGCCGGCGCACCCCGGTGGAGGTGCCCAGCCAGGTGGTGGTCACCTCGTGGCTGGCGAACCCGTACAGGATCCGGCCCTCGGCCTTGCCGCGCCCGAAGCCCTCGGCCAGCTCCTCGGCCAGCCGCGCGTACACCGCGATGGAGGTCTCGCCGGCCGGGTCCGCCCAGCCGTCACCGTTGCCGTCGCCGGGCTCCGGCAGGTCCGCCACGTCGCGCGCCGGGCCGGCCTGGCGGGCGGCGGCCTCGGCGGCGCGCACCGTGGTCTCGATCTCTTGTGGGTCGCTGACCTGTGCGGACGAGCTGACCACGCCGGCCGCCGTGCCTCCATCCAGCCGGATGAAGGCGATCACCGCCCAGCTCAGCGCGGTGCTGTGCCCGTTGGTGGTCATGGTGTTGTTGGCCCAGCGCAGCACCGCCTCGCTGGACTCGTTGACCACCACCACCCGGCCGGCGGTGTCCGCGCCGCCGGGCACGGCCAGCGCCCGCTCGACCAGATCCTGTGCGCGCATGCTCACCGGCCCCCCTCGCGTGCCGTGTTCAGCACGTTGACCTGCTCGAACAGCGCGGGCGGGCAGCCGTGACTGACCGCCGCCACCTGGCCCGGCTGGGCCTTCCCGCAGTTCAGCGCGCCGCCGAGCACCCAGGAGGACGGCCCGCCGATGCCGCGCATCGAGCCCCAGAAGTCGGTCGTGGTTGCCTGGTAGGCGACGTCGCGCAGCTGTCCGGCCAGCTTTCCGGCCTCGATGCGGAAGAACCGCTGCCCGGTGAACTGGAAGTTGTACCGCTGCATGTCGATCGACCAGGATTTGTCGCCGACGATGTAGATGCCCTTCCGCACGCCGCCGATGAGGTCGTCCAGCGTGGTGTCGTTCCGCCGGTCGGGTTGGAGTGACACGTTCGCCATCCGTTGAATCGGCACATGGTGCGGTGAGTCCGCGTACGCGCAGCCGTTGGAGCGGTCCAGGCCGAGCCGGGGGGCGAACGTGCGGTCCAGCTGGTAGCCGACCAGCACGCCGTCGCGCACCAGGTCCCACTCGGTGGTGGCCACGCCGTCGTCGTCGTAGCCGACGGTGGCCAGGCCGTGCTCGACCGTGCGGTCCCCGGTGACGTGCATCAGCTCGGAGCCGTAGCGCAGCGTGCCGAGCTGGTCCGGGGTGGCGAAACTGGTGCCGGCGTAGGCGGCCTCGTAACCGATCGCCCGGTCGTACTCGGTGGCGTGGCCGACCGACTCGTGGATGGTCAGCCACAGGTTGGACGGGTCGATGACCAGGTCGTACGCCCCCGGCTCGACGCTCGGCGCCTTCATCTTCTCGGCCAGCAGCTCGGGCACGCGGGCGATCTCGGCGTCGAAGTCCCAGCCCGTGCCGGTGGCGTACTCCCAGCCCCGGCCGGCCGGCGGGGCCAGCGTGCGCATGGTCTCGAACACGCCGGCGGCCCGGTCCACGGCGGTCGCGGTGAACCGGGGCTCCAGCCGGATGCGCTGCTGGATGGTGCGGGTGCCGGCCAGGTCGGCGTAGTACTTGATCTCCTTGACCTGTGGGCAGGCCGCGTCCACGTGGTCCACCCCGTCGGCCGCCAGCAGGCGCTCCGACCAGTCGGCGAGCAGCGCGATCTTCTCCTGGGTGGGCACGCCGAACGGGTCGATCTCGTACCCGGAGACCCAGCTGGCGTCGGCGTGCACCGGTTCCTCGGCGCGCGCCACGGGCTCGGTGTTCACCGCGCGCAGGGTGCGGGCGACGGTGACCGCCCGCTCTGCCGTCTCGGCGGCGTCCGCGCTGGTCAGCCGGTGCGTGGAGGCGAACCCCCAGGTGCCGTCCACGATCACCCGCACGGCCAGGCCCACGGTGACCGAGTCGGCGGCGGTGGAAACCACGCCGTCGCGCAGCGCCAGGCTCTGGCTCTGGATGCGTTCCACCCGCAGATCGGCGTGCGCCGCGCCCAGCCCGGCGGCCCGGCTCAGCGCGGCGTCGGCCAGCGCGTCCAGGGGCAGCGCGCGGAACTCGGCATCAATCCGCTCCCTCATGCCGACCGAACCTACCGGCCGCCGCCCGCGCGCCCGGGCCGAGACCGGCCGGCTCGCCCCGGTCGTCGGCGAGTAGCGCGGCCAGGTCGACAACCGGCAGGGCCAGGCCCTGGAACTCGACCTCGGCCGGTCGCAACAGGCGGGTCGCCGGCCGCACCGGGCCGGTGCACAGCAACGCGAAGTCGCCGCCACAGCGCAGCAGCGCCGGCCGGTCCGCCACGGCCGGCCGCACCCACTGGTGACGCCGCCGGCCCAACCCGCGCAACCTGGGTAGATGCTCGCCGCGCAGGTGCAGCACCAGGTGCCGGGTGCGCAGCGGCACGCCCTGCAGCACCGCCGCCACCTCCCCACCGACCACGACGTCCACGCCGTCATCGGCCGCGATGGCCGCCGTGACCAGCAGGTCGATCAGCCGATCGCCGATCAGGTCGGCGAGGATGCGCGGCCGGTCGAACGCCGCGTTGATGGCTTCGCCGGTTGGGGTCAGGCCGAGCACCGGCCGCCAGCCCAACGGCTCCAAGGCGGCGCGCAGGCTGGCCAGGCGAGGCTCCCGCGCGCCGGTGAGCCACCGGGACAGCTGCTCCGGGCGCACCCGGCAGCGCTCCGCCAGCTCGGCCTGATCCAGGCGGAGGTGGTCACACAGGTAGAGGAGCAGTTCCGGAACGGCCGCGAACCGCACCCGGTCCGGCGCCACCCGGTCGACCCCCAACCCCAGCCTCGGCGGGCGGAGGTCCGGCTCCTCCGGAACCGGATGCCGCGCCGTCCTCGGCTCGGATTCGGGCAGACCCGCTCCGCCGCGCGCCGGGTTCAGGCTGCCGTCGGCCGGGTTCGCTCCGGCGTGGGCCTGATTCGCGCTGCCGTCGACCCGGTTCGAGCTGGCGTCGATCTGGCTCATGCGTCGAACGACCTGAGAGTGTCCGGCGGGCGGCCGGCATCGGTTGCCGCTTCCGGCAAAGAAACGCCGTTACATATGCCGGAAGCGGCAATCGTTCGGACCGACCCGGCCGACCCTCGGGTGCCTGAGGGACGAAAGAGGCAGCTGGGGCCAGTGAAGCGGCTTGGCGGGCTCGATCTCGCCCGCGCGATGGCGAGGTCGTGGGCCGTGGAAGGGAGGCGATCAAGGTTGGCCTCAGGGGCGCGGGGTGATGGCGGGCGGTGGGTCATGGGTCCAGGGTGGCGGGAGCGAGGGCCTGGTGGCGGGGATCGGCGGGGTTTGTGTGCCGTCGCGAACGGTGCCTACCGAGGGGGTGGGGTGGGGGTGTTTGCAATTGCACATGCAAGTTACGGAAGGGGGCGTGCGGGGGTGTGGACGTGGTTAGCGTCGCGGTGTGCGTCGGGTTCGGCGCTATCCGTCACGAGCAGAGTCCGGGGAGCGCGAGCGCGATGGCGATCATGGCGACAGTCGAGACGGAGCGGGCCGCGCTGTTGGACGAGGTGACCGCGTTGCTGGCGGTCAGCACCCGGCGGCTGGCCGTGGTACTGCGCGCGCGGCATGCCGATGCACCCGTGCTGCTCGCCTCGGCCCGGCACGGGCTGTTCGCGGTCATCCACGGCGGCCGGATACTGGCCGAGATCAGCGAGGCGGACGCCGACGCCTGGCGGCTGGCCGGCCCTCGGACCGTGGCGATCGGTGACGCGCTGCCCACGCTCGGTGCACCGGTGCATGGCCTCGGCCTGGACCAGGGCGAACGGCCGGCCGGGTGCACCGACGGGCTGACCTCCGCGATGTGGGGGCCGTTCGCCGGGCCGCTCACCGTGGTGGGCACCGCGACCGTCCCCACGCTGCGCACCTCGATCATCGCGGCGGCCGCGATGCTGGCGATTCTGCTGGACGTGGCCAGCCGGCGGATGGCCGATCCGATGGACGCGAGCAACTGTGCGCACGCCGCGCGAATGGCGAACGAGCTGGCCGGGTATTGGACCCGGCGCGCGGCCGTTAATATGGCGTAAGGCCCGCAGGTGAGCGCGCCGCTACCCACTTTCGGCGCGTTCAAACCTGTGTGTATTGCTCTTCACAATAGTTTTGTATTATCGCAGGTCGACGGCGCTGGGCACTGCATCGGGCGACACATGCTGTTAACTTATTGAGCATCATGATAGCCGCCGCCGACCAAAAGATCCGCATTGAAAAGCCGACCGTTGCCGATGGTGTCGAGTGCTGGCGCCTGGCCGACGAGTCAAAGGTGTTGGACGTCAACTCGAAGTACGCGTACCTGTTGTGGTGCCGCGACTTCGCGGAGACCTCGGTGGTAGCCCGGCGGGCCGAAGACCAGGCCGTCGTCGGCTTCGTCACCGGGTTCCGTCGGCCGGACAGCCCGAACGTGCTGCTCGTGTGGCAGGTCGCGGTGGATCCCTCCGCCAGGGGGGAGGGGCTGGCGGTCCGAATGCTGGACACGCTGTTCCACCAAGTGGCGGACGTGGACCGGATGGAAACCACCATCACTCCCGACAACAAGGCGTCCATCGCCTTGTTCACCGCATTTGCCGAGCGCAATGGCGCGCCGATCGAGAGAAGCGAGCTATTCGGCCCGGACCTACTCGGTGCCGATCACCAGCCGGAGCATCTGTACCGCATCGGACCTATCGGATCGGGAAGCTGACTGAAGATGACCATGAGTATGGATAAAACCGAGGAAGATCTCCTGCGCACGTTCGAAGAGCGTGAGTCCGAGGTGCGCAGCTACTGCCGGGGATGGCCGGTGGTGTTCGACAACGCCGTCGGGTCGCACATGACCGACACCGAAGGCCGGCGGTATCTGGACTTCTTTGCCGGCGCGGGTGCGCTCAACTACGGGCACAACAATCCGGCGATCAAGGGCCCGCTGCTGGACTACCTGTCCGGTGACGGGGTGATCCACTCGCTGGACATGCACACCAGGGCCAAGGCGGCGTTCCTGGAGACGTTCACCGAGCTGGTGCTCAAGCCGCGCGGGCTCAACTACAAGGTGCAGTTCCCCGGCCCGACCGGCACCACCGCCGTGGAGGCCGCGCTGAAGCTGGCCCGCAAGGTGACGGGCAAGGAAGCGATGATCAACTTCACCAACGCGTTCCACGGCATGACGCTGGGTTCGCTGTCGGTGACCGGGAACTCGATGAAGCGGGGCGGCGCCGGCATCCCGCTGGTGCACGCCACGCCGATGCCTTACGACAACTACTTCGACGGCCAGGTGCCGGACTTCCTGTGGTTCGAGCGGGTGCTCGAGGACGCCGGGTCCAGCCTGAACGAGCCGGCCGCGGTGATCGTGGAGACGGTGCAGGGCGAGGGCGGCATCAACCCGGCGCGGGCCGAGTGGCTGCGCGGCCTGGCCGACCTGTGCCGCCGGCACGAGATCCTGCTGATCGTGGACGACGTGCAGATGGGCTGCGGCCGGACCGGGCCGTTCTTCAGCTTCGAGATCGCCGGCATCGAGCCGGACATCGTGTGCATGTCCAAGTCGATCAGTGGCTACGGGCTTCCCATGGGCATCACGTTGATCCGTCCCGAGCTGGACATCTGGGGGCCGGGCGAGCACAACGGCACCTTCCGGGGCTACAACCCGGCGTTCGTCACCGCCTCCGCCGCGCTGCGCGAGTACTGGAGCGACGACAAGCTGGAGCGGAGCACCCTGGAGAAGGGCGAGGTCGTGCACACCGCGCTGACCGAGCTGGTCGAGTCGCTGCCCGGCGCGGACCTACAGGTCAAGGGGCGCGGCCTGGCCCGTGGCCTGGAGTTCGGCAAGAGCGATCTGGCCGACCGGGCGGCCTCCGCCGCGTTCGAGCGCGGGCTGCTGCTGGAGACCGCCGGCCCGGACAGCGAGGTCGCCAAGATCATGCCGGCGCTCACCATCACCGAGGCCGAGCTGGCCGAGGGCATGGACATCTTCGCCGACGCCGTGCGGAGCGTGGTCTGAGGATGATCGTTCGCACGTTGGAAGAGATCACCGGCACGGACCGGGACGTGATCACCCCGCACTGGCAGAGCAAGCGGATCGTGCTCGCCGGTGACGGGGTCGGGTTCTCGCTGCACGAGACCGTTCTGGACGCCGACTCGGTGAACGACTTCTGGTACGCCAACCACATCGAGGCGGTGTTCGTCACCGAGGGCTACGGGGAGCTGTACGACAAGGACAACGACGTCACGTACCAGCTCGGCCCGGGGTCGATGTACCTGCTCAACGGGCACGAGAAGCACCAGCTGCGGCCGAAGACGCAGATGCGCACGGTTTGTGTGTTCAACCCCCCGGTCACCGGCCGGGAGGTGCACGACGAAAACGGGGTCTATCCCTTGATTGTAGACAATCAGACTGTTACCAATTCTGAGTGATGCCTGATGGACGCTTGGAGGACTTGGTAGTTGGAGATCTGCTCGCCGCCCGCGCGCGCGAGCAGGGTGCGTCGCCCTTCCTGGAGTTCGCCGATGGGAAGTGCACGTACGGCGAGGTCGACGAGCTCGCCAACCGGGTGGCGCAGGGACTGATCGCCGCCGGGGTGCGGCCGGGACATCACGTCGCGGTGATGCTGCCGAACTGTCCGGACATCGTGTTCACGATGTTCGCGTTGGCCCGGATCGGGGCGATCGCGGTGCCGGTGAACACCGCGTACCGGGGCGAGCTGCTCCGGCACGTGCTGGCCACGGCCTACTGCTCCACGCTGGTCGTGGACGCGGCCTACCTGGACCGGCTGCCGCCGCTCGCCCCGGAGCTGCCCGACCTGCTGCGGGTGATCGTGCGCAACCCGGAGCCGACCGGGATGGACCGGTTGGGCAAGCCCGCGGTGTCCCTGGCCAGCCTGCTCGGCAACGGCGCCGAGCGGCCGGATCACCGGGCCAGCTTCTCCGACCTGCTGGCGATCATGTACACCTCCGGCACCACCGGGCCCTCCAAGGGTGCGCTGGTCCCGCACGCGCTGGCGCTGACCTGCGCGTACGACTCGCTGACCTTCCTGGGCCGGTGGGGCAAGAAGATCTACTGCCCGCTGCCGCTGTTCCACGCCGCCGGGCTGTGGGACGGGGTGTACGCCGCGCTGCTGTGCGGCGGGGAGATCGCGGTGGTCGAGCGGTTCTCCGCCTCCCGGTTCTGGGAGGACGTGCGCCGCTACCGGGCGCAGGTGTGCATGAGCGTGTTCTCCATGATCCCGATCCTGCTGTCCGCCGAGCCCCGGCCGGACGACAAGGAGCACCCGCTGGAGATCTTCTACATGGGCAAGTCCACCCTGGACGCGCCGCTGTACGAGCGGTTCGGGGTGCGCTCGGTGGAGACCTACACGTCCACCGAGGCCGGGATCCCGCTGGCCAGCCCGTTCGGGCAGTGGCGGCTGGGTTCCTGCGGGCAGGCCAACTCCGAGCGGTTCGAGGTCGGCGTGGTGGACGACCGGGACCGGCTGCTCGGGCCGGGCGAACCGGGCGAGCTGGTGCTCCGGCCGAAGCAGCCGTCGGTGATCACCGCCGGCTATTACGGCCGCTTCGAGGCCACCGCCAGTGCGTTCCGCAACATGTGGTTCCACACCGGGGACCGCGTCTGGTTCGACGACGACGGCTACTTCTACTTCCTGGACCGGATGGCCGACGCGATCCGCCGCCGGGGGGAGAACATCTCCGCGTTCGACATCGAGTCGGAGGTGAACCTGCACCCCGCCGTGCTGGAGTGCGCGGCCATCGGCGTGCCGTCCGAGCTGGAGGAGGAAGAGGTCAAGCTGGCCGTGGTCCTTCGGCCCGGGGCCTCGCTCTCCCTCGAGGAGCTGGCCGAGTACTGCGGGGAGAAGCTGCCCTCGTTCATGGTGCCCCGGTTCCTGGAGGTCGTGGAGGCACTGCCCCGCACGCCCACCGACAAGATCGCCAAACACGTGCTGCGCGAGGCCGGGATCACGCCGGGTACCTGGGATCGGGAGAACCGCTTGCGAGGTGTCTCATGAACTGGGCTGATACGCCCGAACAGGCCGAGTTTCGCGCCCAGGTGCGGCAGTTCATCGCGGAGGAGTTCCCACCGGAGTACCGGCCGGACACCGAGGCGGAGCAGAGCCTGGAGCCGGAGGACGTCCTGGGCTACAACTGGCCGGCCGACCGGAACTCGGCCGACCCGTCCCGGGCCGAGGGCGCCCGGAAGTGGGCGGCCGCGCTGACGGCGAAGGGCTGGATCACCCCCGGCTGGCCGGCTGAGCTGGGCGGGGCCGGGCTGTCCGTGCTGGACGAGTTCATCCTGTCCGAGGAGATGATGCGGGCCGGGGTGCCGACGGTCGGCAGCATCGGTGCCTTCCTGCTCGGCCCGACGCTGATGGCGCACGGCACCGACGAGCAGAAACGCGAGCACCTGCCGCCGATCGCCCGGGGTGAGCGCACCTGGGCGCAGGGGTTCTCCGAGCCCGGTTCCGGCTCCGACCTGGCGTCCTTGCGTACGAAAGCGGTACGGGACGGGGACGCCTACCTGGTCAACGGGCAGAAGGTGTGGACCTCGCTGGGCACCCACGCGGACTGGCTGTTCGTGCTGGTGCGCACCGACCCGGCCGCCGAGAAACCCCACCGGGGCATCACCTTCCTGCTGGTCGACGTGACCACGCCGGGGGTGACCATCCGGCCGATCACCGACATCCGCGGTGACCAGCCGTTCGCCGAGGTGTTCTTCGACGACGCCCGGATCCCGGTGACCAACCGGGTCGGGGAGGAGAACCGGGGCTGGTACGTGGCGATGGACGCGCTGTCCTTCGAACGGGCCGGGATCGGCGCGACGATCAAGTACGAGCAGGCGCTGCGCCGGTTGGTCTCCTACGTGGCCTCGGAGGAGGGGCGGCGGTACCTGCGCCCGGACTTCGCCGCCGGTGGCCGCCGCGAGGTGGCGCGCCGCTACACGGAGATGCGGGTGCTCTACAACCTGGCCCGGCTCACCGTGTCCAAGCAGGCGGCCGGGGAGGTGCCCGGCTACGAGGCGTCGGTCAACCAGCTGTTCTCCGCCGAACTGCACCAGCGGCTGGCCCGCACCGGGGCGCGGGTGTTCGGCCGGCACGCCGGGCTGTGGCAGCGGGCCGACGCCCCGCTGGGTGCCGTGTTCACCCACCAGCGGATGGACGCCGTCGCGGCCACCTTCCTCGGCGGGACCGCCGAAATTCAACGCAATGTGATCGCTACCCGGGGCCTGGGTCTGCCCCGTTCCTAGGAGGAACACGCATGTCGTACGAAGGACTGGACGTCCAGGTCAAGGACCGGGTGTGTTGGCTCACCCTGGACCGGCCGGACAAGCTGAACGCGCTGACGCCGGAAATGATGCACGCGATGCGCCGGCTGTTCACCGAGATCGACGACGACCCGGACGTGAACGTGGTGGTGCTGCGCGGCGCCGGCGAGCGGGCGTTCTGCGCCGGCATGGACCTGAAGTGGTCCGAGTCGCTGACCAAGGCCGACCGCATCGAGCAGGGTCGCCTGGGCGAGAAGACGTTCGCCATGATGGAGCGGCTGTCCATCCCGGTGTTCGCCGCGGTGCACGGCTACGCGGTCGGCGGCGGGCTGGAGCTCGCGCTGGGCGCCGACTTCATCGTCGCCCACGAGAACGCCAAGATGGGCCTGGTCGAGATCACGCTGTCCGCGCGGCCGCCGTACCGGCCCAAGATGACCGAGGACGGCGACCCGGACCAGCCCGAGTTCGGTGGCAACGCGCCCGGATGGGGCGGGGTGAAGCGGCTGCCGGCGCGGGTCGGCAAGGCGCTGGCCAAGGAGATGCTGTTCACCGGCGTGCGGCTGGACGCCGCTCGCGCCCTGAAGATCGGCCTGGTGAACGACGTGTTCACCGCCGACGACTTCGACACGCGCGTGGCGGAGCTGGCGGAGCGGATCGCCGCGATGAACCGCTACAACCTGCGCCTGGTCAAGGAACTGGTCACCGGTGGTTACGACTGGATCGAGCCGCACCCCGTTTAGCGCGGAACGCGCTTGCCGAGCGCGCGCCCAGTTCGGCGCGCGCGGGAGACTTAGGAAGGATCGAGCAATGCTCCGGATCTACCGGATCGACCACGTCGCCGTGGTGACGCCCGACCTGGACAAGCACGCCGGCCTGTTCGAGGGCCTGTTCGGGTTTCGGCGGGTCAGTGAGTGGGACAACCCTTCGGCGGGTGTGCGCGGTGTGCGGTTCGCCGTGCCGGGCGCGTTCGGGCAGTACTGGGTGGTGCTGACGCCCTCTGGTGCCGACTCGGCGTTGGCCGGATGGCTGGACGAGCACGGCGGGCGGGCCGGGCTGCACCACGTCGGCGCCGAGGTGCCGGACCTGGACGCGGCGGTCGGCGAGCTGGAGTCGCGCGGCCTGAAGGTCACCGACTTCGCGCCGGGCCGCTGGGTGGAGGCGTCGCTGTCCCCGCCCGAGCACGGCCCCGGGGTGCTCTGGCGGCTGCGCGGGCCGGGTGACCTGCACATGCTGGGTGACGAGTCGGCGACGCCGGTCTCCTCGCCGGAGCCGGCGCGGCCCGTGCTGGGCATTCTCGGCATCGACCACATCTGCCAGGCCTTCCACGACCGCGACGAGCTGGCCCGCTGGTACACCGAACTGGCGGGGTTCGTGCAGGTGTGGCGGACCGCCGAGGACGAGATCCCGGACATGGCCGACCTGGTGCTGAACATCCCCGGCTCGTCCATCTGCTGGGAAGTGATCACCGGGCGGGGCGAGGACTCGTTCGTGGACAAGTTCCTGGCCCGCTCCGGCCCGGCGGCGCACCACGTCACCTTCCAGGTGAGCGACTGGGATGCCGCGCTGGCCGCGTGCGAGGCCCAGGAGGTGCCGACCTTCGACTACGAGGACGGCGTGAAGGACGGCGCGGCCTGGAAGCACACCTTCATCCACCCGAAGCACGCCGCCGGCGTGCTGGTGCAGCTGTTCTGGGAGGAGCAGCCCGGGGTGTGGGTGCGGTCGGACAAGATTCCACCCCCGGTTGGAGCCTGAGTGGACCTGAACCTGACCGAGGAGCAGCGGCTCATCGCGGACACCGCGCGCGAGCTGTTGACCGCCCGCGCGGGAGTCGCCGGGACCCGGGCGCTGGGTGACGACCCGGCCGGGTATTCGGCGGAGCTGTGGAAGGAACTGGTCGAGCTGGGTTGGTGCGAGGCCGAGTTCACCGAGGCCTGCCTGATCATCGAGCAGCTCGGCGCGGCCCGGGTGCCCTCGCCGTACCCGGCGGCGCTGGGCTGCGTGGCGCCGGTGCTGGCCGCGTTCGGTACGGCGGAGCAGGCTGCACTGGTCGGTGAAGGCCGGGTGCTCAGCTACGCGTTCACCCCGCCCGGTGGTGAGCTGGCCACGCTTTCCGGAGGGCTGCTGCTCCGGGGGGCGGCCGAGTTCGTGCCGTTCGGCGGGTCGGCGTCCGATGTGCTGGTGGTCGCGGTCGGGCCGGGTGACGGCGAGCGGACGGCGGTGCTGGTGGACGCGACGGCCGCCGGCGTGGCCCGTACCCCGTTGGCCGCCGTCGGCGACGACCGCCCGTGCCACCTGACCTTCGCCGACGTCGCGGTGCCGGCGGGACGGGTGGTCGGTGGGATCGGAAAAGGCGCGGCGGTGGCCGGGTCGCTGGCGCTGCACGGGGCGGCGGCGACCTGCGCCGAGATGGTCGGCGGGGCGCAGCGGGTGCTGGACCTGACCGTGGACTACGCCGGGACCCGCGCCCAGTTCGGCCGGCCGATCGGCTCGTTCCAGGCGGTTCAGCACCACTGCGCGAACATGACGATCGACGTGCTCGGTGCCCGCTACCTGGCCTACGAGGCGATCTGGCGGGTGGCCTCGGGGGATGCGGGAGCGGAGCTGACCGTGGCCGCCGCCAAGGCCTGGTGCAGCGACGCCTACCAGCGGGTCTGCGATCTGGGGCACCAGGTGCACGGAGCGATCGGGTTCACCGAGGAGCACGACCTGCACCTGTACCTGCGGCACGCCACCGCGACCGCGTTGGCGTTCGGGGATGGCGACGAGCAGACCGACCGCGTCGCCGACGCGATCGGTTTACCTCAGTAGGCGGCTTCGCGGGAGGAGGGGTCGAACATCGGCATCAGCTGGGGGCGCTTCGGCGCGAAGCCTTCGCCGGTCTGGCGGCCGCGCGCCCAGTTGGCCAGGAACGGCACCAGGTAGTTGCGCGCCCAGTCCAGGTCCTCCTGGCGGCGGCGCGCCCAGGGGTACGGGTCGGCGACCGCCAGCGGCTCCCGCCAGTTCTCGGTGACCGGGAGGCCCAGCACCTCCAGGGTGCGCAGGGCGACGCGGCGGTGCCCGTCCGGCGTCAGGTGCAGGCGGTCTCGGCCCCAGGACCGGGGATCGGAGAGCGGCTGCATCGCCCACAGGTCCACGACCCGGCAGCCGCGCGCGTCGGCGATGGTGCGGAGCAGCTCGTTGAACGTGGCGATGCGGCCGCGGATGGTGGACAGCATCGGCATCCGGCGGGTGTCGAACCCGGCGAAGATCACCACGTCCGCCCCGGTGGCCACCAGGCGGGCCAGCGCCGCGTCGAACCGCTCGGCCACCGAGTCGGGCGAGCAGCGGGGCCGGATGATGTCGTTGCCGCCGGCGCTGAACGTGATCAGGTCCGGGCGCAGCCGCTCGGCCACCGGCACCTGGTCGTTGACGACCTGGTCCAGCAGCTTGCCGCGCACGGCGAGGTTGGCGTAGCGGAAGTCCGGCGCATCCTGGGCGAGGCGTTCGGCGAGCCGGTCGGCCCAGCCGCGCGGGGTGCCGTCGTCGCGCCGGTCGTCGAGTCCCTCGGTGAAACTGTCGCCGAGCGCGACATAGCTGCTCCAGGTGGTACGCACCGTCGCTCGCCCCCCTCCGTGCGCGTTGGCCCGGCTTGTTCAGGCCTGATTCACCATTCTGTCAGCAGCCGGTCTTTCAGGATTACGTTTTTGCTCGTGTCGCGCCACCGGGTCGCGAAACAGTTATGCGGGACTGGGGCAGAGTAGGGGCATGACGCGAGAACCGGAGGCCGCCGCGTCGCCGTTGGCCGAGGTCCTGGGCGGACGGACCGGCGCGCTGGACGCCGGCGTACCCGCTGTGGCATTTGTCACAGGTTGGGCCATCGCCGGGGCCGGCTCGACCACGGACAGCACGAACGCGGTGCTGTGGGGCGCGGGCGCGGCGTTGGCCGCCGGGGTCGTGATAGCAGTCATACGGCTGGCCCGGGGCCGCCGGCCGGCGGCGGTGGTGTTGGGCCTGCTGGGCGTCGCGGTGGCGTCACTCGTTGTATTGCGCACCGGGCGGGCGGCCGACTTCTTCCTGCTGCAGATCGCCTCGAACGTGCTGTCCACGCTGGTCTGGGCGGCCTCGGTGGTGATCAGGTGGCCGTTACTCGGAGTCATCGTCGGGCTGGCACTCGGGCAGAAGACGCGGTGGCGCGCCGATCCGTGGCTGCTGCGCGGGTATTCCCGGGCCAGCTGGGTGTGGGCGGCGCAGTACGTCGTGCGGGTCGCCGTTTTCGTCCCGCTCTACCTCTCTGACCAGGTCATAGCGTTGGGAATCGCGCGCGCATTGACCTGGGTTCCGCTGGTGGCCTGCGTGGCGTTGTCCTGGCCGGTGATGCGCACAGCCCTACCGGAAGATCATCCCGGCATCCGCTACCCTCGGTCCCGGTCGGGTGAAAGCACGCACGATCAGTGATCGCGGGTGCGGCCATCCGGCGCAACTGACCACACTGACCGTACGCGCAAGCAACCGGAGCCATGACCTTCCAGTGAACCGCGCCCAGCCCGCACGACAAGCTCCCCATCAGCAAGCACGGCGCATTCCCCGCCAACCCAACCGGCCGGTGCCCACTCCCCGGCAGTTCCCGGCGGCGAACCAGGCGGCCCCCGTGCGACCTCCGGCCATGCCGCTCAGCGGGCCGGTGCCCACGCCGGTCGTGGGACCGGTTGTCGGGCCCGTCACCGGGCCGCACCCGCCCGCCCAGCCGGCGCACCAGTCGGCCGGCGCCCGGGTGAGCGCCGTGGCCGCCGACCTGACCATGAGCAAGGTGGTGGCCGGTGGCATGGCCGCCGCCACCTCGTCGGTGTTCGGCTCGTACTTCGGTGCGCTGGGTACGGTCGGCGGCGCCGCCGTCGGGGCCGTGGCCACCACCGTGGCGACCAACCTCTACCAGCGGTCCATCGAGCGCACCAAGGACTCGGTGCGCAACCGGGTGCGCCGGGGCGCCGGCCTGCCGGACACGCCGACCTACGCGGACGCCGCCCGCGCCGCCAAGCTGGCCAAGCAGCGGACCGTCCGCCTGGACCCCGCGCTCGCCGCCCCCGCCCCTGCCCCCGCCCGCCCGCGCCGCACGTGGAAGGTGCTGGTCGGCGCGCCGTTGATGATCTTCGCGCTGGCCCTGGCCGCGGTCACCGGGATCGAGCTGGCCAAGGGCTCGATGCTGTTCGACAACGAGGGCCGGACCAGCATCCAGCGGGTGCTGGACCCCAAGCCGGCAGTGGTAACGCCTTCCCCGGCACCGGCCCCGGTCGCCCCGCCGAACGAGTCCGAGCACGACTCGAGCGAGGGCAACGACTCGCGGGACCACTCGGACTCGCGCGACGAGCGGGACGACTCGAACTCCCGTGACGACCGCGGCGGCCTGCTCGACCCGAAGCGGGACACCGAGGACCCGACCGACAAGCTGCGCCCCACCGACTCCAACACCCCACCCCCGATCCTCCCCAACCTCCTCGGCCAGTAACCACGCCCCCCAAGCCTGATTCAGTGGGTTTGGCAGCGTGATTCAGTCGGTTTGGCAGGGTGGTTCAGTGGGTTTGGCAGCGTGATTCAGTGGGTTCTGGCTGCTGAAACCACTGAATCAGCCTGCTGAAAGCACTGAATCAGGCTGCGGGAGTCATTGGATCGGGGATTGGCGGAGGCGGGTGGTGAGGGCTCGGGCGGCGGCGGTGGGGTCTTCGGCCTCGGTGATGGCGCGCACCACGACTATGCGCGTTGCGCCGGCGGCGAGGACCTCGTCCAGCCGTTCCTCGCGGTCGATGCCGCCGATGGCGAACCAGGGGCGGGCGGTGCCGCTGGCCGTGACCTCGCGGATCAGGTCGATGCCCGGCGCCGGGCGGCCGGGCTTGGTCGGCGTGGGCCAGCACGGGCCGACGCAGAAATAGTCCACGCCCGGTTCGCCGGCCGCCGCGATCGTCTCGGCGGAGGCGTGCGTGGACCGGCCGATGACCGGATCGTCGCCCAGGATGCGCCGGGCCACCGGCACCGGCAGGTCGTCCTGGCCGAGGTGCAGCACGTCGGCGCCGGCGGCCAGCGCCACGTCCGCCCGGTCGTTCACCGCGAGCAGCGCGCCGTGCCGGGCGCAGGCGTCGGCCAGCACCTCCAGCAGGGCCAACTCGTCGCGAGCCTCCAACGCGGCGCCGGACTTGTCCCGCAGCTGCAGGATGTCCACCCCACCGGCCAGTGCGGCGTCGGCGAACTCGGCCAGGTCACGGCGGTCCCGGCGGGCGTCGGTGCACAGGTACAACCGGGCGTCGTCCAGCCGGGCGCGTAGCTTCTGGGCATCGAAGACAGGCACGAGCCCGACGGTAGCGCGTAAGCTGGACGGTGGTTACGCACGGGAGCCCACTCGCACCGGGCTGAGAGGGGACTGACGCGGTCCCGACCGTCGAACCTGATCCGGGTCATGCCGGCGCAGGGAGCGGGAGGTTATGGCGACACAGCAAACACACCGTCCGGGGCGGCTGGCGATCGTGGGCGCCGGGGTGATCGGGTTGAGCTGCGCGTGGCGGGCCGCCGAGGCCGGCTGGCGGGTGGAGGTGATCGACCCGGCGCCGGGCAGCGGGTCCTCCTGGGTGGCCGGCGGCATGCTGGCCCCGGTCACCGAGGCCTGGCCGGGCGAGGAGGAACTGCTCGAGCTCGGGGCGGAGTCCCTGGCTCGCTGGCCGGTGTTCGCCACAGCGCTGCGGGAGGCCGCCGGCCGGTCGGCCGGGTTGCGGGAAGAGGGCACGGTGGTGGTCGCGGCGGCCGCCGGAGACCGCGCCGAGCTGGACGACCTGGCCGAGTACCTGGGCGGGTTGGGCCGTGATGTGGACCGGCTCACCGCTCGTGAGCTGCGCAGACTGGAACCGGCGATCGGGCCGGACGTGCGCGGCGGGCTCTCCGTTCCCGGTGATCTGGCGGTGGACAACCGGACCCTGCTGGCCGCGTTGCGGGCGGCCGCCGAGCGGGCCGGTGTGAAGTTCGTCGAGGCGCACGTGGCGCGGGTGATTTCCGGCGGGGTGGAGCTGGCCGCCGATGTGCCAGAACGACTGAATCAGCGTGCTGAAGTGACTGAATCGGCGTTGGTGGCGGGGGCGGATGTGGTGTTGGTGGCGGCGGGGGCGTATTCGGGTGGGTTTCATCCGGCGTTGGGTGGGGCGGTGCGGCCCGTGAAGGGGGAGATTCTGCGGTTGCGGCACCGGGCGGGGGCTCTGGCGCCGCCGGGGCGGACGGTGCGCGCGGTGGTGGATGGGCGGCCGGTGTACGCGGTGCCGAGGGACGGCGGTGGGCTGGTCATCGGGGCCACCCAGTACGAGGCCGGGTTCGACACCGAGCCGGCGGTGAACGGGGTGCGCGACCTGCTGCGCGACGCGGAACGGGTGCTGCCGGGCATCGCCGAGTACGCGCTGGTCGAGGTCACCGCCGGGCTGCGCCCGGCCACGCCGGACAACCTGCCGCTGATCGGCGAGCTGGAGCCGGGCGTGCTGGTGGCCACCGGCCACGGCCGCAACGGCATGCTGCTCGCCCCGCTCACGGCGGACGCGGTGCTGGCCCAGCTGTCCGGGGAACCGGTGCCGGCGCCGGTCAAGGCGGCCGACCCGGCCCGGCTCGGCGGTAAGGGCGGTAAGGAGGTGACCGATGCAGGTCTGGATCAACGGTGACGTCCGGGAGCTGGCCGACCCGGCCAGTGTGGCGGACGCGCTGGACGCGGCCGAGCTGCCCCGCACCGGGGTGGCGGTAGCGGTGGACGGCGAGGTGGTGCCGAGGGCCACCTGGGCGTCGTTCGCGCTGGCCGAGGGTTCGCGAGTGGAAGTGCTTACCGCGGTACAGGGAGGCTGAGGATGCAGGACGCGCTGGTCATCGGCGACCGCAAGATCGAATCACGGCTGATCATGGGCACCGGGGGCGCCAACAACCTGGCCGTGCTGGAGCGGGCGCTGGTCGCCTCGGGCACCGCGCTGACCACCGTGGCGATGCGCCGGGTGGACGCGGCCACCGGCACCGGCGTACTGGATCTGCTGCGCCGGCTGGGCATCGAGGTGCTGCCCAACACGGCCGGCTGCCGGACCGCCGCCGAGGCGGTGCTCACCGCGCGGCTGGCCCGCGAGGCGCTGGAGACCGACCTGGTCAAGCTGGAAGTGATCGCCGACGAGCGCACCCTGCTGCCCGACCCGATCGAGCTGCTGGACGCGGCGGAGCACCTGGTCGCCGACGGGTTCACCGTGCTGCCCTACACCAACGACGACCCGGTGCTGGCCCGCAAGCTGGAGCAGGCCGGGTGTGCGGCGGTGATGCCGCTCGGTTCGCCCATCGGCACCGGGCTGGGCATCCGCAACCCGCACAACATCGAGATGATCGTGGCGGGCGCGGGCGTGCCGGTGATCCTGGACGCCGGCATCGGCACCGCGTCTGAGGCGGCGCAGGCGATGGAGCTGGGCTGTGACGCCGTGCTGCTGGCCACCGCGGTGACCCGGGCCGGCGACCCGGAGCGGATGGCGCACGCGATGCGCCTGGCCGTCCAGGCCGGCCACGCCGCCCGCGCGGCCGGCCGCATCCCGCGCCGCTACTGGGCCCAGGCTTCCAGCCCGTCCGTCGACTGACGCCTCCAGCCCGTCCGTGGACTGACTCAGTCGCGGTCCAGGTCGGCGTTCAGCCTGGTCAGCCCGTTGACGAAGACGGCGAGCTCGTCGGTGGTCCAGTTGTCCAGCCGGCCGCGCCACTCGATGCGCCGCGCGTCGGTGACGGCGGCCAGCCGGCGCCGCCCGTCCTCGGAGGGGCGCAGCAGGAAGGCGCGGCCGTCCTGCGGGTCCGGCTCACGGCAGACCAGGCCGAGCTGGATCAGCGAGGTGACGTGCCGGCTCATCGTCGACTTGTCCAGGCCGAACTCCTCGGCCAGATCGCCCAGCCGCAGCGGGGCCGCCTGGGTGAGGACCATCAGCACCGGATAGCCGCTGGCCTCCATCTCCGGGTGCACGCGCTCGGCGAAGCGGCGCATGGACCGGCGGGAGCGGCGCAGCAGCACGCCGAACTGGTCCTCGAGCCGATTGAGCTCAACCTCGCGGGCGGGGTCGGTCGACACGCCCGGACAGTAGCGGCTGCCGGGGCTTCCAGGCTATGGGGCGGTACACAGGTACCCATGCGCGCAACCCGAGCGGCGGTCGGCCTGGTTATCGCGGGAGCGCTGCTGGGAGGTTGCGGCACCTCGGAAACGGGTGCGCCGACCGGTGGCACCGAGTCGTCCGGACCCGGCCCTTCCAGCTCCGAGGAAGCCCCCGGGAACGCGGTGCCGGTTTACTACGGGGCGAAGACCGGGGCCGGCTGGCGGCTGTACCGGGAGTTCCACAAGACGCATGACGACGACGCGGCCACGTCGGCGGTGCGGGACGCGCTGTCCGGCGACGCGGCGGTGGACCCGGACTACAAGTCGCTGTGGCCGTCCGGCTGGGCGCCGCGGGGGCCGGTGAAGCACGCCGGCGGCGTGATCACGGTCGACCTGACCGAGCCGAACGACGAGGGCGAGGAAGCGACCAAGGAGACCACCGACCTGGCGGTGCAGCAGCTGATCTACACGGCGCAGGGGGCGTTGCAGTCCAAGGACCCGGTGCGGATCCTGGTCGCCGGCAAGCCGGTCGAGCACCTCTTGGGATTCGTGTCCACGGCGAAGCCGATCTCCCGCGTCGACCCGACGAAGGTCCGGTCGCTGGTGCAGATCGACAACCCGATGGACGGCGGCACGGTCGGCCGGAGCGTCAAGGTGAGCGGCGAGGCCCGGGTCTGGGAGGGCAACCTGCTGTGGCGGGTGGTGCGCGGCGGCGCGGCGTCGGGCGACGTGGTGCAGAAGGGGCACACCACGACCCGGTCCGGCATGGAGTTCGCGCCGTACTCGTTCACGGTGACCCTGGAGCCCGGCGAGTACACGCTGGTCGCCGAGGAGTCCGACGAGTCGGACGGCCAGGGCCGCGCCCCCTACTCCGACACCAAGAAGATCACGGTCCGCTGAGCGTGTGCTGGAAGCTCCGACTCAGGGTGCTGAAAGCTCCGACTCGCGGGGTTGCGGAGGGTGGAGGCCCAGGCGGGTTAGTTCCAGGGCGGCCAGGGCGTTGATCGTGTCCGGGTCGGCCCGGCGCCAGGCGGTGGCCGGTTGCTCGGTGATCGTGCGGAGTTGGCCCAGGGGGGCGTTGGTGAGGGCGCGCAGGGCCAGCAGGTCGGGGTCGCCGGTGCGCAGGGCGGCCGCCTCGCCGGCGGTGCGGGCGTAGCGCAGCCGGATCGGCAGCCAGAGCACGGCCGGCACCAGGATGCCCAGCAGCACCGCCACCATCGCGCTGTTGGTGGCCACGGTGCTCACCAGGTCGAGCTGCTCCTGGCCCGCCCCGGACAGCGCCTGGCCGGCCGACTGGCCACTGCGCAACGCGCTGGCCAGGGTGTCCCCGATGAACGGCACCATGGAAGCGCCCTGGGCGGCGACGCCGAACGCCTCACCGATCGCCGCGCCCGCGTCCACCAGCCCGGTGGCCGGCGCGCGCAGCCGCAGCAGCTGGTCCCGGATGTGCAGTCCGACCAGGCAGAACACCAGCAGCCAGGCCAGCGCGAGAAGGTCGGCGACCAGCTGCCGGGCCAGCCGCGAGGGTTGTTCGGCGTAGAACTTCACCGCGCCCCCTCGGAAATCGGCGACGCGGTGGCCCGGTGCCGCGCGGCCAGCTCGCGGTAGATCGCCGGGTTGGACTCCACCCACCACTTGGCCGACTCGGTGAGCGGCCCGCGCAGCTTGGCCGGCGCACCGAGGACGAGCTGGTCGTCCGGCACCACCATGTTCGGCGGGACCAGCGAGCCGGCGCCGATCAGGCAGTGGTCGCCGATGCGCGCGCCGTCCTGCACGGTGGCCCCGTTGCCGATCACCGACTCGGTGCCGATGATGCAGTTGTGCACCACGCACAGGTGTCCGACCGTGGTTCCGGGGCCGACCACCAGCGGGTCCGGCCCGCCGTGCAGCACCGAGTTGTCCTGGATGTTCGCCCCGGCACTGATGACGATCGGCCCGAAGTCCGCGCGGATCACCGCGCCGTACCAGACCGAGGCCTCCGCCTCCACCCGCACGTCGCCGATCAGGGTCGCGGTTGGCGCGATCCAGGCGGACCCGTGCACGGTGGGCGCGGCGCCCTCGAAGGAATACAGCGGCATGCCCGCACCCTATGTTGCGGCCTTCGGCCGCCCGTGAGTGGCAAGTAGCGCTATAGCGTCACTCGCCACTCACGGGCGGCGTTCCGTCAGGAACGCCGCAATGGCCGCGGTAGCCGACGGCAGGTGCTCCGGCTCCTTCCACCGCCGCACCAGCCGGGCGCCCGGGACCGATGCGGCCAGCAGTTCGGACGCGCTGGCCGGGTGGTACTGGTCGTTGCCGCGCAGCACCAGCAGCGGCTGGCCGATCGTGGACAGGAACGAGACCGGCACGCTGAACAGCACGTCCTCGGTGTCGTACATCGCCGACCGGTAGGCCGCCCAGGCCTCCTCGGTGGCCTCCGGGTGGTTCGGCGCCAGCTCGTCGCGCCAGCCGTCGAACATCTCGTGGAACGCCTCGCGGTTGCCGTCCAGCCCGATCGGCTGCAGGGCCACCACGCGGGCGAACCGCTCCGGCGCCGCGCGCAGCAGGCCGAGCAGGAACGGCCCGCCGATGCACATGCCCACCACGTGGCAGCGCTCGATGCCCAGGTGGTCCAGCAGGGCCAGCTGGTCGGCGGTGTAGGTCGGCCAGCCCTCCCGGCCGGTCACCGGCGCGGTGGAGGACCCGGCGTTGCGCTGGTCCATGGTGATCACCCGGTAGTCGCCGGCCAGCGAGCGCACCGGACTCCAGGGCACCTTCTCCCAGTAGTCGGCGGTGGACCGCATACCGCCGGGCGAGAGCGCGAGGATCGGGAAGCCCGCGCCGTGCTCCTCGTAGTGGATGGTCGCGTCGTCACGTTGCATCGTCGGCACGCCGCCAGCATAAACCAATTGTGTGAAATTGCTTGACGGGCTCCGGAATGTGCTATCTGCGAATTCTTCGAGTTGTGTGCAAATTGATTGGCGCGGACCTAGGCTGGATTTATGGAAAATGGTTGGTACGTGGATGGCCGGTGCTTCAACTGCGACGTGGCCCGGCAGCTGGCGCCCGGGCTGATTGCCGAGGTAAACGGCCGTTCCGAGGTGGTGAGGCAGCCCCGTGACGAGGCCGAGGTGGCCGCCGTGAGGGCCGCCGCCTTCGCCTGTCCGACGCGTTCGATCCGCCTTGCCGATAAGCGGCTCGACCCGGCCTGGGACCCATTTCCGGTGGCGCTGGACGAAACGGTGATGCTGTGCGGGCACAATTCGTCGCACACCGCCGGGGCGAATGCCTACCTGGTGCGCCGGCCGGGCGGGCTGTTGATGGTCGACACGCCCCGGTGGAGCGAACCGCTGGCCGCCCGGTACGCGGAGTTCGGGCCGGTCACCCACGTGCTGCTCACCCACGCCGACCACGCCGCGCACGGCCGCCGCTACGCCGACCGGTTCGGCGCCCGGCTGTGCATCCACCAGGGTGACCTGGACTCGGCGCCGGACGCCGACCTGGTGCCGAGCGGCACCGCGCCGGTGCGCATCGTGGACGGCGTGTACGCCCACCCGCTGCCCGGGCACACCGAGGGCAGCATGCTCTACCTGGTGGACGACCGGTACTGCTTCACCGGGGACAGCCTCTACTGGTCGCGCGCGGACGACGATCTCGCCGTGGCCGACGCCGTCACCTGGTACTCGATCACCGAACAGGCCGCCTCGCTGGCCCGGGTGGCCGGCGAGCTCCGGTTCGAGTGGCTGCTGCCGGGGCACGGCGGGCGCATCCGGCTGCCCGCCGAGGAGATGGCGCGGCGGATGCGCGCACTGGCCGGGCGGGTCGCCGGGCTGGCGCCCCGCCCGGTCGACTTCACCGCCGTCCGCTGGTGAGCTAGCGGTTGGACGCCGCCCGCAGCTCCCGCAGCTCGGCGCGCAGCGAGCGCAGCTCGGCCAGGATCTCCCGGTTGGCCAGCTGTTCCTCGGCGGCGTTGGCCGCCTCCTCGGCCCGCGCGTCGGCCATCACCTGGCCCTCCATGGCGCTCACGGTGACCGCGATGAACAGGTTCAGCACCATGAACGAGGAGATCAGGATGTACACCACGAAGAACACCCAGGCCGACGGCTCGACCGCCATCACCTCGCGGGCCAGGTCCGGCCACGCCTCGCCGGTCATGGTCTGGAACAGGGTGAACAGCGAGGTGGCCAGCGAGCCGAAGTGCTCCGGCGCGATCCGCCCGTACAGCGTGGTGGCGATCACCGCCGAGACGTAGATGATCAGCCCCAGCAGCGCCATGATCGACCCCATGCCGGGCAGCGCGGCGAGCAGCCCGCCGACCACCCGGCGCATGCTCGGCACCATGGACACCAGGCGCAGCGCGCGCAGGATGCGCAGGGTCCGCAGCACGCTGAACTCGCCGGTGGCCGGGGCTATCGCGACCACGATGATGACCAGGTCGAACACGCTCCACGGGTCGCGGAAGAACCGCCACCCGTGGGCGTAGATGCGCAGGCCCAGCTCGAGCACGAAGATGCCCAGCGCGATCCGGTCGACCAGGTGCAACAGGTCGCCGTGCCGCGCCATCAGCGAGCCGGACGTCTCGCAGCCCAGGGTGACCGCGTTGACCACGATCACCGCGATGATGAACTGCTGGAACCGGGGGTTCTCGACCGTGTCGCGGATCCGCTCCCGGGAAACCATGGGGGTGATGTTAAGCGGGCCTCAGACGGGCTGGTCGCTGACCCGCCAGAGCTGGGAAACCGGGCCGTGCCCGGCGCCCAGCGGGTACGAGTGCTGAACCGCCCGCACGATGTACCGCTTGGCGAAGGCGACCGCGTCCGGCACCGACCGGCCGCAGGCCAGCGCGGACGCGATGGCCGCCGCCATGGTGTCCCCGCCGCCGTGGGTGTTGCCGGTGTCGAACCTCGGCCCCGGCAGCTCGACGAACGTGGAGCCGTCGTAGAGCAGGTCCACGCAGTCCTCGTCGGTCTTCATGTGGCCGCCCTTGACCAGCACGTATTTTGGGCCGAGGGCGTGCAGCGCGCGGGCCGCCTCGTACTGCGCGGCCCGGTCCTGCACGTTCACCTGGACCAGCAGGCGCACCTCGTCCAGGTTCGGCGTGACCACGGTGGCGCGCGGGAACAGCAGCGTGCGGAACGCGTCCAGCGCGGCGTCGGCGAGCAGCTGGTCACCGTGCATGGACGCGGCCACCGGGTCGATCACCAGCGGCGTCTTCCCGGCCGCACCGATCTCCGCCCGGTCGCAAGCGTGCGCAACCGCTTCGATGATCTCCCGCGAGGCCAGCATCCCGGTCTTCGCCGCGCCGACCCCGATGTCCCCGGCGACGGCGGCGATCTGGGCCGCCACCGTCTCCGGCGGGATCGGGTGGAAGTCGGTGACCCCGACGGTGTTCTGCACGGTCACCGCGCACACCGCGAGCATCCCGTGCACCCCGCAGGTGGCGAAGGTGCGCAGGTCGGCAGCGATGCCCGCGCCGCCGCCGGAGTCGGTGCCGGCGATGGTCAGCGCGGTCGGCGGGGTCAGCCCGATGGTTTTGTCCACTCAGTCACCCGCCACCGGCAGATAGATCCGTTCGCCGCCGGCGCTGAACTCGTCCGACTTCTCCGCCATCCCCGCCTCGATGGCCTCCACGCTGGTCAGGCCGTGCTTCTCGGCGTAGTCCCGGACGTCCTGCGTGATCTTCATCGAGCAGAACTTGGGGCCGCACATGGAACAGAAGTGCGCGGTCTTGGCCGGTTCCGCCGGGAGCGTTTCGTCGTGGTACGAACGCGCGGTGTCCGGGTCCAGGGAGAGGTTGAACTGGTCCTCCCAGCGGAACTCGAACCGGGCCTGGGAGAGCGCGTCGTCCCGGCCCTGGGCGTGCGGGTGCTCCTTGGCCAGGTCGGCGGAGTGCGCGGCGATCTTGTAGGTGATCACGCCGGTCTTCACGTCGTCCCGGTTGGGCAGCCCGAGGTGTTCCTTGGGGGTGACGTAGCAGAGCATCGCGGTGCCGTGCTGGGCGATGATCGACGCGCCGATCGCGCTGGTGATGTGGTCGTAGGCCGGCGCGATGTCGGTGGCCAGCGGGCCGAGGGTGTAGAACGGCGCCTCGCCGCACCACTCCTCCTCCAGCCGCACGTTCTCGGCGATCTTGTGCATCGGCACGTGGCCCGGGCCTTCGATCATGACCTGGACGTCTTTCGAGCGGGCGATGTGGGTGAGCTCGCCGAGGGTCTTCAGCTCGGCCAGCTGCGCGGCGTCGTTGGCGTCCGCGATCGAGCCCGGGCGCAGTCCGTCACCCAGGGAGAACGTCACGTCGTACTCCCGCAGGATGTCGCACAGCTCCTCGAAGTGGGTGTAGAGGAAGCTCTCCTTGTGGTGGGCCAGGCACCACGCGGCCATGATCGACCCGCCCCGGGAGACGATCCCGGTGACCCGCTTGGCGGTGAGCGGCACGTAGCGCAGCAGCACGCCGGCGTGCACGGTCATGTAGTCCACGCCCTGCTCGCACTGCTCGTAGATGGTGTCCTTGTAGACCTCCCAGCTCAGCTGGGCCGGGTCGCCCTTCACCTTCTCCAGCGCCTGGTAGATCGGCACCGTGCCGATCGGCACCGGCGAGTTCCGCATGATCCATTCGCGGGTCTCGTGGATGTTCTTGCCGGTGGAAAGGTCCATCACGTTGTCCGCGCCCCACCGGGTGGCCCAGACCATCTTGTCCACCTCCTCCTCGATGGAGGAGGTCACCGCGCTGTTGCCGATGTTGGCGTTGATCTTCACCAGGAACTTCTTGCCGATGATCATCGGCTCGGACTCCGGGTGGCGGTGGTTGGCCGGGATCACCGCCCGGCCTCGGGCGACCTCGGAGCGGACCAGTTCGACGTCCACGCCCTCGCGGATGGCGATGAACCGCATCTCCGGCGTCACGATTCCGGCCTTGGCCCAGGCCAGCTGGGTCGCCGCGCCGTCGATCGGCTCGCGGGCGTCGATCCAGGGCTGCCGCAACTTGGGCAACCCG
The DNA here is from genome assembly GCF_039543365.1 of Actinospineispora eucalypti. Classification (NCBI taxonomy): domain Bacteria; kingdom Bacillati; phylum Actinomycetota; class Actinomycetes; order Pseudonocardiales; family Pseudonocardiaceae; genus Actinospineispora; species Actinospineispora eucalypti. Next base: position 327,339 of record NZ_BAABJP010000001.1, read on the forward strand.
GCCCGGACGTCGATCGCGGCGGCTGCGTCTTCCCCGGTGTACGGCCCGGAGGTGTCGTAGAGGTCGAAGTGCTCGCCGTTGGTCAGGTCCACCCGGCGCACCGGCACCCGGATCCCGTCCGGGCCGTCGACGTAGACCTTGCGCGAGCCCTGGATCGGGCCGGTGGTCACACTGGGGGTGACGGAACGGTCGTTGAGCAGGCCAGTCATGGCGTTTCCTCCCTACGCCGGCATTACCCGGTCAGGTTCGTACGGTCGGCGGCGCCGTGGAATCACAGCCGCCCTCTCAGCCCGGTCTTCCGAGCTCCCGCGATCTGCAGTTGTGCTCTGACCGTAACCCGGCGCCGCCGATCCCGCCAGACTCGGCGGAATTGTCGGTCCCCCGTGGGAGACTCGCGTCATGACCGCCGCACGGTTCGAGCTGCCGCACCCGATGCCTACCCGGCTGCTGACGGTTGCCGAGTACGCCGCGCTCGGGGAGACCGAGTTCGGCTACACCGAGCTGCTGGAAGGGCGCCTCCTGATGTCTCCGAGCCCTGGTCTGGCGCACAACGACGCCATGGGTGAGCTCTTCGTTGCGATCAAGTCGGCGCTGCCGACGGGGTTTGGGGTCACCCAGGACCTCGACCTGGATCTCGAGATCAACCCGCCGGACCAGCCAGGTTTCGTCCGCAGGCCCGATCTCATCGTGTTTCACGCCGAGGCGCGGCAGCGTATCCGGGAACAAGGTGGACTGCTGCGTGCCTCGGACGCGGTGCTTGTCGTGGAGATTGTTTCGCCGAGTTCGAAGCGAACCGATTACCACGATAAGCGGGGTGATTACGCCGAGGCGGGTGTGCCGTACTACTGGGTCGTGGACCTGGAGCCGCCGGTGAGCTTGCTTGCCTGCCACGAGGCCGGGGAGTTCGGTTACGCCGACGACGGCGAGTTCACCGGGATATTCCGCTCCACCCAGCCGTTCCCGTTCGAGTTCGACCTGGACACATTGGTCTGAACGATCAGCCGGCTAGTTCGGAGGGGACGGCGATTACGTCCACCATCGCCCCGTTGCGCAGCACGGTGACCGGCAGCGCGGTGCCGATCGAGTCGGCGAACAGCTGGCGCTGGATGCCCTGCGCGTCGGTCACGGGTTGCCGGCCGACGGACAGCACCAGGTCACCGGCGCGCAGGCCGGCGCGGGCGGCCGGGCTGCCCGGCACCACTTCGACCAGGCGCAACCCCTTCCGCCGCTGGTAGCGCTCGGCCACGGCGGCGGGCACCGGCGCGGGGGTGCCGACCAGGCCCAGGTAGCCGCGGCGGACCCGCCCGTCGGCGAGCAGCGTGGCCACGATCCGCCGGGTGGTGGAGTTCACCGGCACCGCCAGGCCCAGCCCGACGCCGGCCACGGCGGTGTTGATGCCGACCACCTCGCCCCGGCCGTTGGCCAGCGCGCCGCCGGAGTTGCCCGGGTTCAGCGCGGCGTCGGTCTGGATCACGTCTTCCACGACGCGGGCGGCGCGGCCGCTGCGCGTGGGCAGCGAGCGGCCCAGGGCGCTCACCACGCCGGCGGTCACCGATCCGGCCAGGCCCAGGGGGTTGCCCACCGCGACCACCAGCTGCCCGACCACCAACCGGTCGGCGTCACCCAGGGTAGCCGCCTTCGGGGTGTCGCCCCGGGCGCGCAGCACCGCCAGGTCGGACAGCGGGTCGCCGCCGACCACGTCGAACTCGGTTTCCGTGCCGTCCGCGAAGGCCGCCTCGCCGCGCTCCGCCGTGCCCACCACGTGCGCGTTCGTCAGGAGTAGCCCGTCATCGGTGAAAACCACCGCCGAGCCGGCGCCGCTGGCCCGGCCCCGGTTGATCCGCACGGCGGCCACGTGCGGGGTCACCGCCGCCGCGACCGCGGTGACTGTCCGTGAGTAGGCGTCCAGCTCGTCCATCTCGGCCTCGCCTCCGGGAATTACATCATTACATCAATGAACGCGCGATGCCGGAACCGTGTTCCGGAACGGATCAAGGGCATGATGCGGGCATGACCGGGAATTGGGTGCGGCCGATGCTCGCGCGGGAGCGCACCGAGGAGCACCGGACGGCCACCGCGCTGGAGCTGTTTTTCGACCTGTGTTTCGTGGTCGCCGTGGCCCTGGCCGCTTCCGGGCTGCACCACGCGCTGACCGAGGCCCACGTGGGTGCCGGCGTGCTGGGCTACCTCATGGTGGTCTTCGCCATCTGGTGGGCCTGGAACAACTTCACCGCGTTCGCCTCGGCCTACGACAACGACGACGGGCTGTACCGGCTGACCACGCTGGTGCAGATCGTCGGGGCGCTGGTGCTGGCCGCCGGCGTGCCGGCCGCGCTGGAAAAGCGGGACCTCCTGGTCGTCACCGCCGGCTACGTGATCATGCGGCTGGCCATGGTGGCGCAGTGGTTGCGCGCCGCCCGCAGCGATCCGCCCCGCCGGGCCACCGCGCTGCGCTTCGCCGCCGGCATCACCGCTGTCCAGGTCGGCTGGGTGCTGCGGCTGGCGCTGCCCGGGGCCTGGGGGGTGGCTGGGTTCGTGGTGCTGGCGCTGGCCGAGATGGCCGTACCGGTCTGGGCCGAGCGGGTCGAGCCGACCACCTGGCATCCGGAGCACCTGGCCGAGCGGTACAGCCTGTTCACCCTGATCGTGCTGGGCGAGGTGGTGCTCGCCTCGACCTCGGCGATCCAGCACAGCCTGGCCGACGGTGAGCACCTCGGCACGCTGCTCGGGCTGGCCGCCGCCGGGGTCGTGATCGTGTTCGCGATGTGGTGGCTGTACTTCGACCGCCCGGCGCCGCGCGCCCTCGACTCGCTGTCCGCCGCGTTGCCCTGGGCGTACGGCCACTATCCGGTGTTCGCGGCGGTGGCCGCCGTCGGCGCGGGGCTGGAGGTCGCGGTGGACTTCGACACCGGGCAGACCACGCTCACCCCGATGGCCGCCGGTTGGGCGACGGCCGTGCCGGTGGCCGTGTACGTGCTGGTCGTGTGGCTTCTGCGGATCCGGGGCGGGGTCATGCCGGCCTGGTTGAACGCGTCCTACCCGGTGGTCGCGCTGCTGGTGCTGGCCAGCCCGTTCAGCCACGCGCCGATCCACGTGACCGCGGTGCTGCTGGCCGCGCTCGTCACCGCCCGCTCGCTGGGTCAGCGGCGGGGCTAGCCGGTTCCGGGGTCCAGGACAGGCCGGGGACGCCCCAGCCCTCCTTCTTCAGCATCTTGCGGGCGGCGCGCTGGTTGCGGCCGATCAGCCGGTCGACGTAGATCGTGCCGTCCAGGTGGTCGGTCTCGTGCTGCAGGCAGCGGGCGAAGAAGCCGTGGCCGGACTCCTCGACCGGGTTGCCGTCCAGGTCGACGCCGGTGACCTTGGCCCACTCCGCCCGGCCGGTGGGGTAGTGCTCGCCGGGCACGGACAGGCAGCCCTCCAGGTCCTCGTCCGGGTCGGGCATGGTCTCCGGGCGCTCGGAGGTTTCCAGCACCGGGTTCACCACCACGCCCCGGCGCATCTCGCCGGTGGTCTCGTCCGGGCAGTCGTAGACGAAAACCCGCAGGTCCACGCCCACCTGGTTGGCCGCCAGCCCGACCCCGTCGGCGGCGGCCATGGTGTCGAACATGTCCGCGACCAGCGTGCGCAGCTCGTCGTCGAACTCGGTGACCGGGCGAGTGGGGTTGTGCAAAACCGGGTCGCCGATGATGCGAATGGGTCGGACTGCCATGGCCTCGACCCTATCCAGCGCGGAACGCGCTGCCGAGCGCGCGCCCAGTTCGGCGCGCGCGGGAGACACCGCGGAACGCGCTGCCGAGCGCGCGCCCAGTTCGGCGCGCGCGGGAGACACCGCGGAACGCGCTGCCGAGCGCGCGCCCAGTTCGGCGCGCGCCGACGATACGGCGCCGGTTGGCCAGCGGTAGGGTTTGCCCGCTCGAGGCACCAGGTGGCGTGTTGGTTGCCTCGCATGGTGTAATAGCGCCCGAATTACATGGGTGTTGTTACAGTGGTGTTGTTTTGGGGCAGAGTCCGACAGGTCGAGGAGCGCGTATGAACTCCGTCGAGACGTTGGCCGAGCTTGACCGCCGCGAGCACGAGATCCTGGCATTCGAGGCCCGCTGGTGGAAATACGCGGGCGCCAAGGAACAGGCGGTCCGCGAGCTCTTCAACCTCTCCCCGACCCGCTACTACCAGATTCTCAACGCCCTGTTGGAGAAGCCCGCCGCGCTGTCGGTTGACCCGATGCTGGTCAAACGGCTGCGCCGGCTGCGGGTGAGCCGCAAGCGCACCCGCGCCGCGGCCCGATTCGGCATGCAGGCCCGGTGACCCAAACCCCCATGAACCAGGACTACTCGGACGAGGACCTCGCCGAGCCGGACGAGCACGCCGGCTACGGCGGCGGTGGCGCCTCGCCGCTGCGGCTGGCCGGGTACGCGCTGCTCGGCGTCGCGGCCGTGGCGGCCGTGGTCGGCCTCGTCTCGCTGGCCGGTGGCGGCGACGCACCCACTCCCAACGCCGCCCCCGCGCCCAGCCAGGCCGCTCCCGCTCCTGAGGCTCCGGCGCCCGGTGCTCCTGCTCCGGGGGCGCCGGCCGGTGCCGCTCCTGGCGCGCCGGTCCCCGGTGCCCCGGCTCCGGGCGCTCCGGTTCCCGGTGCGCAGGTTCCCGGTGCGCCCGATCCAGGTGCGCAGGTCCCCGGTGCTCCGGCTCCGGTCCCGGGTGCTCCGGCTCCGGCTCCGGGTGCTCCGGCTCCGGGTGCTCCGGCCCCGGGTGCCCCCGCTCCTGGCGTTCCCGCGCCCGGACCGCAAGCTCCGGCCGCGCCTCCGGGCGCTCAGGCCGTCCCCGCCCCGGGCGCTCCCGCCCCTGGCGTTACCGCCCCGGGTGCTCCGGCGCCCGGCGCTCCGGCAACGGCGACTCCACCGGCCGCCGCTCCCCAGCCACAGAAGCCGTTGCCGGGCGCCGGGCTGCCGCCCGAGAACGAGGCCCCGACCGAGCTGGTCAAGGCCCCGATCCGGGTTTACAACAACAGCCTGATCAAGAACTTGGCCGAGCGGGCCGCCGGGGAGTTCCGGGACTCCGGCTGGACGGTCACCGAGGTGGGCAACTACGCCCAGGGCAACATCGCGACCAGCACCGTCTACTACCGCGCCGGAACCAGTGAGCAGGCCGCCGCCCGCTCCCTGGCCAGCAGCTTCGGCATGCGCGCCGAACCACGCTTCGCCGGCATCGCCGACGCCTCACCCGGCCTGATCGTCATCCTCACCAAGGACTTCCAACGCCGCTGACGCCGCGCCGGCGGTGATCGGGCTTGATCGCCAGTCCCATCACGTACCACTCGTGAAACACAAGTGACGCGAGGGACGTGCCCGACCTCGGGTTCATGGTCATGTCGCAGCCAGAGACGTTTCCAGTCGGCAAAACGTCTCTCACCGCTACCTGACCATGAAACGCCCCCGACCGACCAACCGCCACGGGCGGCACCCCAGCGCCTGGCACGTTCGCCGACTGAACAGCCTCAAATGGCGGCTGATTCGCCAGAGACGACGATCATCCAACGGCACTCCAGGCCAGGTCGCCAAAGACCACCGCCCGGGCCGGACCGGGCGCGCCGAACAGGCCGGCTAGCGGGGGCGGCGGATCTTGCGCAGGCCCAGTCGGCCGCTGCGGCGGCGGCTGCGCCAGGAACCCAGGCCGGCGGGCGAACCGTCGCCGGGGCGTTCGGCCGGGGGCGGGGTGAGTGCCTCGGTCTGGCCGTTGGCGGCACCGTTCTCCCGGCGGCGGCGCGGGTAGTTGAGGGCGGCCGCACGGGCCTTGGCCGCACCGGCGACCCGGCGGCGCAGGGGTGGGCGCCGACCCAGGGGCCGGGTGGCGCGCACCGCCGCGCGGCGCTGCCGCGCGGCGACGTACCACGCCTCGGGATGCCGGGCCAACCACCGGTACCGGTAGACCGCGTACGGCAGGTGCGCCAGGTACAGCAGCACGGCTAGGGCCAGGGCCAGGAACGGCACGGTGATCAGCAGCGCCGCCGCCAGGCAGACCAGCACGAGCAGCGGCGCGATCAGGCTGGCCGGCACCCGCACGGTCTTGAAGGAGAGGGTGCGCAGCCGGCTGATCATCAGTGCGCCGACCAGCAGCAGCCACACCCCGACCACCACCGGCGAGGACCACGGGCCCGGTCCGATCTGCAGCTCGATGAGCAGCGGGGTGACCGCGAGCAGCGCGGCGGCCGGGGCCGGAACGCCGACGAAGAACTCCTTGTCGTACGGCGGCTGCTCGTTCGAGTCCAGCAGGGTGTTGAACCGGGCCAGGCGCAGCGCCGCGCACACCGCGAACACCAGCGCGACCACCCAGCCGAACCGGTTCCCCTCCAGCCGCCAGATGAACACCAGCAGCGCCGGGGACACCCCGAACGAGACGCAGTCGGCCAGCGAGTCCAGCTCGGCGCCCATCTTGCTGGTGGCGTCGAGCAGCCGGGCGATCCGGCCGTCCAAGGCGTCCAGGATGGCCGCCACGGTGAGCGCGGCGATGCTCAGCTCGTACCGCTGCGAGAGGGCGAACTGCACCGCGGAGAGCCCGGCGCACAGCGCCAGCACGGTGATCGCGTTCGGCAGCAGCCGGACGCCTCGGGATGCGTTCACGGCCATTTTGCCCGCCTCAGCTGCCGTTCCGGTCCAGTTCGGCGATCACCGTCTCGCCACCGATGGTGCGTTGTCCAGGAGAAACCAGCACCCGCGCGCCGGGCGGCAGGTACGTGTCGACCCGGGAACCGAACCGGATCAGCCCGTAGGTCTCCCCGGCGGCCACCTCGGACCCCTCGTTGACCTGGCAGACGATCCGCCGGGCCAGCAGCCCGGCGATCTGCACCACGCCGATCCGTTCCGGCCCATCGGCCAGGCGCAGCAGCAGCGAGTTGCGCTCGTTGTCCTCGCTGGCCTTGTCCAGGTCGGCGGAGAGGAACTTGCCGGGCCGGTAGACGACCCGTTCCACCCGCCCGTCGCTGGGGATGCGCTGCACGTGCACATCCAGCACCGACAGGAACACGCTGACCCTCGGCAGCTTCTCCTCGGGCAGGCCCAGCTCGGCGGGCGGCAGGGCGTGGTCGACCAGCGCCACGGTGCCGTCGGCCGGGGCGAGCAGCGCGCCCGGCCGGTCCGGCGCGACCCGGGTGGGCTCGCGGAAGAACGCGGCCACGGCGGCGGTGGCGGCCAGCCCGAGCAGCGTGCCGCGCCCGGTGATCGCGCGCAGCAGCAGCGCGGCGGCGCCCACGCCGGCCACGACGGGACGGCCACCGGGGTGCATCGGAGGAATGGCGGAGCGGATCAGACCGGCGATGTGCGCCAGGTCCGGCGCGTTCGACGGCGAGTCTGGTGCGTCCATGAAGGTGAGTCGAGTCCTCTGCGGGGCCGGGTGCGGGGCGGTGCACACGCTACGCGGGAATTAAAAGGCCGGGGCCGTCATCCCCCGAGACGACGACCCCGGCCGTGGAACCGCTCGTCCGCTCCCCAGCGACAAGCGGTAGGTCCGTGTGGTGGTGTATTACCCACCGTGGCTCAAAGTATTCCCGAGCGCCCGCTCGGTGGTCCAGAGAAACGGCGGAAACTCCGCTGTACATGGACCGTTCGGACGAACGCTTACATCTATGGTGACGCGCCACGCCGCCCAGATGTTGCATGGAGGTGGTGTGACCTTCGTCACACTCGATGAAATTACTGGTAGTGACGCTGCGTTGAGGTGGCGAGACCTGCGTCGGCGTGTCCGATTCACTCGATCAGCGCTAGAGCAGCCACACTTCGACCCGGTTGCCGACTTCGTGGCGCTCCGTTTCCTCGGGCAGGATCAACAAGCAGTTTGCCCTGGCCAACGCGGAGAGCAGGTGTGAACCCGGGCCGCCGACCGTGCGCACCGTGTTACTCGACGGGTCGTAGGTCCCCCGGCGGAACTGGCGCTTGCCGACCGGTGACCGCAACTCCTCGCCGAGCGAGGCCCACACGACCGGACGAGCCGAGTCCGGGTGCCCCATCGCCGCCCGTAGCGCGGGCCGCACGAACACCTCGAAGGACACCCAGGAGCTGACCGGGTTGCCGGGCAAGGTCACTACCGCCGGGTAATCCGCCGTTTGGGTCTTAACACTCGCCGGACCGGCCAAACGGGTGAGTCGGCCCGCGCCCTGCGGCCCGCCGGGCTGCATGGCCACCCGGATGAACTCCACGCCCCGCTTCGCCAGCGCGTCCTTCACCACCTCGTAAGCCCCCGCGCTGACCCCGCCGGAGGTGAGCACCAGGTCCACCGGGCCGTCCTCATGGCCCGGCCCCAACCGCTCGCCGAGCACCGCGAGGAACTCCGGCACGTCGTCCGGCACGAACCGCAGCTGCTCGACCACCGCGCCGGCCTCTCGGGCCGCCGACGCCAGCATGACCCCGTTGGACTCGTAGATCTGCCCGTGCCGCAGCGGCTTCCCCGGCGGCACCAGCTCCGACCCGGTGGACAGCACCAGCACCCGGGCCGGCCGGTGCACCCGCACCTCGGCCACCCCGACGGCGGCGGCCAGCCCGATCCGGGCCGCGCCCAGGTCCACCCCGGCCGGCAGCACCAGCTCGCCGGCCGAGACGTCCTCGCCGGCCCGCCGCAGGTGCTGCCCCGGCGCCACCGCCCGGTCGATGCGCACCTCGCCGCCCGGGGGGCCGCCGTCGGTGTGCTCCACCTGGACTATGGCGTCCGCGCCGTCCGGCATCGGTGCGCCGGTCATGATCCGGTGCGCGGTGCCGGGCGCCAGGGTGGGGTGGTCCGTGCGGCCGGCCGGGATGTCGGTGGTGACCGGCAGCCGCACCGGCGCGGCCTCGGTGGCGTCGGCCACATCGGCCGCGCGCACGGCGTACCCGTCCATGGCGGAGTTGTCGAACGGCGGCAGCGACACGGCCGCGCGCAGCTCCTCCGCCAGGACCAGTCCCAGCGCCTCGGCCAGTGGTCGGGTCTCTATCGGGGTGGGTTTCAGCAGCGCGGCAACGGCCGCGCGGTGCTCGTCGACGGTGCGCACAGAAGCATCCTCCCGCATCCCAGTTACCTGAGATGGCCGGTGAACGAAAGGGGTCAAAATTGGATCAGTCTGGGGTAGCGTCGGGCCGAGTTGTCAGCAACAAAATGGAGGATGCCGTGGCCCAGGGCACGGTCAAGTGGTTCAACTCGGAAAAGGGCTACGGGTTCATCGCGACGGATGGTGGCCCCGACGTCTTCGTGCACTACAGCGCCATCCAGATGGAAGGTTTCCGGACCCTCGAGGAAGGCGACCGGGTGGAGTTCGAGACCACCGCCGGTCGGGATGGCCGCAGTCAGGCGGAGGCGGTACGCCGGATCTAGTTGCACCACGCACGGGACGAGGGGTCGACCAACCGGTCGGCCCCTCGTTTCGCGAGCGGCCGGATCCAGGGCGGGTCTGCTTGCACTCGGCGGGGGAGAGTGCTACACACGGGACTGGCACTCGGCACGCCTGAGTGCCAGAAATGGGTCGGCCCGGTGAGATCGTGCGCAGGGTTGCCGATCGTCCGTCGCGGGCGCCGTCGCCGACCGTCTCGTGTCATCCCTACCGGAGGACCACACCGCAATGGCGAAGATGATCGCGTTCGACGAGGAGGCGCGCCGCGGGCTCGAGCGCGGCATGAACACCCTCGCCGACGCCGTCAAGGTGACGCTCGGCCCGCGCGGCCGCAACGTCGTGCTGGAGAAGAAGTGGGGAGCGCCCACCATCACCAACGATGGTGTGTCGATCGCCAAGGAGATCGAGCTCGAGGACCCGTGGGAGAAGGTCGGGGCCGAGCTGGTCAAGGAAGTTGCCAAGAAGACCGACGACATCGCGGGTGACGGCACCACCACGGCCACCGTGTTGGCCCAGGCGCTGGTCCGCGAGGGTCTGCGCAACGTCGCCGCCGGTGCCAACCCGATGGCGCTGAAGCGCGGCATCGAGAAGGCCGTCGAGGCCGTCGCGCAGGCGCTGCTGAAGACCGCCAAGGAGGTCGAGACCAAGGAGCAGATCGCGGCCACCGCGAGCATCTCCGCGGCCGACAACTCGATCGGCGAGCTGATCGCCGAGGCCATGGACAAGGTCGGCAAGGAAGGCGTCATCACGGTCGAGGAGTCGCAGACCTTCGGGCTCGAGCTCGAGCTCACCGAGGGCATGCGCTTCGACAAGGGCTACATCTCGCCCTACTTCGTGACCGACGCCGAGCGCATGGAGGCCGAGCTGGAGGACCCGTACGTCCTCCTGGTCAGCTCCAAGATCGCGACCGTCAAGGACCTGCTCCCGCTGCTGGAGAAGGTCATGCAGGGCGGCAAGCCGCTGGCCATCATCGCCGAGGACGTCGAGGGCGAGGCCCTGGCCACCCTGGTCGTCAACAAGATCCGCGGCACCTTCAAGTCCGTTGCCGTCAAGGCCCCGGGCTTCGGTGACCGCCGCGAGGCGATGCTGACCGACATGGCCATCCTGACCGGTGGCGAGGTCATCTCGGAGAAGGTCGGCCTCAAGCTGGAGAACACCGACCTGGCGCTGCTGGGTCGGGCCCGCAAGGTGGTGGTCACCAAGGACGAGACCACCATCGTCGACGGGGCCGGCGACGCCGACCAGATCGCCGGGCGGGTCCAGCAGATCCGCAACGAGATCGAGAAGAGCGACTCCGACTACGACCGCGAGAAGCTGCAGGAGCGCCTGGCCAAGCTGGCCGGCGGTGTTGCGGTGATCAAGGCCGGTGCCGCCACCGAGGTGGAGCTGAAGGAGCGCAAGCACCGCATCGAGGACGCGGTGCGCAACGCCAAGGCCGCCGTTGAGGAGGGCATCGTCGCCGGTGGTGGCGTCGCCCTGCTGCAGGCCGGGGCCACCGTCTTCGACGGCCTGGGCCTGGACGGCGACGAGGCGACCGGCGCGAACATCGTCAAGGTCGCGCTGGAGGCTCCGCTCAAGCAGATCGCGATCAACGCCGGCCTCGAGGGTGGCGTTGTGGCGGAGCGGGTGCGCAACCTGCCCGCCGGCGAGGGCCTGGACGCGGCCACCGGCGAGTACAAGGACCTGATCAAGGCCGGCATCATCGACCCGGCCAAGGTCACCCGGTCCGCGCTGCAGAACGCGGCATCCATCGCGGCGCTGTTCCTCACCACCGAGGCAGTGATCGCGGACAAGCCGGAGAAGTCGGCCGCTCCCGCGGGCGACCCCACCGGTGGCATGGGCGGGGGCATGGACTTCTGAGTCCACGCTCTTCCTAGCTGGCACACACGCTTCGGCGCCGGCACACGGGCTATCGCTCGGGTGCCGGCGCCGAATGCTGTGTGTGGACGACCTTCGCGCGCTCGGCCAGCGCCGTGCGGAGGGTGGGCGGGGAGAGGGCTTCGGCGTGGGGGGCCAGGGACCAGATGACGTGCTCGGCGTGGCCGAGGTCGGCGAACTCGATGTCCACGAGCAGCCAGCCGGGGTGTTCTCCGGGCTCGCTGAGGTGGCCGAGGCAGGTGCGGACCAGTTCGTCCAGGCGCTCGGCGCGGACCCGTACCCGGGCCGACACGCTGGTCAGGCGGGACCGGAAGTCGGCCTGGCGGCGTCGCCAGAGCTGGGCCAGGTCGATGCCCCGGGGCCGGCGGGCGGGTTCGTCGAGGTCGACGGCTTCGCTGATGCGGGAGACCCGGTACGTGCGGTCCCGCGCGTCGTGCAGGGCCAGCAGGTACCAGCGGTTGGCGGTGTTGACCAGGCCGAGTGGATCGACGACCCGCCAGGTCTGCTCGGAGTCCGGGTCCTTCGTGTTCGTCGGGTACCGGATGCGCAGCCTGCGCCCGGCGAACACCGCGCGCTGCACGGTGGCCAGCGCGGGCTCGTCCAGAGGGGGCGGGCAGCGGGTCCACCTGATTCGCGGATCGACCAGGACGCGTTCGGCGGCCTCGGTGGCGCCGGGGCGGGTGCTGGCGGGTAGCGCGGCGACCACCTTGCGGATCGCCGAGGCGAACGCCGGGCCGAGACCGAGGGCTTCCGGGGTGGCGGCGGACTGGGCGGTCAGCAGGGCCACGGCCTCGTCCGGGGTCAGGCCGGTCAGGTCCGTGGAGAAGCCCGGCAGCAGCGCGAAACCGCCGTCCCGGCCCCGTTCGGCGTACACCGGGATGCCGGCGGCGGACAGCGCGTCGATGTCGCGCAGCACGGTCCGGGTGGACACCTCGAGCTCCGCGGCAAGGGCGGCGGCGGTCAGCCGACCTCGCGCGCGCAGCAGCAGGACCAGGGCGAGCAGTCGGTCGGCGCGCATGCCCGGAACTCTCTCTCACATATACGACAGAAGATGTCGTATATGGCGGACAGACTTCCACTCATGACGCAACAACCAGACCCCCGACCGCTCTACCGCGACGCACTCGCCTGGGCGCAGTCTCTCATCGAGAACGTCCGGCCCGATCAGTTCGGTCTCCCTACCCCGTGCCCCGAGTTCGACGTCCGCACCATGCTCGGCCATCTGGTCACCGTCGTCGAACGGAGCAGGGTGGTCGGGGAGGGTGGCTCGGCGCTGTCCGTGCCACTGGTGACCCCCGAGGTACCCGGCGACGACTGGGCGCTGGCCTTCGGTGCCGGCGTCCAGAAGATGCTGTCGGTCTGGTCGGACGACGGCCTGCTCGACACGGTGGTGACCGTTCCGTGGGGCACCATGCCCGGCCGGGCTGCCCTGTGGGGCTACCTGGACGAGGCCGTGGTGCACGGCTGGGATCTCGCTGTGGCCACTGGTCAGCCCCCGGAGGGACCCGCTCACGCGGCCGAGGCGACGTTGGCGGTGTTCAAACAGACCCTGCCGGCCGATCAGCGCGGCGAAGGGGTGCCGTTCGGGCCGCCGGTCGACCCGGCCCCGGACGCCGGACCCACCGAGCGCCTCGCCAACTGGGTGGGCCATCACCGCTGAGTCGGCTGGTCCTCCTCGGGCATCAGGATCCAGCAGGCGACATAGAGCACCACACCGGCGCCGAAGCCGAGCACGGTGGCCAGCACCAGGGCCAGCCGGAGGATGAGCGGGTCGATGTTCAACACCTTGGCCAGCCCGCCGCACACCCCGCCGATCATCTTGTCCGACCGGCTGCGCACCAGGCGGGTGGACCGCCCGGGCAGGGATGGCGGGGATGCCGGAGGGGCCGGCGGTAGCGCCGGAGCCGGGGCCGGCGGGATGGCGGGCGGCGTCGGCTCGGCGGGTGGTGGGGCCGGCTCGGCCGGTGGTGGGGCCGGCCGGGCAGCGGGTGACTCGGCGACCGGGGTGTCGGTGGCCGGTGCCTGGGTGGCAGAGGTGTCGGCAACCGGGGTCTCGGCAGCGGGTGGCTCGGCGACCGGTGCCTCAGTGACCGGTGCCTCAGTGGCCGGTGCCTCAGTGGCCGGTGCCTCAGTGGCCGGTGCTTCGGCTTCCTGGGGCGGTGCGGGCTCGGTGTCCGTCGTGGGCTGGGTGTCCGCCGGTTCGGACCGCGGTGCCGCCGGAACTTCGGCGGCCCGCGGTTCGGTCGGTTCGGACGGGTTCTCGGGCGTGGGGACCTTGTCGGTGGCGGTCTCGTTCATGCCTCCGAGGGTGTCGCCCCGCCGGCCCGGCCACCTCGGGGCTGTGCCCGGATTCGCCCCTGAACGGTGACCCTGGTGTGTGCGGTCGGCCGCCTTCCGCCGTGTGTCGGAATCCGCGACACAGCGTGCCGGAACCCGCGACATGACCCGGTGAAATCCGCGACATGGGGGTTTTGGGGGTGGTTAGGGGATGGCGGGGCCTAGGAGGTCGTCGGCGTCGACGATGCGGTAGGCGTAGCCCTGTTCGGCCAGGAAGCGCTGGCGGTGGGCGGCGTACTCGGTGTCCAGGGTGTCGCGGGAGACGACCGAGTAGAAGTGGGCCTGCCGGGCGTCGGACTTGGGGCGGAGGAGGCGGCCCAGGCGCTGCGCCTCCTCCTGGCGGGAGCCGAAGGTGCCGGAGACCTGGACCGCGACCGACGCTTCGGGGAGGTCGATGGAGAAGTTGGCGACCTTGGAAACCACCAGGCGCGGGATCTCGCCCCGGCGGAAGGCGTCGAACAGTGCCTCGCGCTCCTTGTTCTTGGTGGAGCCCTCCACCACCGGGCAGTCCAGCTCGGCGCCGAGCTCGTGCAGCTGGTCCAGGTAGGCGCCGATGACCAGGGCCGGCTCGCCGGGGTGGCGATCCAGCACGGCGCGCACCACGGGCAGCTTGGTGCGCGCGGTGGCGGCGAACTTGTAGCGCTCGTCCGCGTCGGCGGTGGCGTAGGACAGCCGTTCGGCCTCGGTCAGGGTGACCCTGACCTCGACGCAGTCGGCCGGCGCGATCCAGCCCTGCTGCTCGATGTCCCGCCATGGCGCGTCGTAGCGCTTCGGGCCGATCAGGGAGAACACGTCGCCCTCCCGGCCGTCCTCGCGGACCAGGGTGGCGGTGAGGCCCAGCCGGCGGCGGGACTGGAGGTCCGCCGTCATCCGGAACACCGGTGCCGGAAGCAGGTGCACCTCGTCGTAAACGATCAGGCCCCAATCCCGTGAGTCAAATAGTTCCAGATGACGGTATTCACCTTTTGATTTACGGGTCATCACCTGATAGGTGGCGATCGTCACGGGGCGTATCTCTTTGCGCTCGCCGGAATACTCGCCGATTTCTTCCTCGGTCAGTGATGTCCGGGCGATCAACTCTCTTTTCCATTGCCTACCGGCCACTGTATTCGTGACCAGGATCAAAGTCGTGGCCTGGGCCTCGGCCATCGCTGCCGCGCCGACCAGGGTCTTCCCCGCGCCGCAGGGCAGTACCACCACGCCCGACCCGCCGGCCCAGAAGCCGGTGACCGCCTCTTTCTGGTAGTCACGCAGCGCCCAACCGTTCTCACGCAACGTGATGGCGTGCGCCTCGCCGTCCACGTATCCGGCCAGGTCCTCGGCGGGCCAGCCGACCTTGAGCAGGGCCTGCTTCAGGTGACCGCGCTCGGACGGGTGCACCAGCACGGTGTCGTCATCCAGCCGGGCGCCGAACATCGGCGCGATCTTCTTCTGGCGCAGCACCTCCTCCAGTACCGCGCGGTCCGACGACTCCAGCACCAGCCCGTGCGCCGGCGATTTGACCAGTCGCAACCGGCCGTACCGGCTCATCGTGTCCACCACGTCGACCAGCAACGGCTGCGGCACCGCGTACCGGGAGAAGCGGACCAGCGCGTCGACCACCTGCTCCGCGTCGTGCCCGGCGGCGCGCGCGTTCCACAGTGCCAGCGGGGTGACGCGGTAGGTGTGCACGTGCTCCGGGGCGCGCTCCAGCTCGGCGAACGGGGCCACCGCGGCGCGCGCTTCGGCGGCGTCCGGATGATCCACTTCGAGCAGCAGAGTCTTGTCGGATTGGACGATCAGGGGTCCGTCGGGCACCGACGATCCTTTCCTGGCGGGTATGGCTTGGCTAACTTCGCCTGGTCGGGGAGCGGCCGGGCGCTCTACCCATGATACGCAGCGAAAATAGTGTTTGCCCTTAAGGATGATGGGCCGCGGTTGTTAGGGCGCTCTTAACGTGTGGCTATACTTCGCGCCCTCATTAGCACACACGCCGGCCAAGAAGATCATACTCGCACCTCGGGGGAGCCCACCAGTCATTTTGATCTAGGTGGGCGTGTCGGGAGGAATCGGTGACGAAAAAGACGGCAACGGACCGTCCAAGCCGGTTACAGCCGCGCAACTGGAGCCTCCCGGTCAAGCTCGCGTCGGTGCTCCTGGTGCCCACGCTGCTGGCTCTCGTGCTGGGCGCGCTCCGCATCGCGGACCGCACGCACGAGGCGAACGACCTGGCCCGGCTGGACCGGTACGTAGTACTGCAGGAGAAGGCGTCCACGGCGATCGACCGGCTGCAGGCCGAGCGGTACACCTCGGCGCTGTTCGTGCAGAAGGGTGCCGGCGCGCCGGAGCCCAGGGACGGGGCCTCGGAGTCCGAGGCGAACTCCGAGGAGGACTCCGCCGCGCCGGACGACTCGGCGGTGGGGGACGCCGTCCGGGCCAGTGACAGCGCGCTGGAGGACCTGAACAAGGCCGTCGGCGACCCGGCCACCATGCCGGGCGCCACCGTCGACGCCTACCGGCTGGTGAGGACCGGCGTGGACCGGCTCGCCGCGGTGCGCGAGGCCGTCACCTCGGCCGGCGAGCGGGACCGCTCGAGCGGGACGGACGCCAAGCCGGCGATCACTCCGGGCGCGGTGATCGGCCAGTACACCGGCCCGATCGAGGCGCTGCTCGGCTTCGAGGACTCGATGAACCGGCAGCTGGCCACGCCCGCACTGGCCGGCCTGCCCGCCGGCCTGTCCGCACTGACCATGTCGCGCGAGCAGGTCGCACTGCAGCACACGGTGATCGGCGTGGCCGCGCTGCGCGGCGGCATGCTGCCCGGGGACGCGGATCTGATGCGCGCCACCGACGCCCGGCTGTCCACCTCGGTGGGCCAGTTCCGGGCCGGGCTGACCGCCGAGCAGCAGTCCCGCTACCTGAGCTTCACCACCAGCGGCGGGCACGACCAGCGGCAGGCCATGAAACAGCAGGCGATGAGCCGGGTCAGCCCGCGCGGCACGGTCGCGCTGGGCATCAACCCCAGCGGCTGGGACCAGGCTTCCAAGTCCGTACTTGAGGAAATGCGGACCTCGGAAACCGGCCTGCGCAACGAGATCAAGGGCATCAGCCACGCCCAGCAGGAGGCGCAGCGCGACGCCGCCGGCATCTACTCGGTGGTCCTGCTGCTCGGGTTGCTGGCCGCCGCGACCGTGGTGTTCCTGGTCGGCCGGTCCATGCTGAAGCCGCTGCGCGAGCTGCAAAAGACCGCGCTGGACGTGGCGCAGCGCCGGCTGCCCAAGGCGGTCCGCGCGATGCGCGCCGGCGAGGTGCCGAACGTGAAGGTGGCGCCGGTCAAGGTGAACAGCATCGACGAGATCGGCCAGGTGGCCCGGGCGTTCGACCAGGTGCACGGGCAGGCGGTCCGGCTGGCCGCCGAGCAGGCCACCCTGCAGACCAGCGTCAACTCGATGTTCGTCAACCTGTCCCGGCGCAGCCAGGGCCTGGTGGAACGGCAGCTGCGGCTGATCGAGCAGTTGGAGCGCAACGAGCAGGACTCCGACCAGCTGGCCAACCTGTTCCAGCTGGACCACCTGGCCACCCGCATGCGGCGCAACAGCGAGAACCTGCTGGTGCTCTCCGGCAGCGACGTGGCCAAGCGGTCCGCGACCCAGGTGCCGACGGTGGACGTGCTGCGCGCGGCCGTGTCGGAGATCGAGCAGTACCAGCGCGTGGTGGTGCAGCCGCCGCCGGCGGCCGACCTGCTCGGCCGGGCCGCCGGTGACATGGTGCACCTGGTCGCCGAGCTGCTGGACAACGCGACCAACTTCTCCGCCCCGGACACCCAGGTGGTCGTCACCAGCACCCGGGCCAAGGACGGGTCGGTGCTGGTGGAGATCGCCGACCAGGGCGTCGGGATGACCGAGGAGGAGCTCACCTCGGCCAACAAGCGGCTGTCCGGCCCGAACACGATGGACGTCTCCGCGTCCCGCCGGATGGGCCTGTTCGTGGTCGGCCGGCTGGCCGCCCGGCACGAGATCAAGGTCGAGCTGGCCGTCGCCCCGTCGGGCCAGGGGGTCACCGCCCGGGTGACCGTGCCGGCCGGGCTGGTCACCGTGGGAAAGTCCTCGGCCGAGCCGGCCCACGCCGCGGCGCCGGAACCGGGCGTCGAGGGACGCCCGGCGGCGGCGATCGCCGGTGGGATGCCGGAGAACCCGAGGGTGCCGGCCGCGCGGGTGGCGACGTCCAGCGGCGGTGTGCTCGCGGTCCCGGCGAACGGTGCCGGTGTCAACGGTTCCCCGAGGGTGAACGGTGCCCACCGGGCCCCGACGAACGGTTCCGGGCCGGCGGACGACGAGGGCGGGCTGCCCCGGCGTACCGCCGGGCTGGCCCTCGGCGCGCGCAACAGCGACGGCACGCGCTCGTTGGTGCCGCCCGGCCAGCCGGCTCCGCCCTTGTCGACCGGCCAGTCCGGCTCCATGACCGCGGGTCAGCCGGGTCAGCCCGGCCACTCCGGTCACTCCGGTCAGCCGGTGGGCGGTCAGTCCGGCCCGATGCCGGTCAACCAGCCCGGCCCGATGGCGGGAGGCCAGTCCGGGCCGTTGCCGATGGGGAACCACTCCGGCCCGCCCGGGCGGTCCGGGCCGCCACCGGGCCGGTCGGTTCCGCCCCCGCCCGGACGCCCCGGGCAGGGCGCTCCCACCAACGGACGCCCGCCCGGCCGGCCGCACGGCGGGCCGCCCCGCCGGCCGGGCGGCGAACTGCCGCCCCTTCCGCCGTACCAGGGCTTCCGCCCGGACCCGACGGAGACCGCTCGGCAGATCCGCGAGCGGAACGCCGGCTCGCCGATCTTCGAGGAGATGGCCTCGGCGTGGTTCCAGGACGTCAGGGCGAACGAGATGGGCGACGACGAGGTCGACCCGGCGGCCAACGCCAAGCTGAACTGGGGCAGCTCGGAACCGGTTGTGCGTGAACCGCGCAAGCCGGCGGACTCCGAGATGACCAAGGCCGGTCTCCCCAAGCGCGCGCCCAAGGCCAACCTGATCTCGACCGGCGGCTCCGGCTCGTCGGGCGAGTCGGGTCCGGCCGCCCCGGCGGCGGTGCCCGCCCGCAGCGCGGAGCAGATCCGCGGCCGGCTGGCCAGCTACCAGCGCGGCGTCCGCCAGGGGCGGGAGTCGCTGACCCCCGATCCGAACGATCCGGCCGCCGACGGGACTGATGACGCCGGCCGGCACGCGCGCGAAGGCGACCGGGAGGAGACGACGTGACCACGGTAGAGAGCCAACCGAGCCGGTTCGGCTGGCTGGTGACCAACTTCGCCGAACGAGTGCCGGGGGTGGCGCACGCGGTGGTGGTGTCGGCCGACGGGCTGCTGCTCACCGCGTCCTCCCGGCTGCCCCGCGACCGCGCCGACCAGCTCGCCGCCGTGGCGTCCGGGATGGTCAGCCTCACCCAGGGCGCGGCGCGCTGCTTCGAGGCCGGCGGCGTGGTGCAGACGGTGGTGGAGATGGAACGCGGCATCGTGCTGCTGATGTCCATCAGCGACGGCTCATGCCTGGCCGTGCTCGCCTCGCCGACCTGCGACATCGGGCTGATCGGCTACGAGATGACGCTGCTGGTGGACCGGGTCGGCCAGATCCTCACACCGCAGCTGCGCGCCGAGCTGCAAGGCTCGCTGGGCAGATGACCAGGCCCGACGGTCCGGAGCCGTCGTTCGCGGACGTGATGAACGGGTTCAGCTTCGACAGCACCCGGTCCTCCCGGCGTCGCAAGCGGCGCCGGGAGGAAGACGAAGAGGTCGAGCAGGTAGTCGTCGCCACGCCGGTCGAGCCGGTGCCGCCGCCGGACCCGTTGGAGTTCGCGCCGGCCGGCTACCTCGACGCGCCGGAGGAAGCCCGGTACGAGGACACCGCGTCCTCCGCCGTGCGGCCGTACGCGTGGACCCGGGGACGCACCACCACCGGCTACCACCTGGAGATCGAAACCCTGGTGTCCACCAGCTCGCGGGGGCGCGAGCAGCTGGTGCTGCTGCCGTTCGAGCACCGGTCGGTCGCCGAACTGTGCGAGCAGGCCCGCTCGGTCGCCGAGGTCGCCGCCCTGCTGGGCGTGCCGCTGGGCGTGGCGAAGGTTCTGCTGGGTGACATGGCCGGCCTGGGGCTGGTCTCGGTGCACTCAACGGTCAGTGGCAATGGCGACGTCCCCGACCTCGCCCTGATGGAAAGGGTGCTCAGTGGACTCCGCCGTCTCTAGCGCCGGTGTCGCCACCACCGCAACCACGTCCGCGAAGATCGTCGTGGCCGGTGGTTTCGGTGTCGGCAAGACCACCTTCGTCGGCTCCGTGTCGGAGATCGTGCCGCTGACCACGGAAGCGGTGATGACCGAGGCCAGTGCCGAGGTGGACGACCTCGGGCACATCCCGAACAAGCGCACCACCACGGTGGCCATGGACTTCGGCCGGGTCTCCCTGGACTCGGACCTGATCCTGTACCTGTTCGGCACGCCCGGGCAGCACCGGTTCTGGTTCATGTGGGACGACCTGGTGCGCGGCGCGATCGGCGCGGTGGTGCTGGTGGACACCCGCCGGCTGGCCGACTGCTTCGGCGCGGTGGACTTCTTCGAGGATCGCGGGCTGCCCTACGTGGTCGCGTTGAACCGGTTCAACGGGGTGCTCGCGCACGACCTGGAGGATGTGCGCGAGGCGATGGCCATCGGCCCGCACGTGCCCATGGTGAGCTGTGACGCCCGGGACCGGGACTCCACGAAGACGGCGCTGATCTCGCTGGTCGAGCACGCCATGCGGGCCCGGCTGGCCAAGGCTCGCTAGTGGGCCTCGGTTTCGGGGTCCATGACCACCGCTGAGGTGATGCGGTGCAGCATGAAGCGGCGCAGGTCGCCCTGCAGGCGGTCGTAGCCCTCGAGCACGCCACCGGCCACGCTCACCGGTTCCACGATCCGCCGGCTGGCCACGCCGAGGGAGTTCACGTAGCCGATCCACACGCTTCGGCGTTCCCGGGCGGCGCCGCGCAGCAGTTCCAGGGTGTTGCCGGCACCGTTGGTGTCCGCGTCGGTGTGCGCCGGTCCGGTGGGGCGCATGGTGGCGGCGCGTTCGCCGGCCCTGATCGAGGCGACCAGTGCGCTCAGCCGGTTCTCGTCCAGGGCGGGTAGGTCGGCGCGCGCGGCCGCGCGGGGCTTGGCGCTGATCCGCCGGCCGCGCGGGCGCAGGTCCACCACGGTGCCGTCGCCGGCCTCGGCGGCCGGGGAGAAGCCGGCGGCCCGCAACCCGTCCAGCAGCTGGGCCAGCGGCAGCTCGCTGATCAGCACGGTGGGCGCGATCTGGCGCAGCTCCCAGTCGTCCGACCCGGGATGCGCGAGCACCTCGGTGAGCAGCACCTCGTCGTCCGCGCGCAGGAACGAGCGCGCGGTGCCGCCGCGCACCCGGCCGTGCCGGCGGGCCACGTCGTCGATCAGGTAGGTCAGCCCCTGCGGCACCGGGGTGGCCGAGCGGGTGGCGAACAGCTGGTGCAGCTCGGTGGGCGCGCGGCCGGCATCCAGCGCGCGCAACAGGCTGGCCTCGGTGATCCGGTACACGGAGGCGGCCCCGGAACTTTCCACGTCGGCGACCAGCGCCATCTCCTCCGCCACGTCGGCGCGCAGCGGGCCGGGGGCCACGGCGGTCAGGTCGGCCTGCAGCAGCACGTGGTCCACCGGTTCGGGCAGCGCCTGGCGCAGCGCGGAGAGCACCGGCGCGGTGTCGCCGGTGTCCGCCGACCGCAGCAGGGCGCGGCCCGGGCCGGTCAGTGCGCCCAGGGCGACCAGTCCGAGCAGGGTGGCCTCGTCGACGGTCCAGGTGACCTGGGCGTCGCGCATCCGCCCGCCCCGGCGGGGTGCGCGCCAGGTGAGCACGGCGGCCAGCGCCTCGGGGTCCACCACGCCCTCACCCTCGGGCAGCTCGGTGAGCGTGTTCAGCACGCGGCGGCGGTCCCGGGGGGCCAGCGGGCGGCGCAGCTCCTCGGACAGCGCGCCGAGCACCTTGTCCCCGTCGTCGCGCTGGCCTATCAGCCCGGGCAACCGCGGCAGCTCCAACCAGGCCCGGGCCAGGGCCAGCCAGCGCTGCTCGGGACCGCCGGCGGCCCACAGGTCGGCCTGGGTGGTCGGCACCCACTCGCCGCCGCCGGCCGCTTCCGAGTCGGCGATCAGCCCGGCCGCCGCCAGTACCTCGACCAGCAGCCCGGTCTGTGGCTCGGTGAGGCCCAGGTCGCGCGCGGCGCGGCGCAGGTCGCGCACGCCGAGGCCGCCGGAACGCAGCACGGGCGGGGGTTCGTGACCCCAGGCCTCGATCAGCGTTTCGGCGTGCCGCAGCAGCTCCAGCACCGCGCCGGCGGCCGTGCCGTCCACCCGTTCCGCGCCGGGCCGGGTGGTGGCCAGTTTCGGTTCCGCCGGGACCAGCGAGCGGAGGGGTGCGGCGCCGCGCAGCTCCAGGCCGACCTGGCGGGGCAGCTCGACGGTGCTCGGGTCCACCCGGAGCAGCAGCCCCCTGGAGATCAGCCGCTGGATCACCCGCGCGCCCGGTTCCTGGCTGCGGCCGATCGGCGGGCCCGCGACCAGCGCCTCCAGCACGCGTTGCTCGTCGGCCGGGGTGTCGGCGAGCAGCTCGCGCAGCTTCGCCGGGTCGGACACCGACTCGGCCGGCCGGCCCAGCCCGCCCGGGTAGCGGGAAACCACCTCCAGCGCGGCCGGTACCAGGCGCAGCTCCTCGTCCCCGCCCCAGACCAGGGCGCGCTCCCGCAACAGGCCCAGCGCGGCGGACAGCCGTCGCTTCGGCATGCTCGAACCGAACAGCTCGGCGATCCGTGCGGCACCGGTCGGCTCGGCTTCCGCGCCGGCGACCACCAAGGCCTCCAGCACCGCGAGGGTGGGCGTTTCCAGGTCCTCGCACGCGCGGTTCACCGAGGCCCGCACGCCGGCGCGGGTGGCCAGCACGGTCAGGTCGGAGGGCGGCGGGACGCCCAGGTCGGGGCGCAGCCGCAGCAGTGTGGCGAGGGTCGCGTCGTCTTGCGCGCGCAGCCAGTCGAGGAGGGAGGTGCCGGCCATCCTGTCCACGGTAGCCTGAACCCGATCGCGACTGACCAGGAGGAGACGGTGGGCAACACCCGTTCCGCACGCATCGACCCGAGCTGGCCGGAGCACGCCGACGGCGAGCACCCGGTCAGCGAGCTCGCCGCGCCGGTGCAGGGCTCGATGTCGCCCTTCGGCGACCTGGAGTTCCCGCTGCCGTCCGTGCCCTACGAGCACCCGGTCACCGAGATCAACCGCTGAGCGGCTCCGCGGCCGGGCTGCTGCTGGCCGCCGGCGCCGGCCGCCGGATGGGCGGCCCGAAGGCGCTGGTGGAGCTGGCCGGCCGGCCGCTGGTGCTGCGCGCGCTGGACGCGCTGCGCGAGGGCGGCTGTGCCCCGCTGGTGGTGGTGCTGGGCGCCGCCGCCGACCGGGTGGCCCCGTTGCTGCCGCCGGACGCGCTACCGATGATCGCGCCGGACTGGGCCGAGGGCATGGGCGCCTCGCTGCGCGCCGGCCTGGCCTCGCTGAGGGACGTCTCAGCCCCGGCCGCGCTGGTGCACCTGGTCGACCTGCCCGGGGTGGGTGCGCCGGCGATCGCCCGTCTGGCCGCTTGTGCGGACGAAGGACCGGACGTGCTGGCCCGCGCGGCCTACCACGCCCGGCCGGGTCACCCGGTGCTGCTCGGCCGCGCACACTGGCCGGCCGTGGCGGCCGCCGCCCGGGGCGACGCCGGCGCGCGTGACTACCTGTCCGGCCATCCCGCGCTGCGCCTGGTCGAATGCGGCGACCTGGCCGACCCTCGGGACGTGGACACCCCCGAGGCGCTGCGCGCATTCTCGCCTCACCCGTCATCGGAAAGCTGAGAGCGTTCCTCGGGCACTCTCCGCCTCACTATGGCTCTGCGTGGAACCTCGGGTCGGAGGGGTCGGCTCGAAGGTGGCGTCTGCCCGGGACTTGCCGGACGCGCGCGGCGCGGAATCGGTAGGCGCTCGGACTAAGCTGTGCGGGTGCCCGTACCTGGTCCTGGTTACACGATTACCGTGCGGTTGTCCGCGCCCCCGACGGCCAGCACGGCCGGCGACCTGGCGGCGGCGGTCGGCCGCGTGGGCGGGGTGGTCACCGCCTTCGACGTGGTGGACTCGCTCGCCGACCGCATCGTGATCGACCTCTCCTGCAACGCGATGAGCGAGGACCACGCGCAGGAGATCACCGAAGCGCTGGCCGCGTTGCCGGGCGTCGACGTGCGCAAGGTCTCCGACCGCACCTTCCTGGTCCACCTCGGCGGGAAGATCGAGGTGTCGCCGAAGGTCAGCCTGCGCACCCGCGACGACCTCTCCCGCGCATACACCCCCGGGGTGGCGCGGGTGTGCCGGGCGATCGCGGCCAACCCGGACGACGCCCGCCGGCTGACCATCAAGCGGAACACGGTCGCCGTGGTCACCGACGGCTCCGCGGTACTCGGCCTGGGCAATATCGGCGCGGCCGCCGCGCTGCCCGTGATGGAGGGCAAGGCGGCGCTGTTCAAGCGGTTCGCCGGGGTGGACGCCTGGCCGGTCGTGCTGGACACCCAGGACACCGAAGAGATCATCCGGATCGTCAAGGCGATCGCCCCGGCGTACGGCGGGATCAACCTGGAGGACATCGCCGCGCCGCGCTGCTTCGAGATCGAGGCCCGGTTGCGCGAGGCGCTGGACATCCCGGTGTTCCACGACGACCAGCACGGCACCGCGATCGTGGTGCTGGCCGCGCTGCGCAACGCGCTGCGGGTGGTGAACCGGCCGCTGTCCGAGTGCCGGGTGGTGGTGTGCGGGGTGGGTGCCGCCGGTTCGGCGATCATCCGGCTGATGCTGCCGGAACAGCCGAAGGACGTGCTGGCGGTGGACGTGGCCGGCATCGTGCACCCGGACCGCCCCGGGCTGGACCCGAACCTGATGTGGATCGCCGAGCACACCAACGCCGAGCGCCGGTCCGGCAAGCTGGCCGACGCGATGGTCGGTGCGGACGTGTTCATCGGCGTCTCCGCGCCGAACTTGCTCGGCGAGGCCGAGCTGGCCTCCATGGCGCCGGACCCGGTGGTGTTCGCGCTGGCCAACCCCGATCCCGAGGTCGACCCGATCATCGCCCAGCGGTACGCCGCCGTGGTGGCCACCGGCCGCTCGGACTACCCGAACCAGATCAACAACGTGCTGGCCTTCCCCGGCGTGTTCCGCGGCCTGCTGGACGCGCAGGCCGGCGACATCACCGACGAGATGCAGCGGGCCGCCGCCGAGGCGATCGCCCGGGTGGTCTCCGAGCCGAATCCGTCGTTCATCGTGCCCAGCGTGTTCGACCTGTCGGTGGCCACCGAGGTCGCTCGCGCGGTGCGTGGGGCCGCCTAGGTCCAGATACTCGTGAACCCCGGGTCTGCCTTGCACCCGGGGTTCACGACACGCGACTTGCTTAGTCCAGTTCGAGCTTCTGGCCCGGCTTGACGGTGTGCTTGCCGCCCAGCTCGCTCTCGTTCGACTTGTAGACCGACTCCCAGCCGCCGTTCACCTTCTGCTCCTTGGCGATGGAGGATAGGCTGTCGCCCTCCTGCACCTGGTAGGTGCGCGGGGTCTTGGCCACCTTCGGCGCGGCCGGTGTCCGGCCGGTCGGGGACTGGGCCAGTGGGGCCGGCGTGTTGTTCGACTCGGGCACGATCTGCCGCCCGGACTGGCTCGGCCGGCTGGGCTCGGCCAGCGGCAGCGCGGTGGGCGCGGTCGGGGCCACCGCGGCGCGGTCGGTCGGCGCGGTGAAGGTACCCCGCTCGGCGGGCGCCCCGAGCGTGCCCCGCTCGGTCGGTGCGGAGAGGGTGCCCCGTTCGGTGGCCGCGTCCGTCGGGGCGCGGTGCGTCGGCGCGCTCGGCGTGATCGCGGTGGCCGGCTGGGTGCGCTGGCTGAACGAGTCGCGGTCCGACGAGGTGACCGGCATCGCCGTGAACGGCGTGGTGGCGCTGTCCGTGCTGGCCGGCGTGCTGTCCATCGCCTCCAGGCGGCCGATCTTCGGCGTGCCGGACTTGTCGGCGCGGGGCGTCGTGGCCAGGCCGGGCGTGGTGTTCGAGCCGGTGAGCGTGGAGGTGACGTCGGAGCCCGGGGTGACCGGCCGGGCGGCGTTGTCCGGGGTAAGGGTCTTGCGGCCGATCGACTTCGGCGTGGCCTTCTTCTTCGCGGTGATGGCGCGCACGGTGTGCGACTCGCCGCGCACCCCGGTCTTGCGGGAGCAGGAGGGCCAGGCGTTCCAGCCCTGCTCGGCGAGGACCTTCTCGGCCACCGCGATCTGTTCCTCGCGGCTGGCCTGGTGGGCCGAGTTGGCGTACTTGGTGCCGCCGTAGGCCCGCCAGGTGGACGGGGAGAACTGCAGGCCGCCGTTGTAGCCGTTGCCGGTGTTGGTGCTCCACTTGCCGCCGCTCTCGCACTTGGCGAGGCGGTCCCAGGAAGCGTCGGACGCGGCGTAGGCCTGACCGGCGGTGGCCAACGGAGCGCCGATGACCACACCGGTGATGGCGGTGGTCGCGATGGTCTTACCCGGGTTGGACGACGGTTTTCGATGCCGCCCTCGGTATCCGGCCATACTCAATCTCCGACAGCCGCGCACCCGGGATACGGCCGGTGGGGAGTCCGGCTGCCCGTTTCGCGCGCCGGTGCGCGAGCTGGGCGTTCCCGCCCTGTCCGACGTCTTCTTTCGGGGGCCGAGGACCACTGGACAGGGCGAGCACGCGGTGGTCTCCGGGGCCCGCCGGAAATGCCTTGGGGAGTGGCGGGCCAGGGCGCAATCTATGCCACACGGGCCGGGGAATAAAGGCCCACGGGCGGGTCGGCGTCGGCGTGGCGCGGGGTAATCGGCCAAAGGGGCAGTTCAGCGGACGAGCGGGTGACAAAACGGAAACGGCGGCGTGTTACCGGATTACCCCGAACGTGTGAGTCACATCGTTGGCTGCGTAGGGTCGGTCAGGTGGAACTGACTCACGTCGACGCCGCCGGCGCGGCGCGCATGGTCGACGTCTCGGAGAAGGCCCCGTCGGCCCGCGTGGCGGTGGCCAGTGGGGTGCTGCGCACCACCGCCGAGGTGATCGACCTGCTCCGCCGGGACGGCCTGCCCAAGGGCGACGCGCTGGCCACCGCGCGGATCGCCGGCATCATGGGCGCCAAGCGCACCCCGGACCTGGTGCCGCTGTGCCACCCGATCGCGCTCAGCGGGGTCACCCTGGACCTGTCGCTGGAGGCGGAAGCGGTGCGCATCACCGCGACCGCGAAGACCACCGACCGCACCGGGGTGGAGATGGAGGCCCTGACCGCCGTGGCGGTGGCCGGGTTGACCCTGCACGACATGGTCAAGGCGGTGGACCCGGCGGCCGTGCTGGACGCGGTACGGGTGGACCGCAAGGACGGCGGCAAGACCGGTAGCTGGACCCGCCCGGAGGACCGGTGAACGGGGGTGCACGCACGGCCCGCGTGGTGACCGCGTCGAACCGGGCCGCCGCCGGGGTCTACCCCGACCGGGGCGGGCCGTTGATCGCCGAATGGCTCCGCGAGCGTGGTTACGCCTGCCCCGACCCCTCGGTGGTGGCCGACGGCGAACCGGTCGGCGCCGCGTTGCGGGACGCCGTGGCCGCCGAGGTCGACGTGGTGATCACTACCGGGGGCACCGGCATCTCCCCGACCGACGCCACCCCCGAGGTAACTCGCGGAATACTGGATTATGAGGTGCCCGGCCTGGCCGACGCGATCCGTGCGGCCGGCGCCCCGAAGGTGCCCACCGCGGTGCTCTCCCGGGGCGTCGCCGGTGTCGCGGGGCGCACCCTGGTGGTGAACCTGCCCGGTTCCACCGGCGGGGTGCGGGACGGACTGGCGGTGTTGGCCGACGTGCTGGACCACGCGGTCGACCAGCTGCGAGGAGGCGATCACTGATGACGGTGGTACTGCCCACGGTCACCAGGGCCGAGGTCGTTGACCGGCCCCTGGACGTGAACGAACACGCGGACCTGGTCTCCCACGTGGCCGCCGGTGCGGTGGTGACGTTCGCCGGCGTGGTGCGCAACCACGACGGCGGCCGGGACGTGACCGCGCTGGACTACTCCGGGCACCCCACGGCCGACCGGATCATCCGCGAGGTGGCCGAGGCGGTGGCCGCGCGCGCCGAGGGCGTGCGGGCGATCGCGGTGAGCCACCGGATCGGCCAGCTGCGCATCGGTGACACCGCCCTGGCCTGCGCGGTCGCCGCCGATCACCGCCAGCAGGCGTTCCAGGTGTGCGCCGAACTGGTCGACGAGGTGAAGCGCCTGCTCCCCATCTGGAAACACCAGCTGTTCACCGACGGCACCGACGAGTGGACCAACTGCCCCTAGGGAGCCTCGGGTGTCGTCGCCGCTGGTCGAGGTCCTCGACGACCGGCTCCGGGGGAACCGGCTGCTGGTCAAGCGGGATGACCTGCTGGACCCGGAGATACCTGGCAACAAGTCGCGCAAGCTGAAGTACCAGTTGCTCGGTGCCCAGGCCTCGGGCATCACCACCCTGCTCACCTTCGGTGGCGCGTACTCGAACCACGTCCGGGCCGTAGCGGCCGCCGGCCGCCGGTTCGGGTTCGACACGATCGGAGTGATCCGCGGCGAGGAACGGCCGTTCAACGAAGGACTGGCCCATGCCGAGTCGGCCGGGATGCGCCTGCACTACCTGGATCGCGCCACTGCTCGCGATGAGTGGCTGTATCGAGCTGGTTGAGGAGATTGACGAATCGTTCGATGCGATCATTTGTCCGGTCGGCACCGGTGGCACCTTGGCCGGCCTGGCCGCGGGCCTTGGCGAGTCCCAGAGGAGTGAGCGGGTCTGGCGACCTCGTCCAGCTCGGACGCCGCCAGCGCCGCCGCCGTGCTGAGCTTGAGCAGTTGCGCGCGGTGATCGTTGCGCCGGGTGCGTCCGGTCCAGTCGGATATCGCCCGGGTCAGCTCGTGCAGGTCGAGGTTTCGGGGCGTGGCCGGTCGGGCTGGGCCAGTTCTCCCAGTAGGAGAAGTTCCGCTCTTGCCAACTATCGCTAATGCGTGCGGCCGTTGCCACCGCGTTGGAGATCGACATCATCACCACTGACTTTCGCGGGCCGTGCAAGGGCAGTGACGATGAAGTTGATCTTCCTTCGGGCGGATTCGCGGTATGAGCGGGATCACTCATGGTCAAGTAGCGGTGACAGACCCTACTCGCCGGTAGAACGTCTCCTACTGCTACTTGACCATGGACTGCCGCCGAGGACGACCGACGCTACATCTACCCGCGAGACCGGGACGCCGCGCGTGGTGCGCGACGTCCCGGTCTCTGGGTGACGTGCCGGCGGACGGACCGGCGACGCGATCGGTGGGTCAGCCCAGGTTGAGCTGCTGGCCCGGCTTGAGCTTGTTGGGCGCGCCGCCGAGCTGGTCGCGGTTGCGCTCGTAGAGCGCCTGCCAGCCGCCGGGCAGGTTCCGCGTCTGGGCGATCTTGGACAGGCTGTCCCCGGAGACCACGGTGTACTTCTGTCCGGCGGGGGTCGCGGGGGCGGCCGGGGCGGCGGGAGCCGGGGCGTTGGGCACGTTCGGCACCTGGGCGGCCGGCGTCGGCACGCTCGGCACCCGGGGCGCGGGCACGTTCGGCACGGCGGCGGGGACCTGCGGCGCCGGCACGGCGGCGGGGACCTGAGGTGCCGGCACGGCGGCGGGGATCCGCGGCGCCGGCGCAACCGGCGGCACCGGAGCGGCCGGAACCGCGGGAACGTTGGGTTTCACCTCGGTGCGGGTGTCCTTGGTGGCGTTGGTCTTGTCCCGCAGCTGGGCCTTGCCCTTGGCCTTGATCTTCTTCGAGCAGGCGGGCCAGGCCTTCCAGCCCTGGCTGGCGAGCACGCGCTCGGCCACCCGGATCTGCTCCTCGCGGCTGGCGTTGTGCGCGCTGCCCTTGCCGCCGTTGGCCCGCCAGGTGGATGCGGTGAACTGGAGTCCACCGGAAAAGCCATTACCGGTGTTGGTGCTCCACTTTCCGCCACTTTCGCATTTAGCCAATTGGTCCCAGGTCTCGTCGGACGCGGCGTGCGCGGTGCCGGCGAACAGGAAGGGAGTGCCGGCGACTACCGCGCCGGCGGTGATGACACGGACGACGCGAGCCAGATTCCGTGAGCCGCGGCTGTCCTCACGCGGCTCGGGAGAGGTGTCTCGTGACGGGGTCATGACGTTTGCTCCACACCGCACCCAGGGGTTCCCCCCAACCCTGCCCGGCGTGTTTTCTGTCGGCGTCCTGACGCACTGGGCAGGTTTGGCGCGGTGCGTCAATGGGTACTCGTTCGCTGGACGGCTGGTTGCCGGCCGGGATGGACGGTACGTAAGCCGGGTGGGTATCCGTCAAGAATGGTTATTGCGAGCCACATCACTCAAATGAATCTCAAGTTTTGTTGCATCTTGCAAACGACATAGGTGTTTCGGCAGGTCATAACGGAAGTATCACGACGGAAAAACGTTGCGAACAAGGAACTTTCATTTTGGAAGTTGTGATCTTAATCACGCTGAAAAACGCGTCAAATTCCGTTGCGTGGAACACGATCCGAGTGGCAAGCACCGGGCTGCCTCGGTCATGCTGGATGGGTGAGTGAAGCCGTGGAGACCCCCGCCGAGCTGGCGAAGGCGCTGGAGGACACCGGATACCTGGCCGACGACGGCCTGGCCACCGCCGCCTACCTGGCATTGCGGATGAACCGGCCGCTGTTCTGCGAGGGCGAGCCGGGCACCGGCAAGACCGCGCTGGCCCAGGCGCTGGCCCAGGTCCTGGACGCGGAGCTGGTCCGGCTGCAGTGCCACGAGGGGATCGACGCCAGCCAGGCCCTCTACGACTGGGACTTCCCCCGGCAGCTGCTGCACCTGCGCGCGCTGGAGGCGGCCGCCGGGCACGAGCGGCTGGACGCGGACACCGTCGAGGCCTCCCTGTACGACCAGCGCTTCCTGATCGCCCGGCCGGTGCTGCGCGCGTTGCGGGGCGCCAAGCGCAGCGTGCTGCTCATCGACGAGGTGGACCGCGCGGACGACGAGTTCGAGGCCTTCTTGTTGGAGGTGCTCACCGAGCACGCGGTGACCATCCCCGAGGTCGGCGAGGTGCGGGCGGAGATCCCGCCGCTGGTGGTGCTCACCTCCAACCGGACCCGCGAGGTGCACGACGCGCTCAAGCGCCGCTGCCTCTACCTGTGGCTGGACCACCCCGACGTGACCAGGGAGATCGCCATCCTGCGCAGCCGCCTGCCCGGGGTGCCCGAGCGGCTGGCCGGCCGGGTGGCGGCCGCGGTGCGCCGGATGCGCGGGATGGAGCTGCTGAAGCCGCCCGGCGTGGCCGAGTCGTTGGACTGGGCGCAGGCGTTGCACCTGCTCGGCGCCGACGACTTGGACGTCGACACCGCCGCCGCCTCGCTGGGCGCGGTGCTCAAGTACCGGGAGGACGCCGACCGGGTGCGCGCCCAGCTCGACGCAGTACTGGCGTAATGGTCCAGTTCGACGCGTTCGCCGGGGAGCGCGAGGTCGACCCCCTGCCGAGGCTGGTCGGGTTTACCTCGGTGCTGCGGCACGCCGGCCTGCCCGTCACCACCGACCGGGTGGCCGCCTTCCTCACCGCGCTGGACGAGCTGGACGTGACCAGCGAGCCGGCCACCTACTGGGCCGGCCGGCTGACCCTGTGCGCCGATCCGGACGACGTCGGCCGGTACGACGCGGCGTTCGCGGCGTGGTTCGCGCCGAAGCGGGGCGGTCCCCGGGTGCGCGTGCAGGACCAGCGGAAACCGCCGCCCTCCCAGCTGGCCGCGCTGACCCGGGAAGCCGGCGCGGACGAGCCGGAGAGCGACGATGACGACGGCCCGGACGACGTGCAGCGGCTGCGGGTCGCGGCCAGCGCCACCGAGGTGCTCCGGCACCGGGACGTGGCCGAGCTTTCCCCGGCCGAGCGGGAGCACCTGCGCGCGTTGCTCGCGCTGTTGCGCGCGGAACCCCCGTTGCGGCGCTCTCGCCGCCGTCGCCCCGGCTCGCGTGGTTTCCCCGATCCCGGCCGCACCCTCCGCGCCGCCCTGCGCAACCACGGTGAGCTGCGGGAACTGCGCCACCGGGCGCCGGCCGAACGGCCCCGCAAGGTGGTACTGCTGATCGACGTCTCCGGGTCCATGGCGCCCTACGCCGACACCCTGATGCGGTTCGCGCACGTGGTTGCGCGGCGTATCCCCAGTACCGAGGTGTTCACCATCGGCACCCGGCTGACCCGGATCACCCGCGAGCTGCGGCACCGGGACCCGGAGCGCGCGCTGGCCGCCGCCGGCCGGGCCATCCCGGACTGGTCGGGCGGCACCCGGCTGGGCGACGCGGTGCGCGCGTTCACCGACCGCTGGGGGCAGCGCGGGGTGGCCCGCCGGGCGGTAGTGGTGATCTTCTCCGACGGGTGGGAGCGGGGCTCGCCGGACCTGCTCGGCGAACAGCTCGGGCGGCTGCGCCGGCTGGCCCACAAGATGGTGTGGGTGAACCCGCACGCCGGCAAGGATGGCTACGCACCGGTGCAGGGCGGAATAGTTGCGGCGCTGCCGCACTTGGATGAACTGCTGGCCGGGCACAGCCTGGCCACGCTGGAGCGGTTGGTCGGGGTGATCGCCGATGCGTGAGGTGGAAGAAGATGCGTGACGTACTCGAACAGCTGGGCTCGTGGTGGGACGACGGCAAACCGGTGGCCCTGGCCACCGTGGTTGCCACGTTCCGTTCGGCGCCGCGGCAGCCCGGGGCTTCGATGCTGGTCGGGCCGGGTGGCGAGGCGGTGGGCAGCGTCTCCGGCGGTTGTGTGGAGGGCGCGGTCTACGAGCTGGGCAACCAGGTGCTGGCCGACGACCGCCCGGTGCTGCAGCGCTACGGCGTCTCCGACGACGACGCGTTCGCGGTCGGCCTGACCTGCGGCGGCATCCTTGACGTGTTCGTGGAGAAGATCGACCCGAAGACGTTCCCCGAGCTGGCCGAGGTGTCCCGCGCGATCAAGGAGGAGCGCCCGGTCGCGGTGGCCACGGTGGTCGCCGGCCCGGCCGACCGGCTGGGCAGGCGCCTGGTCATCTGGCCCGACCGGGTCTCCGGAACCACCGGCTCAACCCGCCTGGACGACGCGGTGCGCGACGACGGGCGCGGCCTGCTCGCCGCCGGCCGCAACGGCATGCTGCACTACGGCGTGGACGGGCAACGCCGGGGCGAGGGCCTGGACGTGTTCCTGGAGGCGTTCGCCCCGCCGCCCCGGATGATCGTGTTCGGCGCGATCGACTTCGCCTCGGCGGTGGCCCGGATGGGCACCTTCCTGGGCTACCGGGTGACCGTGTGCGACGCCCGGCCGGTGTTCGCCACCGCGTCCCGGTTCCCCGGCGCGAACGAGGTCGTCGTGGAATGGCCGCACCGCTACCT
The DNA here is from genome assembly GCF_039543365.1 of Actinospineispora eucalypti. Lineage (NCBI taxonomy): Bacteria > Bacillati > Actinomycetota > Actinomycetes > Pseudonocardiales > Pseudonocardiaceae > Actinospineispora > Actinospineispora eucalypti. Next base: position 360,344 of record NZ_BAABJP010000001.1, read on the forward strand.
GCAGGCGGAGGCCGGAGCTGGTCGTATTGATGGCCGCACCGCGATCTGCGTGCTCACCCACGACCCCAAGTTCGACGTGCCGGTGCTCGAGGTCGCGTTGCGCCTGCCCGAGTTCGGCTACTTGGGCGCCATGGGTTCGCGGCGCACCCACGACGACCGGCTGCAGCGGCTGCGCGAGGCCGGTCTCACCGAGGACGAGCTGGCCCGCATGTCCAGCCCGATCGGCCTGGACCTGGGCGCCCGCACCCCGGAGGAAACCGCCGTCTCGATCGCGGCCGAAATGATCGCCCTCCAGTGGGGCGGCGCCGGCAACCGCCTGGCCGAACGCGAAGGCCCCATCCACGCCACCGCCCCCCGCTGATCCGATCACCGGTTCCGCCACCACGGAACCGGTGATCGTTATACGGTAGCTCCCATGGGGGAGCGCGAGGCGGCCGTCGAGTTTTTGTTGCGCGAGTGCGCCGACCACACCGGCCGGCACGGCGACCCCGACGACCGGCCCGTCGTGGTGCTGTGGAGTGCCCGGGGCTCGCCCGGTTCGGACCTTCTGGCGCACCTGCGGCAGATCGAGCACTGGTCGGGGCCACGGGCGTACCTGGACAGCGCCCGGCTGCCGGACAGCCACCGGCCGCACGAGGTGGCCAACCGGCTGGCGCTGCAGTTGGGCTGGCGGGTCAAGGGGTTCGGCCGGGCCGGGTTCCCGAGGTTCCTCCTCGGCATGTGGGCGGCGCGCAACCCGCTGGACCCGGACGCCACGGCCGGCGCGCGGGCGGCGCGGCGCGAGCTGATCCGCAAGCTGATCGGCAACCGGACCGAGCTGCGCGCCTGGGTGCGCGACATGGCGCGCGTGCTGGCCGAGGCCGGCGGTTTGCCCGGGCCGGCCTCGGAGGCGTTCGGGCTGGCCGTTGACGGGCTGTCCGGCCTGGTGCACACCCGGCTGCTGCTGCGCCGGGCCGGCATGCGCTGGTACCGCACCGGCCTGAACCTGGCGATGATCCAGGACGCGGCGGACGGGCTGGTGGAGCTGTCCGTGCGGGAGTTCCAGGGCAACCACGGATGGGTGGACGAGGTGCTCTGCCGGGCCTTCGTGGCCGACCTTCGGGCCGCCTATTGGGCGAAACGGTGGATCAATGCGTGCCCGGTGGGCGCGGTGGTGCTGCTGGACAACGTCAGCATCGGCCCGGCCCACGAGTTCCTGAGCACGCTGGCCGCGCAGCCGGGCGGGTCCGGCCCGCTGCTGGTGGTGGCCGCCTCGCACCGGCGCTACCCGCCGGACGCCGCCAAGCGGCCGCTGGTCTGGCAGCCCGACCCGCTGCGGGACGCCTCGATGGTGCGCTGGCTGGCCGGTCGGGACGGGCGCGGCGGCAGTCGGTTCTACCCGGTGTGGGTGGACCCGGTGGACGACGTGGCGCCGATCTCCGACCCGGCCCAGCCGGAGGTCGAGGCGACCACCGAGCGGCTGGTCGCGCACCGGAGCCTGGCCTACAGCCCGGAGCTGCGCGCCTCGGTGGCGTTCGCCTACCGCCTGACGTCGGCGCACCAGGCCGGCCTCGGCATGGTGCTCGACGCACTGCTGCGCGGTGGCCCGGAGGACGACCCGCGCCGGGTGCTCGGCCGGTCCTCCGGAGACGGCGCGCCACCGCTGGACGAGCAGGTGATGGAGCTGGTGCTCGGCCCGCGCGACGACCATCTGCGCCAGGGACTGGTGCTGATGGCCATGGTGGTCGACCTCTCGGACACCAGCATCGCGCCGATCCTGGATCTGCTCACCCCGCACAAGATAAGAATGATCATGGAGTTCCGGGCCGGGGACCTGTGGGTGACCTACCCGGTGGAGGACGGCCGGTTGCGGGCACCCCGGCTGCACCCGTTCGCCCGCCGGGCCATCGCGCACCGGCTGGCCGGTCCCGGTGGCCTGCCCGACCTCGGGCTGACCTGGGAGGACGTGCACGAACTGCTGCGCGCGGACGCGCGGGACAAGCGGCGGGAGGGCGTCGCGCTCTACCACAGCCTGGCGCTCGGCCGGGTGCAGCAGGTGGCCACCGCGCTGACCGGAGAGTTCCGCCCGGGCAACCAGGAACGGTTCTACCGGCAGCTCACCCGGGTGACGGCGGCGCCGCTCGCGGTGCCCGGCCAGGGAGCGGACGCGAACGCGCTCTTCGGCCGGCTGTGTGCGGACCCGGCCCCGGAGCCCCGGGTGTCCCGGCGCCTGGTCGCCGCGCTGCAGCTGCACTCGGACCCGCTCGGCGATCCCCGGCACGACATGTGCGTGATCGTCGCGGACGAGCTGCTGGAGCTCTCCCGGCACGCCGGCGCGGGCGCCCGGTTCCTGTACGAGCAGCACCTCAGGTTCGCGGAATGCTCGCGGCGGTGGCACTCGATCGGAGGAAGCAGATGATCGCGGCGTTGCGGCTCTGGTGGCAGGACCGCAGTCGGATGATCCAGCGCACGATTTGCGGGCTCGGGGTGGTGGTGCTGGGCGTGCTGGGCTACCTGGTGTGGGACTGGCACGTGCACTGCGCGCCCGGGGTGGACCAGGTGGGTGCGCAGTGCGTGGGCATCACCGACGGCACGCAGGGCCCGTTGTTCGGTGCGCCGACGGCGGACGCGCTGCGGCTGATCGGTGAGGAGAACACCCGGCTGACGGCCACCGGCACGCCCAGCCTGACGGTGGCCTACCTGGTGCCCATCCCGCCGCCCGGGGTGGAGGACGAGTACGGCGAGCGGCTGGCCGGCGACCTGCGCGGGGTGGCGGTGGCGCAGCGCCAGGCCAACCGGACCAACACGCTGGGCGACCGGCCGGCGATCCGCGTGCTGGTGGCCAATGTCGGCGACTCGGCCGAACCGGCGGAGAAGCCGGTGCGCAAGCTGATCGAGATGGCCACCAGCGGCTTCGCCGAGCACCGGCTGATGGCGGTCGGGGTGACCGGGAAGTCGCTGGACCCCTACCTGCGCCTGATCGGTCAGCTGGTCCTCGCCGACGTGCCGGTGATCGTGTCGCACGTGACGGCGGACCGGCTGCTCCAGGCGCCCTCGGCGAACACCCCGTACATCCGGGTCGCTCCGAGCACCGCGGCGCAGGCCGAGGCGGCGGCCGCCTACCTGCGGCAGTCCACCCGCCGTGCGCTGGTCGTGCAGAACTCCGATCCCGACGACCAGTACGCCCGCACGCTGGGCGACGCGTTCCGCGCCCGGTACCCGGACCCGGGCAGCGGGCACACCCTGGTCGTCCCGGAGGAGAGCTACAACGGTTCGCGCCCCGGTGCGGCCAACGCCATGAAGGGCATCGTGCGCAACCTCTGCCAGCAGCGTCCGGACGTGGTGTTCTTCGCCGGTCGTTCGCCGGAGCTGGCCGCGTTCGTCGCGGCGCTGCCGTCCCGGCCCTGCCCCGGCCACCCGGTACGGGTGATGACCGGCGACGACGGGGTCCGCTTCGGCTCGGGGGTGACCGGCTCGCCCGAGCTGGCCGCCGGGCTGCGCGCGAACGCCACGGTGGAGTACACCGCGCTGGCCCACCCCCGGGCATGGCCGGCCGCGCCGGCCGCGTTCGCGCCCGGCGCCACCGCCTACCTGACCGGCCACTGCCCGGAGTGTCTGGACACCTTGTTCCCCGGCGCGCGGCTCGACGACAGCTACACGATCATGGCCTACGACATGATGATGGCCGCCGTGGCCGGGATCCGGTCGCCGAACGGCGTGGTCGACTCGCCTGGAGCGCTGACCCAGGAGTTCAAGCGGATGCACGGGGCCGGCTCGGTGGCCGGGGCCAGCGGTTGGATCTCCCTCACCTCGGCCGGCGAGACGATCGACAAAGCGGTGGCGATCATGCGCGTGCTGCCGATGGAGGGCATGGAGTTCGTCCAGCTCAGCGCCCCGTCCGGGGTGCCATGCACCCCGAACTCCAACAACTGCTAACCCCCCAGCCCTGATCCGGTCACTTCAGCAGGGTGATTCAGTCGGTTCAGCAGGGTGATTCAGTGCGTTCAGCAGTGTGGTTCAGTCGGTTCAGCAGTGTGGTTCAGTCGGTCTGGCAGGGTGGTTCAGTGCGTGGCGGCGGCGAGCGCGGCCCGCCCGGGCTCGGGCTCGTCGCCGGCCCGGGGCGGCGTGGCCGGCGGCGGGGGCGGTACGGACGGCTTGTGCATGAGCGCGGCCAGGCCGATTCCGACGCAGGTGAGGACCGCGGCGACCAGGAAGACGTTGCTGTACGCCTGGCCGAGCACGTCCAGCTGCACGGCGCGGTAGTAGCCGTACAGGGAGCGGGGGTCGTCCGGCGAGATGCCGTGTGCGGCCAGGTCCGGGTTGCCGACCTGGATGAGTGCGGCCCGGTCGGCGGACAGCTGGGCCTGCTGCGCGGTGGCCAGGACGGTCATCACGGCCAGCCCGAGCGCGGATGACGCGCGCATCACGATGTTGTTCACCAGTGAAGCCGAGCCGACCTGGGCGGGCGGGATCGCCGCGATGCCCGCCGTCATGATCGGCATCATGGCCAGCCCGTTGCCGAACGCGCGCACGCAGGTCCAGAGGATCACGTCCCCCTCGGACATGGCCGGGCCGATGCCGCACAGCAGGAACCCGCCGTACGCGGCGATGGCCAGCCCGATCACCCCCGGCCAGCGCGGCCCGATCAGGTCGTAGAGCCGCCCCGCGACGGGCATCAGCAACCCCATCACCACCGCCTCGGGCAGCAGGATCAACCCCACCCGCAGCGGTTGTATGCCCTGCCCCTGCTGCATGAACAGCGGCAGGTAGAACAGCACCGCGAACAGGCCGACGGACAGCACGCTGATCAGCAACAGCGAGTTCACGAACATCCAGTTGCGGAACACCCGCAGGTCGATCAGCGGGTGCTCCACGGCCAGCTCGATCACCACGAACAACGCCAGCGCCAGCACCGCGAACACCAGCAGCATGCGGATCCGGTAGGAGTCCCAGCCCCAGGACTGGCCCTCGGAAACCGCCAGCAGCAGCGCGAACAGCCCCGTCGCGGCGGCCACGAAGCCCCACCAGTCGAACGGCCGGGCTGGTCCGGGCGGGGTGCGCGGCAGCACCAGGTAACCGGCGATCACGCCCAGCACCCCGGCCGGCACGTTGATCAGGAAGATCAGCCGCCAGTCCACGTACTCCACCAGGTAGCCGCCCAGCGTGGGGCCGATGGCCGGCGCGACCACCACGCCCTGCCCGTAGATGCCCATCGCGGTGCCGATCTGCTCGCGCGGCACGATGGACATCAGCAGCGACACGGTCACCACCGGCAGCACGCCGCCCGGGACGGCCTGCAGGATGCGGAACGCGACCATGCTGGGCAGGTCCCAGGCCAGCCCGCACAGTGCCGAGGTCAGCGCGAACCCGACCAGCGAGTACAGGTAGATCCGGGTCAGCCCGATCCGGTCGCCCAGCCAGCCGCTCATCGGCACCACCACGCCCAGCGCCAGGGTGTAGGCGGTGCTCACCCACTCGATGTCGTCCACCGTGGTGCCGAAGTCGCGCTGCATGGTGGGGATGGCGACGTTCACGATGCTGATGTCCAGCACGGACATGAACATGCCGACGATGAGCACCAGCAGCGGGATCAGCCAGCCGGGCTTGGCCATCAGCGTGCCCCCCTCATCGCCGGACCGTCCAATATATCGGTGGGTGAGGTAAAAAGGTTAGTCGGTTACGCTTTCCGCTGACTTACGAAGGGCTGCCCGGTGGGCCTGCGCGAACGCAAGAAACTGATCACCCGGAAGGCGATCCTGGACGCCGCCCGGGAGATGTTCACGGCGCGCGGCTACGACAACGTCACGGTCGCCGAGATCGCCGACGCGGTGAACCTGTCGGCCAAGACCGTGTTCGCCTACTTCCCCTCCAAGGAGGACCTGGTCTTCGCCGACGCGGAGGAGACCCTGGTCCGGCTGCGCGACCGGCTGCGGGACCGGCCGGCCGGGCAGACCCCGCTGGTCGCGGTGGCCGAGGCGATCCGCGAGGAGTTCGTCGCGGAGCGGGAGGAGATGTCCGGCCGGGGCACCCGGCTGGCCGACGAGGTCGAGCGGTCCTACCGGATGATCGTGGACAGCCCGACGCTGCGCTCCCGGATGCGGCTTTGGTGGGAACAGTTGGAGGAGGCGTTCGCCGAAGTGCTGGCGGCGGAGGCCGGCCCGGGTCCTCGGCCCCGGGTGGTGGCCGGGCAGCTGGTGCTGATCTTCCGGCTGCTGCTGTCCGAACATATAGTCGGTTACCTGCGCGAGCACGACGAGCCGAAACAATGGGCCGCGCTGGGTGACTGGTTGGATGTGTGCGTCGAGCTCATCGGGAACGGCATCGGTGAGTACGGACGCCGAGGGGACGCCTGATCGTGAAGATCATTTGTATTGGGGCCGGGCCGGCCGGCCTGTACTTCGCCATCCTGAGCAAGCTGCGCGACCCGGCCTGCGAGGTCACCGTGGTGGAGCGCAACCCGCGCGGGGTCACCCACGGCTGGGGCGTGGTGTTCTGGGACGACCTGGTGCACGGTTTGCGCCGGTCCGACCCGGTCACCTGCGCGGCGATCCTGGACGTGGCCAACCAGTGGCACGACCAGGAGGTCCAGGTCGGCCGGCCGTCCGGCGCGGAGAAACCGGCCCGGATGGGCGGCTACGGCTACAGTGTCGGACGCGCACAACTGCTGGACATCCTCACCCGCCGGGCCGAGTCGCTCGGGGTCAAGGTCGAGTTCGAGCATTCGCCGGTGGACGCTTCGGACTTCCCGGACGCCGAACTGGTGGTCGCCGCCGACGGCGCGGGCAGCGTCACCCGCACCCGGTTCGCCGAGCACTTCAAACCGACCGTCGAGTCGGCCAACAACTACTACATCTGGCTGGGCACCCGGAAACTCTTCAACATCTTCACCTTCGCGTTCGAGGAGTCCCCGGCCGGCTGGGTGTGGCTGCACGGCTACCGGTTCTCCGACGAGTACTCCACCTGCATCTTCGAGTGCTCGCCGCACACCTTCGCCGGGCTCGGCCTGGACACGCTTTCCGAGGAGGACGGGCTGGCCAAGATCCGCTCGCTGTTCGCCCGGGAGCTGGACGGGCAGGAGCTGATCAACAAGGGCAGCCCGTGGCTGCGCTTCACCGACGTGTCCAACCAGCACTGGTACCACGGCAACATGGTGCTCATGGGCGACGCCGCGCACACCACGCACTTTTCCATCGGCTCCGGCACCAAGCTGGCCATGGAGGACGCCATCGGGCTGGACGTCGCCCTGCGCGGGTCGGAGTCCCTGCCGGACGCGCTGGCCACCTACCAGGCCGACCGGTCCGCCGCCGTCGCGGTGCGCCAGGCCGCCGCGCGCACCAGCACCGAGTGGTTCGAGAACGTGGCCGAACACATCAAGACCGACCCGGTCCGCTTCTCCTACGCCCTGCGCACGAGGCGGGAGGAGGCCGGTGGCCTCTCCTGGCTGGCCCACCGGGCCACCCAGTACCGAGCCGGCCAAACCGCCCGCCGCTGGGTGAGCACCGCCAAACGCCGCCTCCGCCCCACCTAACCCACATCGCGCCTCCCACCCCGCCATATCGCGCGTTCTACCACCTCATGTCGCTGATTCCGACCGCGACATGAGGTGGTGAAACCCGCGACATGGGGCGGCGGAACCCGCGATATGGGGTGGTGTGGCCCGCGATAGGGCGGGGGTGGTTAGTGGGAGCGGCGGTGGGTGCGGCGGGCGGCGGTCAGTCGCGCGCGGAGGGTGCGGAGAGCGGTGACCTGGGTGGCCAGGTGTAGGTAGTAGCGCCAGCGGGCGGTTCGGCTGCCCAGCCGGCGGGAGATCGCGTAGGCGAAGGCGACCGGGTCCGGGTCGGTGTCCAGGCGAGCTGGCGCGGACTCCAGGAAACGCATGCTGGCCAGCGCCTCAGCCTGGGTCTGGTCGATCACCGGGCGGCGGGTCGCGTCGTAGGTCGCGAGTGCGGCCGGTATGTCGCCGGGATGTGAGGCCACCGCGGCGGCCAGCGCCACCGAGTCGCCGATGGCCAGCCGGGTGCCGGAGCCGATGGAGAAGTGCGTGCTGTGCGCGGCGTCGCCGAGCAGGGCCACGTTCCCGTCGTACCAGCGCGCGTTGCGCACCTGCTTGCCGTGCAGCCAGGACACCGTGTCCACGTCCTGCATCTGGCTGATCAGGCTCGCCCCGTCCAGGTGCCGCGCGAAGATCTTCTCCAGCGCCTGGAGACACTCCGCCGGGCCGAGCCGGTCGAAGCCCAGCCCCTGCCACGTCGACGGCGGGCATTCCACGATCACCGTGCTGCGCCCGGCGTCCAGGTAGTAGCAGTGCAGCCAGATCCAGCCGGCCGGGGTGCGCTCGAAGATGTACCGGAAGGCCTTGAACTCCTTGTAGGCGCCCAACCACAGGTAGTGGTTGGTGCCCATGTCCACCGAGGTGCCGAACCGTGCGGCGCCGGCGGTGCGGAAGCCGCTGTTGATGCCGTCGCCGGCGACGATCAGGTCCGCGTCGGCGAACTCGTCCAGCGACTCCACCGGGTGCTCGAACTCCAGCTTGATGCCCAGGTCACGGGCGCGCGCGACCAGGATGTCGAGCAGCCGCTGCCGGCCCATGGACAGCCCGTAGCCGCCCAGGTAACCCGGCTTGCCCGAACCGACGTGCACCTCGATGCCGCCCCACACCCCGGAGGCTTCCTCGACCTGTTTGGCGGTGACCGGGTCGTTCGCGTAGAGCATGTCCAGCACGTCGTCCCAGAAGCCGAAGCCCCAGCCGAAGGTGACCCCCTCCGGGCTGCGTTCCAGCACGGTGATCTCGGCGTCCGGGTCGCGCAGCTTCGTGCATATGGCGAAGTAGAGGCCGGCCGGGCCGGCCCCCACACAAACGATGTTCAAGAAAAGCCCCCTCGGCTCAGCCCCGCCGGAACTGACCCCGCAGCTTCACCTTGGCGGTGCCGAGCAGCTTCTTTCCCGTCGCGCTGCGCCGCAGCAGGTCGTAGCCCACCTTGGCAGGCCATGGCCTGATCAGCTCAACCGGGGCCGGGTAGCGGAAGGGGGTGCCGTTGAACGCCAGCTTGGCGCGCTGGGCGCTGGGCCATTCGTCGCTGGTGTGCATGCCGCGGTCGATCATGTCGGTGAGCATCTGCTCGGGCAGGCCGCCGAAGTCTAGCCATCGGTGCCCCTGCCGCTGCCCCCACTTGATGATCTCCCAGCGGACCGCCGCCGGCACGCTCAGCTTGCCCGTCGCGCCGGAGCCGTCGAAGCCGCCCAGCCGGCCGCGGATCATCCCGCCGACCACGGTGACCAGGTCCGCCGAGACCGGCCGCCCGTCCACCTCGCCGACGAACACCGCCGCATGCCCGTGCGGGGCCAGCTCGCGGTACATCCGCCGCATGTACTCCAGCGGCGGCGGGGTGAACCCCTGCCGGGCGCCGGTGTAGGCCATCAGGTCGGCCAGCAGCGGAAGGTCCCGCTCGTCGCCGAGCCGTACGTGCACGCCCTTGGCCGCCCACCGGTTGGTCCAGGACTTGAGCCGCTTGGAGAAGCCGCCGCGGATCTCCTCCAGCGGCCGGGTCAGGTCGACCCGGTAGGAACCCAGCGGCGCGATGCCGGCGCGGGATGGCCGGAAGCCCCGGGCCAGCAGGCCGGTGGTCATTTCGGGCGCACCCTCCGGCGGCTGCACGAAGGTGGCCATCAGCGAACGGGCGACCCTGGTCAGCTGGTCGAGCAGGGCGGCGGTGACCGCCCCGGGGTCGGCGGTGTCGGGGCTGACCAGCGGTCCGTAGGGCAGGTAACCCAGCTCCACCAGCGGCATCAGGCGCCGGCGCAACAGCAGTGCTCCGCCGGCCAGTCGGCCGCCAGAGTAGGCGAGCAGGTACTCCGGGGTGTACCCGGCCAGGCCGCGGATCCGGCCCCATGCGCTGAGCTGGGTCACGTCGGTGCCGCCGACCTGGCTGACCAGCTCGTCCCATTCATTCAGCTGCTCGGCCGGCGGGTTGGTCAGCCGCAGCAGCGTCACGGTGGCGGCGCCGGCCGGCGCCTCAGTCTTCGTGTTCATGCTCTGGAACTGATCCTCCCGGCGCCACCTGTAAAACTTCGACATCGGTCACCCGAATTAGGCGTCGCTAACCCCAGCGGCATCGTTACGGCTCGGTCAACGCTCGGACAAGATTATTTCCCTTGATCGAACAATCCTCACACACCCCCCGGGGGAATGTTCCCGGGTTGCCGGGACCGCAACCGGTCTTTACCGTCATCACGTAATCACCGTCGGCTTTCAGAGGAGTTACAGTGGCGCCGAGCGACCAGGTCGAACCGGCCGAGCAGCCGGTCGTTGAGGAGACCCTCGTCGAGGAGGTCTCGATCGACGGCATGTGCGGTGTCTACTGAGGACGCCCTGAGCTCCCCCGGCTTCGACCCGGGCCGGCCGTACCGGTGCAGCCCGAGCGTGTCGCTGCGGCCGGAGCCGTTCGGCGCGCTGGTATATCACTTCGGCACCCGAAAGCTCTCCTTTCTGAAGACTCCTGAGCTGTTCGCGGTGGTCAGCGGTCTGGAGCGGCAGCCGGACGTGCACGCGGCGCTCGCCTCGGCCGGGGTTCCGGATTCGCTGCGTCCCGCGTATCTGCGCGCGCTCGCCGGACTGGCCGAGGCGGGCACCATCGAACCCCGTTTGGGCGTGTCTGATGGATCTATGCCGAGCGAGCGGTGATCCAGATGGTGCGTCGCAAGGCGGAGGAGGAGCTCATAGCGGAGCTATGCGCGACGACGACTACGCCGCGAGGCGCCATCTGGGCGCCGCACAGCCGGCTGGATGATCCATCAGACACGCCTTAGGGAGGCTCTCCCCCGATGAAGCTGACCGAGCACTTCCAGTACGGCCTGAACTCGCCGATCTGCCTCACCTGGGAGCTCACCTACGCCTGCAACCTGGCGTGCGTGCACTGCCTGTCCTCGTCCGGCCGGCGCGACCCCCGGGAGCTGTCCACCGCCGAATGCAAGTCGGTCATCGACGAGCTGCAGAAGATGCAGGTCTTCTACGTCAACATCGGTGGCGGCGAACCGACCGTGCGGTCCGACTTCTGGGAGCTGCTGGACTACGCCATCGGGCACGACGTCGGGGTGAAGTTCTCCACCAACGGGATCAAGCTCACCGAGGATCGGGCCCGGCAGCTGGCCGCGACCGACTACGTCGACGTGCAGATCTCCCTGGACGGGGCCACAGCCTCGGTGAACGATGCGGTGCGCGGCCCCGGTTCGTACGACACCGCTCTTCGCGCCCTGTCGAACCTGGCCTCGGCGGGCTTCCTCGAGCCGAAGATCAGCGTGGTCATGACCAGGCAGAACGTCGACCAGCTGGACGAGTTCAAGGCGATCGCGGACAAGTTCGGCGCGCAGCTGCGGATCACCCGGTTGCGCCCTTCCGGGCGGGGCGCGGACGTGTGGGATTCGCTGCATCCGACCGCTGACCAGCAGCGGCAGTTGTACGACTGGCTGGTGGCGCGCGGTGACGGGGTGTTGACCGGGGACTCGTTCTTCCATCTGTCGGCCTACGGCTCGCCACTGCCCGGGTTGAACCTGTGCGGCGCGGGCCGGGTGGTGTGCCTGATCGACCCGGTCGGCGACGTGTACGCCTGCCCGTTCGCCATCCACGAGAACTTCCTGGCCGGGAACGTCCGCTCGCCCGGTGGTTTCGCCGAGGTGTGGCGGTCGTCCTCGCTGTTCGAGGAGTTGCGGCAGCCGCAGACCGGCGGCGCCTGTCAGTCGTGCGGTCACTACGACGCCTGCCAGGGCGGGTGCATGGCGGCCAAGTTCTTCACCGGTCTGCCGTTGGACGGCCCCGACCCGGAGTGCGTGCGCGGCTTCGGCGAGCAGGCGCTGGCCGCCCGCTCGGACCTGACGGTGATCCCGAAGTCCGACGTGGACCACTCGCGGGGCTCGAGCCGCCGCCCGGTCCCGGTCACGTTGGCCGCGCCACCCCCGCGCGCCTGCGACTCCAGCCCCCTAGGCCGTGTTTAAGAAGTCCCGGTCGATGGGCTTCGTGATCCAGGTGGTTTCCGGCAAGGCGGAGGCATGGCCTCGTACCGGGGTACGTGGCCGTGCCGACAACGCGGCCGGGACCGCCTGGGCGCGAAGACCGCGATCGAGGGCTTTTTAAACACGGCCTAGCCCCCGCCACCCCCTGACCCAGCCACCCCCCAACCCTGATTCAGTGCCTTTGGCAGCGTGATTCAGTGGGTTGAGCAGGGTGATTCAGTCACATTGGACTGCGGGGACCCGCGACATGGGACGCCGCAATCCGCCACATGGGGTGCGTCGATCCGCGACATGGGGTGCGTCGACCCGCGACATGGAGCGCTGTAATCCGCGACATGGGGTGCTGAAGGTGTCGACTCGGGGTGCTGAGAACGTCGACTCGCGGTGGGTGGTGGCGGGGGCGGTGCCGGTGGGGCCGTGTGTTGCGGGCTCGCGGGTGATGTTCGGGCCGATCGAGACGAATCTGGGGCGGGGGCGGGGGTTTACCGCCGAGCATGTCGGGTTCTATGCGGCGCGGGGCGGGGCTGGTGTGATCGTTACCGAGGTTGCCTCGGTGCATCCTTCGGACTGGCCGTACGAGTCGGCTCCGCTGGCCACCGAGTGCGCGCCGGGTTGGGCCGAGATCGTGCGCGCCTGCCGGTCGGGTGGCGCGTTGGTGTTGGCCGGGCTGGGGCACGCCGGCGGGCAGGGCACCTCGGCGCATCACGAGCGGGAGCTGTGGGCGCCCTCGCCGGTGCCCGACCCGCGCAGCCGGGAGGTCCCGGCCGAGATGTCGGTGGCGCAGATCGACGAGGTGGTGGCCGGGTTCGCGGCAGGGGCCGAGCTCGCCGTGGCGGCCGGGTGCGCCGGGGTGGAGGTGGACGCCGGCGAGTTCGCGCTGCTCCGCCAGTTCGCCTCCGGGCTCACCAACCGGCGGGCGGACGGCTACGGCGCCGACCGGACGCGGCTGCTGCGCGAGGTCGTGGCGGCGGTGCGCGCGGCGGTCGGTTCGGAGCGGGTGGTCGGGTTGCGGCTGTCCTGCGATGAGCTGGTCGGGGCGCCGGGGATCACGCCGGATGTGGCCGTGCGGGAGCTGGTGCCGGCGGTGGCGGCCTGGCTGGACTACCTGGTTCCGGTGCGCGGGGGCGGGTTGGCGGCCACGCCCGCTCGCCCGGACGCGCACACCCGCCCGGGGTTCAATCGGGCGCTGTGTGACCGGTTGCGAGGGGTGGCGCCGGCGCTGGTGCTGCAGGGCAGCGTGGTGGACGTGGCGATGGCCGAGGCTTCTGCGCGGGCCGGTGTCGCGCTGGTCGAGATGACCCGGGCGCAGCTGGCCGAGCCGGACCTGGTCGCGCTGTTGCGGGCGGGTACGCCGGAGCGGATCAGGCCCTGCTTGCTGACCAACCAGTACAGCGCGGTGCGCGATCCGGCGAACGTGGTCATCTCCGACGAGGGCGAGCCCCGCACCGGCCACGAAACCACCGATCCCCTGGTTCCCCGCGGCCCGTTCAGCGGCGTGGGCGAGGTGCGCGGCGTGGCTGGGCGGGTGTTGGTGGTCGGGGGTGGGCCGGCGGGGTGTGAGGCGGCGCGGGTGGCGGCGGCGCTGGGGTTGCGGGTGCGGTTGGTGGAGCGTGCGGCCGAGCTGGGGGGCGCGATGCGGCTGGCGGCACGGTTGCCCGGGTTGGAGCGGTACGAGCTGCTCGTCGAATGGTGGCGCCGCGAGCTGAACCGGCTGGGGGTGGAGGTCCGGCTCGGGTGCGAGGCGGACCTCGGTGAGTTGCTCGCCGCCGAGCGGGCCGGGGTGGCCGTGCTGGTGGCCACCGGCTCGGTGCCTCGGGAGGGCGTCGAGCCGGCTTGGGAGTTCCTGGCCGGTGAACGCCTTCGTGCCCAAGGCGCGGTCACGCTGTACGACCCGGTGGGCGGTGCCCTGGCGATCGGCCTGGCCGAGTTGCTCGCCGGTGCCGGGCGCGCGGTGACCTTGGTAACACCGGATGCCGTGGTCGGCGCCCGGCTGCCGCCCGGCTCGCTGGTCGCGGCGAACACCCGGCTGGCCCGGGCCGGGGTCACCCGGGTCACCGACTGGCGCGGCCCGCCGCCTGGCGGAGCGATCGACTGCGGTCACCGTTTGTCGGACGACACGTTTCCCCGAGGTCACCCGCGCGCCGGCGACGCCGTTGCGCCCCGCAACGTCCACCAGGCCGTCCTGGAGGGACGCCGGTTCGCGCTCTCACTGGTCGGCCGCCCGTGACCTGGCCGCTCGGGCTGCGCTCGCCGGTGGTGTTCACCGCGCACCTGACCAACTTCGCCGAGCACGGGCTGCCCACCGAACGGCATGCGGCGTACTACGCGGCGCGGGCGGCCGGCGGGGTCGGGATGATCATCACCGAGGAGCACTGCGTGCACCCCTCGGACCGGGCCTACCAGAAGGTGATCCAGGGGTACCGGCCGGACGCGCTGCCCGGTTACCGGACGATTGTGCACAGCGTGCATGCGCACGGTATACCGATTCTGGCGCAGTTGAACCACCACGGCGGGCAGGGGCACGGCCGGTACTCGCGGCGCGCCGTGTGGGCGCCCAGCGCGGTGCCGGACCCGTTGCACCGGGAGGTTCCGGTGGCGATCGACGCCGACCGGATCGGCGAGCTGGTGGCGTCGTACGCCGAGGTGGCGGCCCGGTGCCGGGCCGGCGGGTTCGACGGGGTGGAGATCCAGGCCAGCCAGTCGTCCATCGTCCGGCAGTTCCTCTCCCCGGCGGCGAACCGGCGCACCGACGCCCACGGCGGCGACCTGCCGGGCCGCGCCCGGTTCCTGCTGGAAGTGGTTGCGGGGGTGCGCGCGGCGCTCGGGCCGGAGGCCCTGCTCGGCGTGCGGCTCGGCCCGGACGCACTCTCGGACGAGGCCCTGGCCGAGACGGTCGAGGTGGCCCGGTTACTCGCGGACACCGGCGCGGTCAGCTACCTGAACAGCACCGTCGGCGTGGCCGGCGTGACCCAGGAGCTGATCACCCCGCCGATGGGCGTGCCGGCGGGTTACGCGCTGCCGGTGGCTCGCGCGTTGCGCGCGGCGGTGGACCTGCCGGTGCTCGGGGTCGGCCGGTTCACCGAGTTTGCCCAGGTGGAACGGGTGCTGGTGGATGGGGACTGCGACCTGGTCGGAGTGGTGCGCGGTCTGCTGGCCGACCCGGGTTTCGCCGGTGGCGGGGCGACTCGTTGTGTTGGCGCGAACTCCGGCTGCGTGGGCCGGGTCGGGCTCAACCGGCCGATCGGCTGCCTGGTCAACCCCCGGATCGCCGACGTGCGACCGCCGGGCGACCCGGCGTCGGTCCGGGTTTCGGGTGGCATCGAGCTGGGCCGGTTGCCGGGTGGTGTGGAGCCGGGGCGGGCGCTGGGTGGCGGTGAGCCGGGCCAGGTGTCCGGGCTTGCCGAACCCGGGCGGACCGTCTTGGCCCGGGAGCCGAAGCGGGTGTTGGTGATCGGCGGCGGTCCGGGTGGGTTGCGGGCGGCGGTAGCCGCGGCCGAGCTCGGCCATTCCGTCACGCTGTGTGAGCGTTCCCCAGAACTCGGCGGCCAGCTCGCGGTGGCCGCGCTGGCTCCCGGGCGAGCCGAACTGGGGCGGGTCACCCACGACCTGGCCAGCCGCGCCCGTGCGCTCGGAGTGACCCTGCGCGCCTCCACCGAGGCGACTCCGGAACTCGTCGACGCGCACCGGGCGGACGTGGTCGTGCTGGCCACCGGCGCCCGTCCGGAACCGCCGCCGTGGGCCATCGGCGAGCGGGTCGCCGCCGTTTCCGACGTGCTCACCGGGGATATCCACCCAAGTGGCCGGGTGCTGGTGTACGACGAGCTGGGCGGTCCGGCGGCCACCGGGGTGGCCGAGCTGCTGGCGTCCCGGGGAAACCCGGTGGAGATCGTCACGCCGATGTTGGCGGTGGCCCCCGACCTTGGGCTCACGCTCGAGCGGGAGCCGTTCCTGGCCCGGGCGGCGGCGTTGGGCATCCGGTTCGGCGTCGAGCGGCTGGTCGAGTCGATGTCGGACGGAACGGTCACGCTGCGTCATCACCTGCTCGACGTGCGGGAGCGGCGGGAGTGCGATTGGCTGGTCTACGCCACGCCGCCGAGGCCGGACGACCGGCTGTGGTCGGGGCTGTCCGGCGGCGGGCTACGGGTGCACCGGGTCGGAGATTGCCTGGCCCCCAGGGACGCCCGCGCGGCGATTCGGGACGGTGATCGGGTGGGGAGGGCGCTGTGACGCTGGGCGGTCTGACCTGGCCGGACCTGGATCCGCCGGCCGAACGTACGCTGCTCGTTCCGGTCGGCTCGACGGAGCAGCACGGGCCGCACCTACCGCTGGACACCGACACCCGGGTGGCCGAGGCGGTGGCGCACGGTGTGGCCGCACGGATGAACGCGCTGGTGGCGCCGGCGGTGGCGTTCGGCGCTTCCGGGGAGCACGAGGCGTTCCCCGGCACGGTGTCCGTCGGCACGCAGGCGCTGCGCGCGGTACTGGTGGAACTGGGCCGTTCCGCCGGGCGGTGGGCGCCGCGGCTGGTGTTCGTGAACGGGCACGGCGGGAACGTGGAAGCGCTGCGCGGTGCGGTCGGGCTGCTCCGGGCGGAGGGGCGGGACGCGCGCTGGTGGGGTTGCGCGCTGCCCCGCGACGCCGGCTTCGTCCAGGACGGGCACGCCGGCCGCACCGAGACGTCGTTGCTCCTGGCGATCGCCCCTGAACTGGTGAAACTGGACAGCGCGGCGCCGGGCAACACCGTCCCTCTGGCCGAGTTGCTGCCCGCCATGCGCGCGCACGGGGTCCGCGCGGTCAGCGAGAACGGCGTGCTCGGCGACCCGACCGGCGCGAGTGCCTCCGAAGGCCGGGCCATGCTCGCCGCCCTGACCGACGCCTGCACTGCCACCCTCCACCGGTCTCCCTAGCCGGAGGGAGCCCTGTGTGGAGCGTAGGTTGACGCTTACGTAGGTGGACGCCTACGATTGGTCGAGTGCAGGCGGTGTTGGAGGCAGTGGTGGAGCCGCGTCGGCGGGAGATTCTGCGCCTGGTGAGGGTGCGGGAGGCGACCGCGGGGGCGATCGCCGCGCATTTCCCCGACGTGTCCCGGCCGACCGTGTCGCAACACCTGCGGGTGCTGCGCGACGCCGGGCTGTTGCACGAGCGGCGGGACGGCACCCGCCGGCTCTATCGCGTCCGAACCGAGGGGTTCACCGAGGCGCGCGCGTTCTTCGACGAGTTCTGGGACAGCCGGCTGCGGGCACTGAAGGCCGAGGCCGAGCGCGAACAACGGAGGCAGGATGCCAACCGAGAGCAGCGTGAGCGGAACGAGCATGGGCACCGAGACTGACGCCATCGTGCGGGAGATAGACATCGAAGCGTCCGCCGAGACGGTCTTCGAGTTCTTCGTCGACCCGGAGAAGATCACCCGGTGGCTGGCGGTCGAGGCCGACCTGGACCCGCGCCCCGGCGGCGTCTGTCACCAGGTGCACGAGGCCGCGACCGACTCTCACTTCCACATGCAGGGCCAGTTCCTCGAGGTCGACCCGCCGAAGCGCGTGGTGTTCAGCTGGGGGTTCACCGAGCCGGAGGTCGGTGTGCCGCCCGGCGCGAGCACCGTCGAGGTGACGCTCACGCCCACCGGTTCCGGTACCCGGGTGATGCTGGTGCACCGGGGCCTGCCGCCGGCCGCCGTCGGCGACCACTCCGGCGGCTGGACGACCATGCTGGACCGGCTGCGCCAGGCGGTGACTCCGTGACCGATACCGAAGGTTCGCTTGCGGAACCGAGCATCAATACCGACTGGATGCACCAGCTGAAGAGCATCACCCTGCACGTGGAGGGTGACCCGCCGCCGATGTGGCCGGACGGGGCGAGCGAGGAGTACCGGGCCGCGCGGCGCAAGCTGGCCGAGGCCGAGATGGCGCTGCGCGACCAGGTGGAGGCGGTCGCCGCGCTGCGCCGCGCGCTGCCCGCCGGGGCGGTGCTGCCGGACTTCGTGCTCACCGGTGACGGGTCGGTGCGCCTTTCCGAGCTGTTCGGCGAGCATCGTGAGCTCGTGGTCTACCACCTGATGTTCCACCCGGACGACGCCGAACCCTGCCCGATGTGCTCCATGTGGGTGGACGGCTTCCACGGCGTGGCCAAGCACCTCACGCAGCGCGCGGCCGTTGCGGTGATCGCCAAGGCGCCGATCGACAAGCTGCGCGAGTACGGCGAGCGGCGCGGTTGGCAGGGCATCCGGCTGGTGTCCGCGCACGACTCGGACCTGCCGCGCGTGCTCGGGGTGGAGGGGTCGCGGGGCGGGCAGTTCCCGGCGGTCAGCGTGTTCGCCCGGGACGACGACGAGGGTATACGACATGTATACACACAGTCGGCCGACTTCGGCGACGGCAGCGGACGCGGGATCGACCTGCTCTCCCCGGTGTGGCAGGTGTGGGACCTGCTGCCGAGGGGCCGCGAGGACTGGCACCCGCACAACAGCTACGCGGTGAGTCCGTCGCGCGCCTGACCGGGCGCGCGACCTGAGCGTGCGGCGGGTCAGCTCCGGACCTGCAGCAGCGGGATGTGCTGCTCGGCGGCGGTGAGCGAGCCGTGCTGGCCGGTCAGTGCGCTGATCAGCGGTTCGCCGTTGGTGCGGGTGACGGCGGTGGTGCCGCGCATGGCCACCACCACGTCACCGATGCGCGGGCGCATTGCGTCGGTGACCTCGCCGAACCAGCCGTCCGCGATGGCCTCCTCGCGGGTGCGCACCCAGGCGCGCTCGCCGAGGAGGCCGGTCCAGGTGGCGAGCACGTCGCCGGCGGCCCCCGGCTCGGCGTACACGTGCCGGGACCGGGGGTCGCCGCCGAGCATCCGCACGCCGTGCTGGAGTTCCGGCGTGGTGTCGGCGTCGATCTTGTCGGTGGGTGGCACGTGCACCATGCCGTGGTCGGCGGTGATCGCCAGCAGGCCGTCCGGCGGCAGCGCCTCGGCGACCAGTGCGGCCACCCGGTCGATGATCCGCAGCTCCAGCCGCCAGGCCAGTGAGCCCGGTCCGTACAGGTGGCCGAGCGCGTCCAGGTTGGCGTGGTAGCCGTAGCAGAACACCGGCGGTGGCGCGCTCAGCGCGGTGATCAGCTCGGCGGCCAGGTCGCCGAGCGCGTACACCCCTCGGTAGTCCGCGCCGCGCAATGTCGCCCTGGTCAGACCGCTGCCGGCGAACATCGCGGCGGACGCCACCCGCACGTCCACCCCCTGCTGGCGCGCCCGGCCCAGCGCGGTTTCCAGTGGTTGGACCTCTTCCGGGGGTAGGGACTTGCGCTGGTCGGCGGGCTTGCCGTCCACCTCGGTGGTCCACTTCAGCGAGTCCAGCAGTGGACCGTGCTCGACCGCGAAGCTGACCCCGAGGATCCCGTGCGCGCCCGGCGGAGCCCCGGTGCCCAGCGAGGCCAGGCTGACCGGCGTGCTCGACGGGAACCCCGCCGTCAGTGCGCCCGCGCCGGGCAGCGAGGAGAGGAACGGGGCGTCGGCGGCGTGCGCGGCGAGCAGCTCGGTGCCCAGCCCGTCCACCAGCAGCAGGCACACCCGGCCGGCGGGCTCGATGCCCAGCGGGTTCGCCTCGCCGCGCAGCGCGCCGATCAGCGAGGGAGTCACCTCCGCGAGCGAGCGCGACCCGTAGGCGGGCAGGACCGGAGCCGTGTCGACCATGCCCCCAGCCTGGCACGACCCGCGCGCCGGCGCCCCCGGGTCTGGTCGGCGCCGTGTGTTTGGTCGGGCTGGCGTTGTGTGTTTGGCCGGGCTGGGGTGGTCGTGTCCTGCGTCGGGTTGTGTGGCCGCGCCCGGGGGTGGGTGGCGTGGCACGATCGGCCGGTGAACAGGGTGGCGGTGGTGACCGGTGCGGCGCGCGGGATCGGCGCGGCCGTGGTGCGACGGCTGGCCGGCGACGGCTGGCGGGTGGTCGCCGTGGACGCTTGCGCCGACGACCCCGCCGTGGATTACCCGCTGGCCACCCCGGCCGACCTCGACGATGTGGCGCGGGCCGGCGAGGTTCTGCCCGTTGTCGCGGACGTGCGCGACCAGGCGGCGATCTGTGACGCGGTGCGTAAGGCGGTCGACCAGTTCGGCGGGTTGGACGCGGCGGTCGCGGCGGCGGCGGTCATGACCGGCGGGCGGCCGCTCTGGGAGACCTCCGACGAGCAGTGGGACGTGCTCAACTCCGTCGGCCTTCGCGGCGTGTTGCACCTGGCCAGGGCGGCGGTGCCGGCGCTGTTGGAACGGCCGGCGCCGCGCAGCGGACGGTTCGTCGCGCTCGCCTCGGCCGCCGCACACCACGGGCTGTATCACCTGGCGCCGTACTGCGCGGTCAAGCACGGCGTGCTCGGGCTGGTCCGCGGGCTGGCGGCGGACCTGCGCGGCACCGGGGTGACCGCGACGGCGGTGTCTCCGGGTTCCACCGACACCGCGATGCTGGCCGCCACCGCCGCGCTGTACGACCTGGAATCGCCCGAGCGTTTCGGCGCCCAGCAACTGGTCGACCGCTTGCTCCAACCGGACGAGATCGCCGCGGCGGTCAGCTGGCTCTGCGGCCCCGAGTCCGGCGCCCTGACCGGCTCCGCCCTGATGGCCGACGGCGGGTTCGTAGGTTGAGCCCGGCCCGCACACACCTTTTGGCGCCGGCACACGCTCTGAAGCTCATGGGCCAGCGCCGAAACGCGTGTGTGAGCCGGTGATGGACGTGGCGGGGCGGTTGCCGGACGGGTTTCGGGTGCGGTTGGACCGGCGGGTTCGGTGGGTGAGTCGGCGCGCGTTGTTGGGTGGGTCGCCGTTGCGGCTGTTGCGGTTGGCGCCGGTGGCGCGGGGGTTGCTCGGTGCGGACGGCGCGCTGACCGTCACCGATGCGACGTCCGCCGCGTTGGCCCGCCGGCTGCTGGACGCCGGCGTGGCCCACCCGGCCGGTCTCGCCCCGGCACCGGCGGACCCGAACCCGGCGGACCCGAACCCGGCGGACCCGGACCCGGCGGACCCGAACCCGGCGGACCTGGACCGGACAGACTCGGACCCGGCGGAACCTGACCCGGCGGAACCGGACCCGGCGGACCTGGACCGGACGGACCCGAACCCGATGGACTCGAATCCGGCGGAACCCGATTCGGCGGAACCGGACCGGACGTCCCGGGACCCGGCGGACCCGGACCGGACGGACCTGAATCCCCGACTCGCCGTGCGCGAATCCGCGACTCGCCGTGCGCGAATCCGCGACTCACCGTGCACGAATCCGCGACTCGCCGTGCCTGAATCCGCGACTCACCGTGCGCGGATCCCCGACTCGCCGGGGGTGGGGGCGGTGACGGTGGTGGTGCCGGTGCGGGACCGGGGGGAGGGGGTGCGCCGGTTGGTTGCGGCGGTGCGGGCGACGGCGGCGGGGGTGGCCGAGGTGATTGTCGTGGATGACGGGTCGGTGGTGCCGGTTGTGGAGGCGGGCGCCCGGGTGATCCGGCACGGCACCTCGCTCGGGCCGGCGGCGGCGCGGAATACCGGGCTGGCCGCCGCGCGCACCGAGTTCGTGGCGTTCCTGGACTCGGACGTGACGCCCGAGCCCGGCTGGTTGGCGCCGCTGCTCGAGCTGTTCGCCGACCCTTCGGTGGCGCTCGCGGCGCCGCGCATCGTCGCGGGCCCCGACACCCGATACGGCTGGCTGGCGCGGTACGAGCAGACCCGGTCGGCGCTGGACCTGGGGCCGGAGCCGGGGCCGATCGTGCCGCTTTCCCGGATCGCCTACGTGCCCAGCGCGGCGATGGTGGTGCGCCGCCGGGCCCTCCACGACCGCGGGTTCGATCCCGAGCTCAGAGTGGCCGAGGACGTGGACCTGGTGCTGCGGTTGCACTCGGCCGGTTGGCGGATGCGCTACCAGCCGGCGGCCCGGGTGGCGCACCGGCATCGGGTCGCCCTCAAAGCGTGGTGGACCCGCAAGGCGTTCTACGGCACCGGCGCCGCCGCGCTGGCCATCCGCCACCCGGGTTCGGTGCCGCCGGCCGTGCTGGCGCCGTGGGCGGCCGGGGCGGCGGCGCTGCTGATCGCCCGCCAGGACCGGTACGGCGCGCTCGGCGCGGCCGCGCTCACCGGGCTGGCCGCGACGAAGCTGCGCCGCACGGCCGAGGGCACCGACCGCCCGAACCTGCTCACCGCGTACCTGGTCGCGCGGGGCGTGGCCGGTGCGGCCGGCCAGGTGGCCGGGCTGCTCAACCGGCACTGGTGGCCGCTGACCGTGCTGGGATGCCTGGCCTCGAAACGGATCAGGCGCGCCGCACTGCTCGCCGCCCTCGCGGAGGGCGCGGTGGACTGGTACCGGCACCGGGGCGCGCTGGACCCGGTGCGCTACCTGCTCGCGCATCGCGCCGACGACCTGGGTTACGGGGCGGGGCTGTGGTGGGGCGCGTGGCGGCGCCGCACGGCGGCGCCGCTGCTGCCGGTGGTCACCGGGCCGGCCCGGAAATCAGGTCATCGCGACCAGCATGAGCGCGGTGCACAGGGCCATCGCCGCCTCGGTGAGCACCCCCGGCCGGGTGATGGCCAGTGACCGCGTGACCGGCTCCCGCCTGGTCATCCCGAGCACCGCGGTGAACAGGAAGTACGCGGCCAGTGACCAGCACAGCACGTGCAGCGCGGTGTCCAGCGGGCCGGCCGGCCCGGTGCCGGGCAGCGCGGCGGCCAGTTCGGCGGAGTAACCGTGGTGATGCCCGGAGCCCGCGCTGGCCAGCAGCAACGCCGAGGGTTCGGCCGGAGCCGGGTGAGCCGGCAAAAGGCACATGACGATCATTGCCACCCCGCCGACCACGTGCGGGACCGGTCCGCCGCCGCAGCGCTCGCGGGCCGCCCGGTGCACCAGGGGCCACAGCGCGAGCAGCCCGAACCCGGCCGCCCACCACGGCCCGCTGGGCAGCACGGACACCGCCATCCAGGCCATGCCGAGGGCCATCAGGGTGCCCGGGGCGTCCCGGTGCGCCGCGCGGTACGCCCCGACGACGGCGAGCGCCCCGGCCAGTGCCACGCCCAACCAGCCCGCTACCAAAACCAGCCCCCTCACCGTCCACCTCGACGTTATGTGTCCGACCGTCCGGCATGTTGGTCCGAACGGGTGGAAATGCCCGGTCTCAACCAGCTCTCACAGACCGCGTCAGCGGCATGAGAAAGCGGTTTCCGCCGCGGCTGCGGAGGCACCGGCGTGTCGCGTCAGGAATCCGCGTGCTACCTGTGTTGTTACTGGTTATCGGGCCTTTCCCCGATCTTGCGAGGCCCGATCAACCGGAGTTCCATGTGTTGGCTGCCACAAGTATGTGCGCGGCGAGTCAGTAAGTAGGGAGTAGAAACTCATGGCACAGGTACGGGTCACCGTCGACGGTGTCGAGTACGCCGACGATGTCGAGCCGCGCATGCTGCTTGTCCAGTACTTGCGTGAACGCCTCGGAAAGACCGGCACGGTGGTCGGTTGCGACACCAGCAACTGCGGCGCCTGCACGGTCCATCTCAACGGCCAGAGTGTGAAGTCCTGCTCGGTGCTCGCGGTCCAGGCCGACGGCAGCGAGGTCACCACCATCGAGGGCCTGGCCCGGGACGGCCAGCTGCACCCGATGCAGCAGGCCTTCAACGACAACCACGCGCTGCAGTGCGGCTACTGCACCCCGGGCATGATCATGCAGTCGATCGACCTGCTCGGCGACAACCCCGACCCGAGCGAGGAGGAGGTGCGCCACGGCCTGGAGGGCAACCTCTGCCGGTGCACCGGTTACCAGAACATCGTGCGAGCCGTCCGTGACGCGGCGCAGAAGATGAAGCCGGGCGCGCAGGCCACCCCGGACAGCGCCCCGGCCTCGGTGGCGGGGGGCTAGCGAAACCATGACGACGACGGCCGAACCCACCACAGAAGTTGGGCGCGCGCGCACCCGCAAGGAGGACGCGCGGCTGATCACCGGTCGCACCCGCTGGACCGACAACCTCACGCTGAACGGGATGCTGCACATCTGCATGGTGCGCAGCCCGCTGGCCCACGCCCGGATCACCCGCATCGACACGGCCGCCGCGCGAAATACGCCCGGTGTACACGCTGTATACACCGGTGCCGACCTGGACGCGGAGCAGTCCGCGCTGCCCTGCGCCTGGCCGATCAACGCCGATGACGAGCCACCCCGGCACGTCTCCATCGCGGTGGACACCGTGCGGTTCGCCGGGGAGATCGTGGCCATCGTGGTCGCCCGGTCCAACGCGATCGCCCGCGACGCCGCCGAGGCGGTCGAGGTGGACTACGACCCGCTCGCCCCGGTGCTGGACATGGAGGACGCGCTACAGGCCGACGCGACCCTGGTCCACCCCCAGCACGGCAGCAACAAGTGGGTGACCTTCCCGTTCGACTCGGTGGCCGCCGGGGCGACGTCCGGCCCCACCGCCGAGGAGGCCATCGCGGCCGCCGAGGCCGACGCCGACTCGGTCGTCGTCACGCGGAAGTGGCGCCAGCAGCGGCTGATCCCGGCGTTCATGGAGCCGCGTTCGGTGGTGGTCGACCCGACCGCCGAACAGCTCACCATGTGGTCCTCCACCCAGGTGCCGCACGTGTTGCGCACCATGCTGGGGCTCACCCTGGGTCTGCCGGAGCACAAGCTGCGGGTGATCGCGCCCGACGTGGGCGGCGGGTTCGGCGGCAAGCTCCAGCTGACCCCGGAGGAGCTGCTGGTCACGCTGGTCGCCCGGCGCATGAACAAGCCGGTGAAGTGGACCGAGACCCGTTCGGAGTCGCTGCTCAGTGCCCACCACGGCCGGGACCAGATCCAGGAAATCACCGTGGCGGCGCGCAAGGACGGCACGCTGACCGCGTTGAAGATCGACATCACCGCGGACATGGGCGCCTACTTCGGGCTGTTCACGCCGGCCATCCCGGTGTTCGGCGCGTTCATCGGCCCGGCGATCTACAAGGTGCCGTCGTACCTGTTCAGCTGCACGGACGTGTTCACCAACAAAACGCCCACCGACGCCTACCGGGGCGCGGGGCGGCCCGAGGTCACGTTCGCCGTGGAACGGATCATGGACGAGCTGGCGGTCGAGCTGGGCCGGGACCCGCTGGAGCTGCGCGAGCAGAACTGGATCAAGAACACCGAGTTCCCGTACACCAACGCCGGCGGCCTGACCTACGACTCGGGCAACTACGAGGCGGCCACCGCCAAGGCGATGCAGCTGTTCGACTACGCCGGCCTGCGCCAGGAGCAGGAGCGCCGGCGGCGGGACAACGACCGGGTCCAGCTGGGCATCGGCGTCTCGGTGTTCACCGAGATGTGCGGGCTGGCCCCGTCGCGCCTGCTCGGCGCGCTGGGCGCCGGCGCGGGCGGCTGGGAGCACGCGGCGATCCGCATGCTGCCCACCGGCAAGGTCGAGGTGGTCACCGGCTCGTCCGCGCACGGCCAGGGGCACGAGACGGCGTGGAGCCAGATCGCCGCCGACCAGCTGGGCGTGCCGTTCGAGGACATCGAGGTGCTGCACGGGGACACCCAGGTGTCGCCGAAGGGCCTGGACACCTACGGCTCCCGTTCGCTGCCGGTGGGCGGCACGGCGGTGGTCAAGTGCGCCGAGAAGGTCGTGGAGAAGGCGAAGAAGGTGGCCGCGCACCTGTTGGAGGCCTCGGAGGAGGACCTGGAGTTCGCCACCGGCAAGTTCTCGGTGAAGGGCACCGACAAGGGCGTGTCCATCCAGGAGGTCGCGCTGGCCACCTTCACCTCGCACAACTTCCCGGAGGGCATGGAGCCGTCGCTGGACTCGGAGTACACCTTCGACCCGGAGAACTTCTCCTTCCCGCACGGCACCCACCTGGCCGCGATGGAGGTGGACACCGAGACCGGCAAGACCAAGCTGCGCCACTACGTGTGCGTGGACGACATCGGCAACGTGGTGAACCCGCTGATCGTGGACGGCCAGGTGCACGGCGGCCTGGCCCAGGGCATCGCGCAGGCGCTCTACGAGGAGGCCGCGTACGACGACCAGGGCACCCTGGTCACCGGCACCTTCGTGGACTACACCCTGCCGTCGGCGGCCGACCTGCCCAGCTTCACCACCGCCCGGACGGAAACCCCGGCCACGTCCAACCCGCTGGGCGTGAAGGGGGTCGGGGAGGCGGGCACCATCGCCTCCACCCCGGCCATCGTGAACGGTGTGATCGACGCGGTGCGGCACCTCGGCGTGCGGCAGATCGAGATGCCGTGCACCTCGCAGCGGGTATGGCGGGCCATCCAGGAGGCCCAGGGCCACGCCACCCAGGAAACCCCGATCGACGTGCATTCACCGGGCGGCGGACTTGGTTCCGTCGACCCCAACGAACCACAAGGAGAAGCTCAGTGATCCCGGCTCAGTTCGAGTACGTCCGGCCCGCTTCGGTGGACGAAGCGGTGCGGGCGCTTTCCGAGGGCTTGGCTAACGACGAGGAGGTGAAGGTGCTGGCCGGCGGGCAGAGCCTGCTGCCCGTGCTGCGCCTGCGCATGGCCGCGCCGACGCTGGTCGTTGACCTCGGCGGAATCGCCGAGCTGCGCGGCGTGCGGGAGGACGGCGACGAGATCGTGGTCGGCGCGATGACCACGCACCACGACGTGGCCACCGACGAGCTGTTGGCCGAGCACGTGGGCCTGCTGCCGGACGCGGCGACCACCGTGGCGGACCCGCAGGTGCGGCACCGGGGAACCCTCGGCGGCTCGCTCTCGCACGCCGACCCGGCCGGTGACCTGGGCGCGGCGGCGCTGGCGCTGGGCGCGTCCTTCGTCATCACCGGCCCGGACGGCCGGCGCACGGTGTCGGCCGAGGACTTCTTCCAGGGGCTGTTCGAGACCGCCCTGGGCGAGGACGAGATCCTCACCGAGATCCGGTTCCCGAAGTTCACCGGGTGGACGCACCACTACGAGAAGTTCAACCGCACGGCGCAGGCGTGGTCCATGGTGGCCGTCGCGGTGGCGCTGCGGGTGGAGGGCGGCTCGATCGCCGAGGCCAGGGTCGGGCTCACCAATATGGGTGCCACGCCGATCCGGGCGCACGCGGTGGAAGCGGCCCTGGTCGGCCAGCCGGCCAGCGAGGATGTGGTCCGGGCCGCCGCCGAGCACGCGACCGACGGCACGGCCGCGCCGAGTGACGCGGATGCCGCGGCGGACTACCGTGAGCACTTGGCAAGGGTGCTCACCGGCAGGGCCGTGCTGGCCGCGGCCGGCTGATCAACTAACTGATTGCGTGGGCGCCCGCCCCGGTCGCTGGTCGGCCGGGGCCGGGCGCCCACCGCATTTGAGGAGATTTCGAGAGCGATGGAGCTGGAGAACAATTTCACCGTCCCGGCCGGGATCGACGAGGCCTGGGCGGCGTTCAACGACCTGAGCCGCATCGTGCCGTGCTTTCCCGGGGCGACCCTGCAGGAGTTCGACGGTGACTCGTTCACCGGCACCGTCAAGGTGAAGCTCGGTCCGATCTCGCTGACCTACAAGGGCAAGGGCAACATCGTCTCCCGGGACGAGAAGGCCCACATCATGGTGATCGAGGCGTCCGGCCGCGATGCCCGGGGCAACGGCACCGCCAGCGCGACGGTCACCGGCACGCTGACCGCCGACGGGGCGGACAAGACCAGCGTCAAGATGGTCACCGACATGACCGTCACCGGGCGTCCGGCCCAGTTCGGCCGGGGGGTGATGGCCGACGTGTCCGACAAGATCATCGGCCAGTTCTCCGACTGCCTGGCCAACAAGCTGGGCGACAACGGCGGCCCGGCCGAGGAGGCCTCCCCGGCGGGGTCCTCCGGGCCCGGCGCGGCGAAGGCCGAGGGTTCCGGCTCGTCCGGGGCGAGCGCGGCGAAGTCCGAGTCGGCGACCGCCACGGTGACCGCCCCGTCCGCCGAGGCGATTACCCAGAACGGCGCCTCCCCCCGCCTGGCCACCGCGCCGGAGCCCACGCGCAGCGAGGTCGACGCCATCGACCTGCTGGACACCGCCGGCGCCCCGGTCCTCAAGCGCCTGGCCCCGGTCCTGCTGGGCCTGCTGGTGCTCTTCATCCTGATCCGCCGCGTCCGCAAGGCGCGCCGGGCGGACTGACCGATTCGTACCAGCGCGTCGGCCGGTGAGTCGGCTACGAAGGTTCCATGAAGACCGGACCAACCAACTCACTGGTCGACGTGCCCGGGTTGCGCGTCGGGCACGCCAGCCGTCAGACCGCCACCGCCGACGCGCCCGGGGCGCTCACCGGGGTGACCGTGGTGCTCGCCCCGCCGGACGGCGCGGTGGCCGGCGTGGACGTGCGCGGCGCGGCCCCGGGCACCCGGGAGACCGACCTGCTCGACCCCCGCCGGCTGGTGGAGCGCGCGCACGCGGTGGTCTTCACCGGTGGGAGCGCGTACGGCCTGGCCAGCGTGGACGGCGTGATGCAGGGCCTGGAAGCGGACGGCGTGGGGTTCCCGCTGGGGGAGCCCGGCTCCGGCCGGGTGGTGCCGATCGTGCCCGCCGCCGTGGTTTTCGACCTGGGCCGGGGTGGCGCGTTCGGCGAACGGCCGGACGCGGCGGCCGGCCTGGAGGCCTACCGGGCCGCGACCGACACCGCCCCTGCTCAGGGCGTGGTCGGCGCGGGGACCGGTGCGGTGGTCGGGCGGTTGAAGGGCGGCATCGGCACGGCCAGTGCGGTGCTGCCGGACGGCGCCACGGTGGGCGCGCTGGTGGTGCTGAACGCCGCCGGCTCGGCGGTGCACCCGGCGACCGGCGAACCCTACGGAGCCCGGTTCGGCCTTCCCGGCGAGTTCGACCACCTGGGACCGCTGCCCCCGTCGCGCTTGGCGCAGGCCCAGGCGGAGGGGCTGCTCGGAACCGCACTGGAAGGCCCGCTGCGGGCCACCACCCTGGCCCTGATCGGCACCGACCTCACACTCACCCAGGCGCAGTGCACCATGCTCGCCACCATGGGTGCGGACGGCCTGGCCCGGGCGGTGCGCCCGGTGCACACCATGGTCGACGGGGACAGCACCTTCGCGCTCTCGGTACCCCGCCGCCCGGCCCCGGAGCTGCCCGAGCTGCACGCCCTGCTGGCCGCCGCGGCCGACTGCGTCAGCCGGGCGATCGTGTACGCGCTGCTCGCCGCCGCGCCGGTCCGCACCCCGGCCGGGAACTGGCCGGCCTACCTGAACATTCAATGAACCGCTGGTGAACCTGCCCTCCTGGGTGGGCGCCCGGGGGATATGAAAGATCCGTGCTGGAAATCCTTTCCTCGGCGCTGGGGACGGTGCAGTCAACCGTCGAGTTCCTCGGTCCGGGGAACCTCGTGGTGGCCATCCTCGCCCTGATCGCCACCCCGTACGTGGATCGGCTGCTCATCCGGCGCAAGCGGGTCACCTTCCGGGTGCTGTACAACTCGAAGGTCGGCATCGGCCCCGAGCTGCTGCACCTGGACGGCGACCACACGCGCAAGGACGGGCAGGCGAAGCAGCTGGCCGAGCTGCTGGCCCGGATGAGCGTGGTGGTGGTGCGCATCCGCAACACCGGCAGCTACGACATCCACGCGGGGGACTTCGAGAAGCCGCTGGCCTTCACCTTCGGCGGCCGGGTGATCTGGAACGCGCGAATCTCCGACGCCAGCGATGACAAGTTGCGCAAGGACGTCCGGGAGGGCCTGGAGTTCTTCGCCGCCACCGCCGGCGCAAACCCCCGGGCCAACCCACCGTCCAGCGGAACGCTCCGGGCGATGCGCGACCTGTTGCCCAGCCGGACGACCAAGGGAGGGGCGCAGGCGCCCAGCTGGCAGGGCGTGCGGCTGGGTGAGCTCAATCTGGGCCGTCGACAGCGGTTCAAGCTGGTCGTGGTGCTGGTCGAGCCGCCGGGCCGCACCGGCGAGCTGACCAAGGGCTTTCGGTACGAGGGCAAGCTGAACGAGAACGGCCTGATCCGGGACGACAAGGTGGAGCGGCGGGTCACCCTGCCTCGGGTCACCGGGGTGGCGGCGGTGGCGTTGACCGGCCTGCTGCTGGCCGGCCTGGCGCTGGCGCCGACGGCGCGGCCGGCGGCCGGCGTGAACTGCGCGTCCGGGCAGCTGTCCGTGGTGGGCTCCAGCGTGTTCATGCCGACCTTGAGCACGCTGGCCGACCTCTACCGGCAGGGCTGTCCGGGAGCGGTGATCGACACCCGGCCCACCGGCAGTGTGGACGGCGTGCGGCAGCTGATCGCGTCGGAGCACCCGGAAGGGCTGGTCGCGCTGTCCGACGGAAAGCAGAACACCGGCGCCGCGCCGGTGCGGGCGGAGCAGCTGGGCATCGTGGTCTACCACGTGGTGGTGAACTCCTCGGCCGGCGTGGACGGGCTCACCAGCGCCCAGCTGCGCGGCATCTACGACGGCACCTACCGGGACTGGAGCCAGCTGCGCGGCGGCGCCCCGCTGCCCATCCGGATCGTCGGGCGGGGTCAGGAGTCCGGCACCCGCGAGCTGTTCGAGCAGCGGGTACTCCACGCCGCCGAACCCGGCCTGACCTCGAACGACTGCCTCACCAACGACCGCGACCAGCGCGCGCCGATCATCCGCTGCGAGCGCAACGCCAACCCCGAGGTGATCGACATGATCAGCAACACCCCCGGGGCGATCGGCTACTCGGACGCGCCGTCGGTGGCCGAGGCGCGCAAGAGCAGCGCACTGAACGCGCTCACCCTGGACAACAAGACCTTCGACACCAACAGCGTGATCGAGTCCGGCTACCAGTTCTGGACCGTCGAGTACCTCTACCTGCGCTCCCCCGACGGCCTGCCCGCCGCCCTCCTCGACTACCTACGCCACGACCCAACCGCCCGAATCCGCCTCACCGCCGCCGGCTACATCCCCTGCACCACCCCCGACAACGCCCCCCTGGACCTCTGCAACCACCGCTGATTCAGTCACTCCAGCACCGTGATTCAGTGGGTTCGGCACGGTGATTCAGTGGGTTCAGCACGGTGGTTCAGTGGGTTCAGCACGGTGGTTCAGTGGGTTCAGCACCGTGGTTCAGTCGGTTTGGCACGGTGGTTCAGTCGGTTTGGCACGGTGGTTCAGTCGGTTTGGCAGGGTGGTTCGGTCAGTTGGCCACGTTGACCGCGGCGCGCACGGTCGCCGGGTCGGCCAGCGCGTCCAGCATCGCGCGGGCCAGGTCGGCCCGGCTGATCGACCAGCCGCCGCGCAGCCGGGAGTTCACCGCCGACCGGTAGCTACCGGTGGCCGGCTTGTCCAGCAGCCGGGGCGGGCGGAGCACGGTCCAGGCCAGCCCCTCCGGTTGCGCCCGCAGCAGTTCCTCCAGCCGGGCCATGTCCCGGTAACCGCTGCCGAAGAACCGGTGCAGCACCCGGTCCACGAGCAGGCGCTCGAATGGGGAGCGTTCCGCCGCCGGTGCGACCGGCGCGGCGGTCAGCAGCACCAGCCGGGTGACCCCGGAGGCGCGCATGGCGTCCATAATGTGCCGCGCGCCGGTGGAGTAGACGCTGGTCTCGGCGTTCGTGGCGCGCGTGCCCAGGGCGGAGAGCACGGCGTCGGCGCCCTCGCAGGTGCCGGCCAGCGAGGCCGGGTCGAGCACGTCCCCGGCAAGCACGGTGAGCGTCGGCCCGCCGGCCTGCGCTCCCGGGACGGCGGCGGATCCGGCAAGGCTCGACGCCCCGGCCGAGAGGTCGGCCAGGGCAGCCGGGTCACGGGCCACGGCGGTGACCCGGTGGCCGTCGGCGAGGGCCAGCCGGAGCAGTTGGCGGCCGGTCGGCCCGGTGCCGCCGAACACGGTGAGCTTCATGGTCGGGCTCCTCTAAGATCGAGTGAGTAAATGCTCACCCACAGACGGTAGTGAGCATTTACTCACCGAGCAACGGATTAGGAGCGAGCGTGGACGAGGTGAGGTCGACCAGGGACCGCATCCTGGACGGCGCGGCGGCGGTGATGGCCGAGCGGGGCCTGGCGCACACCACGACCAAGCAGATCGCCCGCGCGGCCGGTTACTCCGAGGCCACGCTGTACAAGATCTTCGAGGACAAGGTCGACCTGTTCCTGTGCGTGCTCACCGAACGGCTGCCCAAGATCGACCTGCTCGCCGGCGAGCCGGCCGGCCGGGCGAGCGTGGCAGACACCCTGCGCACGGCGGGCGAGCAGGCCCTGGCCTTCTACCTGGCCTCGTTCCCGATTTCCGCGTCGATCTTCGCCGACGCCGCGTTGCTGGCCCGGCACCGGGACGGCGTGCTGGCCAGGGGCCGGGGGCCGGCCGGGGTGAACCACGCCGTCGCCGAATATTTGCGCGCAGAGCAGACCGCCGGCCGGCTGCCCGCCGGCCTCCGCCCGGACGCGGTGACGGCCGCACTGGTCGGCGCCTGCTTCCAGCGCGCCTTCCTGATCTCCTTCACCGGCGAGCCGGCCACCGAGGAGGAAAACACCACATTCATCGCGGACCTGGTCGCCACCCTGCTCCCGGACTGATCACCAGGGAACGGGCCGGCCGTCCCGGGTGAACGTGCCGGTGGGGCCGCCGTCCGGCAGATCCATCGCGTACCGGATGCTCGCCGCGCCATCCGAAACCGGGCGCCCGCCGGGGCCGCCCATGTCGGTGGCCGTCCAACCCGGGCAGACCGCGTTCACCAGGATCCCCTCCCGGCGCAGGTCACCGGCCATGGTCAGGGTCAACGCGTTCAGCGCGGCCTTGCTCACGTGGTAGGCCGGCAGCCCGCCGCCCATCGAGGCCAGCGAGCCGCCCTCACTGCTGACCATGACGATCCGCGCCGCCCGTCCCGCGCGGCGCAGCAGGGGCAACAACGCCAGCGTGGTCTGCCAGGCGCCGACCAGGTTGGTCTCCAGCGCCTCCCGGACCACGGTGAGGTCGGCGTTCGTGCTGGCCTGCCAGGTGTCGTAGTGGATCGCCGCGTTGTTCACCAGCACGTGCAGCCGGCCGAACTCGTCGTCAACCCGCCCGGCCAGCTCGGCCAGACCGGCCCGGTCGGTGACGTCCAGGCGCACCGGCAGCACCCGCCCGGCCGGTGCGCCGGTGTTCAGCTCGGCCGTGATCTCGGCCGCGACCCGCTCGCCGCCGGCCCGGTCACGGCTGCCCAGCAGCACGGTGTCCCCGTCGGCGGCGCACTGCCGGGCCAGCTCGCGACCCAGCCCCCGGTTCCCACCGGTGATCACTACGACCCGTTCGGTCATGTCCGCCAGCCTGCCCGACTCCCGGCCAGCCAGGGGACCGGCCTGCTGAAGTCACTGAATCACTGTGCTGAAGTCACTGAATCACGGGGTCGTGCTCGACTTAGCCGCCGGCGAAGGGGGGGAGGATGTCCAGGGTGGAGTTGGGCGGGATGGGGTGGGTGCGGCTGCGTACCGCGACCTCGTCCAGGAGCAGGCTGGAGGCGGTGAGCACCCGCTGCAGTGCCGCTCCGTGCCGGGCGCCGATCAGCGCCAGGACGTCGTCCACGGTTGCGCCCTCGGGGATGGCGACCGGCTCCGACTCGAGCCCGGCGGCGGCGCGCGCGCCGGCGAAGTAGCGGACCGTGATCACTCTCAGCCTCCGATTGCGCTCATCGGGCGGTCGGGCTGCAGGAAGCCGGGGTCGTCGATGCCGTGCCCGGCCGCCTTGGCCCACATGGTGCCGCGCCAGGTGTCGGCGATCTCCTCGTCCGACGCCCCGCCGCGCAGCAGCGCGCGCAGGTCCGTCTCGCCCCGGGCGAACAGGCAGGAGCGTAGCTGGCCGTCGGCGGTCAGCCGGGTGCGGTCGCAGGCGCCGCAGAACGGCCGGGTCACCGAGCCGATCACGCCCACCGTGCCCAGCACCGGCCCCAGGCCGACCACCGGGCCGCGCCCGGGCGCCCCGCTGGCGTGTCCGGGCGCCCCGCTGGACGGCCCGGCGTGCACCAACCAGCGCTCGGCCGGCGCGCCGCCGCGCTCGGCCGGGTCCGGGGTGAGGATGAACTCGCGGCGCAGCGAGGCCAGGATCTCCGACGCAGTGATCATCTCGCTGCGTTGCCAGCCGTGCTGCGCGTCCAGCGGCATCTGCTCGATGAACCGCAGCTGGTAGCCCTCCTCCAGGCAGTACCGCAGCAGCGCGGGGGCCTCGTCGTCGTTCACCCCGCGCAGCAGCACCGTGTTCACCTTGACCGGGTTCAGCCCGGCGGCCCGCGCGGCGGCCATTCCGTCCAGCACGTCGGAGAGCCGGGAGCGCCGGGTGATGGTGGCGAACCGGTCCGGGCGCAGGGTGTCCAGGGACACGTTCAGCCGGTTCACGCCGGCGGCCTTCAGCGCCTCGGCGCGGCGGGCCAGGCCGATGCCGTTGGTGGTCAGCGAGATCTCCGGGCGGGGGTCCAGCTCGGACACCTGGTGCAGCACCGACTCGAGGCCCTTGCGCAGCAGCGGTTCCCCGCCGGTGAACCGGACCTCGTTGATGCCCAGCTGACGCACCGCGATGCCGACCAGCCGCACGATCTCGTCGTCGGTGAGCAGCTCGTCCTTCGGCGTCCAGTCCAGGCCCTCGGCCGGCATGCAGTACGTACAGCGCAGGTTGCACCGGTCGGTCAGGGAAACCCGCAGGTCGGTGGCGACGCGGCCGAATCGGTCGATCAGCCTGGGGTCGTCCGGCCGTGCCGGGTCGTGCCGGGCGACGGACGCGGCGCGGAGCCCGGGCAGGCCTAGTTCGGTAACGGACACTCCTCGAGGGTAACCGTCCTCGGCGGTACGCACCGGATCAACTACAGGGGGCTGACCTGCCGAAATGTGGTGCATGAGCAGATGAGGCAGGAATTGGCGGAAGGTGCCGCGGACGCGGAACTCGGTGTGCTGGACGCACTGAATCAGGGTGCTGGACGCACTGAATCAGGTGGGGGAAACCGGGGGGTCGGGGGGATGGGGGGTGTGGGAGGGTAAGGGGGCTGGGGGTTGATCGGATGGACTCGTTGCGGGGTGAGGATCCGCCGCGGATAGGGCCGTTCCGGCTGGTGGGACGGTTGGGTGCGGGTGGGATGGGCCAGGTGTACCTGGGCCAACACGTGCGCGACCTGCGTTACGCGGCGGTCAAGGTGGTGCACGCGGGGTTCGGCGAGGACCAGCGGTTCCGGGCCCGGTTTGCCCAGGAGGTGCGGACCGCGCTGCGGGTGCGCGCGTCCTGGGCCGCGCAGGTGCTGGACGCCGACCCCGACGCCGCGCGCCCCTGGCTGGCCACCGAGTACGTGGCCGGGCCGTCCCTGGAGCGCGCGGTGGCCGACCACGGGCCGTTGCCCGAGCGGCCCCTCGGCGTGCTCGCCGCCCGGATGGCCACCGCGCTGGCCCAGCTGCACGAGTTCGGCGTGGTACACCGGGACGTGAAGCCGTCGAATGTGCTGCTCGGCGCGGACGGCCCGAAGCTGATCGACTTCGGCATCGCCCGCGCGGCCGAGGGCACCCGGCTGACCCAGACCGGCATGGTCGTCGGCACGCCGGCGTTCATGTCCCCGGAGCAGGCGGAAGGGCTGCGGGAGAGTTACCCGTCGGACGTGTTCTCGCTGGCCAGCGTGTTGGTGTTCGCGGCGAACGGGGTGGGGCCGTTCGGCCGCACGGCCAGCCCGGTGGCCATGCTGCTGCGGGTCTCCCGGGAGCCGGCCAACCTGGACGGGCTGCCCGGCTGGCTGCGCGCCGAGCTGGACCCGTGCCTGCGCAAGAACGCGGCCGAGCGGCCGACGGCCGGCGAGCTGGCCGACCGGATCGCCGCGCGCTCGGTGACCGAGAACATCCCGGTGCACACCGGCTGGCCGGGCGCCGGCCACCCGTCCGCGCCCAACCGCCCCGACCGGGCGCACCGGTATCCGGTGGCCGGCTCGGCCGAGTTCTTCCAGGCGGCGACCGCGCGGGAGCGGCCCCGGAGGCGGGGCTGGCTGCGCTGGGCGGTCGCGGTCGCCGTGGTCGTACCGGTGGTGATCGGCGCGGTGTACTTCCTGCCCGCGTCGGGCGCCGAGCGGCCCGGTAACCCGCCCGCCGCCCTGCCCGCCGTGCCGCCCGTCGCGGCGCCGGCGGTGCCGGTGATCCCACCGGCCGTCCTGGCCGCGCCGAGGTCGCTCCAGGTGCCGTGGCCGAACACCTACGCGGTGTACCCGATGCCCGCCGGCGGGCCGGTCCTGGTGTGCAGCGGGCGCACGTTGCGGGTGCTCGACCCGGCCAGCTTCGCCGAGCGCGACCAGCTCGAGTTCCCCGCCGAGGTGACGCAGCTGGCCCTGCCGCCGGAGCCCAACAAGATCTACGTGAAGACCGGCGACTCCGAGCTGACCCTGGTCGACCTGGTCACCAAGGCGCGCGACAAACCCATCCCGGTACCCGGGCCGATCGATGACCTGAGCCTTTCCGAGGACGGGAAACGGCTGGTCACGGTCACCAGCACCGGCACGCTGAACGTGTTGCGGATGGACACCGGCGAGGTGCGCTCGGTCCCGGTCGGCGCCACCCGGCCCACGTCGGGGTACACCTTCGACGTCGACGACCGGCACGCCTACGTGACCAGCTGGGACGTCAACCCCGGACTGGTCGGAGTGGACCTGGACGCCATGAAGGCCACGCCGATCGACATCCCGGTCGAGCAGGGAGACGCGAACGTGCCGCGCGCCCGTTCGCCGGTGCTCTCCCCGGACGGGCGCCGCGTGTACGCGCTGGCCGACCGCGCCGTCCTGGTGTTCGACACCGCCCAGAACGCGCTGGTCCGGCGGATCTCCTGGTCGGGCCCGTTCGGCTCGGGGCTGGCGGTGTCCCGGGACGGCCGGTTCCTGTTCACCGCCACCGACGCCGGCGACCTGGTGGCGCTGGACGCGTCCACCGGCACCCAGGTCAGCACCGGCCGCACCGCCAAGTCGCCCACCGGAATGTTCGTGACCAGGGACAACGCCCAGCTGTACGTGGGCGAGGGGGACCTGCTGGAGGTGTTCGACATCTCGGCGTTCCGCTGATCAGTCATGCAGCGGGGCCAGCGCGATGTGCGGGCGGCCGGTGAGCGGGTGGGGCGCGATATGCGCGCGCACCCGGAACACCCGCTCGATCAGCTCGGGGGCGAGGACTTCTTCCGGCGGGCCGGTGGTTACCACTGCGCCTTTGTCCAGGACGGTTACGCGGTCGGCGTGCGAGGCGGCGTGGTCCAGGTCGTGCATGGCGGCCAGCACGGTCACGTTCAGCCGTTTGACCAGGCGCAACAGCTCCAGCTGGGCGGCGGCGTCGAGGTGGTTGGTCGGCTCGTCGAGCACTACCAACGGGGCGCGCTGGGCCAACGCCCGGGCCAGCAGGACGCGTTGCCGTTCCCCGCCGGACAGCGTGCGGAACACCCGCCGCGCCGCCCACGCCATGCCGACCCGGTCCAGCGCCTCGGCCACCAGCCGCGGCTCCCCCTCCCGGCGCAGGACGCCCAGGTGCGGCGCGCGGCCCATGGCCACCATCTCGGTGGCGGTGAACTCCCCGCTGCCGGTGAAGTGCTGGGTCACCACCGCGCGGCGGCGCGCCGCCTCCCGTGCGGACAGCCGCCACACGTCGTCGTCGTTCAGCGAGACCACCCCGGCATCGGGGCGCAGCGCCCGGTAGACGGTGCGCAGCAGGGTGGTCTTGCCGGACCCGTTCGGCCCGACCAGCGCGAGCAGCTGCCCGGCGCCGACCGCCAGGTCCGCGCCGCGCAGGATCGGCGTCCCGTCCAGGGAAACCCGCACGCCGTCGATGTCCAGCCTCATGGGCGCTCCCGCCGCAGCAGCCAGAGGAAGAACGGCGAACCGAGCGCGGCGGTGAACACGGTGATCGGATACTCGTTGGGCCGGTCCACCATCCGGGTGGCCAGGTCCACCAGCACCAGCAACAACGCGCCGAGCAGCGCGGACACCGGCAGCAGCCGCCGGTGGTCCGCGCCGAACAGCATCCGCGCCGCGTGCGGCACCAACAGCCCGACGAAGCCGATAGCGCCGGCCGCCGCGACGCAGGTGGCGGTGAGCAGCGAGCTGACCACGAGCAGCGTGGCGCGCAGCGAACGCAGGTCCACGCCCAGCGCGGCCGCGTTGTCGTCGCCCAGGGCCAGCGCGTTCAATCCGCGCGCCCGGGCCAGCAGCAGGGCGGCGCACGCCGGCGCGATCACCGCCGGCCCGGCCAGGTCTGGCCACTGCGCCCCGGCCACCCTGCCCATCAGCCAGAACAGGATGCCGCGCAGGCTGTTCGGGTCCACCGACAGCTGCACCAGGCTGGTGCCGGCCATGGCCAGGTACCCGACCGCGACGCCGGCCAGCACCAACCGGGTGTCGGCCAGCTGCCCGGACCGCTGGGCCAGCAGGAACACCGCAAGGGTGGCGGCCAGCGCGCCGACGAACGCCCCGCCGGTCACCCCCAGCCCCACCCCCAGACCGGTCGCCTGGACTCCGATTGCGCCCAGCGACGAGCCGGACGAGATGCCCAGCAGGTACGGCTCGGCCAGCGGGTTGCGCACCAGCGCCTGCAGCACCGCGCCGGCCAGCGCCAGCGCCGCACCGACCAGCCCGGCGAGCACCACCCGGGGCGCCCGCAGCCTCCAGATGATCTGCTCGTCCAGCGGGGGCAACCCGGCCGGGTCCCCGAACAGGTGCGCGGCGACCACGGCGACCGTGCGGTCCAGCGGCAGAGTCACGGTGCCCAGGCCGACCGAGACGACCATGGCGGCCAGCAGCAACCCGGCCAACGCGAGCAGCACGCCGGCCAGCGGGGCGTCCCGTTGTGATTCAGAAACTCTCAGGGTGCGCCGCCTTCGCGATCTTCTCCACCGCCCAGGCGTTGGTGGTGCCCAGGTAGACGCCGTCCGACACCCCGACCCAGGCGTTGTTCCGGGCCGCCGCCCAGCCCGGGTAGGCGTCGAACAGCCGGCGCGCCTCCCGTTCCGGCACCTCGCCGGGGGTGAACGCGCCGACCACCAGCAGATCCACCTCGGCCACCGCCAGCTGTTCCGCGTTGATCGTCCTGGTCAGGTCCGGGCCGCCGCGGGGGAAGCTGTTCACCCCGCCGGCGGCCTGCAGCACCCGGTCGTAGATCCCGCCGGCGAGCACGGCGGGCAGCCCGTTGTCGTTCATCATCGACATCCCGGGGAAGACGACCAGCATCTTCTTCGCCGGCCGGCCGGCCACCGCCGCGCGCACCCGGTCGATGCGGTTCGCCAGGTCGGTGGCCACCGCGTGGGCGCGCCCGGAGACGTCGAAGATCTGCCCGAGCAGCAGCAGGAAATTCAGCGAGTCGCGCGGCGAGGCGGCCAGGTGGGTCCGCCGTTCCTCGGGTG
Organism: Actinospineispora eucalypti; assembly: GCF_039543365.1. NCBI lineage: Bacteria > Bacillati > Actinomycetota > Actinomycetes > Pseudonocardiales > Pseudonocardiaceae > Actinospineispora > Actinospineispora eucalypti. Next base: position 399,537 of record NZ_BAABJP010000001.1, read on the forward strand.
TGGCGTCCGGTTTGCCCATCGCGCAGTTCACCGGGTTCACCAGCGAGGGCATGCCGGCGGCGGCGAGCTGTTCCCGGGTGGCGAAGCCGAGCGCCGGGTCGAACCCGCCGGACCAGGTGGAGATCACCAGGTCCGCGCCGGAGGCCAGTACCTGTTCGGCGGGCACGTCGAAGTGCCGGTTCTGGCTCAGCCCGCCGGTGGGCAGCGCGTCGATCCGCTCGGTCAGGCCGGGCTGGTCGGACACCCCGTAGTGCTGGGCGTTGGCCAGCACCCGGTCACCCAGGCCCAGCGCGACCATGCTCTCCGCCTCGGCCACCGAGGTCCCGTTCAGGATGAGCACCCGCCGGGGCGGCGCGTTGAAGGTCAGCCGCATGCCGCAGTTGTCGATGCTCAGCGGGTAGCGGGTCGGCCCGCCCGCCGGCGGCAACCGGAGATCGAACTCCGCCTCTGCCGCATCCGCCGGCCCGTCGTCCCCGCCCGGCGCGGCGCAACCGGCCGCCACCAATGCAAGCCCGCACGCCACCGTCACCGCCAGCGTCCGCCGCCCGTACCGCACCCGCAACTCCCCACGTCGATTCCCCCGGCAAGTCGTCGCCGCTTGCCGCCGGGTTCCCGAACCGCCGCACGACGGCCGTTCCGGTGGGTTCGGACACCTGCCTCGAGGCTCGTCCCATGCGCACCGAATGGTCACTTCCGTCGCGGGAGAGGTTGGGGATCCGAAACGGCTGGTTGCCGGAAGCGGCAACAAAACGCCGTTACACGTGCCGCTTCCGGCAATCGGAACTCGCCAGATGACGGCGGGAGAGGCGACCCACCCTTGCCGGCCTCTGGGACCCAACCGGTGGGGCGGGTCGGGGGTCGGTGGGGGTGAGTCGGGTTCGGGTGGGTTCCCGAGGTGGATGAGCAAGTGTCTGACATCAAACTGAGGGGGCGGTTACGGTGGATGCGCCGCGTGTGGGGGACCCGCAGTGGATCGGGCCGTTTCGCGTCCTCGGCCGGCTGGGCGCCGGTGGAATGGGCCAGGTGTTCCTGGGCCGGGCGCCCGACGGCGCGCTGGTGGCGGTCAAGGTCGTGCACGACCGGCTGGCCGGCGACCGCCAGTTCGTGGACCGGTTCGCCCGGGAGATCCAGACCGCCGGACGGGTCCGCGCGCCGTGGGCCTGCGCGGTGGTCGGCGCCGACCCGAACGCGCGGCCGCCGTGGCTGGCCACCGAGTACGTCGCCGGCCCCTCGCTGAGCGAGGCGGTCGCCGAGACGGGGTCGCTCGGCGAGCCGCAGGCCCTGGTTCTCTCGGCCCGGCTGGCCACCGCGCTGGCCGAGCTGCACGCGCTGCGGGTGATGCACCGGGACCTCAAACCGGGGAACGTGCTGCTCGGCCTCGACGGCCCGCGACTGATCGACTTCGGCATCGCCAAGGCGCTGGACGCGACCCGGCTGACCAGCACCGGCGTACTCGTCGGCACCCCGGCGTTCATGTCGCCCGAGCAGGCCAGGGGCGACGGCGAGGACTTCGCCTCCGACGTGTTCTCGCTGGCCTCGGTGCTGGTGTTCGCGGCGACCGGGCAGCCGCCCTTCGGTCGCACCGCCACGCCGGTGGCCATGCTGCGGCGGATCGTGCACGAGCCGCCGGACGTCTCGGCCGTGCCGCCGCGGCTGCGCGCCGAGCTGGAGCCGTGCCTGGCCAAGGAGCCGGGTGACCGGCCGAGTGCCGCCGACCTGGCCCGCCGGCTCGACCAGGTGAGCGTGGCCGAGTTGGCCCGCCGGCTCGACCAGGCGAGCGCCGCCGAGCCGGGCGGCCGGCTCGGCCGCGCGCCCGAACCGGGGTCGGATGACTGGGCGAACGGCCAGGTGCCGGAAGAGGTCTGGCCGGGCCGGGCGGTGGCCACCCTGATCAACCGCACCCGCTCCGACCTGGGCACGCTGCTCACCCCGCCGGCCGACTTCGAGGCCCTCCGGCGTCCGTCCGGCCGGCCGAGATGGCGCGCGGCGGTCGCGGCGGCGCTGGCCCTGGTGCTGGCCGGGGTCGGGGTGGCGGTGGTGATGACGGTGCGTGAGGCGGGCCGGGTCGACGCCCCGGTGCCGGTGGCCGCGCCGGCCGAGCCGGTTCCGTCGAGTCCGCCGCCGCCCGCTCCGGCCGCCCCGGCGGCGGCCCCGGTCGCGCCGGCGCCCGCGCCGCCGCCGAGGGTGGTGAGCGCCTCCCTCATCCCCCCGGTCGTGTCCGGCTGGAACTCGGTGGTGTCCACCACGCGCAACGCCGGTTACGACGTGCCGGCCGGCTGGACGTTCAAGGGTCCCGGCTATCTCAAGGGCTTCGAGCACTCCAGCGGGACCAAGGTGCTGATGAGCGGGATCGCCGAGCACGGCGCGCTGCGGTGCCCCGGAGAGGACCGGCCCGAGGCGGACGCCTACGCCGGCATCACCGGCGGCGGTTCGGGCACCGCCCGAGCGGCCAGGGAGACGGCGCAGGTCTGGGCGCAGCGCTACGAGCAGGCGAACCGGGCGCCGGGCGTCCGGCTGCTCGCGGTGCGCGAGGTGACGGTGGGCGGCCGGCGGGGCAGCCACGTGGCGGCGATGGTGACCAAGCCGCCCGGATCCTGCGGCACCCCGACGGCGGTGGTGCACGCGGTGGCCTTCCCGGCGGCGGCCAACCTCTCGCTGGTCTGGGTGCTGCTGGCCGACGACGGCGTGGTCGGCGACCCGGACCTGCAACAGATGATCAACAGCATCCGGCCGGCGGGGTTGGGTGCGCAGTGTGACCGGGCCAAGCCCGCCGACGGGAACTGGTGCTGACGGTGATCGAACAGCTGCGTGGTGAGGACCCGGCCCAGCTCGGCCCGTTCTGGCTGGTGGGCCGGCTGGGCGCGGGCGGGATGGGCCAGGTGTATCTCGGGCGCACCCCGGACGGCCGGCTGGCGGCGGTCAAGGCGGTGCACGGTGACCTCTGCGGCGACCCGACGTTCCGCGAGCGGTTCGCCCGGGAGATCGACACGGCCAGCCGGCTGCGCGCCCCCTGGACGGTGCCGATCGTCGCGGCGGACCCGCACGCGCCCCGGCCGTGGCTGGCCACCGAGTACGTGCCCGGGCCCTCGCTGGAGGAGTACGTCGCCCATGCCGGCCCGCTGCCGGCGGCCACGGTCGGGGTGCTGGCCGGCCGGATGGCCGAGGCACTGGCCGCCGTGCACGCGCTCGGCATCGCGCACCGGGACCTCAAGCCGTCGAACCTGCTGCTGGCGCCGGACGGGCCGCGTCTGGTCGACTTCGGGATCGCCCACGCGGCCGGCGCCACCAAGCTGACCGCGACCGGCATGGTGGTGGGCACCCCGGCCTTTATGTCGCCCGAGCAGGCCAACGGCCTGGACGGCGGGCCGGCCTCCGACGTGTTCTCGCTGGCCTCCACGCTGGTGTTCGGCTGCACCGGGAAGGGGCCGTTCGGGGTCACCGGGAACCCGGTCGCCATGCTCTACCGGATCACCGACGCCGAGCCGGAGCTGGCCGGGCTGCCGGAGTGGCTGCGCGAGGAGTTCGTCCCCTGCCTGGCCAAGGACCCCGAGGAACGGCCCAGCTCGCGCGATCTCGCCGCCCGGTTCGCGCCCCGGACCGACGTCCCCGGCGGCTGGCCCCCACCCGGCCTCCCGGCCGCCCCGCCCGCCGGAATGCCGGTGGTCCAGCCTCCCGGCGCGACGGCGATCCCGCTGGCCGGGCTGCCGACGACCGCGCTCCCCGGCGCCCCGACGACCCCGCCGCCGAGCGGTGCGATGACGCCGCCGGGGTCGGTGGTCCCGCTGCCCGGTGCGTTCCTGACGCCCCGGCCCGGGGCGCGGGTGACGAACCGGCCGCTGGCGAAGCGGCCGGCGGCCTGGGTGGGGCTGGCCTCGGCGGTGGCGTTGCTGGTGCTGGCCGTCGTGTTCTGGCCGTCCGGCCCGGCGGCGGTCGCGGCCGGACCGCCGCGCCCGGCGGCGGTCGCCGGGGCGCCGGCGCCGGTTCCCGGCCTGGTCTCCCGTCGGCTGACCACGGTTTCGGTCGGGTCGCCGGCGAAGGAATGGACCGAGCAGGTGCTGGTCGGCAAGGGCGGCGCCAAGGCCTACCTGCGTACCCGCGACGGGGTGTACGTGCTGGACACCGCCAGCAACACGGTCACCGTGAAGATCGATATCGACGGGACCTCGTCCGGCATGGCGCTGTCCTCGGACGGGCAGCGCCTGGGCGTGGTGACCCTGAGCAACTTCCTCACCGTGATCGACACCGCCGCCGAGCGGCCGGTCGGCACCTTCCCGCTGGCCGGCGGGCCGGGCCTGAGCACCCCGTTCCAGGGCGGATCGGTGTTCAACGTGACCAACCAGCTCGCGCTCAGCTCGGACGGCCGCGTGGCCTACGTGGTGAACACGGCCAGCGGCGCGGTGGCGCTGGTGGACACCGCGAGCGGCGCGGTCACCGGCGCGGTGCCGGTCGGGCCGAAGCCGTTCGGCATCGCCGTCACGCCGGACGGGCGCCGGCTGCTGGTCGGGGTGGTTGAGAACGACCTCAGGGCGGTGGCGGTGGTGGACACCGCCGGCCGGACCAAGCTGGGCACGGTGATGCTCGAGCCGCCGCCGGTACCGAACCCGGACTACACCCCCCGGCCGCCGAACCGGGGTCCGGAGACGATCGTCGTGGCGCCGGACGGCGGTCGCGCCTACATCTCGAAGGGCGACTTCGACGGGACCCTGGACCTGGTCGACGTGAACGCGGTCCGCAAGCTGGGCGCGCACCGGGTGCAGACGCGGCTCGAGGGCCTGGCCTTCTCGCCGAGCGGGCGATACCTGTACGGCGTGCCGAAGTACGGCAAGGAGCGGCGGCTGGTCGTCGTCGACACCGCGAACGGGTTCGTGGTGGAGCGGGTCGACGTCGGCCTCGAGCCGTCCGGTTGCGCCGTCTCGCCGGACGGGCGGCGGGCCTACGTGGCCGGCCCGGGCGCGGGCGCGGACCGGTCGGACGACCCGGGCGCCGTGGCCGTCGTGGACATCAGCCAGCGCAACTGAACGGAGCCGAACCCAAATGATGCACCGGTCCCGGCGGGCGGCCCTCGGCCTGTTGTCGCTGCTCCTGATGCTGGCCCTGGGCGGCTGCGGCCCGGCCCGCTCGTTGCCGGCGGCGGTGCAGCTGCAGGTCGGGAAGATCTCGGTGGGCGCCAAGGTGGCGGTGTCGGCCGACGGGGCGCGGGCGTACCTGACCGTCGAGGACGGCATCGAGGTGATCGACACCGCCACGAAGGCGGTGCTCGGTGTACTGCGGGGAAGCGGGTACTCGTACTCGAAGCTCGCCATGTCGTCCGACGGAAGATGGTTGTACGCCGGGACCAGCGGCGGCGTCGTCCCGATCGAGCTGACCACCCACCTGACGCGGGACGCGATGCCGGGCGCGACCGGCCTGCTCGCGGTGAGCCCGGACGGCGCCCGCGTGGTGAGCACCGTGGTGAAGTCCGTGCGGGTCCGGGACGCGGCCGATGGGGCGGAGCTGGCGAACGTGCCGCTCGACGCCGACGTCGAGGGCGACTCCACCCTGGAGGTCTCCCCGGACGGCCGGCGGGTGTACCTGGTGACCAACTACGAGTCGGGCCGGGTGCTGACGGTCGACCTGGACGGCCGGGCCGTTTCCGAGATCAAGATACCGACCGAGTCGGCCATCTCCAGCCGGCCCAACAACCTGCGGCTCTCGCCGGACGGCAAGCGCCTCTACGTGCAGGCCTGGCGGCTGCACGTGGTGGACACCGCGACCAAGGAGGTCGTCGACAGCTACTCCACCGGCACCTCGACCAGTCAGCTGGTGATGTCCCCGAACGGGCGCTACCTGTTCGCCATCAGCGGCCTGGAGGGCGAGATCAAGGTGATCGACGCGAGCGACGGCGACATCGTGGGCACCGGCTGGGTGGTGGCCGACTCCAAGCAGGTCTACCCGGGGCACGCCGCCATCTCGCCCGACGGCCGCCGGCTGTACGTGCCGACCCGGGAAAGCCTGGCCGTCATCGACACCAGCCAGTTCAGCTGAGCACAATCGCTATGAAGCGCTATCCTCATAGCGTGTCCGAGATCATCAAACAGTCCGAGCTGCGCAACGACAACGCCGCCATCATGCGGCGGGTGGCGGCCGGGGAGAGCTTCACCGTCACCGTCAACGGCGTCCCGGTCGCCGACCTGGTGCCTCACCAACGGAGCCGCAAGCGGGTTCTGATACCCGCGGCCGAGGTGGACGCCATGCTCCGCGATCTGCCGCCGATCGACTACGAAGAGTGGAAGCGGGACATCGCCGAGATCGACTACCTGCTGCACGATACCGAAATTGGGCCGCCGCAAGAGGACGAAGATCCGCGGTGACTTCACCGCCCAACGCGTTGGTCGACACCAGCGTGTGGATCAAGCCGCCGGCCGGCGGACTGTCGACGCACGCCGCTCAGGTGGCGATCAGCATTGTGAGCGTCGCCGAACTGCACTACGGCACCACGATGGGCAGCCACCTGCAGAACATGGCCAGACGGAGTCGGTTACGCACGATCCTGGACAGCTACGAGGTGCTGCCGCTGGACGAGCCGACCACGGAGCTGTACGGCGCGTTCGCCGCAATGGTCCATGAGGCCGGGCGCAATCCGAGGCCGAGGCGGTTCGACCTGTTGATCGCGGCGACCGCCGCCCGGCACCGGCTGACGTTGCTCACCCGGGACAAGGACGGGTTCGTCGGGCTGGAGGCGGCATTGCGCGTGGTCCAGATCGACTGAATCAGTGTGCCGGGATGACTGAATCAGCGGTGGTTCCCGCGCGCGCCTAACTGGGCTCCGCGCGAGTGAGCTCCTCGCGGGCGACGGTGCGCAGGTGCACCTCGTCCGGGCCGTCGGCCATGCGCAGCGCGCGGGCCCAGGCGTAGAAGTAGGCCAGCGGGAAGTCGTCGCTGACGCCGCCGGCGCCGTGCACCTGGATGGCCCGGTCGATCACCGCGCAGGCGATCCGGGTGACCATGACCTTGATCGCGGCGATCTCAGTGGACGCAGCTCGCGCGCCGCCTCGGTCGATCAGCCAGGCGGTCTTGAGCACCAGCAGCCGGGCCTGCTCGATCTCGATCCGGCTGTTGGCGATCTGTTCCCGCACCACGCCCTGATCGGCCAGCGGCCGGCCGAAGGCCACCCGCTCCTTGGCCCGGCGCACCATCAGCGAAAGCGCCCGCTCGGACATGCCCAGCAGCCGCATGCAGTGGTGGATGCGCCCCGGGCCGAGCCGCGCCTGGGCGATGGCGAACCCGACACCTTCCTCACCGAGCAGGTTCGAGACCGGCACCCGCACGTCGTGGAACTCCAGCTCGGAGTGGCCGTGCTGGTCCTGGTAGCCGAACACCGGGATGTGCCGCTTGATCTCCATGCCCGGGGTGTCCCTGGGCACCAGCACCATGGACTGCTGGCGGTGCCGGGGCGCGTCCGGGTCGGTCTTGCCCATCACGATGAAGATCTGGCAACGGGGGTCGGCGGTGCCGGAGATGAACCACTTCTTGCCGCTGATCAGGTAGTCGTCACCGTCGCGGCGGATGGAGGTCTGCACGTTGGTGGCGTCCGAAGAGGCCACGTCCGGCTCGGTCATCGCGAACGCCGAGCGGATCTCCCCGTCCAGCAGCGGGCGCAGCCACTGCTCCTTCTGCTCCGGCGAGCCGAACAGGTGCAGGGTCTCCATGTTCCCGGTGTCCGGGGCCTGGCAGTTGATCGCCTCCGGCGCCAGCACCGGCGACCAGCCGGAGACCTCGGCGACCGGCGCGTACTCCAGGTTGGACAGCCCGGACACCGCCGGGAGGAACAGGTTCCACAGGCCGCGGTTGCGCGCCTCGGCCTTGAGCTCCTCCAGCACCGGCGGGGTGTCCCACTCCTGGGGGGTGCCGCGCCGTTCCGCCCGCCAGGCCTCGTAGACCGGCTCGGCGGGAATCACCACCTCGTCGGTGAACGCGCGCATGCGCCCGGTGTAGTCGGCGGCCTTGTCGCTCGGTGCAAAGTCCACGGTCGCAGCTTAGGAGCCAACCCCCAGGCGCGCGCGGTTTCACTAGGTCGGGCCGCACTATCGGATGTAGGGTCCCGCTTGTGCCGCAGTTCAGGATTGCCGAGGCCGCGCGGCTGCTCGGCGTGAGTGATGACACGGTCCGCCGGTGGGTGGAGGCGGGCACCCTGCCGGTGAGCGTGGACGCGTCCAACCGGAAGGTGATCGACGGCGCCCGGCTGGCCGAGTTCGCCCGGTCGCAGGCGCACGCCGCGCCGGACCCGTCCTCGGTGGGCCGGTCCGCGCGCAACCGGCTGGTCGGGCTGGTCACCGAGATCGTCTCGGACCGGGTGATGTCGCAGGTGGAGATGCAGTGCGGGCCGCACCGGGTGGTCTCGCTGATGAGCACCGAGGCGGTCAAGGAGCTGGGCCTGCAGATCGGCTCGCTGGCGGTCGCCGTGGTCAAGTCGACCCACGTGGTGGTTGAAACTCCCGGAGGGGTGCAATGAGGCGGTTGGTCGTGGCGGTTGCGGTGCTCGGCCTGGGGCTGTTGGCCGGGTGCGGTGGCGGGGAGACCGGGGCGGCCGGGCCGACCCGTGAGCAGGGTGCACCGATGACCACGCTGACCGTTTCGGCGGCGGCGTCCCTCACCGACGTGTTCGACCAGCTGGGCAAGACCTTCGAGCAGCAGAACCCCGGAGCCACCGTCCGCTTCAACTACGGCGGCTCGTCCGACCTGGCCACCCAGATCGTGAACGGCGCGCCGGTGGACGTCTTCGCCGCCGCCAACACCTCCACCATGGACAAGGTGAGCCAGGCCCGGCTGACCTCCGCGCCGCCCCAGGTGTTCGTCACCAACAAGCTGCAGATCGCCGTGCCGGCGGGCAACCCGAAGGGCCTGCACGGGTTCGCCGACCTGACCAAGCTGGACCTGAAGGTGGTCGTGTGCGCGCCGCAGGTGCCGTGCGGCTCGGCCACCAAACAGGTGGAGAAGGCCACCAACCTGACGCTGAAGCCGGTCAGCGAGGAGGCCGACGTGCGTTCGGTGCTGAGCAAGGTCACCAGCGGGGACGCCGACGCCGGGCTGGTCTACGTGACCGACGTGCGCTCCGCCGGCGACAAGCTCACCGGGGTGGACTTCCCGGAGGCGGACAAGGCGATCAACCGCTACCCGATCGCCCAGCTGACCAACGCCAGCCAGCCCCAGTTGGCCACCAAGTTCATCGAGCTGGTCCGCGGCCCCGAGGGCAAGAAGGCCCTGGTCGACGCCGGCTTCGCCACCCCGTGACGCCGGGTTGACCTCGACGCCGGACCGGCACGTGCTCGGGGTCGGGCTGCCGTGGGTGCTGTGGGTGCCGGCGGTTGCCGGGTTCGGGCTGATCCTGCTGCCGGTGCTGGGGATGGTGCTGCGGGCCGACCTGGTGCGGCTGCCCGAACTGGTGACCAGCGACGCCGCGCTGTCCGCGTTGCGCCTGTCCCTGGAGACGGCGGCCTGGGCGACGGCGCTGTGCCTGCTGCTGGGCGGGCCGCTGGCCGCCGTGCTGGCCCGGTCCCGGTCGTCGCTGGTGCGGCTGGCCCGGCCGGTGGTGCTGCTGCCGCTGGTGCTGCCGCCGGTGGTCGGCGGGTTGGCGCTGCTCTACACCCTCGGCCGGGCCGGGCTGGCCGGGCGGCTGCTGGAGCTGTGGTTCGGGGTGACCGTGCCGTTCACCACGGCGGCCGTGGTGCTGGCGCAGACCTTCGTCTCGCTGCCGTTCCTGGTGGTCAGCCTGGAGGGGGCGCTGCGCACCGCCGGGGAGCGCTACGAGGAGGTGGCGGCGACGCTGGGCGCGGCGCCGTTCACCGTCTTCCGCCGGGTGACGCTGCCGCTGGTGCTGCCCGGGCTGGGGTCGGGGCTGGTGCTGGCGTTCGCCCGCGCGCTGGGTGAGTTCGGCGCGACCGTCTCGTTCGCCGGCAGCCTGGCCGGGACCACCCGGACGCTGCCGCTGCTGGTCTACCAGGAGCGCGAGGTGGACACCGACGGCGCGATCGCGCTGTCCCTGGTGCTGGTCGTGGTGGCGGTGCTGGTGATCGCGGTGGCCCGCCCGAGGGCGGCGGAGGGCCTGCGGTGACGTTTGTCGAGGCCGGAGTGACGGTGCGCCGGCGGGAGTTCACCCTGGACGTGTCGGTCTCGCTGGCCAAGGGCGAGGTGCTGGCGGTGCTGGGGCCGAACGGCGCCGGCAAGTCCACCCTGCTGGGCGTACTGGCCGGGTTGCTGCGCCCGGACGCCGGCCGGGTGCGCCTGGGCGACCGGGTGCTCACCGACGTGCCCGCCGGCGTGCACGTGCCGGCGCACCGGCGGGGTGTGGGGCTGCTGGCCCAGCGGTCACTGCTGTTCCCGCACCTGACCGCCGAGGCGAACGTGGCTTTCGGGCCGCGTTGCGCCGGTGTGCGCAGAGCCAAGGCGGGTGAGACCGCCCGGCATTGGCTGGCCGAGGTGGACGCGGCCGAGCTGGGTCACCGCCGGCCCTCGGCGCTGTCCGGTGGCCAGGCGCAACGGGTCGCGCTGGCCCGGGCACTGGCGGTGTCGCCCGAGCTGTTGCTGCTGGACGAGCCGTTGGCCGCGCTGGACGTGGACTCCGCGCCGGCCATGCGCGCGTTGCTGCACCGGGTGGTGCGGGATGCCGGGACGACCGGCCTGCTGGTCACCCACGACGTGCTGGACGCGCTGGTGCTGGCCGACCAGGTGGCCGTGCTGGCGGACGGCTCGATCGTGGAGTACGGCCCCACCCGGGAGGTGCTGACCCGCCCGCGCAGCCCGTTCGCCGCCCGCATCGCCGGGCTGAACCTGGTGCCCGGGGTCGCCGTGCCGGGCGGGCTGCGCACCGCCGACGGGTTGCTGGTGGCCGGCCTGGCCGCCGACGGCGGCCAGGGCAAGCCGGCGGTCGCGGTGTTCCCGCCGGCGGCGGTGGCGGTGTTCCCCGAGCGGCCGGAGGGCAGCCCGCGCAACGTGTTGCGGGTGCGGCTGGCCTCGTTGGAGCCCCGGGGCGAGCTGGTCCGGTTGCGCGCCGGTGCCGCCCCGGGCGACCCGCCGTGGGTGGACGGCCTGGCCGCCGACGTCACCCCGGCCGCCGTGGCCGACCTGGCGCTCGACGGAACCCTGGCGCCGGGGGCGGACCTGTGGTTCGCGGTGAAGACCACCGAGGTCCTGATCCACCCGGCCTGAGAAATCCATTATGTAGCACCGCTACACTAATGATGCTGCTCAAAGGGGGTCGACCCATCACCACTTCGCCGGAGATCCGGGAACTGTCCGCGCAGTACAAGCTGGCCCGGCGGGAACTGCCGACGGCCGACGCGGCGGAAGTGGTCGATCGCATCATGCCCCGGCTGAGCGCCGAGCACGTGCTCGCACTCGCCGCCGAGTGGCTGGGCATGGGCGGCCCGCCCGGCCTGGACACGCGCGCCACCGCGCGCGGCTTCGTACGGAACTTCGTCCTGGCGATGGACGAACCGGACGATGGCTTCTAGTGGCGGCTCAGGCGTTTGGGCGGCGGTCCAAAGACCAGCTTGGACGGGGCGGCTCGGTGGTCTACCGCAGGCCAGGAGCCACCGTTCGGCCGTGGCTGGCGGCCCTAAGCCCAGTGTCAGAGGTGCCGGACAAGGGGGCGATCACCCTCATCTCGCACCCTGCAACGGTCAGTGACGAGGCGAGCGACCAAACGCAACGGGCCGCACCCGGGCCGCGGCAGACCACTGAGCCGCGCCGTCCAAGCTGATCTTTAAACCGCTACCCGAGAACTCCTAGCCGAGCAGCTCCAGCACCCGCTCCGGCGGACGGGCAACCACCGCCCGACCTTCCACCAGCACGATCGGGCGCTCGATCAGCACCGGGTTGGCGGCCAGCGCGTCCAACAGGGTGTCCCGGTCGGCCTCACGCAGGCCCAGCTCGCGGTAACGCGCCTCACCGGTGCGGGTGATCTCCCGAGGGTCGTCGGTGCCGAGCAGGCGCAGCACGTGCTCCAGCTCGGCCCGCGACGGCGCGTCCTCCAGGTAGCGCACCACCGCGGGGTCGATGCCCCGCTCTTCCAGTAGCGCCAGGGCACCCCGGCTCTTGGAACACCGGGGGTTGTGCCAGACAGTCACGTCCACGTCGGAAGCCTAAAGCCCGCCGGTGAAGAGGAGGCGGTCGGCGGTGCCGCCGATCTCGCCGCCCTGGATCGCGTCCGGGGTGGCCTGCTGGACCATCCAGTTCTTGATCGCCGAAGCCTGGGCGTCGCCGAACCGCTGTTTGTACAGCGCGGCCACCCCGCCGGCGAACGGCGCCGACATGGACGTCCCGCTGAAGGATGCCGTGCCGCCCTGCGGGACCGGCGCCACGATGCCGCTGCCCGGCGCGTAGAGAGATACGCAGCCGCCGGTGCTGGATGTGCTGGCCCGCTGGTCGTCCACCGTGGAGTTGGCCACCACCAGCGCGTTGCGGGCCGAGCGCGGTGCCAGGTCGCACGAGTCGGCGCCGGTGTTGCCGGCCGAGGTGGCCACGAAGACGCCCGAGTCGACCAGGTGGTTCACCGCCTCGGTGAGCGTGTCCGAGGGGGCCTGGTCGTACCGCCAGGACAGCACCGCGACGGCCGGGTGCTGGGCGTAGTTGGCCACCCAGTCCACCCCGGCGATCATGTTGGACAGCTGGCCGCCGCCGTCGCAGTCCAGGATCTTCACCGCGTGCAGGGTGGCCCGCTTGGCCACGCCGTAGAGCGCCCCGCCGGCGATCCCGGCGACCACCGTGCCGTGCCCGCCGCAGTCGCCGTCCGCCCCGCCGGCGAAGTTCTGGTTGAACACCGCGCGCCCGCCGAAGTCCGGGTGCTGGATGTCGATCCCGGTGTCCAGCACGTAGATGTGCACGCCCTCGCCGGTCGCCTCGGCGGTGAACGTGCCGTCCAGCGGGAGCTGCCGCTGGTCGATCCGGTCCAGTCCCCAGTTGGCCGGGTTGCCCTGGGTGGCCGCCGGGGCCGGCCGGAACGAGTCCTCGTAGGCCCTCGGCACCCGCCGGTCCGGCTCCACGGCGAGCACCCCGCGCCGGGTGCGCAGCCGGACGGCCTGGCTGTTGGTCATCGAGGCGGCGAACCCGGTGACCGCCCGGGAGTACCGCTTGGTCGGCGCCGCGCCCGCCTCGGCGGCCGCCCCGTCCACGCTCTCCCCGGTCGCCATGCGCACCACGTAGCCGGTGACCGCCTCGCTCTGCGCGGCGGCGGTCGGCGCGGGCAGCAGTAACAGCAGCACGCCGGCCATGGCCGATCCAGCGGCCACGAGCCGCGACCTGATCACGGAGAGCAACATTAAGCAGGGAAGAGACGTGGATCAATGACACAAAGGGGGCGCGTCGCGTCACCCACGCGACGGGCTGAACTGACTCTCAGTTCCCGAACGTGATCACTGGCAGTCGCCCGGATAGCGCACGCACCAGGGCGTGATGCCCGGAAGCCGGTACCGGTTGTCGGCAACCAGCTGGTAGAGCCGCTCCTGCCAGCGCGCGGTGCGCCGGTAGAACGGCACCGGCCAGGCCGCGTCCAGCGCGACGGACAGCGCGTGCGCGATCGCCTCCGCGCCGCCGGCCCGGGTGCCGTCCGCGCCCCGCCAGCGCACCGAGGACGCGCACTCCTCCGGGCTGGCGCCCACCCGCTCCGCCGCGCCCGCCCGCTGCAGCGGCACCGTCTCGATCTGGCGGTGCCGGTCCAGCAGGCGCAGCCAGCCCAGCGTCCGGGTGCAGAAACCGCAGTTACCGTCGAACACCAGCAACGGGGTCATCGGCACAGTGTGCTCAGCGCGTGGATATCGCCGTCTCCCGGGGCTCCAGGTGCACGTGGATCTGCAGCAGGCCGTCCACCAGCTGCGCGGTGGGGCGCAGCCCGGAGCGGCGCAGCAGCCGGGTGATGCGCAGGTTGCCGGGGTGCGCGGAGGCGGTCATGGCGGTGTAGCCCAGCTCGGTGGCCAGTTCCACGGTCCGCCGGATGAGCGCGGTGCCGACGCCCCTGGCCTGCCAGGCGTCCTCCACCAGCACACCGAGCGCGCCCTGGGTCGGGTGGTCGCCGGTGTGGTCGGGGTCCACCGATGCGATCCCGACGGCGTGGCCGCCGTCCGTGGTGAGGGCCAGCAGCGCCATGCCAGCACCGTTGCGGCCGACCAGCAGGGCGGTCAGCTCGTCGGTGGACAGGGTCGGGCTGGGGTTGAGGAACCGGCCGCGCCGGGTGCTCGGCGTGCACCGGGCGTGCAGCGCGGCGACCAGCGGCGCGTCCGCCGGTCCGGCCACCCGCAGCTCCACCTCGGAACCGTTGCCGAGCAGCACCAGGCCCAGGTTGTTGGCCCCCTGCTCGGGGTCCGGGTGCCCGGTGGCGGCGACGGCGGCCTGTTCGGCCAGCTCCGCGAGCACGGCGGCCCGGGAGAGCTCGGTCGCGGTGAACGGCCAGGCGCGGCGCAGCCACACCTCGCGGCCCAGCACGCGCATCTCGTGGGTGTACTCCTCACCACCGGCCGAGTCGGCCAGGCGGGCGTGCAGCAGGCTGGCCAGGGCCCGCGGCGCGGCGTCCGGGTCTCCGGTCACCCGGCGGGCCACCGCGAGCGCGGTGGTGACCGGATCGCGCAGCTCACCGGCGTCGGCGGCCCGCGCCAACGTGCAGCCCATGCCGGCGGCGCGGATGCGTTCGGGCAGGTCGGCGGCGGCGGCCGCGGTGGCGTCCACCAGCAGCTCGTCGGTGACCTCGCCGTCCGGGCCGCGTTCGCCGAGCACGGTCAACGACACGATGTTGCAGCCGGCCCGGCCCACGGCAGCCGCCAGTTCGGCCAGCTGCCCGGGTCGGTCGGCCACCTGCACGTGCACCCGCCAGAGCCCCACGATCAGCCTCCTCGCCCTACGACCATAGGCCACCATGTACTGCCCGTGTTTCGGTTGCGAAAACGCGCGACTACGGGAAGCTGATGGTTATGGATGTGAAATACACCGCAAGTGCCGTTTCCTCCGGAGGTGGCCGCGACGGCGCGGTCCGCTCCGACGACGGCTTCATCGACCTTCCGCTCAAGATGCCGCCCGCCCTGGGCGGCCCGGGTGGCGCGACGAACCCCGAGCAGCTGTTCGCCGCCGCCTACGCGGCCTGCTTCCACGGCGCGCTGCGCCTGGTCGCGGGCAAGGAGAAGGTGAAGATCCCGGACGGCGCCACGGTCGGCGCGGATGTCGGGATCGGCCCGGACGACACCAGCTTCGGCCTGGTCGCCACCATCACCGCCACGCTGCCCGGCCTGGACCAGGCGGCGGCGGACGACCTGGTCACCAAGGCGCACCAGGTCTGCCCCTACTCCAAAGCCACCCGAGGCAACATCGAAGTAACCCTGATCGCCAAAACCTGACCCACCCCACCCCGCCAGTCGGCACTCTCAGCACAGTGAGTCGGCGCTCTCAGCACATGCGGTGATCGTCGCGAGTGGCGGTCCGGCAGCGAAAATCGCGGCCGATCCGCCACCCGTGGCGATCATCCGGGGCCCGCACCCGCGCCGATGATCCCGGCGACCTCGCCGGCGTGCGTGGTGACCAGGCGATGGTCCGCGCCCAACCAGGACACCGAGACGTCCGGCCGCTCCCGGACCAGCCGCTCGACGCCGGCACGCAGCTCGGCGAACCCGTCGAACGAGTACCCGGCCTCGGACGGTGCCGAAGCCTGCCCGTGGCCCCGGGAGGAGCCTATCGACCCCCTCCCACTCTCAACTTATAGCGCACCCCGGGGCTTGCGGCAAGACCCGGGTCATGCCGCAGAATCTCCCGGCCAAGGCCAGTACCTGCGGAAATGGGAGTCGCCGAGTGCGTGTGTTGTTGTCGACCTACGGGTCGAGGGGGGACGTCGAACCGTTGGCGGGGCTCGCGGTGGCGTTGCGGGACCTCGGCGCCGAGGCGCTGGTGTGCGCGCCGCCGGACGAGGTGTTCGCGCGGCGGTTGGCCGGGGTCGGGGTGCCGATGGTGCCGGTCGGTTGGTCGGCGCGCGAGCAGACCTTGGCGGACCAGCCGTACTGGGCCGGCCGGGTGGCCGAGCTGGGCGTCGGCGTGGCGTACCAGGGTCCGGTGCCGACCTTCGAGTCGCTCTCCGCCGCGCTCGGAACCGCGCTCGAAAGCCCGCGAATCCGCGAGCGGGCGGCCGCCGTGGCCGGCACGATCCGCGCCGACGGGGCGACCGCCGCCGCGAAACTGCTGCTCGAGACCGAGGGAGACGCATGATCGACGTCATCGTGGCCGGCGGCGGGCCGACCGGCCTGATGCTGGCCTGCGAGCTGCGGCTGCACGGCGTGCGGGTGGTCGTGCTGGAGCGGGAACCGGAGCCGACCAAGGTGGTCCGCTCGCTGGGCCTGCACGTGCGCAGCATCGAGGTGATGGACCAGCGTGGCCTGCTGGACCGGTTCCTCGCGCTCGGCAAGAAGCACCCGCTGGACGGCTTCTTCGCCGCCATCGTCCGGCCCGCGCCGGAGCGGCTGGACACCACGCACCCCTACGTGCTGGGCATTCCGCAGACCATCACCGAACGCCTGCTGGCCGAGCGGGCCGCCGAGCTCGGGGTCGAGGTCCGGCGCGGCTACACGCTGGTCGGGCTGACCCAGGACGACGACGGGGTGACCGCCGAGCTAACCGATGGCACCGAGCTGCGTGCCCGCTACCTGGTCGGCTGCGACGGCGGCCGCAGCACCGTGCGCAAGCTGCTCGGCGTGGACTTCCCCGGCGAGCCCAGCACGTTGGAGACGCTGCTCGGCGAGATGGAGGTGGGCGTGCCGCCGGAGACGCTCACCGAAGTGATGGCCGAGGTCCGCAAGACCCAGAAGCTGTTCGGGTTCATGCCGCTGGGGGAAGGCCGGTACCGGGTCCTGGTGCCGGCGGCGGGACTGGTCGAGGACCGCTCGGTCCCGCCGACCTTCGACGAGTTCAAGCAACAGCTGCGGGCCACCGCCGGCACCGACTTCGGCGTGCATTCGGCGCGCTGGCTGTCGCGGTTCGGCA
Source organism: Actinospineispora eucalypti (assembly GCF_039543365.1). NCBI lineage: Bacteria > Bacillati > Actinomycetota > Actinomycetes > Pseudonocardiales > Pseudonocardiaceae > Actinospineispora > Actinospineispora eucalypti. The sequence continues at coordinate 416,523 of NZ_BAABJP010000001.1, forward strand.
ACGCCACCCGGCTGGCCGAGCGCTACCGGGTCGGCCGCGTGCTGCTGGCCGGGGACGCGGCGCACATCCATCCGCCGGCCGGCGGGCAGGGCCTCAACCTGGGCGTCCAGGACGCGTTCAACCTGGGCTGGAAGCTGGCCGCGGCGGTCGGCGGGTGGGCGCCGGAGGGCCTGCTGGACAGCTACCACACCGAGCGGCACCCGGTGGCCGCCGACGTGCTGGAGAACACCCGCGCGCAGATGGAGCTGATGTCCACCGCGCCGGGCGCCCAGGCGGTGCGCCGGCTGGTGACCGAGCTGACGCGCTTCGAGGAGGTGAACAAGTACCTGGTCGAGAAGCTGATCGCGATCGGGATCCGCTACGACTTCGGCGAGGGGCACGAGCTGCTCGGCCGGCGGATGCGGGACATCGGCCTCAAGCGGGGACGCCTGTACGAGCTGATGCACGGCGGCCGGGGGCTGTTGCTGGACCAGACCGGCCAGCTGTCCGTGGCCGGCTGGGCCGACCGGGTGGACCGAGTGGTGGACGTCAGCGAAGAGCTGGACGCGCCGGCGGTGCTGCTGCGCCCGGACGGGCACGTGGCCTGGGTCGGCGAGGACCAGCGGGAGTTGGTCGAGCACCTGCCTAGATGGTTCGGCTGCGCCGAACCTCGTGAGTGATTTGTATGCCTAAAGCCATACAAATCACTCACGAGGCGGTGCGCAGCACCGCCATCATCGCCATGTCCTCATGCTCCAAGTTGTGGCAGTGGAACACATACCTCCCGGAGTAGTCGGCGAACCGCACGGCCAGCTCCAGCCGTTCGCCCGGCCGCAGGTCCACGGTGTCCTTCCACCCGGCATCCGTGGACAGCGGGCGGCGCCCGCCCCGGGACAGCACCTGGAACGGGTCCAGGTGGACGTGCAAGGGGTGGTGCAGGTCGGAGGTGACCAGCCAGCGCTCCACCTCGCCGAGCCTCGCCGTGGCGTCGTCCCGGGAGGGGTCGAAAGGGCGGTCGTTGATGGTCCAGCTGGAGTGCGGGTCGGTCCGGCGGTTCTGGCCCCGGGTCACCCGCCACTTCCGGGTCGGCGCGCCGGCCGGCGGGCGCAGCGGCTCGACCGTGCCCAACCGGTCCGGGACGGGCGGGTTCGGCCCGGTCGCCGCCGAGGTGATCCGGAACCGCATCACCTCGGCCATCCGACCCTCGCCCAGCCGGTTGACCATGGTCACCTCACTGCCCACCGGGTAGCCGCCGAAGTCCACCACCACGTCGAACCGTTCGCCCGGCACGATGTCGATCTCCCGGTGGCCGACCGGCGCGGCCAGCAGGCCGCCGTCCGAACCCACCTGCAGGAACTCCCCGCCGGGTTGCCAGGCCAGCCGGTAGCGCCGCGCGTTGGCGGCGTTGAGCAGGCGTAGCCGGTAGCGGGCCGCATCCACCTCGACCACCGGCCACGGCGCGCCGTTGACCAGCTGTACGTCCCCGAGCACGCCGTCCAACCAGTGCCGCTCCACCCCGGGCAGCTGGCGCAGCGAGGGATCCACCGACGGGTAGAGCAGCCGCCCGCGCGCGTCGAACGAGCGGTCACACAGCATCAGCGGCAGCTCGCGCCGGCCGGCCGGCAGCCGCAGGGCGTCCTCCTCGGCGTCCCGGACCAGGTGGAACCCGGCCAGCCCGCGCCACACCTGCGGGCCGGTGAAGTCCATGCGGTGGTCGTGGTACCAGAGCGTGGCCGCGCGCTGGCGCATCGGGTAGACGTGCTCGCGGGTGCCCACCACGGCATTGCCCGGCATGCCGTGCCGGAGCCAGCTCATCGGCTCGGTGGCGGCCGGCAGCAGCAGGTCCAGCGGCCAGCCGTCGTGCTCGGCCGGGGTGTGGCCGCCGTGCAGGTGGGTGACCGTGGGTACGGGCAGCTCGTTGTGGTGCACGATCGTCACCGGTTCGTCGCGGCGGGTCTCGATGGTCGGCCCGGGGAAGATCCCGTCGTACCCGAAGACCGGGGTGTCCAGCCCGGGCAGGATGCGCGCCCGCCCGACCCGTTGGGCGATCTCGATCCGACCGTCCACCGGGCGGCGCACCGGCGGGATCGGCAGCGGAGCCACGAACGCCGCCGGCAACGGGAGCTCGCTGGGCAGCACCTCGCCGTCCTCCCGCGACCGCCCGCCGGAGTCGCGGGAGGCGCCGTCCTTGTCGGAGGCGCCGTCCTCGTCGGAGCCGCCGGTACCGCGCGGCGCGTCGGCCGGGGCGGACCCGCCCCCATTGCCGGGTCCGCCCCCGCCGCCGGTGGCGTCCGATCCGCAACCCGCCAGCCCGGCCGTGACCGCCGCCGCTCCGATCGAGCCGGCCACTCCGACCACTCCGACCGCGCCGGCCAGAAAGCTTCGCCTGCCGAATTCGTTCACCCGGCCAGGCTATACATAGACAGTCTACGCATCAAACAAATCAGTAGACTCTCTACGCATGAAACCGGATGGCGTGCGCGGGCACCTGGACGCGCTGATCCTGGCCGTGCTGGAAGACGGGCCGCGGCACGGTTACGCGGTGATCGAGGCGTTGCAGGCGCGCAGCGGCGGGGCGCTGGACCTGCCCACCGGCACGGTCTACCCGGCGCTGCGCCGGTTGGAGCGGTCCCGCTGGATCGACGGCTCGTGGAGCACGGTCGGAGGTCGCAAGCGCCGCACCTACCAGCTCACCGAGGCCGGCCGGCGCGCCCTGCACGGCCGCCGCACCGAGTGGCGGGAGTTCCGGCAGGTGATCGAGAACGTGCTCGGCGCGGGCGTGCGCTCATCGGGCGAGCGCGGACCGGGCGCGGGCGGCGCGGGTGAGCGCTCATCGGGCGAGCGCGGACCGGGTGCGGGCGGCGCGGGTGAGGCTGGACCGGGTGCGGCATGGCCGGCGACCCAATGAACCCGCCGGACCGCCCCGGTGTCGCATATTTCCACGCAGAGCCAAATGACCCGGTGGACACACTGTTGCGCCGGCTGGACGCGCGCCTGTACGGACCCCGTCGGGCCCGGCGTGAGCTGCTCGCCGAGGTGGCTGACGGGCTCGCCGACGCCGAGCGCCGCTACGCCGAGGCCGGCTACGGCACCGAGGCGGCCCGGCGCGCGGCGGCCGAGGAGTTCGGCGACCCGGACACACTGGTCCCGGTCTACCAGGCCGAACTGACCGCCAGTCAGGGCCGGCGCACCGCGCTGCTGCTGTTGTTCGGCCTCCCGGTGGCCAGCCGGTTGTGGGGGCTGCTCTGGTCGGTGGTGCCCCGGCAGGCCCCGCCGACCCCGGCGGAGGTGGCCTGGCTCTACCCGATGTACCAGGCGGCCACGCTGGTCAGTGTGATGGGCGCGGTGCTCGGCCTGGCGCTGCTGGTGCGCGGCGCGCGGCGCGGCCGCTCACCCGGCGCGGTGGTCGTGCTGCTCGGCGTGGCCGGCGCACTGGCCGTCGCACTGAACCTGACCGCGAGCGTCTCGCACGCGATCGTGGCCCGGTCCCCGGCCGAGGTGATCGAGAACTCTCCGCTGGCCGTGGTGATCTACGTGGTCACCGTGCTCGCCATGGCCCTGGTCGCGACCGCGGCCTGGCGGTCGATTGCCCTCGCGCGGCGCGCGAGGACCCGTGAGTGGCGAGTATGGCTATAGCCACACTCGCCACTCACGGGGCTTTGCGCAGCGCACGCTGCGCAAAGCCAATCTCCGCCGCCGTGTGCCTGATCGCCTCGGCCACCACCAGCGACCCGTGCCCGGCATCGAACCGAAGCACCTGGTAGTCGGCCCCCCGTGAAGCCAGCGCGTCCAGGTAGTTGTCCACCTGCCGGATCGGGCAGCGCGGGTCGTTCTCCCCGGCCAGCACCAGCAGCGGCGCGCGCACGTTGTCCACGTAGCTGAGCGGCGACGCGAGCCGGTACAGCTCCGGCAGCTCGTCCGGCGAGCCGCCGAACAGTGCGCGGTCGAACGCGCGCAACTGCTCCATCTCGTCCGCGTACGCGGTCAGGTAGTCGGCCACCGGCACCCCGGCCACGCCGGCCGCCCACACCTCCGGCTGGGTGCCCAGGGCCAGCAGGGTCAGGTAGCCGCCCCAGGACCAGCCGTTCACCACGCAGCGCGCCGGGTCCACCAGCCCGGACGCGACGCACCACGCGTGCACGGCGGCCACGTCGGCCAGTTCGGTGTGGCCGGGTTTGCCCTCGATGGCGTCCCGCCAGGCCGAGCCGTAGCCGGTGGAACCCCGGTAGTTGACCTCAACCACCACGAACCCGGCGTCCACCCAGGCCGCGCGCACGGCGGAGAACCGGTCCTCGTCGGCCGCGTGCGGCCCGCCGTGCAGCACGAACACCGCCGGGTGGGGTTTCTCCCCGCTCGGGGAGGCGATCAGTGCGTGGATCCGCCCGCCCGGCCCGTCCACCCAGACGTCCTCCACGGGCACCGAGTCCGGCGCGCGTTCCCCCGGCGGGCGCAGCAGCTCGGCGTCCACTCCGGCCACCGAGAGCGCGCGCACCGACGGCGGGTGCGCCGCCGACGAGCAGCCGTACTCCACGGTCCCGTCCGGCCGCACGCTGGCCGCGCCGACGCAGCCGGGCGCGGTCGGCAGCGCCGTCAACGAGCCGGTGTCCAGGTCGTAGCGGTGCAGGGTGGTTCGCGCCGCGTGGGTGTGCGCGACCAGCAGCGCCCGCCCGTCCGGGTAGAACCCGCCGGCCAGGTCGCCGGGCAGGTCGATGTCCAGCTGGTGCTGCTCGCCGGTGGCCAGGTCCCAGATGAGCAGCTCGTCGCGGCCCCGGCGCTCGTGCCCGACCAGCAGCCGGCTGTCCCCTTCCCGCTCGGGGAACTCCAGCGGCACCAGCCCGCGTCCCGGCCCGTCGGCCAGTTCGGCGAGCACCTCGGTCCCGGACGGCGTGATCCGCAGCGCGCGCAGCGCGGGGTGCCGGGAGTCACCGTGCTCGGAGTGGGAGATGGCCAGCAGCGTCTCGTCGTGGGACAGCGCGCCGACGCCGGCGTCCTCGGCGTGCTCGTACACCAGCTCGGCCGGGCCGCCGGCCCGGCTCAGCCAGATCCTGGTGCCGTCGTCGGTGGCGGTGCCCAGCGCGACCACCCGCGAGCCGATCGCCAGCCCGGCGGAGTAGCCGTCCAGCGCGTCGGGCTCGGCGCCCTCGGGGAGCGTGACGGCGGGTTGCGCGGCGCCGTCGGCGTCGAACGGCTCGCTCACCCAGCGGCCGAACTCGTCGCCGTCGGTGTCCGCGAACCACCACAGCCGTGCGCCGTCCGGGCTGATCGTGGCGCTGTGCGTGCCGTTGGGCCGGTCGGTGACCTGCCGGTGCACCCCGGACTCCCGGTCCCAGGCGTAAATCTCCCAGGTGCCGCTCACGTTCGACTGGTAGACGCAGCGCTGGGGCGCCTCGAGTGCCCACTCCGGCAGCGACATCCGAGGGGCGAGGAACCGCGCCCGCCAGCGCCGCTCGGCGGCCGGGTCGTCGAACAGCGTTTGCGGCACGCGGGCCGGGGGGTGGGCGGTCACGGCACGATCCTGCCAAAGCGGTGGGGGGCTGCGACAAATCAACGCGCCAGTCTCGCTGTTGCGCTATAACTGAGTTACATTGATCTCATGACGGAACCGCCCAGGCGCGCCGCCGCGCGGACGGCAAAGCTCTCCTCGATCCCCGTTGGTTTCGCCGGTCGCACCGCGGCCGGATGGGCTCGCCGGATCGCCGGGGCGGACCGGGCCGAGGTCGCCGCCGACCTGGCGATGCGCAACGCCGACCAGCTGTTCGCCGTGTTGGGCGAGCTCAAGGGCGGGGCCATGAAGCTGGGCCAGGCGCTGTCGGTCTACGAGGCGGCCATCCCGGTGGAGCTGGCCGAGCCGTACCAGGAGGCGCTGACCAAGCTGCAGGCCAACGCCCCGGCGATGCCCAAGAAGGACGTGCACCGGCAGCTGGCCGAACAGCTGGGTTCCCGCTGGCCCGAGCGGTTCGCCGAGTTCGACGCGGACGACGCGCGCGCGGCCAGCATCGGCCAGGTGCACAAGGCGATCTGGCACGACGGCCGCGAGGTGGCGGTCAAGGTGCAGTACCCGGGCGCGGACCAGGCGCTGCTCTCGGACCTGCGCCAGCTGCGCCGGTTCTCCCGGATGATCCAGCTGATGGTGCCGGGCGCGGACGTGCGCGCGCTGCTGGACGAGCTGACCGACCGGATGGCCGAGGAGCTGGACTACCGGCTGGAGGCGGATCACCAGCGCGCGTTCGGCAAGGCATTCGCCGGGGATGAGAAGGTGTGCGTCCCCCGGGTGGTGGCCTCCGCGCCGAAGGTGCTGGTCACCGAATGGATCGAGGGCACCTCGCTGTCCGTGTACGCGCACAACCCGGTGCGCGACGCTCAGGAGCAGCAGTTGCGCGACTGGCTGGGCTACACCGTGCAGGAGCTGATGTTCTCCTCGCCGACCCGGGTGGGCCTGCTGCACGCCGACCCCCACCACGGCAACTACCGGATCCTGCCGGACGGGCGGCTGGGCGTGCTGGACTTCGGCGCCTGCGCTCCCTACCCGGACGGCATTCCCCGCCCGCTGGGCCGGATCATCCGGTTCGCCGCCGACGAGCGCGGCGAGGAGATGCTCGAGCTGCTCATCCGGGAGGGCTTCGTCGGCCGCGAGGACAAGGTCACCGCCGAGGACGTGCTGCACTACATCGGCGCGCTGGGCGGCCCGGTGCGCACCGAGAAGTTCCGCTACCACCGCGACTTCATGCAGAACGAGGGCGGCCGGCTGCTCAACCTGGGCGGCCGCGACTTCCGCACCGGCCGCTCGATGAGCCTGCCGCCGCAGTACCTGATGGCGATCCGGGTGGTCGGTGGCTGGATGGCCATCTGCTCGCAAATCGACTGCACCGTCGCCTCGCGCGAGATCGTAGAACGCTGGCTCCCCGGCTTCGCCGACTAACAACCCCCCGATTCAGTGCCTTCAGCATGGTGATTCAGTGGGTTCAGCAGTGTGATTCAGTCGTTTCCGCAGGCGCCCGCCGTGCTGAAGTGACTGAATCACCGTGCTGAACCCACTGAACCACCCTGCTCAAGTGACTGAATCACTGTGCTGAACCCACTGAATCAGGCGTGCTCACGCGCAGGGCGGTGAGGATCAGGTCGAGGGCTGCGGTGAACTCGGCGTCGCGGGTGGTGGCGGTGGTGGCTTCGGCGATCTCGCGTAGGCCGGGGTAGCGCTCGGCGGGGAGCGTGAGGGCGTGCGCCAGCGCCGGGTCCGGGTCACCCTCGGCGACCAGGCGGGCCTGGGCGAACCCGGTGACGAAACCGGTGACCGCGCGGAACGCGGCGAGCAGCGCGAACCCGGATCGCCCGGAGCGGCGCAGCGCGCCCAGCAGCGCCTCGGCGTAGGCCATGGTCGACTCGTCGGTGGTGCGCCGGTTGAGCAGCAGTGGGATGGCGTTGGGGTGCGCCCGGACCGCCCGCCACAGCCACTCGGCCAGTGATCGCACCTCCCCGGCCCAGTCCGCCCGCCCGGTCGGCGGGAACGCCGGCGCGTCGGCCAGCACCGCCGCCGCGACCAGCGCGTTCAGTCCGTCCCGGCCGTCCACGTAGTTGTAGATCGTCATTGCGCCGGTGCCCAGGCGGCCGGCCAGCGCGCGCATGGTCAGCGCGTCCAGGCCGTCGGCGTCCACGATGGCCAGTGCGGCGTCGCGGAGCGCCTCGGGGGTGAACCTTCTCGGCGCGGGCACGGCGGATCCTCCTTGATTGCGTACAAGGTACGTGATGTACTGCTGTTTACGTACACAGTACTTGAACGAAGGAGATCCCGGTGATCCAGACCCAGTTCCGCATCCCGTCCGGCGATCGGGGCGAGCACTGCGCCGCTTGGCTGACCCGGCCGGAAAACCACGAGAAGCCGCACCCGGTGGTGCTGCTGGTGCACGGCGGCGGGGCCACCCACGACATGGGCCTGCCGGCGTACGAGCGGGCGTTCTCCCAGGCCGGGCTGGCCGTGCTGGCCTTCGAGTTCCGCCACCTCGGTGGGTCGGACGGCGAACCCCGGGGCCTGATGAGCCCGCGCCGCTACCTGGAGGACGTCGAGTCCGCGCTCGCCTTCGTCCGCAACCGTCCGGAGCTCGATCGGAGGAGGATCGCCCTGTGGGGAACCTCGTTCGGGGCCAGCCACGTGGTGGCCACGGCGGCCAAGCACCCCGAGCTGGCGGCGGCCGTCGTGCAGTGCCCGGTGTTCTCCGGCCGGAAGATCGCGCTGGCCGCCGGCCCGCGCGCGCTGCTCGGCTTCACCGGCCCGATCCTGGACGACCTGGCGCGCGCCGCGCTGCGCCGACCGCGCCGCTACCTGAAGATCGTTGGACGCCCCGGCGAGCGGGCGTTCGTCACCGCGCCGGGCGCGCTGGAGGGATGGAACTCGCTGGTCGGTGAGGGGTCCACGTTCGACAACCGGGTACCGGCCGCCGCCGCGCTGGACATGCTGCGCTACCACGCCGAGGCCGACCTGCCGGGGGTGAGCTGCCCGCTTCTGGTCTGCGTGAGCGACCACGAGAACCTGATCGACCCGGCCGGCGTGCCGCTCGCCGCTGCCCGCGCGCCCCGCGCCGAGATCAGGCATTACCCGGGCGACCACTTCCAGGTCTACCACGGTGAGCTGCGCGACCGGATGGTCGCCGACCAGCTCACATTCCTGCGCGCAGCCGGGGTCGGGTAGTCTCGCATGCGTGCAGCGCTATTTCTGGTTTAGCTGGCCGGCCCGGGGTGGGCCAGCCCGCGACCGCGCGCGCTGACAAAACCACCACCACACCCGAGCCGGACGCTGACGAGAGCCGGCTCGACGCATTTCGGGGCGGCCCGCGGAGAGGGAGCCCTGTAAATCATGACGGTCACATCCGACCAGCTTGACCAAGTCCAACTGGACGGCAAGCGCACCGCCAAGATCAGCCCGTTGATCTCGCCCGCCCTGTTGCGCCAGGAGCACCCGCTGCCTGCGCATACCGGGCGGCGGATCGAGCGGTTCCGCGGCGAGGTCGCGGACATCGTCGGTGGCGTGGACGACCGGCTGATCGTGGTGGTCGGCCCGTGCTCGATCCACGACCGGGCGGCGGCGCTCGAGTACGCCGCGCTGTTGGCCGCCGACGCGGAGCGGTTCGGCGACGAGCTGCGCGTGGTGATGCGGGTCTACTTCGAGAAGCCGCGCACCACGCTGGGCTGGAAGGGCCTGATCAACGACCCGGACCTGGACGGCAGCTACGCGGTGAACAAGGGCCTCCGGCTGGCCCGCGCCCTGCTGCTGGACGTGTCCGAGCTGGGTCTCCCGGTGGGCTGCGAGTTCCTCGACCCGATCATCCCGCAGTTCCTCGCCGACGCGGTGAGCTGGGGAGCGATCGGCGCGCGCACGGCGGCCAGCCAGGTGCACCGGCAACTGTGCAGCGCGCTGTCCATGCCGGTCGGGATCAAGAACTCCACCGACGGCGACGTGCAGACCGCCGTCGACGGGGTGCGCGCGGCGGCCGCCCCGCACGTGTTCTGCGGCATCAACGCCGACGGCCTGGCCGCACTGATCAGCACCACCGGCAACCCGGACTGCCACGTCATCCTGCGCGGCGGCGCCGGCGGCCCGAACTACTCGCCGGCCCACGTGGCCGACGCGCTCACCCGGCTGGACGCCGGCGGGCTGGCCCCCCGGGTGAGCGTGGACGCCAGCCACGGCAACAGCGGCAAGAACCACGTCCGCCAGGCCGAGGTGGTCGGCGAGCTCGCGGAGCGGATCGCCGACGGCGAGCGCGGCATCATGGGCCTGATGCTGGAGAGCTTCCTGGTCGCCGGCCGGCAGGAGCTGACCCTGGGCCGGTCCGAGGAGCTGTGCCACGGCCAGTCGATCACCGACGCCTGCATGGACTGGACCACCACTTCGGCGTTGCTGGAACGGCTGGCCCTGGCGGTCCGCGCGCGCCGCTGACCCGGTTCGCGCGCGCCGCTGACCCCGGGTCAGGCGCGGCGCCGGGCCCGGTGGTCGGCCACGTGGGTGCGGTTCGCACAGCGGGTCGAGCAGTATCGCCTGCGCCCGTTGCGGGAGGTGTCCACGTAGACCACCGGGCAGCCGGGGCGGGCGCAGCCGCCGATCCGGTTCGGGTCCTCGCAGATCGCGTGGGCCAGGCCGGCCGCCGTGTAGGCCTTGACCCGTTCGACCAGCGGCGCGTCCACCTCGGCGTAGTGGAAGTGCGGCGCGCGGCCGTCGTGCTGGGAAATGTACGGCGCGGCCGCGACGCCGCCGAGCAGCGTGTTCACCAGGGCGACCCGGCCGGGCACGGTGGCTTCCCGGAAGACCTCGCGCAGCCGTCCGGCCCACTCGACCAGCGAGGCGGCGTCGTCCGGCCGGACGGCCCGCCGGGGCTGGTAGTCCAGGCGGTCCAGGATCTCCTCGAAGGCGGGTGCTCGGGCTTCCGGGCCGGCGTTGACCAGCTCCGAGGCCAACCGGGCCGCCGAGCCCCCGTAAGGGTTGAACTGCACTAGATCATTACATCAGGCTGTCGGCATGGGTACAAGGTGGACCGGAATCGGCCTGGCGATCGGGGCGGCCTGCGCGATGGGCGGCGCCGCGCCGGCGTTGAAGACCCTCGGCGGCGCCGGCGGGCTGTCCGCGATCAACATCATTCAGGCGCGCACCGCCGTCGGCGCGCTGGCGCTGCTGGCCTGCACGTTGGTGCTGCGCCAGGGACGGATGCGGGTGCATCCGAGGGACTGGTGGCTGATCGCGATGTACGGCGGGGTGAGCATCGCGGCCAACCAGGTGGTGTTCACCATGTCGCTGTCCCGGTTGCCGGTCGGCGTGGCGCTGCTGCTCGAGTACCTCGCCCCGGTGCTAGTCGCCGGGTGGGTGCGGCTGGTCCGCCGGCAACCGGTGTCCGGGCTGGTCTGGGTGGGCGCGGCGACCACGGTGCTCGGGCTCGGGCTGCTGGGCAAGGTGTGGTCCGGGTTCGCGCTGGACGGGCTCGGGGTCGGGCTGGGGCTGCTCGCCGCGGTCACCCTGGCCGGGCGGTTCCTCGTGGTGGAACGGGGTCTGCGCCGGTACGACCCGCTGGTGATGGCCGCCTGGGGGACCGCGGCCGCGGCCGTCGCCACCTCGGCCGTCGCCGCCCTGGCGGCCGGCGCGGCGGCGCCCTTCCCGGTGCACGTGCTGACCGAGCGGGTCACGCTCAGCGGCGCCGTCGTGCCGGTGTTCGTGCTGGTCGCGTGGGTGGGGCTGGTCGGCATGGCCGGCGGCGTGCTGCTCGGCGTGACCGCCCAGCGGCTGCTCCCGCCGACCACGGCCAGCCTGCTGCTGAGCCTCGAGGTGGTCGCCGGGTCGGTGCTGGCCTACGCGCTGCTCGGCGAACGGCTGACCGGGGTCCAGGCGGCCGGGGCGGCGATCATGCTCGCCGGTGTCCTGGCGGTGGCCGCGGCCAAGCGTGCCCCGGCGAAGCCGGCCGTGGTGGGTCCGGCCTTTGACAAACGCCGCGCCCTCACGCACTCTGGTCATCAGACCTAGTCAAATGACTAGGTCGCTTGGCCGAAAGGGGCGAGGGCGAATGAGCGAAGCGATCAGCCTGATCGGACTGGGTGCGATGGGGCAAGCGCTGGCCGCCCAACTGGTCAAGGCCGGGCACCGGGTCACGCTGTGGAACCGGACCAGGAGCCGCGCGGACGCCCTCCTGGAGCAGGGCGCGAATTGGGCCGGGACGCCGGCCGAGGCGATGGCGGCCAGCCCGGTCACCGTGCTGTGCATCAGCAACTACCCCGACTCCGAGGCGCTGCTGGCCGACGTGCCGGCCGGCGCGGTGATCGTGCAGATCACCACCGGGACGCCGGAGGACGCCGTCGGGCTGGAGAAGGTGGTGACCGGGCGGGGCGCCGCGTACCTGGACGGGCTGATCGCCGCCTACCCCAGCATGATCGGCACCGGGAACGCGTCGATCTACTACAGCGGCCCGCGCGAGCTGTTCGACCGCCACGCCGACGTGCTGCGCGACCTCGGCGCCACGCCGGTCCACCTGCGCGAGGAGATCGGCGCGGCCAACCTGCTGGATGCCGCCGTGATCACCATGTTCTACGGCATCCTGTTCGGCTTCAGCGTGGGCGCCGGGCTGGCCACCCGCGCCGGGCTCGAGGTGAAGGACTTCGCGTCGATCGGGAGCGCGGCCCTGCGGTCCTTCCCGGCCGCCATGGCCGATGTCGCGGACAAGTTGGCCACCGGCGACATGACCACCACGGAGGCCACCCTGGACACCTACGTGAACGGGCTGGACACCGGCCGGCGGACCGCCGAGGCCAGCGGCGCCGACACCCGGTTCCACCAGGTGATGCTGGACTACCTGCACCGCGCCCGGGAAGGTGGTCACGGGTCGGACGACATCGCCCGGCTCGTCCAGATGTTCACCGAAGGGACCGCGGCCTGACGTGGCGCACGTACCGACCAGCGAACGGCGGACCCAGCTCATCGAGGCGGCCGTCCGGGTGATCAGCCGGGAGGGGGTGGGCCGGGCGACCACCCGGCGCATCGCCGACGAGGCCGGCGCGCCGCTGGCCAGCCTGCACTACAGCTTCCGGGACAAGGAGGAGCTGTTCGCGGCGGTACTCGAGCACGCCGTGGCGTGCACCTACCAGCTGGTCTGCGATCGGGGCGCCCCGCCGGGCGCCGGGCTGGCGGCGGCCGTGCGGGCGTTCCTGGAGATCTTCCAGGAGTGGACCTCGGCCGACCCGGACCTGCAGAGCGCCCTGTACGCGCTCACCCAGTGGAAACTGCACGCCACCGGGCACGAAGGTGCCGCCGCCCGCGAGTACCGGGCCTACTTCGACGGCCTGATCGACATCTTCCGGGCCGCCGCCCGCCCGGGGGAGACCGATGTCGACCTGGACAAGCTGGCCCGGCTGACCATGGCGCTGAACGACGGCATGGTGCTGCAGCTGCTCGCGGTCGGCGGCTCCGCGTTCGCCGACATCGACCTGACCACGCTGGCCGAGGGGCTGGTCCGCGCCTCGGCCGGGGCACAACCATAAGGAGAACCGGTGCTGACCGACGAAGACCGCAAGTTCCTGGCCACCCCGAGGCTAGGCATTTTGAGCATTCCCGGGCGGGACCCGGCGGACTGGCCGGTGAACCGGCCGGTCTGGTTCGAGGCCACCCCGGAGGGCGGGGTGCAGCTGTTCTCCGGGGCGGACGCGCTGAAGGTGCGCCGGTTCCGCGCCGACCCGCGCGCGGCGCTGCTCGCGGCCAACGCGGTCGGCGAGCCGGAGCACTGGGTCTCGGTCACCGGGCGGGCGACCATCGAGGAGGACGGCGCCGGTGACCTGGCCGCCCGGCTGGCCGCGCGCTACTGGGACATGGGCAACCCGGACCTGAAGGCCGTGGTCGACCAGTGGCTGGTCTCCGACCTGGTGCGCATCGTGATCACCCCGGACAAGGTCGCCCGCTACGAGGGGTGATCAATCCGCGTCGGCAATGCCCAAACGCCCGGCGGCCAGGGCGAGCTGTACCCGGTTGCGGCTCTGGGTCTTGGCCATCAGGTTGGCCACGTGGGTCTTCACCGTGGTGACCCCGATGTACAGCCGCTGGCCGATCTCCGCGTTGGAGTAGCCGCTGGCCAGCAGGGCCAGCACGTCCCGCTCCCGCTCGGTCAGGGTGACCGCCGGCCGGCCGTGGCCGCCGGGGGCGCTGGCCACCGCGCGGGACACCACCCGGCGCAGCACGTCCGGGCTGAACGGGCTGTCCCCGGCGGCGGCCCGGCGGACCCCGTCCAGCAGGGTCTCCGGGGCGGTGTCCTTGGCCAGGAACCCGCAGGCCCCGGCGGCCAGCGCCGGGTACAGGTGTTCGTCGTCGTCGAAGGTGGTCAGCACCACGATCCGGGTGGTGGGCCGGCCGGCCAGGATGCGCTGGGTGGCGGTGATGCCGTCCACGCCGGGCATCCGCAGGTCCATCAGCACCACGTCCGGCACCAGCCGGTCCACCATGGTGATCGCCTGCTGGCCGTCCTGCGCCTCGCCGACCACCTGCACGTCCGCGCTGGCCTCGCACAGCATGCGCAGGCCGGCGCGAACCAGGCGCTGGTCGTCCACCAGCAGCGTGCGGATCATCGCTCGGCCGGGGAGGCGGCCGGGGACGCGGCGGCCGGCGATGCCGCCGCGAGGGCGCCGGGCAGTTCCGCGCGCAGCGCCCACCCGCCTCGCCCGTCCTCGCGCGGCCCGGCCCGCAGCGCGCCGCCGAGCAGCTCGACCCGTTCGCGCATGACGGTCAGCCCGTGGCCCGGTTCCGATGGCGGCTGCGGGTGGGTCGGGCCGCCGTCGGTCACCTCGACGAGCAGGGCGTCGGAGCCGGTGCGCCGGGCGGCCACCGAGGCGGCCGCACCCGGGCCGGCGTGTTTGATCACGTTGGTCAGTCCCTCCTGCACCACGCGCAACACGGCGTGCCGGTGCATGGTGCCCAGCTCGCGCAGCGCGTCGCCGTCCAGGGTGGCTTCCACCCGTACGCCGGCCTGGCGGGTGCGGTCCAGCACGCCGGTCAGCGCGGCGTCCAGGTCGGTGGCGGCGAGCAGGCCGGGGTCGGTCACGCTGTCCGGGTCCCGCAGCAGGCCGACCAGCCGGCGCAGGTCGGTGAGCGCCTCGCCGCCGATCGCGTGCACGTCGTCCAGCGCCTCGACCAGGCGCGGATCGCCGTCCCGCGCCACGTGCCTGGCCACCCCGGCGCGCAGCACGATGGACGCCACGTGGTGCGCCACCACGTCGTGCAGCTCGCGGGCGATCGCCGCCCGCTCGGAGGTACGCGCCGCCGCGACCTCCCAGCCCCGGGTCCGCTCCGACTCCACCGCGCGCTGCTCGGCCACCCGGGCCAGCTCGGTGCGGGAGCGCAGGAACGACCCGAGCAGCACCGGCAGGCCCACGTCGGTGATCACCATCATCACGTTCGCCGCCGCCGGGTAGAGCTGGTACGGGCTCAGCGCGCTGGCCGTGGTCACCGCCGCCGCACCCAGCCACAGCTGCCACGGCCGGCGCCGCCGGTAGGCCAGCTCGCCGAGCGCGACGCAGGCCATCAGCCGCACCAGGCCGGAGCCGATGTCCGGCTGCTGGGGGTCGGCGACCAGCCCGCAGTACGCGAACAGCGCGCTCTCGCCCAGCGACACGGCCAGCGGGAACCGCCCGCCGAGCAGGATCCCCGCCGCCGCGAGCAGCGCCACCGCCCAATCCTGGCCGGTCGGCCGCAGCTGCGGGACGTGCAGCAATGCCAGCGCGCCGACCACCCCGAGCAGCGGCAGCAGCCGGACCCAGCCGTACCCGACGACCGGTGCCCGCAGCTTCAATCGCACCCGCCCAAGGTAGCCCGCTCGCATATTTGATACCTCCTCCCCAGGGAGGACCCGGTCCGACCGGTTGGCCGATCACCCCGGCGCCGCGCCGGCCTCAAGCTCGGAGGCATGAACGCAAAGCTGGTGTCCCGAGGGCTGATCGGGACAAGGATCTTCCTGGCCGCCGTCTTCGTCATGTATGGGTCGATCAAGCTGTTCGGCGGCCAGTACTACTACGGCGACTGGGCGATGACCAAGCAGACCGCCAGCGGCACCGGGATGGTGTGGGCGTTCTTCGGCTACTCGCCGGTGTACGGCCGGTTCACCGGCCTGTTCGAGCTGGTCCCGGCGCTCATGCTGCTGCACCCGAGGACCGCGACGCTGGGCGCGGCCGCGCTGTTCGCGGTGAGGCTGAACATCACGGTGATGGACTTCGCGTTCGACTTCCCGATGGTGAAGTACTTCGTGCTGGGCTACACGCTGCTCGCCCTGGTGCTGGTGTGGCACGACCGGAACCGGTTGCGCCTGATGCTCCTGCGGCCGGTCGAGGTGGTTTCCCTTCTGTCCGCACTGGACGCTTCGGGCGCGCCGCCCCGGTCCGAGCCCGCACCGGGGCGGCGCGCCTGAGCGTCAACGCCGCATGAATCTCGGCGCTCCCCCACCCACCCCGGCCATGGACAGGGCCATGCACAACAATCCGGCGATGACCAGGGCGTTTGAGTACGCGACGCTGGCCAGGTCGAGGATCAATGCGATGAGGAAAAGCAGAGCGGCGACGGCTGCGAGCATCTTCGGGACACCTTCCTCTCGAGGGATGATCAGGAGTATTCGCCCGAACAAAGGGTCGTGGGTGATCTTTCCCCCGGTCGTGGCTGGTTCGAAACAAATCCGTCGCCGTCGCGGGTGCGATCCCCGCCGACATCTACCTGATCGGGGTGCCGACCATGATCGAACCCCGCTCAGGTAGATCTCGGCGATGCGGAGTCCGAACGGACGCTTTCTTCGGGCCGATCGAGGGGCGCCGGGCGCCTGAGTTCGCCCTCAGTCCATGATCATCAGGACGTGAGGGCGGCTTCCGAGCCCGTCAGGCGGCCGCGTTCCACTTGACTAAAGAAGTGTGCGCCCGCTTCGCTGGAGTGCTCCAAACCTCCGGCGCAGGGAGTTCGCGATGCTGCTGCTCGACCTGTTGAGCGTCAACCCACCGATCGCGCCGGAGCCGCCGTGGGACCTGCGGGTGGGCGGCGAGCTCTCCGAGTACCTGTTCTTCGCGGCGAACGTGCTGGTGTTCGTCGGCTCGGTGGTCTACGCGGCGGTCGCCGGGCGGCGGGGTAAGACGCTGATCCCGCTGATGTGCATGGCCGGCGGCACCCTGACCATCTTCCTGGAGCCGCTGATCGACTCCCACCTGCAGGTCTGGTGGCCGATCCACCACCAGCCGGACATCCTCTCCGCCTGGGGCCGGGACGTGCCGCTGATGATCCTGTTCGTGGTTGGCTGGTACTTCGGGCTGAACGCCGCGATGCGGTATCGCTGGATGCAAAAGAACGGCCCGGCTTCCAAGATCTGGACGCTGTACGCGATCGAGGTGGGCAGCGCGCTCGCGCTGGAGCCGCCGGCCATCCAGCTCGGCCTGTGGCACTACTACGGCGACCATGGGCTGCGCATGTTCGGCTACCCGGTGTGGTGGCCGTTCGTCGGCGGCGCCTGCTGCATGGCCGCCGGCACGCTGGTCTACGTGCTGGCGCCGTACCTCACCGGCTGGCGGGTGCTGAACGTGGTGCTGATCGTGCCGATCGGCGTCTCCGCCGCCTACTGGGGCGCCGGCTGGCCGATGTTCACCGTGCTCAACACCGAACCCGGCCGGCCGGTGGTGCTGCTCGCCTCGGCGTTCTCCGTCGGGCTGTGCTTCTTGATCGTGTGGATGTGCACGATCGCCACCGGTCACTACGACTACCGAGCCGAGCAGCGCCGCGCGGCGAAGGAGCCGGTAGCCGCTTAGAAGTGTCGCCCGCGCGCCTAACCGGGCGCGCGCTCGGCAAGCGCGTTCCGCGCTAGAGGCCGAGCAGGCCGCCCTTGTCCTTCTTGGACTTCGGCTTGTCGTCGTTGTAGTTGCCGTCGCCCTGCACGACCTGCACCGAGTCGCCGATGTTGATGTGCTCGTAGAACCAGGAGGCGTCGCCGTTGCCCAGCCGGATGCAGCCGGCGGTGCGCTTGTCCACCGTGCCGCCGCCGTGGAAGGCGTAGCCGGAGGAGCTGAAGAACACCGAGTAGGGCATCGCCGAGGGACGGCCGTTGGTCACCGTCTCCGAGCTGACGTGGTCGATGTCCTTGGAGATGACCTTCCAGGTGCCGGTCGGGGTGTCCTTGCCCGGGCCGCCGGAGGAGGAGGCCATCGGGCCGCGCAGCACCTTGTCGCCCTTGATGAACCAGGTGGTGGCGTTGAAGCCGTCCTTGCCCAGCGCCACGCAGGCCACCGTGCCCTTGTTGCACGGGGTGCCGGGCACGCGGGAGGACTGCGCCTGCGCGGTCCCCGGGTTCGCCATGGCGAGGCCGGCGAGCACGACGGCCATGGCCAGGGTGGCGGCTAGGCCACGTGGGCGAACAACGCGGCGACCGCCGCAATACGCCGTCTGAGTCATCTGCCAGTCCCTCCCGGCTTAGCGCGATCACGCCTAAGTCGAGGGAACCTTACCCAGTCCAGGGACGATAACAGTCGGCGACCCCCGCATCACTGCGAGTCGTCACCGAGCGTTGCTCTATTAGAGTAAGGTTCACCCATTCGTGCGTGCTCGGCGGCGTGAATGAGGGGCCGCCGAGCACGCAGGGGGAGGATCAGATTCCGCCGCCGCCGAGCAGTGAGCGCTTGAGGCGGGTCGGCCACTTGTCCACCGGGACGTACTTGGCCAGGTTCTCCCGGACGACCTTCTTGACGCTGTACATCGCCATCATCAGGCCGCGGTAGTTGCGCCACATCTGCCGGCGCCGGGAGAAGTGGTTCTCGAAGTCGGTGACCACGAACTTGGTGTGCCGCAGGTTCAGCGCGATGGTGATGCGCTTCTGGTTGCCCAGGTACGGGGTCACGTAGTGCGGCAGGGTGGCCGGGAAGATGATCATCTTGCCGGGGATCGGTGCCGACTCCAGGTCGTACTCACCGGTGCGCTCCGGCTCGGTGCAGTTGGCCTTGCCGTCCTCGCCGCGCGAGCTGAGCGTGCTGGCGGCGGCCTGCACCTTGTTGGACACCGGGCGCGGGATGCCGCTCATGTCGAGGAACCGGGTGAACCCGGAGTTGATCGCGTTCTCGTCCTCGCCACAGTCCACGTAGTAGACGGCGGCCCACATGTTGACCCCGCCGGAGTGCACGTGGGTGGTCACCGTGTCACCGAGCTGGTTGACGTTGGCCCACGCCTCGATGTCCCAGCCCTCGAGCAGGTCGTCGCCCGGGTTCTGCACGGTGGCGCGGACCACCGACTTGACCATGGCGCGCATCCGGTCGAGCAGCTCGTCGATGGCCGGGTCGCCCCAGAGCTGGAGGTTGCGCTCGGACTGCCAGCCGCCGCACTGCGATTTCTGCAGGCCGGGGGTGGTGGCGGCGCGGTGCAGGACGATCTCCCGCAGCTTCGCGTTCAGTTCGGCCGCGTCTTCCCAGACGTGGGCGTAGACCGGGGTGGTGCCGATCTGGGTCTGGCCGAGGGGGGGCTCGGACACCGATCCACCCGCCTGGGGTGTGTGGATTTCGTCGATGCTCACGACAAGCGTCCATTTCTTGTTATGGGGCTGGATTGAACTCCAGCGGCTTCCAGGATCTCACTTCCCGCGCCGGCCCTGGCGGCGGGGTAAGGCTACCCATCGTGTCCGCACAGAGATCAACTTCAAACAGGTTTTACTCCCCGGGTAATCGATGTGCCGGACCGGTTGGTGGATGCTCGGGGGCATGGATGCCGATATAGGGCTGGTGCTGCCGTCGCGCGAGGTCGTGATGTGGGGCGGCGGCGAGATGGACGGGTTGCTCGACGCCGCCGAGCGGGCCGAGCGGGACGGGTTCGACTCGGTGTGGGTGGGCGAGTCGCCGCTGGCCCGGCCGCGCCCCGACCCGCTGTTGGTGCTGGCCGCGCTGGCCGCCCGCACCCGGCGGGTCCGGCTGGGCACGGCGGTGCTGCTGCCGCTGCTGCGCCACCCGCTGACCCTGGCGCACGGCCTGGCCACCCTGGACCGGCTGGCCGGCGGGCGGCTGGTGGTCGGCCTGGCCCCGGGCGCGGACGTGCCCGGCACGCACGCCGAACTGGCCGCCGTGGACCGCCCCAGCGGCCGCCGGGTCGGCGACCTGATGGACACGGTGGCCCGCTGGCGCGAGCTGTGGAAGGGCGAGGTGCGGCCCGGGCCGGTCCGGCCGGAGGGGCCGCCGCTGTGGCTGGGCGCGCAGGGACCCCGGATGCTGGCGCTGACCGGCGAGCGGTTCGACGGCTGGATGCCGTTCAGCCCGACCCCGGAGCACTACGCGCGCGGCCTGGCATCGGTACGGGGCGCGGCCGCCGCGGCCGGGCGGGATCCCGGTGCGCTGGTCGCGGCCGCGTACGTGACGGTCGCGGTGGACGACGACCCGGCGCGCGCGGCCGGCGCCCTGGACGAGTACATGACCGCCTACTACGGCCAGCCGGCCTCGGTGATGTCCCGGATCCAGGCCTGCCACGCGGGCACGCTCTCCAGCGCCGCCGACTGGATCGGTTCCTATGTGGCGGCCGGCGCATCGCACGTGCTGGTGCGGTTCGCCTCGACCGGCCTCACCGGCTACCCGCCGGCCGCGCGCGAGCTGCGGGAGCGGCTGGCCGCCCGATGAGTTTCCGGAGGGCGTCTGGTCTACTCCGTGACCCCGAGCTGAGGAGAAACCGATGCGAATCGTGATCAGTGAGTTCATGAGCCTGGACGGTGTTGTGCAGGCACCCGGCGGCCCGGAGGAGGACACCGACGGCGGGTTCGCGCACGGCGGCTGGTCGATGCCCTACTTCGACCTGGACACCATGGGGCCGGCGATCGACGAGGTGCTCGGCGCGACCGAGGCGCTGCTGTTCGGCCGGCGCACCTGGCGGACCATGGCCGACGCCTGGCCCGGCCGCGCCGGCGGCCCGTTCGCCGACCGGATGAACTCGCTGCCCAAGTACGTGGCTTCTCGTACCTTGCGGCCGGCCGACCTGGACTGGAACGGCTCGACCCTGCTGCCCGCCGACGACGCGATCGGCGCCATCAGCGAGCTGCGTTCCCGCGACGGCGGCGGGTTGCAGGTGATGGGCAGCCCCTCGCTGGCCGCCCAGCTGGTGGCGCACGGCCTGGTCGACGAGTACCGGCTGATGATCGAACCGATCCTGCTCGGCGGCGGCAAGCGGATCTTCCCCCACGACGGCGACGCGCGGCGCCTGGAACTGGTCTCCTCGGTCACCGCCGCCACCGGCGTCCTGATCTGCACCTACCGCCCGGCCTAGTCGGTCGGGCCCGGGACCCCAACCGGGACGTGGCTGGTTGGGTCGGTCCAGGCGTCCGCGTCAGATCCATGTCCACGGAGGCAGCTCATGGACCCCGTCTTTCTCGCACTGGTCCTGGTCGTCGCGATCCTGATTGTCGCCGTGCCCATCGGCCTGCTGCTCCGCAAGCTGGTCTGGCGCGGGCCGTACCGGGACGGCGACTGGGCGACCTGGAAGCGCACCGCGAAGACCCTGAGCTGGGGTGACCGGTGGACAATCTACTGGGCCAACAGCTGGGGCAAGCCGGTGCGCGATCCCCGGCTGGCCGCGTTCGCCATCGAGCGCGGCGAGCGGGTCGCCGTCGTCGTGGCCAGCGGCGCGAACCGGTTGCGCTGGCTGTGGTGGCTGGTCGCGGCGATCCACATCGCGGGCGGCCTGATGATCGGCGGGACGACGGCCTATCTGTACTTCATGGCGGCCATCGTGTTCCTGCTGCTTCCGGCGATGACCCGGTGGGGTGGGCGGATGGCCAGGCGCAGCGCCGACGCGAGCCGTGCCGTGCTGGCCGAGCAGGGTCCGCATTCCGGATGACGGCCGGCAAAATGTGACGTAACACATCGCGCATACCGCGCATCACCGGCAACACCCGCAACGAGCATCTTCTTCCTGCTGCGTGACCTGCTCGACGTCATCTTCTGGCTGGAGACCGTCGGCATCGCCGGTTTCACCGCGTTCTGGGTGCTGCAGACCAACGAGCTGGGAAACTTCATCAACCGCCAGGCCGCGCCGGAGGGCGCTTAGTCCCGGAGAAACCAGTCAGGCCCGGCACCCACACGGGGATACCGGGCCTGACCAGGATTTTCGGTGGTCGGGGTGGCGGGATTCGAACCCACGGCCTCTTCGTCCCGAAGGTATGCGCGGATCGTCCCAACCAGGCCAAACGTGCTGGTCAGAGAGCTTTCGGCGTCCGTAGGCGTCCGGGCTGGTCCAGTCTCGGACCGGGCGATTGTCACGCAGTTGGTCACCCACCACACGCGCCGTCCCGAGGTGTCATCCCGTCGACCTGGCAACGCCCGATCAGGCCGTGCGGCGGGGGCAACAACGCCTCGTACCGGCGGCCGATTATGCCAGGCTTGCCCCCGTTGCACGGTCTGATAGCCCCCTGGGAGGTCGGCGGGATGGCACCGGTCGCGCCCACCTCGTTCCCGCCGCCCGCACGCCCTTCCGTGCCATCCCGGAGACCTGCCCGCCCGGCGAGGGCATGCTTTGGATCTTTGAACTGTTCGTGGCTGTGTTGTGGTCGCCGGCCGCGAGGTGGCAGCCCGGTGACCGGCCGGCAGGCCGCACGCGCCGGGCGCACGTAGAGGGCTGCCTCAGGGGATGGGCCGGCAGCGGCGCCGACGGCGCCGCCTTGAACAAGTAGAGAAAGTCCTCACCGCGTGATCGCGGGTCCGTCGTCGGTCTCGGCGATGATCCACGCGAGGTAGTCGGGGTTCCCGGCGGTGAGCGGCACGGCCGTCACGTGCGGCACCTCGTAGGGGTGCTCCTGGCGCACGCGCTCCGTGATCCGCTGGACGAGGCTGGCACGGGTGTAGAGGGTGCCGCGCGTCTCGGCCTTCTCGAATATCTCGCCCCGCCAGCGGTAGACCGTCTCAAAGGGCTGCAGGTGGCCGGCGGCGCACAGACGTTCTCGAACGAGGGTCCCGATCAGGCGTCGCATCCACTCATGGTCAGGCGCTGTGATGACGACTTCGACCGGGACATCCTCACTGGGCATCGGCGGACGCCTTCAGCTCCTGGATCACGGCACGGGTGCCTTCCTCGTCACGCGCCATGCTGCCCCAACCGGTCATGATCTTGCCGTCGTAGCCGAGGCCGACCCATCGGCCACGCATGTGGATGCCGTGCGGGTGCAGGACGAAGTACATGGTGCCCTTGGACCGGACGGATGCGTCGTCCGAGGCGTACCAGCCGAGAAGCACCTCGTTGTCCCAGAGGCGAAACTCACCGTGCCAGTGGTAGCCGCCTCGTTCCTCGGACAGGCCGCGCGTGTGCGTTCGGACTTCGATCTGGTCACCCCGCTGGGACAGCCGCACTCCTTGAACGGCGATGGCCTCCTCGCTGTCACGCCAGGTCTGCCATCCGGCGTACCAGTCGCCGGTCAGGTCCATGCGGTCGGAGGTTGTGCCGGCAAGTTCACCGACCGAGATCTTGAGGGCGCGCGCGATCGACACGGCTACTGACAGCACGGGCTGTTGTTCGCCGGCCTCGTAGCGGCGGATCTGGCGCACGCCGATCTCTGCCTCCCGCGCGAGGTCGGCCTGCGACATGCCCAGTTCGGCACGTCGCTTGCGCATCACTTCTGCCATGTCCACCTGGACATTGTCGCAGGACTTCTTAGTCCTTGACAACCGGACTAAGTAGGCCGCATGATAGGGACGTATCAGTCCTCTAGTGGACAAACTCGGACTGATAGGTCCCAGTCGACGTGATCGCTTCGACCAGGGCCACAACTAGACAAGGACGCCCCGGCCAGTGTTGGAGCACCAGCCGGGGCATGCACCGAAACCTGTGGAGAAACGATGCATGTCAACGGTACTCGCGAGGCTGAGCTGCACGTAGTAGCGGGCACGGCGGACGCACCTGAGCGGACCTCGCCGGCTCGCCGGAGGTGGACGGAGGTGGAGGCGCTCGCGGGCGCGACGTCGTTCCGGTTCGGGGACGTCAACCCGCGTACGGGCAAGCCGTACACCTGGTCTCACTTCCGTGAGCTGCCTGCCTACGCGGCTGAGGTGGTGGTGGGCAAGTTCGACCTGTGCGCGGGTGAGTGGGACGCGCTGGTCGACACTTGGGCGGTCGATGAGTTCGTCGACCCCGAGCAGGTGTTCACGGTGGACGTGGGCGCCTACGCCCGGTCGGTGGCCGGGCGGCTGTCCTACGGGGAGATGTCCCTCGCGGTCGCGTGGTCGGGAGTAGAGCTTCCCGAGCGGGGCGCGTCGGTGTCGCGGGAGCAGGTGCTGGCGTTGGCCGCGCTGGGTATCCGCCGCCCCGGCGGCCTGCTGACGCTGTGCACCACCGAGGCGCGGGCGCGGGATCTTCGCCGCGCTGGGGACTTCGGCGCGGCCAGTGAGATCTACGGCGGGAAGGCTCGGGAGGACCGCGCGCACGATCTGGCGTTCTCCGTCATCCCGCTGCCGGCTGAGCTGGACGAGCCGGCGGAATACGACTCCGACGTGGTGGCGGTGGTCGCGTGAGCGGCCTGGAGACGCTGCCCCGACTGGTGCCCGCGCAGTCGGTTGAGGAGCTGATCAGCTCGCGCGGGTTTGCTCAGTGGCGGACCCGTGTCGAGGCGGTCTCGGGTTGCGCGCGTCCGGTCCAGCTCGCCGGCAGTGGCGGGGAGTCGGTGTTCGTGGCGTGCAAGAACCGGCGGGCCAGCATGTGTGAGCCGTGCTCGCGGCGGTACGCGGGCGACACCTTCCACCTGGTCCGGTCCGGGCTGTGTGGGGGCAAGGGTGTGCCGGAGTCGGTGACTGAGCACGTGCGGGTGTTCACCACGCTGACCGCGCCGTCGTTCGGGCCGGTGCACAACCAGCCGCGCACCGCCTCGGGTCGGCTGCGCCCGTGCGCGTGCGGGGAATGGCACCACGACGCCGATAGCCGCCTCGGTGGGCCGCTGGACCCCGACAGCTACGACTACGTGGGCGCGGTGCTGTGGCAGGCACACGCCCCAGAGCTGTGGCGCCGGTTCACCATCGCCGTGGTCCGCCACCTGGCCGGCGCCCTCGGTATGCGGGTGGGTGAGCTGCGCCGGCACCTGCGGGTGTCGTATGTGAAGGTCGCGGAGTACCAGCGGCGCGGCCTGGTGCACTTCCACGCCGTGATCCGGGTGGATGGTCCGGACGGTCCCGGTACGGCTGCCCCGGGGTTCGTGACCTCGGCGGTGCTGCTGGCCGCGATCCGCTCGGCGGCGTCGGCGGTGACGGTGTGGGTGCCCGGGTTTGGGACGGTGGTGGGGCGGGAGCTGGGGTGGGGTGAGCAGGTCGACGCGGACCCCATCGCGGCGCACGACTCGGGTGATCCGGCTGAGCTGGCGTCGGATCGGTCGGTGGCCGGCTACGTCGCCAAGTACGCCACCAAGGGCACCGGGGCCACTGCCGGGGTGGACCGGCGCATCCAGCACGCGGGGCAGATCGGTGAGCTGGAGGTGTCCGAGCACCACCGCATGATGATCGCCACCGCGTGGGAGCTGGGCGGGGTGGAGGAGCTGGCCGGGCTGAACCTGCGCAAGTGGGCGCACATGCTCGGCTTCCGAGGCCACTTCCTGACCAAGTCCCGCCGCTACTCGGTCACGTTCGGCGCGATCCGCCAGGCGCGCAAGGAACACCGGCAGGCGGCGGTACTGGCCGAGTACGGGATCGACGACACCCCGGACGTGGCCGTCACCGGGGAGTGGGTGCTGGCCAGGGTCGGCTACCGCACCGACGCCGAACGCGAGTACGCCGATGTGATCGCCCGACGCATCCGGGAGGAACGCGGAATCCAGGCAAGGGCCACACGGGAGGCCCACCGATGAGCGGCGTCCGGCAGAGCACGATAGGGGATGGCCGGCACCTGTACCGGGTGCCAGAGGCCATGCGGCTTCTGTCGCTGAGTCGGTCGGTGATCTACGAGCTGCTCCGGTCAGGCCGGCTCGGCTCGGTGACCGAGGGCCGCACCCGGCTGATTCCGGCGGCGGCGATTCAGGCCTACGTGGACACGCTGGTCGCTGAGTCCCGGAGGGCATCGTGACCGCCCGACGCGGCCGGGGTGACGGTGGCCTGCACTGGGATGGAGCCCGACAGCGGTGGATCGCGTCGCTGACGGTCGGCTACCACCCAACGGGTAGGCGCATCGTCAGGAAGCGCAGCGCGAAGACCAAGACCGAGGCGAAGGAGAAGCTCAAGGAGCTGATCCGGGACCACGAGGACGGGCTCGCTCTCGCGGGCAACGGCTACACGGTTGGCCATGCCGTCGAGGACTGGTTCTCCTACGGCCTGGGCGGACGGGACCAGAACACGGTCAAGAAGTTGCGCTCGCTGGCGGACACGCACCTCATCCCGGAACTGGGCGCGAGCAAGCTCCGGGAGTTGACCGCGGATGACGTGGACGAGTGGCTCGCGGACCGGGCCAAGACACTCAGCACCAGGACGCTTCGAGAGATCCGCGCCATCCTGAAACGCGCGATCGACCGGGCTCAGGCGCGCGACAAGGTGCGGCGGAACGTGGTCCTGCTCTGCGACTGCCCGACCGGGCAGAGTGGTCGGCCGTCCAAGGCGCTGAACTACACGCAGGCTGAGACGTTGCTGGCGGCGGCCGAAGACCCAGCCATGGGCTCGATAGGCGCCTACGTGGTGGTGTCGCTGCTGACCGGGGCGCGCACCGAGGAACTGCGCGAACTCGCGTGGTCGGCGGTGCACCTCGTAGACGATGACGCCGAGGAAGCGACGGCGGACGCTGACCAGCTCTCCTACGTGATGGTCTGGAGGTCGGTCCGCGCGAGCGGGGACACCAAGACTCGGAAGTCGCGCCGCACCCTGGCGTTGCCGCGCCGCTGCGTGCAGGCCCTCCTTGCTCAGCAGGAGCGTCAGAAGGTCGCCAGGGAGCGGGCCGGCAAGCGCTGGCGTGGGGACCTGGACCTCGTGTTCACGCGGGCGTACGGGACGGCCTACGACGCTTCGGGGATGCGCCGGGCCTTCCGCAAGGTGGCCAAGGCCGCCGGGCTGGACGCGCAGAGCTGGACTCCGCGCGAGCTTCGGCACAGCTTCGTGTCCCTGCTGTCCGACGACGGCATGCCGATTGAGCAGATCTCCCGGCTGGTCGGGCA
Source organism: Actinospineispora eucalypti (assembly GCF_039543365.1). Taxonomy (NCBI): domain Bacteria; kingdom Bacillati; phylum Actinomycetota; class Actinomycetes; order Pseudonocardiales; family Pseudonocardiaceae; genus Actinospineispora; species Actinospineispora eucalypti. The sequence continues at coordinate 443,105 of NZ_BAABJP010000001.1, forward strand.
CAGCGGCACGTCGGTCACGGAGCTGATCTACCGGAAGCAGATTCGGCCGGTGATCCAGGACGGAGCGACGGCCATGGACGGCCTGTTCCCGCGCGGTGCGGCGTAGTCACTCAGTTGGTCACTCAGAACGAAGTCAGCCCCCATCCGCCTACTGCGCAAATGGGGGCTGACCTGGAGTCGGGGTGGCGGGATTCGAACCCACGACCTCTTCGTCCCGAACGAAGCGCGCTACCAAGCTGCGCCACACCCCGATGGCCTGACTGCCGTTGCAGAGTCTAGCTGACGTCCACGGCGGCCGATGACTTGGCTCGCCCTTGTCCGTTCAGCGTCACATCCGCGCCGGTCGGACGGGGTACCAGGGTGAGCAGGCTGGCCTCCGGCGGGCAGGCGAACCGGACCGGTGCGTAGGGCGAGGTGCCCATCCCGGCGGACACGTGCAGCCAGGTGTACGCGCCCCACCGGGAGGCGCCGCGCGCCCGACCCCGGTCCAGGCCGCAGTTGGTGACCAGTGCGCCGACGCCGGGCAGGCGGAGCTGGCCGCCGTGGGTGTGACCGGCGAGCACCAGGTCGTAGCGGTCGGCGGCGAACCGGTCCAGCACCCGGGGCTCGGGCGAATGGGTCAGGCCGAGCAGCAGCTCACCGGGGGCGGCGGGCGCGTCCGAGGCGCCGGGGCCGCCCAGCGCGATCGTGTCGTAGTCGTCGCGGGCGATGTGCGGGTCGTCCACGCCGGCCACCCGGACCGGGTGTCCACCGATGCTCAGCCGCAGCCGCCGGTGCGTCGCCTCCGCCCAGCCGCGCTCGGTCATCGCGGCGCGCAGGTCCTGCCACGGCAGCGGTTCGCCCATGACGTGGAAGCGGCGCCGGCGCAGGTAGCGGGCGGGGTTCTTGGGCACCGGGCCGTAGTAGTCGTTGCTGCCGAACACGAACACCCCGGGCACGTCCAGCAGCGGGCCGAGCGCGCGCAGCACGGCGGGCACCGCCTTCGGGTGCGCCAGGTTGTCGCCGGTGTTGACCACCAGGTCGGGCTCCAGCTCGGCCAGCTTGGCCACCCACTCCTGCTTGCTCCGTTGGTCCGGCATCATGTGCAGGTCGGAGATGTGCAGCAGGCGCAGCGCGGGGCGGCCCGGGGGCAGCACGGGCAGCGTGGCGGTGCGCAGGGTCCAGTGCCGGCGTTCGATCAGTGCCGCGTAGCCGATCCCGGCCACGCCCAGGGCGACCGTGCTCGCGGCGGCCTTCAGCAACGTGCTCACGCGGGCCAGGGTACGTGCCGGCCGTCGACTGCCGGCCGGCGGCGACTTCCCCGCACGCGCCGAACTGGGCGCGTGCTCGGCTAGCGGCTTCGCCGCTACGCTGACCGGCCATGGGCCTCAAGGCGCAACTGCGCGACGACCTCACCACCGCGATCAAGGGTCGCGACGAGCTGACCAAGTCCACCCTGCGCATGGCGCTGTCCGCGATCACCGCCGCCGAGGTGGCCGGTGACACCGCGCGCGAGCTGGGCGAGGACGAGGTGCTGCGGGTGCTCACCCGGGAGGCGAAGAAGCGCGCCGAGGCGGCCGAGGCGTTCGACGCGGCCGGGCGGGCCGAGCTGGCCGGCAAGGAGCGCGCCGAGGCCGGGGTGCTGGCGCGTTATCTGCCGGCGCAGCTCAGCGACGACGAGATCGGCGAGCTGGCCGACCGGGCGATCGCCGAGGTCACCTCGCAGTTGGGTGAGGCGCCGGGGCCGAGGCAGATGGGTCAGGTCATGAAGGTGGCCACGGCGGCCGCCGGCGGTCGCGCCGAGGGCTCGAAGGTCGCCGCCGCCGTGAAGTCCCGCCTGCTCGGCTGAGTCGCCCGCCGACTGTCTCCCACCGGTTGTCTCCCGCCGGTTTCCGACGGCTCGGACCGCAGAGCCGGAAGCTCTCCCGTGGCTGGGGAGCCGCTCCTTCGGTTCTGGCGAGGCAATCCTTGATCATCAGGACACCACGGCGTTTGGCGGGGCCGTCGGCGGCCCTCCTGCCCTGGTGATCATCGAAATGAGCGGGCGGCTTCCCGGCCACGCGGCGGCGCACCCCCGTCCGCCGCGCGCCGGGCGCACCTGGCTGAACCGACCGAACCGACCTGCCAGACCGACTGAATCACGCTGCTGAACCGACTGAATCGCCCTGCTAGACCGACTGAATCACGCTGCTGGACTGACTGAATCAGCCGGGTGGGGCTGGGGCTGGTGGGGCGGGGGGCTGGGGGGTGGCGGAGCTGGGGGGTGGTGGGGCGGGGGGGACCTTGCCGGTGGACACCTGGAGGGTGACGGTGTCGCCTTCTCGGGCGCGACCCTGGGGGTTCTGGCCGACCACGATGCCCCGGCGGGCGCGGTTGTCCACCTGGACGGTCTTGACCTCCCAGTCGTCGTCCTCCAGCTCGTCCTCGGCGTCGTCCACGTCCTTGCCGATCACGTTGGGGATGGACTCCTGGTCGTCGTCCACCTCGCCGCCCTTGGTGAACCGCTCGTCCGGCGCGGGCAGCGGCAGCACCGGCTGGCCGGCCAGGAAGCCGTTCATCGCCCGGAACCAGGTTCGCGCCGGCGCCTTGCCGCCGTAGATGTTGCCGCCGGAGCAGGCCACCGGCGGCGCCGCGCCGCCCGGGTCGCACAGCGGACGGGGAGACCGCGAGTTGTCGAAGGTGATCACCGCACCGGCCACCTGCGGCACCACGCCGACGAAGCCGGCCGACTTGTGCTGGTTGGTGGTGCCGGTCTTGCCGGCGGTCGGGCGGGACCAGTTGAGCTGCTTGGCGGCGGTGGCGGCGGTGCCCTCGATGTCGTCCTTGCTCAGCCCGACCAGCAGGGTGTTCGCCAGCCCGGTGTCCAGCGCCCGCTCGCAGGCCAGCTCCTGGTAGGGCACCGGCTTCCCGTCCGCGTCCAGCACCTGCTCCACCGGGCTGGGCGGGCACCACATGCCGCGGCTGGCCAGCGTGGCGGCCACGTTGGACAGCTCCAGGACGCTGGTCGGGCTCACGCCGAGGGTGAACGAGCCCTGGTTCTGCGCCTTGGTCACCTCGGCGATGGACCGGTTGGTGCGCTTGCCGGTGCGCGGGTCCACGAACGGCGTGGTGGCCAGCGAGCGCATGCCCAGCCGCACCGCCATGTCCACCACCGGCGGCACCCCGGTGAACTCCTCCAGCTTGACGAACGCGGTGTTCGGGGACAGCGCGAGCGCCTTCTGCAACGACATCTCGTCGTCGTAGGAACCGTCGTTCTGCACCGGGAACGGCCGCCCGGCGCCGTCCCGATAGGCCGGTGAGGCGTAACCGCTCTCCGGCACGTCGATCTCGGAGTAGATGCCGAGGCCCTTCTCCATCGCGGTGGCGGCGGTGAAGATCTTGTAGATGGAGCCGGCGCCCAGGTTGACCGGCTCGTAGGGCAGGCCGTAGCTGGTCTGCTCCTCGGAGGCCTTGAGGCCGAAGGTCCGGTTGGCGCCCATGGCCAGCACTCGGTGCTTGTTCTCGCCGGGCGCCACCATGGCCATCACGTTGGCCACGTGCGGCTGGCGCGTCGGGACCTCGGCGTCCACCGCCGACTTGAGGTTGCGCATCGCCGCCGGGTCCATGGTGGTGCGGATGGTGTACCCGCCCCGGTTCAGCTGGTCGGCGCTGATGCCGAGCTGGGTGAGGTACTCCACCACGTACTTGCAGAAGTAGCCGGCGTCGGCGGCGCCGATGCAGCCGTTGGGCCGGGAGGTCAGCGGGTTCATCACGCCCAGCGGCGTGGCGAGTGCCTCGTTGGCCTGCTGCGGCGTGATCATCTTCTGCTCGGCCATCGCGCGGATGACCAGGTTGCGCCGGTCCAGCGCGGCCTGCGGGTGGGCCACCGGGTCGTAGGCGCTGGTGCTGCGGACCATGCCGGCGAGCAGCGCGGCCTGCGGCACGGTGAGCTTGTCCGGCGTGGTGTTGAAGTAGGTCTGCGCGCCGGAGAAGACGCCGTAGGCGTTGTTGCCCAGGAAGACGATGTTCAGGTAGCCGGCGAGGATCTGGTCCTTGCTCATCTTCCGCTCGAGCTGCATGGCGATGCGGATCTCGCGCAGCTTGCGGGCGGCGGTCTGCTCGGTGGCCTTGTGCCGGTCGGCGGCGCTGCGCGCGGCCACGTACAACTGGTAGTTCTTCACGTACTGCTGGGTGAGCGTGGACGCGCCCTGCACCACGTCGCCGGACGCCGAGTTGGCCACCAGCGCGCGGATGGTGCCCTGCCAGTCCACGCCCTGGTGCTCGTAGAAGCGGCGGTCCTCGATGGCCACGATGGCCGCCTTCATCGCCGGGGAGATCTTGTCCGGCTCGACCAGGGTGCGGTTCTGGTCGTACAGGTAGGCGATCGGGGTACCCGCCGAGTCGGTGACCGTGGTCGCCGCCGGGAGCCGGTCGTTGGCCAGGTCGGCCGACGCGTTGACCACGGTGTCGGTGGCCTTGTTGGAGGCCAGCCCGACGCCGAGGGCGACCGGGAAGAGCATGCCGGCGAGGAGTACGCCGCCGATCACGCACAGTCCCAGTAATCGCGTCACCGGGGAGGCGGGAGGGCGGGGGGAGCTCACGAGGCGTCAGCTTACGCGGGACCGGGTAGTTACCTAGGTATGTCACCGTGCGTAGTTGAGTAGTTTTGCCGGCTTGGCTCGCGGAACCGGGTCGGGTTGACTTACGTCCATACCGAGGTGCGGAAATTCGAACGGTACGGGCGGGGCCGTCGTCGGTCCGTCATCCAGATCGCTCAGGGGAACAGCGACCTAGGGGAGAAGTCATGCATGGGACCGGTAACTGGCGTGTGTCCGCAAACTGCCGAAATGGCGACCCGGACCGGCTATTTGTCACCGGTGCAAAACAGCGCGCGGCGCGTTCTGTTTGCCGCAATTGTCCGGTACTCACCGAATGCCTGGCGCACGCCCTGGACCGGGGCATCGAGTTCGGCGTCTGGGGCGGCCGGACCGAGCGGGAGCGGCGCGCCATGTTGCGCCAGCGCCCGGACGTGAACGGCTGGGAGGACCACCTGCGCGCCGCCGCCCGGGTCGGTATGAACCCGGTCGACTACCTCCCCCACCCGGTGCGGGTGGCCGCCGCGCCGGCCGAACCGGCACCGAAACCCAAGCCGGCACCGACGCCGGCACCGGCGGCCCAGGTAGAGCCCTACGCCGCCGGCGCGGCCTGATCGGGCCGGCGGCCTGGCCCCAGTGCGCCGGACGTGCCGACTCGCCCTTATAGAAGCGCCGACTCGCGGGGCGGGTCGGGGGTTAGGCGGAGAGGGGGGTGGGTTTGGGGACCGAGGTGAGGCGGGTGCCGATTTCGCGGAGTCCGGCCAGGTCGGTGATGTCGCCGGCCACCGCCGGTACGCGCGCCACCGCGATGCCGGGGTGGGCGTTGGTGAACCGGGAGAGCAGCCGGCGCTCCCGGTCGGCGCGGTCCACCCGGTCGGCGTGCAGGCGCAGCACGGCGGCGGCCAGCTTCCCGCTGCCGGCGGCCTCCACCCGTTCCGCCATCTCGCGGGCGCGGCCGGCGGAGAGGTCGGCGAGCACCGGGTGGGTGCGGTTCAGGATCAGCCCGGCCAGGGGCATGTTCTCGCTGGCCAGCCGGTCGACGAAGTACGCGGCCTCCCGCAGCGCGTCCGGCTCCGGAGCGGCCACCACCACGAACGCGGTGCCCGGCGAGCGCAGCAGCTTGTAGGTGTTGGCCGCCCGCTCCTGGAAGCCGCCGAACATCGTGTCGAAGGCCTGCACGAACGCCGAGGCGTCGGCCAGCATCTGCCCGCCGAGGATGGTGCCGACCGCCTTGGCGAACAGCCCGAACCCCGCGCCGACCAGCCGGCGCAGCCCGCGCCCGCCGACCCGGGCCGGCGACGAAAGCATCCGGATCATCTTGCCGTCCAGGAACGACGACATTCTTTGCGGCGCGTCCAGGAAATCCAATGCGGACCGGGACGGCGGAGTGTCCACCACGATCAGATCCCAGTTGTCCGTCTCGACCAGTTGGCCGAGTTTCTCCATCGCCATGTATTCCTGTGTTCCGGAGAACGACGAAGAAATCGTCTGGTAAAACGGGTTCGCGATGATTTTTTCCGCGCGGTCCGGGGTGGAGTGGGTGTACACCATCTCGTCGAAGGTGCGCCGCATGTCGAGCATCATGGCGTGGAGTTCACCCTGACGCGTCCCGTCACCCAGACCGGCGACGCGCTTGGGTTCGTTACTCAGCGTGGTCAAACCGAGGGCTTCGGCCAGCCGCCGGGCCGGGTCGATGGTCAACACCACGGTGCGCCGGCCGCGTTCGGCGGCCCGCATGGCCAGCGCGGCCGAGGTGGTCGTCTTGCCCACGCCGCCCGAGCCGCAGCACACCACGACCCGGGTCGCCGGGTCGTCGATGACCGCGTCCAGGTCCAGCCAGTCCGGCTGCTTGGTCATTTTCGCGCCCCCGTGTTCGACGCGGCGTGCGCGCGCACGCCCTGTTCCACCAGCTGCTCGGCCAGCTCGTAGAGCGCGCCCAGCTCCACGCCGTCGATCACCTCGGGCAGGGTCAGCCGGGGCAGCGGCTCGGACGGGCCCTCCGGCGGGCCGGCCTCCAGCCGGGCCAGCGCGGCGGCCTCGGCGCGCACCCGCATCGCGTGTTCCACCGTCTCGGCGATCAGCCCGTCCAGCTGGGCGTCGGTGAGCTCGATGTCGGCCGAGGCCAGCCCGGACCGCACCCGGGTGCGGTCGACCCGCCCGTCCGCCGCGCTGTCCACCGAGCGGGTGGGCAGCCGCCGCTCGTCCGCCCGGTTGACGATCACCGCGCCCGGCCGCAGCTCGGCCGCCTCCAGTTCGGCGACGGTCTCCAGCGACTCGGTGACCGGCAGGTCCTCCAGCGTGGTGACCAGGTGCACCGCCGTGTCGGAGGAATGCAGCAGCCGCACGACGCCTTCGCTCTGCCGGTGGATGGGGCCGGCCTTGGCCAGGTCGGCCATGGCCTTGGTCACGTCCAGGAAGGTGACCACCCGGCCGGTCGGCGGCGCGTCCAGCACAACCGCGTCATATAGATGACGGCCGTCCTTGCCGGTGCGCCCGACACACTCCTTCACCTTCCCGGTGAGCAGTACGTCGCGCAGGCCGGGGGCCAGCGTGGTGGCGAACTCGATGGCGCCCATCCGGCGCAGCGTGCGCCCGGCCATGCCCAGGTTGTAGAAGGTCTCGAAGTAGTCGAGCAGCGCTTCCTCGGCGTCGATGGCCAGCGCGCGGACCTCGCCGCCGCCGGGGGCCACCGCGATGCGCTGCTCGGCGTAGGGCAGCGGGCTGGTGTCGAACAGCTGGGCGATGCCCTGCCGTCCCTCCACCTCCACGAGAAGGGTGCGCGCGCCGCCGGTCGCCAGGGCCAGCGCCAGCGCGGCGGCGACCGTGGTCTTCCCCGTGCCACCCTTGCCGGTGACGACATGCAGGCGAGCGCGCGCGAGCTCATCGGGCCACATGGCTGTGCAGCCTACGTCGCGGTAGGTACGGCGGCCGGACAGCGCGCGTCCGCACGTGCTTGAGCCCGGGCTTGGCCCAACAGATGCAGATGCCTCGCGGAGCGGTCATCGACTCACGTGAGCCCGGGCTTGGCCCAACAGATACAGTGACGAACCATGAGCGCCTCGGTGACCGCGTGGGAGTACGCAACCGTGCCGTTGCTGACCCATGCCACCAAGCAAATCTTGGACCAGTGGGGCGGCGAAGGGTGGGAACTGGTGACCGTGTTGCCCGGCCCAACGGGTGAACAGCACGTCGCGTACCTCAAACGCCCGGCGGGGTCCGGCTGATGTCGGCCCGCCAGCGACTGCGTGACCTGGGGATCGAGCTTCCCGGGGTGGTGCGGCCGGCCGGTGCGTACCTGCCCGCCGTGCGGACCGGGTCGCTGGTCTACACCGCCGGCCAGGTGCCCATCGTGGACGGCAAGGTGGCCGCGACCGGCAAGGTCGGCGGCGATGTTTCTGTCGAAGAGGCGGCCGACCTGGCGCGCATCTGCGCGCTGAACGCGCTGGCCGCCGTGCACGACCTGGTCGGCATCGACGCGGTGACCCGGGTGGTCAAGGTCACCGGATTCGTCGCGTCGGCGCCCGGTTTCGGCGGCCAGCCGAAGGTGGTGGACGGCGCCTCGGCGTTCCTCGGCGAGGTGTTCGGGGACGACGGGCGGCACGCCCGCTCCGCCGTCGGGGTGGCCGAATTGCCGTTGAACGTGCCGGTCGAGGTGGAGATCATCGTCGAGGTCAACGGGGAGGTTGCCGGATGAGCGAACCGACTACGGCCATTACCGGTGCGGACCGCGCCTGCCACGATCTGCTGGTACGGCTGGCCGGTCGGCTGCCGGACCGGCTGGTCTGGCGGCTGCGCGACTGGCTCGCCGCCGGCGCGTACACCGCGCTGGTCCGCGCGCTGCCCAAGGCGCTGCTGCGGCACCGGATCGGGCTCACCGACGCCGAGCGCGAGCTGATGGAGGCCTGCCTGCCCCTGTGGGGCGCGCCGCGCCGCTCGCTGGACGCGGTGCTGCCGGCGGTGGAGGCTCCCGAGACCAAGGCGAACTTCCGCGCCGAGCTGAACCCCGGCGAGCCGTGCACCGACCTGCCCGGCCCCGGCGCCTGGCGGGACAGCGTGGACATGATGCTGGCCGCCGTGGTGCGCGGGCACCCCGGCGCGAAGGAACTGCGCCGCAGCTGGCGGATGGACGACGGCAAGCCGCAGCGGGTCGTGCTCGCGCACGTCACCAGCGACCTGCCCACGCTCACCGGCACGCTGCAGCGGATGCTCCGCGCGCACGGTGACGTGACGCCGTGCGTCGAGGTGGTCGCGCCGCCGCTGGCGCTGCCCACGTACCACCGGCTGGCGCTGCGCGAGTCCGTCTCGCTGTGGCGCACGCCGGAGCGAGACCAGTCCGGCCGGGCCAGGCGCGACCCGGCCATGGCGGATGCTTGAACGAGCGCTCCCGCGCGACCGGGTGGGGACCCCGGAGGACTACCAAGGTGAAGGAGGCGAAGTGCTGGACGGCCAGGAAGACACCGACCTGACAGTCGAAACGCACAGCCTGCTGCTCTCACTCGCCGGCTTGCTCGATGACGAGCTGCTCGGCTGGTGCCGTGAGCTGGTGGCGGTCGGCGAGGGGGACTATGCGCTAGAACTGATCACCGGCACCGTGCAGGCGGACCGGCTGCGATTGCCCGAGGGCGCGCACGATGCGCTGCTGGGGATCGTCCGCCGGCGCCAGCTGCTCGGCCGGTCCGACACACTGCCACCGTCGGACTCGGCGCCGAGGATGCGCCACCGGTTCGTGGCCGACCCGGTCAGCGCGGGTTTCCCGCCGGTCGGTGAAGACCACTCACCGGAGCTGGCACTGCAGACCGTGCCGGCCCGCTTGCTGCGGGACTGCCAGCTGTTCGTGACCTGGCGGATCACGCCGGCGGGCGGCTCGCCCGGCCCGGTGCCGCACCCGGTGGTGCTGATCGAGACCCTCGAACTGGACGGCGCGGACGTGCTCGCGTACCAGGTCGGCGAGGTCCTCGCCCGGGCCGGCCTGTTCGCCTCGGTAGAGGTGTTCGCGGCCGGCATGGAGCTGACCGACTACCACCGCGCAGCCCTGGACGCGGCCCACCGGATCGAGTTCACCGGCCCTGACGGTGCTCCTTCCTCCGGGGCCGGTACCCCGGCGACAAGGTTTGCCGAGGTGAACCGCCCGGAACCACCGGCCGCCGGTCCTCAACCGGGTGACGTCAACCGGCGGGCTCCGGCCGCCGGCCCGAACGCCACCCGCGACGATGGCCGGCGGGCGCCCTTACACCCGGTAGACCGAGTAATCGCGGCGCGCGGCTCCGCCCAAACGCGGCGCCCGCACCCGGAGAACCCCAACGGCACCCTCGACTCGTCCGGCCTGAACTTCGACCGAGGCACCGCCGGCGGGCGGCGCACCGACCAACCCATGGGCTCGGACGACGCCGCCACGAGGGCGCTCCCCTCGAGCGGCGCGCCCGGCGGGCCGCCGCCGGAGGGCGACGACCTGTCCGACGTGGAACAGCGCCTGCTCCGCCAGCTGCACGAGGAACTCGCCGCCCGGGAAGACGACCACCCGGCCGACGACGCCACCCGCGCCTTCCGCAGCAACGGCGGCCGCAAACGCCCCCGCCCGAACACCGGCCCCGACCAGGCCAGCTAACTCTGTTCTGACGCGAAAGTGCCCGGTAGATCACGTGATCTACCGGGCACTTTGCTGTCTCCGTGGAGCGGACGACGGGACTCGAACCCGCGACCCTCACCTTGGCAAGGTGATGCGCTACCAACTGCGCTACGTCCGCATATCGACCACCGGATAAACCGGCGGGGTCGCGTGTTGCACAGCTTAGCGGATGCCGCACCGGGGGCTGCGCGTTCCCCCGGTGGACCGGCAGTCGTACTGTGGCGGTCCGTCGTCGTTCGTTCACCCCGTGTCGCCGGCCGGCGCGGGATTGGTTAGATTTTGGCTGCTATGTCGCTGGTCACCGCCGTTGCGCTGGGTTGCGTGTTGCTGGTCGCGGTCGCCTCGGGGGTAATCGGGTCGTTCGGGGTCCGGTTCGCCCGCAGTACGTCGGACTTCCTGGCCGCCTCGCGCACGGTCAGCACGACGACCAGCGCCGGCGCGATCTCCGCCGAGTACCTGTCGGCCGCCGCGTTCCTGGGCGTGGCCGGCCTGGTGCTGAAGGACGGAGCGGACGCGCTGTGGTACCCGGTGGTGTTCACCGCCGGGTACCTGATGCTGATGATCTTCGTGGTCGGTCCGTTGCGGCGCAGCGGGGCATACACGCTGCCGGACTTCGTCGAGCTGCGGTTGCGCAGCAAGACGGCCCAGCGGCTTTGCAGCTTCGTGGTCATGAACATCGGCTGGCTGCTGTTCACACCACAGTTGCAGGGCGCGGGGCTGGCGGTGGCCACGCTGGTGCCGGGCGTGCCGGCGTGGACCGGTTCGGTGCTCACCGGGGTGCTGGTGGTCGCGGTGGTGTTGTTCGGCGGGATGCGTTCGATCACCTTCGTACAGGCGTTCCAGTACTGGGTGAAGCTGACCGCGCTGGCGGTGCCGCTGCTGGTACTGGCCTCGGTGGCCGGGTTGGGCACGCTGAGCTACGACCGGCCCGCCCCGCCCCGCTTCACCGCCGACACCAGGCTGGCCGTGCACTCGGACGTGCGGCTGCAGGTGGTCGAGCCGGTCCGGCCGGTGGTGCACGGCGTGGTGGACGGACGGCCGGTGGACGGGACGATGACCTGGCTGCCCGGTGAACACACCGTGGCCGAGGGCAGCACGCTGTGGTTCCCGGCCGGCCGCGCGGTACCGGTCCCGGTCGGCTCGCCCGCGCGCGACGACGCCTGGCTGGTACCGGACACGGAAAATGGCGGCGTTCGGCTGCTTGCGCTCTACTCCGTGCTGGTCGCCGGGCTGTTCGGGGCAATGGGGCTGCCGAACATCATCATGCGCCTGTACGCGAGCGCCGACGTGAGCAGCGCCCGGCGCGCCGGGGTGGTGGTGCTGGCGCTGCTGGGCGGGCTCTTCCTGCTGCCCACCCTGCTCGGCGTGCTGGCCCGGGCATACGTGCCGCAGCTGCTGGTCAACGGCGACGGTGACGCGGCCGTGTTGTTGCTGCCCACCGCCGTGCTCGGTACCGGCCCGCTGGGCGCCGCGGTGACCGGGCTGGTCGCGGCGGGAGCCTGGGCGGCCTTCCTGGCCACCTCGTCCGGCCTGGCGGTGAGTATCGCCAGCGTGCTGGCGGCGAACCCCACCCTGCTGCGCCGGAAGGGTTGGGGCGACTTCCGGCTGGCCACGGTGATCGCCGGGCTCGCCCCGCTCGCACTGGCCCTGGGCCTGCCCCGGCTGGACTTCGTGGTCGGCGTGTCGGCGGCGCTCGCGGTGGCCGCGTCCACGTTCTGCCCGCTGCTGCTGCTCGGCATCTGGTGGCGCGGGCTCACCCTGCCCGGGGCCGTTGCCGGGCTGATCACCGGCGCGCTGGTCGCGGACCTGTCGCTGCTGTGCTCCGCGCTGGTCGCCGACCCGGCCGCGCGCACCATGCTGGAGCGACCGGCCCTGTTCACCGTGCCGCTGGCGTTCGCGGTATTCATCCTGGTGAGCAAGCTGACCGCCGGCCAGGTGCCGCCGGACGTCGCCCGCACCATGTCCCGCATGCACCTCCCCGAACGCCTCTCCCTGCACCGCCCCGACCCGCACAACGAACCCGCCCCACCAGACCAGCGCTCATAACCGCTGGCTCCCGCCGGCGCTGGTGTCCCCGAGTTCGAGCACAATCTGGCCGTTGGCAAGCAGGAAGGCGCGGTTCACCTCGCCCGCCGAAGGGGTATCGGCGGGAGCCAGCCGGCTCCGCCGCCCCCAATCCGCCCAGTACAAACCCGGCTGAGTCGACGCGATCGCCAGCGACCGCACGACCTGGTAGAGAGCGCCGGGCTCGTCGTGGCACCGCACCCGGCTCACGGCCGTCGGCTGTGGACACCCACGTACAACGCGGTCGACGTAGGTGACAACTTCGTAGCAATCAGCGTCCTCGCCGGCCATCACGCACCCCCATCGGCCGAAAATAGAGATGTTCCTATTGAACATCGCTCGCGCCCGTTCGTCAATAGAACTGTCTCTATATGGGTCATCCTGGTGTGGGGGGTTAGTAGAACTAGAGTTATTAGCGGAGGTGGGGTGGTGACCGGCTACCGAGAGCTAGCAGCCGAGCTGCGCGACGCGATCGAACGCGGGCAGTACCCGCCTGGCGACACGCTGCCCAAGCAGACCGAGCTTGCCGCCAGCCATGGCGTCCACCTCAACACCGTGCGCAAGGCGGTCGGTGTCTTGGAAGCCGAAGGACTGGTCACCGCCGTTCGACGCAAAGGAACCGTCGTTCGGCCTCGACCCCGGCTCAAGAGGCTGGGCATTGACCGGTACGCGAAGAGCAAGTGGAAGTTCGGGCTGGTCGCGTTCGCGGCTGACCGCGAAGCCTCCGGCCAGGCCTGGAAACGTGAGGACCAGACGAACACCGTTCGCAGGATCGAGGCGAACAACGAGATCGCGACGGCGCTGCGGGTCGAGGTCGGGTCGGCCGTGTACGAACGGGCAAGGCTGGTCAAACAGGACAACACGCCGACCCACACTCTGGTCAGCTACTACCGGCCGGAGCATGTGGAGGACACACCGATCGTGGACCCCCAACCGGGCACCGCCACGCCAGGCGGTGGTTTCGCGGTGCTCACGCTGCAAGGCCTGGAACCCGATCACATGACCGAGACGATCCATTCCCGGATGCCTACCCCACAGGAAGCCGACGAACTTCAACTCCCCGCCGGCGAGCCGGTCATGGTGCTGCACCGAACGACCTACACCGCCAACGACACACCCGTCGAGTTCGCCCGTGGGGTCCATCGAGCGAGCCGCTTCTCCTGGACCTACGAGTTCAAACTGCCCGACTGACAGAAGAGCCAAACCACGCGATGACCGCCGCAGCCGCGATTCCGCCCGCGCTCGTGGACGACGTGCAGACCCTTTGGGACTACCACGACATGCACCATGCCCTAACGCCAACCGACGTCGGAATCGGCCTCGGCAGCCACGACCTCGGCGTGGCCACCCACACCGCCGAGCTCTACCTCGCGGGCCTGTTCCCCCGAGTGCTGTTCACCGGCGCCAACGCACCGAGCACCCTCGCCCGTTTCCCCCGAGGCGAAGCCGTGCACTACCGCGAGCACGCCCTCACCCTCGGCGTCCCCGATGAAGCGATCCTGGTCGAGCCCAAGGCCACGAACACCGGCCAGAACATCGAGTTCTCCCGCTCGGTGCTCCAGGACGCCGGCGTGAACCCACACGCCGTCACGCTGATCTCCCGCCCCTACCAACAGCGCCGCGCCTACGCCACCTGCCGCAAGGCATGGCCCGAGGTCGAGGTCATCTGCGCCGCCCAACGCCTCCCACTCGTCCAGTATGTAGCCGGGATCGGCGACGCCGACCGAGTCATCAACATGCTGGTCGGCGACACCCAACGAATCACCGTCCACGCCGAACAAGGATTCGCCATCCACCAGGATATCCCCGACCACGTCACCGTCGCGTACCAGCGCCTGATCGAGGCCGGCTATACCTCACGCCTACTACCACCCGTATGAAACGCAGGGCTCGTACTACTCGGTACGGAGATCACCCAGCGTTGATTCGGCGCATAGGCCGCGCCCTGTGGGAATAACTCCAACAACTCCCTATGTGACACAGTTACCTAATCGGACCCTTCCGGCGGCGTCTTCATCGGCATCTTAGGCACGTCACACAGTAAACACGCAGCGGTGGCTAGGAGATCCGCTCGCTCAACAATAAACTTTGAATAGTTATCTTCGAAGAGCGAGTCCGGCAGAAGTGCGGAGCGCTGGATACTTGTCGTATCGGCAGGCATAAGTGTTCGATACTCCGAAGGGGCGCGGCCGCCGATATCTCGATTTTCCGACCGCGAGATAATGGCATAGTTCGCGAGGCAATTTATCAGCCGATCGTCAAAGCTATTCTGCATCAGGTATGCGCGCGGGTAGCAATGGTGGTATTCTCGGCGGTTCGGCTCCGCTAGTACGTCATCCAGCATTACTTGCGATCCGGACATAAATGTAAGCGGTCGCAGTGAGGCGAGAAGGAGAATATGAGTCTTTGTCGCCACTGTGCGGAAATTAAACACATTGTCGGTGAAGTAGTCGAAATCTAGGGGTCCAATCCCGAACGTCGCAAGGGTTGAAGGTTCGCCCTGGCGGAGCTTTACTGCTTCAAGTATGTCACGCTTAATATTCCGCTGAGGGTTACCGCTGTAACGATGAAAGAAGCAACATCGCCAGAACCAGAGCGTTAGTTCCTCATGCTGATCGCCGGTCACTGGCCGTGCCTGGTTAACAAAGAAGAACGCCGTTAGTGGAATTAGTAGTGCCGAGTATGGAAGGAACCTAATGTGGCGCACGTGGAAGTTAGTCCGTAGAAAGTCGACGCTGCGCCGGATTGCCTCCTCCACTTGCGGAAACTGATTACGCACCGCACCGCCGTGCATCTCCACCAAGCTCGTCGGGGAAGGGTCATTTTGAAGAGCAGCAGCACAGCAACGCATCATTAGGTCGACGTCATCGCCTACATCTTGAAATCCGAACTCCTCAAATTCGTCAGCGAGATCCTCAAATCGCTGCTGTAGGTCGAATTCGTCGCTCCAAGTCCAGGCCGTAAGTAGCTGATAGGTATTTAGCGGAATTCCCATCCGGTTGACGCGCTCAAAAACGATCGCAACAGTGGCACGGTCCTCTGTTTCGAAGGTTTGGACCGGTAGTAGCGTCGTCAGAAACCGTTGCTGCACATGAACGATTTCGCGATGTTGATCCGTAGTTAGATCCCGCGTGGCGGTAGAGAACTCGACAGGGTCAAAAAATGAGGACAGTGGAAAATAGCGCCTGACCTCCATACTCTCGCTAGTGAGTGCAACAAATCGGGAATCCTGGGCATCCTCCTCAGCCGCAAAATCATAATAGATCGGCAGCCACGTATCAGGGTCCTCACTCGAAGGCGCAAGAGACCGTTGAAAAGTAGTAAATACGCTAGTTAACCGCTGTTGTCCATCGAGAACGTAATCAACCGGATAGTCCTTTTGTGGCGGCGGCAATTCGAACGCGCCGAGCCTGTTTTCGCTCTTAAGTCTAGATCCGGTTCGCCATAGCAAAATAGAGCCCACAGGGTATTGCTTATATAGCGAATCCATCAAAAGGGCGGCCTTCTCTGGCGGCCAAACGAACTTCCTTTGAAAGCCGGGGATTCGAATTGTCCCGTCAAGCAAGCGGTCGATGGCTTTCTGAACTGTAAGAGGATCGCTCACCCGCGACATGTTACTCAACTCTCAGTCGGCCGGTGATTCGAACTTTTGTGCCCATCCCTGCGATCATGGCCGGATGTACGGAGTATCGCCACCTGCCAAGGGGCAGTCGGCGCTTCGACATTGCGCTGGTGAGGTTAACTGCAACTAGCGGTGCAACCAGGCGGGCCTTGAAACGATCTCTAACGGCGGGAAAGCCCTGGTCAAACGTGGAGCCGCCTGAGGGAGTCGAACCCTCGACCTACGCATTACGAGTGCGTCGCTCTGACCGACTGAGCTAAGGCGGCGTCGTGCCTGTGCAGACCTAGTTTACCGGCCGGGTTCGGGTGGGGGCGATCAGGGGCGGAAGGGTTCGGCCGAGGAGTTCAGGGTGGAGAGTGCGCCGGGTGGGGTGCCGGGGAGGGGTCTGCCGACTCGGGCGAGGATCGCCTCGGCGGCTGTGTCGGCGGCGGTCAGCAAGGCGGGGAGGTCTACGCCCAACAGTGCGCCGTCGCGCTTCACCACGCGGCCGTCGACCAGGACTGTGCGGACGTCGGTGGGGGTGGTTTGGAAGGCGAGGGTGCCGTAGGGGTCGGTGATCGGGTGCTGTTCCAGCGAAGCACCGCCGATGAGCAGGATGTCGGCGCGTTTGCCGGGGGTTAGGGAGCCGATTTGGTCGGCCAGGCCTAGGGCGGCGGCGCCGTTGAGGGTGGCCCAGGTTAGGGCGTCTCTCGCGGTGTAGGCGACGGTTTCGGGCATGGCGCCGGACTCGTTCAGCGCGCGGGTCGCGTCCCAGCGGGCGAAGCCTAGGCCGAAGCGGAGTTGGTGCCACAGGTCGCCGCTGTTGAGGGAGATCACGTCGGCCGAGAGCGTCGGGGCGAGTCCGTGTTCGCGGCAGCGGGCGAAGACGGGGCGGCCCATGCCCATGTTCAGTTCGGTTTCCGGGGAGATTGAGATCTTTCCGCGGCTGCGGGCCAGGGCGGACCACTCGGCGTTGTTCAGGGCGTTGCAGTGGACGTGGACGATGTCGGGGCCTAGTAGGCCGGCGGCGTCCAGTTCGGTGATGCCGAAGGTTACCGGGGAGCCCCAGACGCAGCCGGTGTGGTTGATGATCAGTGCGCCTCGTTCGCGGGCTGCGGCGAGCTCGTTCACCGTGCACCGCCACGGTAGGCCGAAGATCTCGGACAGGGATACGCCGGGGGTGATCAGGGGGGCGCCGGCCAATGAGTCCGCGATGCGGTGGAAGTCCCTCACTCGGTCCTCGTGGGGGCCGAAGCGGGTGGCGCCGGGGGAGCTTTCGAAGAAGCCGTAGCAGAAGGCGGCGCGGATTCCGGCGTCGTTCAGGCCGGCTAGCGCCGCATCGGCGTGTTCGGGGGTGTTGTTGCAGTGGGAGAAGTCGAGCAGGGTGGTGACGCCGGCGTTCAGGGCGTCGAGTGCACCGACGCGGTTGCCTAGGTGCACATCCGCGGCCGTGTATACAGGCGATATACCGAGGCGGATGCCGAAGAAGTAGTCGCCGAGGGTCCAGTCGACGCAGATGCCGCGGACCAGGGACTGCCAGGTGTGGCGGTGGGTGTCCACCAGGCCGGGGATTACCAGGTGGCCTCGGGCGTCCAGGATCTCGGCGTCGGTGACCGGGACGTCGGGAGCCACCTCGAGGATTGCGCCGTCTTCGATCAGGACGTCGCCGGTTGGCAGGTCGCCGATGGCCGGGTCCATGGTGAGCACGTGGCCGGCTTGGATCAGGGTGCGCGCCATTCGGCCAGTGTGGACGGGTTCGAGCCGGGGATCATGTGCCGGATTGGTTGTGATTCAGGCTGCCGCCAGGAGGTGGGCGGCGCGGCGGAAAGCGGTTACGCCTGGGTGGTGGTCGTTTTCTCGGGTGGCGATTGCCACCTGGCAGGGTGGGCCGTCGGTGGGGATGAAGCGGACGTCGGGGTGGGGGTAGAAGCGCGCGGCGGGGGCGCCGTGCAGGCCGATTCGGCCGGTGGTGGCTACGGCTGCGCTCAATGCCGCCGGGTAGCGCAGGGCGGGGCCGGACGGGCGGCCGAGGCCGGTCCATTCGGCCAGGCCGGGGTGGCCGCCGGTGAAGCCGACCAGTCCTTGTGACTCGGTGAGCGTTCGGAGTTCGGCGGTGGTCAGGTGCGCGGCGTCGGCATGGGGTGAGCGGGCGGGTAGCAACGCCACCCGGGGGGCGGTGAGGACGCGTAGGAGCTCGAGGCCGTCGACCGGGCCGACCTCGTGCACCACCGCGATGTCCACGTCGCCCCGGCGGACCGCTTCGTACTGGTTGGCCATGTCTAGTTCGACGTGCGCCAGTTCGAGGTTGGGGAGCTGGCGGCGGACGGCTTCGCGGAGGTTTGACCAGCGTTCGGCGGCGCCGAAGCCGAGGACGCCGACTCGCAGGGGTGCGGTGTCGTCGGGTGGTGGGGCGTCGGCGGCTTCGTCGGCCAGGTGGTCCAGCGCTGCCAGGAGGCCGGTGGCGCGGGTGAGGACCCGCTCGCCGGCGGGGGTGAGGGTGACTCGGCGGCTGGTGCGGTGGAAGAGGGTGAGGCCGAGGTCCGACTCCAGCTGGCGGATTCGGCGGCCGAATGCCTGCGCCGCGATGTAGTGGCGGGCCGCCGCCCGGCCGAAGTGCAGCTCGCTCGCCAGCGTCAGCGCGTACCGCAGCGAGCGGAGATCGGGTTCTCGGCTCATGGCGTCCTCCACCGGCACCGTATCTCCTGGACACGGGCTGGCGCACCGGCGTCGGGTGCGTAGGGTCCGGTCATGTCTCGGCGCGGGAGGATCACCTCGGATCCTGAGATGTGTCACGGGCAGCCCGCGGTGCGAGGCATGCGTTATCCGGGACTCACCCAGCCCATCCGGGCGCCGAGCGGCAGTCCAGTCCCTTTTGATCACGCTTCGCGGGTGACTGTGCTGCCGCTCGACACTCTAGGAACCCAAGTGCTCGGAACGCGCGACGCAGGTCCCGAGGTCGAGTAACCACGCTTTGGCTCTGCGCAGGAATACGCAACACCTGGTGTGTCGAGGTCAGCGCCGGTCGTTCTCGGCCGGCTGGTTCGGTGTGGGTTGGGTTGGGAAGATCGGCCTGGACGGTGGCGCGGTGGTCGCTCTGGCGCGGTTCCCGTTCCGAGCCGCCGGGTTTGCTACGGGGTGTGACCGGTGTCGGTCGGTTCGGCCCGCTCGGTTCCGCGAGGTCGACACGAGTCTGGCTTTTCGAGATCAAATCAGAATGGTGTCGCACTCGATGAGGACCAGTCGTGGAATTGCCCGCGCGGGCTCGGCGGTTAGCAACGCTGCGTGACGAAGGGCGCGACGCACACTGCCGCTTGCGTGGGCGCGGGTGCGGGCGGGACCCGAGCCGCGGCGGGTTGACCAGCCGGGGCCGTCCAGGCCGATCTTTCGAACCCAACCCACACCGAACCGGCGGGGATGAGGACAACCGACGCGACCCTTAGCCGAGCGGCATTGGTGTCGGGGTAGGACGGTGTCGCATATTTCCACGCAGAGCTATAGCGAGCGAGCGGGCGAGATCAGCCCTGGTAGAGGGCTGTGAGCATGGCTTCCACGGCGATGCGGGGCTTTACGTTGAGTTCCAGGGCCTCGCGGCAGGCCAGGACGGCTTCCAGGCGGTTCAGGGTGGCTTCCGGGGACCACAGGCGCGCCGCCTGGCGGGCGTCGGCGGCTCGGTCGGGGTGGGTGGGCGCCACTCCTGAGGCTTCGAAGCCTACGGTCAGCACGTCGCGGTAGAAGCCGGCCAGATCGACCAGGGCGCGGTCCAGGGAGTCGCGCTGGTTGCGGGTGGCCCGGGACTTCTGTTTGCGCTCCAGCTCGCGCTCGGCGGCCTTGGCGCCGCGTTGCGCGGCGGCCACGCCCTTGCCGGTGCCGCCGGCGCCCATCGCTACGGCCAGGGCCTCTCGTTCCGCCGCGTCGCGGGTGCCGGCCACGTCGGCGGCTTCGGCCTCGGCGGTGCCGATCAGCTCGTCGGCCGCGTTGAACACGTCGCCGAAGCCGCGCAGGCCCAGGGGCAGCGCGAGCACCCGTTCGCGGCGTTCGCGGGCGGAGGTGTCGCGGGCCAGGCGGCGAGCCCGGCCGACGTGGCCGCCGCACACCGAGGCCGCCCAGTCGGCCGTTTCGCGGTCGATTCCGTCGCGGGAATGCAACACGTCGGCGATCGCGGGGGCCGAGGGGGTGCGCAGCGCGACCAGGCGGCAGCGGGAACGGATGGTGATCGGCACGTCGTCCGGGTGGTCGGACGGGGCGCAGAGCAGGAACACCGTCTGCGCGGACGGCTCCTCGACCGCCTTGAGCAACGCGTTGGCCGCGCCTTCGGTGAGCCGGTCGGCATCGGCGATGATCACGATCTGCCAGCGGCCGGAACTGGGCCGGCGGGCCGCGATCTGGACCAGCGCGCGCATCTCGGACACCGAGATGGACAGACCCTCGGGGACCACCTCGCGCACGTCGGCGTGGGTGCCGGCGAGCACGGTCCGGCAGGCCTGGCACTCGCCACAACCGCCGGTGCCGCACTGCAGCGCGGCGGCGAACGCCCGGGCGGCCACCGAGCGGCCCGAGCCGGGCGGACCGGTGAACAGCCAGGCGTGGGTCATGGCGCTCGGCGAGGAAGCCGCCGCGAGCAGCGGCTCGATCGCCTTGCCCTGCCCGACCACGTCGGCCCAGACGGACATCGCTCAGGACACCGGGTCGGGCCGGCCCAGCGGCGAGCGGGCTCGAGCCAGCAGGGGGGTAACACCCTCCCGGATGCGCTGGTGCACCTGGTCGGGCGAGGCGTCCGCGTCCACCACTACGTAGCGGTGGGGCTCCTGGGCGGCGAGGCGGGTCAGCCAGCGGTGCACCCGCAGGTGGTCGGAGTTGATGTCCAGCGGCCCGCGTCCGGTGCGCGGGACCCACCCGGGGGCGCGGTCCAGCAGCACGGTCACGTTCGGGCGCAGGCGGCCGGTGGCCCAGCTGGTGAGCTCGGTCAGCTCGTCCAGGTCCGGCTCGGGTTGCGGGGCGTCGGCGGCGCCCAGTGGACCCGAGGCGACCAGGCCGAACCGGACCAGCGGGATGGCCAGGAAGCGGTCCGCGATCACGATCTCGCCGGCGTCCAGGGACGGCTGGATCTCCCGCTCCACGATGTCCGCCCGCACCGCCGCGGCGGCCAGCGCGCGGGCCCGGGGGCTGGTCAGCTCGCTGCCGAGCGCCGAGTCGCCCTCGAACCGGTGGGCGCCGGGCAGGGTCACCGTGTAGCCCTGGCCGCGCAGCCAGTCGGCCAGCAGCTCGCTCTGCCGGGAGGCGTCGTCCGGGGTGCCGCCCTCGACCGAGATCAGCACGCCGCGCAGCGGGCGGCGCCCCTGGCGCAGCGCGCCGAGCAGGTCGGGCAGCAGCGGTTCCGAGCGGCGGTCGTCCATCTGCCGGTAGGCCAGCACGCCGACCACGGCGGCCACCAGCCCGGCCACGCCGAAGACCGTGCGGGTGCCGTCCACGTGCACCGGGTGGCCGAACGCCTCGATGGTGCGGGTCTGCACCAGGCCCACCGCGACCGGCGCCACCGCCATCGAGGCGAGCAGGTCCAGCCGCACGATGGACTGGACGAACGCCACCACCCGGCCGCGGATCTCGTCGGCCACCTGCGAGCCGATGATGGTCAGGCCGGTGAGGAACGCGGTGCCCGCGCAGCTGCCGACCAGCGCCACCGCGGCCAGCGCGACGAACAGGTGCGGGGCCAGCGCGACCAGCACCAGGCTGGCCCCGGCGGCCACGATCGCCGCGCCGAACAGCCGGTTGTGCGGCAGCCGCCGGGCCAGCCGGGGGGCCGCGCCCATCCCGGTGGCCATGCCGATGAACACCGACACGAACAGCATCCCGTAGGCCGCGTCGCCGCCGCCCAGGTTGGTCGCGTACAGCTTGGCCAGCGCGATCACCGCGCCACCCGCCGCGAACGCGCCGGCGATGCCGACCACCAGGCCGCGGATCAGCGGGGTGGAGCCGACGAACTTCGCGCCCTCGCGCAGCAGGGTGAGGATGCCGGCCGGGCGCGGCTCCTCGCGGCGCTCTTGTGAGTGCGGAGTATCGCCATAGCGGTCATCGCCACTCACGGATCCGGCCGGAGCCCGGCCGGACAGCTCCGGAATCCGGAACCAGACGGTCAGCGCCGTCAGCAGGTAACCGGCGCCGTTGATCATCAGCGCGATGTACACCGTGGTGGTGGGGCTGGGGTGCTCGCCGAGCAGGTTGCCGGCCGTGGAGACGGCGGTGAACAGGCCGGACGCGGTGATCACCGCGGCGCCGTAGGTCATGGCCAGGGAGAGCTGGTTGGCCGTCTCCACCTGGTCCGGGCGGCGCAGCAGGTTGGGGATGGAGGCGTCCTTGGCCGGGATCCAGAACATCGAGCAGATCTCGATCAGGAAGATCGCGCCGAACAGCCACCACAGCGACCCGACCAGCGGGATCGAGAAGAACAGCGCGAACCGCGCCACGTCACAGACGACCATCAGCTTGCGCCGGTCGAACTTGTCGGCCAGCGCGCCGGCCAGCGGCCCGAGCAGCAACGCCGGCAGCAGCTTGGTGGCCACCACTCCGCCGAGCGCGAAGCTCTGCGCCTGGAAACCGGTGGTCAGCTGGGTGGCCAGGGCGGACATGGCCAGCAGCGACAGCCAGTCACCGGTGGATGCCAGCGCGGTGACCAGCCACAACCGGCGGAACGCCGGGATGGCCAGCACACCACGAACCCGGTTCGCGACCGAGGGGTCGGTTATCGCGCCGGTGGACACCTGATCGGGGCCGATCGCGCCGCACCTCCTCGACGTGGGCCAAATGGGCGGCACCCAGGGTAGCTGTCGCGGATAACCGCCTCGATACGCCCCGTCAGGACGGGCTCAGCAGGCTCACCGCCGCCTGGATCAGGATCAGCACGAAGATCACTACGAACGCGATGGTGAACAGGCGCGAACCCAGCCGGCCGCGGGAACGCTCGGTGATGCCGGTGAGGCTCAGGGCCTCGTAGTGGCGGTCCGGTTCCTGGTGGATGGGCGGGCGGAAGTCGCCGTACTCGGAGTGGATCACCGGTGGGGTCGGAGCCGGTCGGGGGCCGGCCATCGCGGCCGTCCCGTTCCCGTTGGTGGTGGGCCGGGCGGGCTTCGGCCCGGCCGCGGAGTCTTCGATGATGCGGTCTTCGGTGAGGCGGTCTTCGTCGACACGGCCCTTCGCCGGGCCGTCCCTGTCGACGCCGTCCTCGTCGGGGGCGACGCGCGGCAGGCACTCGGGGCGGGGCGGGCGGTCCTCGTCCGCCTCCGGGCTGCACCGGGGGGCGTACACCGGCGGCGCCGGGCGGGACGGCTTCTCATCGTCCAGCTCGGCCAGCAGGTCGGCCAGGTTGTGGTCGTCCAGCCGGGGAATGTGCGGGGTCTCCAGCGGCGGGAGCATGTCGTCGGTGATCACCGGCAACATGGGGTCGGTGCGCCACTCGGGCGGCTCCGTGCCCCCGTCAAGCTCCCCCGAGCGCTCGTTGCTCACAGCCGACGAGGGTAACCGCCGCTATCCCGATCCCGTGGGAACTTGGCCGTCCCAAATTCCCCACGGGCACCGGAACATCTCAGGTCGAGGCGGGGGCCTTCTTGCGGCGGGCCGGGGCTCGCTTCTTGGGGGCGGTGCCGGCCTTGGCGCGGCGTTCGGCCAGGAGCTCGGCGGCGCGTTCGTCGGTGAGGGTGTCGACCTCGTCGCCCTTGCGCAGGCTCGCGTTGGTCTCGCCCTCGGTGACGTACGGGCCGAACCGGCCGTCCTTGATCACCATTGGCTTGCCGGTGGCCGGGTCGTTGCCCAGCTCGCGCAGCGGCGGGGTGGCCGAGGCGCGGCCCCGGCCGCGCTGCTTGGGCTGGGCGTAGATCTTCAACGCCTCGTCCAGGGTGACCTCGAAGAGCTGGTCCTCGTTGGTCAGCGAGCGGGAGTCGGTGCCCTTCTTGAGGTAGGGGCCGTACCGCCCGTTCTGCGCGGTGATCTCGTCACCGGACTCCGGGTCGGTGCCGACCACCCGGGGCAGCGAGAGCAGCTTGAGCGCGTCCTCCAGGGTCACGCTGTCCAGCGCCATCGACCTGAACAGCGAGCCGGTGCGCGGTTTCGGCGCCTTGGTCTTCGGCGTGCCCTCCGGGGGGTCGGGCAGCAGCTCGGTGACGTACGGGCCGAACCGGCCCTCCTTGGCCACGATCTCGTGCCCGGTCACCGGGTCGGCGCCCAGCGAACGGCCCTCCTGCGGCACGGAGAACAGCTGCTCGGCGATCTCGGCGGTCAGCTCGTCCGGCGGCAGCTCGTCGGAGAGGTTGGCCCGCTGGGACGCGGTGGCCCCGGCGTCGTCCTCCACCAGGCGTTCCAGGTACGGGCCGTAGCGCCCGACGCGGACCACCACCTCGCGGCCGGCCGAGTCTGAGAACAGCGGGATCGCGTTGATCTCCCGCGCGTCGATCTCCTCCAGGTTCACCCCGACCAGCTTCTTCAGCCCGCCGGCGTGGGCCACGGTGTCGTCGCCGTGCCCGTTGCCGTCGGCGCCGAAGTAGAAGCCGGCCAGCCAGTCGGTGCGGGCCTGCGAACCGGACGCGATGGCGTCCAGCTCGTCCTCCATGGCGGCGGTGAAGTTGTAGTCCACCAGCCGGCCGAAGTGCCGTTCCAGCAGCCCGACCACGGCGAACGCCACCCAGGACGGCACCAGGGCGCTGCCCTTCTTCCACACGTAGCCGCGGTCCTGGATGGTCTTGATGATCGACGTGTACGTGGAAGGCCGGCCGATGCCCAGCTCTTCCAGGGCCTTCACCAGCGACGGCTCGGTGTAGCGGGCCGGCGGGTTGGTGGTGTGCCCCTCCGGGTTCAGCTCCTCGGCGGACAGGCCCTGGCCCTCGGTGAGGTTGGGCAGCCGGCGCTCGGCGTCGTCCGCCTCGCCGCCGGACTGCTCGTCCAGCGACTCCACGTAGGCCTTGAGGAAGCCGGCGAAGGTGATGGTGCGCCCGGAAGCGGCGAACACGCACTCCTCGCCGGTGGCGGCGCTGCCGGACACCCGCACGGACACCGTGGTGCCCCGCGCGTCGGCCATCTGCGAGGCCACCGTGCGCTGCCAGATCAGCTCGTAGAGGCGGAAGTCGTCGCCCTCCACCTCGCGGGCGATCTGGCCCGGCGTGCGGAAGGACTCGCCGGCCGGCCGGATCGCCTCGTGCGCCTCCTGGGCGTTCTTCACCTTGCGGGTGTACTGCCGGGGCTTGTCCGCCACGTAGGCGTCCCCGTACAGCTCGCGGGCCTGCGCCCGGGCCGCGTTGATGGCCGACTCGGACAGCGTGGTCGAGTCGGTACGCATGTAGGTGATGTAGCCGTTCTCGTACAGCCGCTGGGCGGAGCGCATGGTCCGCTCGGAGGAGAACCGCAGCTTGCGGCCGGCCTCCTGCTGCAGCGTGGACGTCATGAACGGCGCGTAGGGCCGGCGGGTGTACGGCTTCGACTCGACGGACTGCACCGTGAAGTCGCGGCCGTCCAGGGCCTCGGCCAGCCGGCGGGCGGACGCCTCGTCCAGCGCCAGCGCGTTGCCCTTCAACTGGCCGTCCGGGCCGAAGTCGCGGCCGGTGGCCACCTTCGAGCCGTCCACGCTGACCAGCCGGGCGCCGAAGCTTCCCGGCCCGTCGGCGGGCTTCTCGACCATGCCGAAGCGGGCGTCGATGTCCCAGTAGCCGGCGGGGACGAACGCCATCCGCTCCCGCTCGCGCTGCACGATGATCCGGGTGGCCACCGACTGGACGCGGCCGGCGGACAGCTTGGGCATCACCTTCTTCCACAGCACCGGGGACACCTCGTAGCCGTAGAGGCGGTCCAGGATGCGGCGGGTCTCCTGCGCGTCGACCAGGTCCTGGTCCAGCTGGCGCGGGTTCGCGGCGGCGGCGCGGATGGCCGGCTCGGTGATCTCGTGGAAGACCATCCGGCTGACCGGGACCTTGGGCTTCAGGGTCTCCAGCAGGTGCCAGGCGATGGCCTCACCCTCGCGGTCACCATCCGTCGCCAGCAGGAGCTCGTCGACGTTCTTCAGAGCGTCCTTGAGCTCGGTGACGGTGGCCTTCTTCTCCGGGGTGACCACGTAGAGGGGCTCGAACTCGTTGTCCACGTTCACCCCGAGCCGCGCCCAGGCCTCGCCCTTGAACTTGGCCGGCACGTCCGCGGCACCGCGCGGGAGGTCGCGGATGTGTCCCCGGGAGGACTCCACCACGTAGTTGGAACCCAGGTACGACGCGATCTTGCGCGCCTTCGCGGGCGACTCGACGATCACCAGACGACGCCCAGCGGAACCGCTGCCGCCGTTTCCGCTGGGGGTCTTCTTCGCGCGTCCGCCAGCCGTGCCCGCGCTTGACTTGCCCGCTGCCACTGCTTAGCCCGTTCCCTTTCTCCCGGCGCCCGAACAACACGCCACCCGCCAGACTCGCACATCCCGGGCGGATCATGCACACGACTAGTCATGCGTCACGGTGCGCGCTCGGCTGGCCGGCAGCGTAACTATCGCGTTTCGTTCGCTGTCACTCGTACCTCATTTACCGGTGCCGCCGGTCGGCCAGTGTCCTTCCGGCAGGTGTTCCGGCGGGTCGCCGACCAGCTCGGCCAACCGGCGCATCCGGCGTGCGCCGGTGATGCGCAGGGCCGGCCCGGCGCCCCTCGGACCCAGCCGCTGAGCCGGCAAGCCTAGATAACTGACCGCGTCGGCCAGCGGTTGGTGGGTCTGCGGCGCGTGCGGATCCAGGCCGAGAAGGTACCCACCCCGGCGGTCCGGAATGCCCGCACCCAGTG
This sequence comes from Actinospineispora eucalypti, assembly GCF_039543365.1. Lineage (NCBI taxonomy): Bacteria > Bacillati > Actinomycetota > Actinomycetes > Pseudonocardiales > Pseudonocardiaceae > Actinospineispora > Actinospineispora eucalypti. The sequence goes on from NZ_BAABJP010000001.1 coordinate 469,737, forward strand.
CCCACATACGTAACAACGCGCCGTCCAGGCGGAATTCCTCGGGTACCGCCTTCACCGCGCCACGGCACCACTGACCTGCGAGTTCGACCAGATCGCCGCGAAACGCGGTGCGCAGCACCAGGGAGCCGGACTCCGAGGTGGCGAGCTCGGCGTTGACCCCGAACTCGGCCAGCCGGGCGGCCAGCGGACGGGCCCGGCCGGGGTCCGGCAGCAGCACGCTCAGCCGCGCGGTGCCGCTGGCGCCGAACCGGACCAGCTGTGCCGGCCCGCACAGCAGCCCGGCCAGGTCACTGGTCCGGGCCTCCCGCGCCTCGGCGGAGAAGAACGACATCTGCGCCACGCGGGGCAGGATAGAACACTAGTTCGATCTCCGGGTGGCGGCACGCCGACGGCGAATTTCCTCCAACAGAGTGAAGGCGCCCGCCGGATTTGCGTCACACGTCACAGTGTCGACGCGGTCGATCTTCAGACGATGCGGCCGGGTTACCGACCGTGGCCGGACGGTGGGCGGCTGGGCCGGGCGGCTTCATCGAGCGCGCGCTCAGTCCGGTGAATTCCATGATCGAAACGGACTGAGCCAGCACTCGGCGAGTGGTGGGGCGCGGACTCGTTCGGGAGCCGCTCCGGGGATTACGGTACGTAGCAAACGGGACGGCTCGGGTGTGCAACGGGCGGGACCCGAGCCGCGGCAGATGGGCATGCCGCTGGTGTGGCGCTCGCGGGTCGTATGCGAATGACCTCGCTGGTCGTCTTCGCTCCGGCCGGTGGAGTGTGATCGTTGTTTCTGGCGGTTTGGCGTCGATTTTCGACGCTGAAGCGCCATGGATGGCGATCAAGCTGGGCGAGGGCCGCGAATGTCGGCCGGGCCAGTTCGAAGGGCCGGGGCCCGCCGCACCAGCCTCGCTCGTCCCGTCTGTACCTATTCCCGTCTCAGACCACCCGACCGCGCCGTCCAAGCCGACTTTGAGCCGGCGCCGCCATCTGAGCCGGCGCCGCCGCCCCGGAGCGGCGCGGGGTCAAAGTCCGCTAGCGGGCGGTGACGGCGCAGCTGGAGGCCTGCTTGACCGCCTCGTTCAGTGCCGCGTTGTCGCCCATCGAGCTCAGCGCGCTGGACGCGTGCGCCACGTCCAGCCGGGTCTTGATGGCGGCGAGGCGGGTGGCCAGCGCGGCCGGGTCCTTGGGGTCGATGCCGTCCAGCTCGGTGCGGGCGTCGGCGAACGCCCCGCGCAGCCCGTTCAGCGCGTCGCGCAGCTGCCGGGCGGTGTCGTCGCCGCCCTGGATGGGGGATGGGCCGGCCGCGTCCAGGCCGCGCAGCGACTCGCCGATCCGCTGCTCGGTGTCGGCCCAGGAGCGGGCCAGCGCGTCCTTGCTGGCCGCCGGGTTGTTCGGGTCCAGCGCCGGGCCGCTGCTCGCGGAGAGCAGGCTCAGCGCCGAGCATACCCGGCCGGCCCAGGCCACCGGGTCGTCGGCCGGCGGCAGTCGGTCGCCCTCGGCCACCGCGTCCGGGTCGTTCCCGCCGCAGCCGGTGAGCAGGATGCCGGCCAGCAGGGTCAGGATCAGCTTCCGCATAGTGCGCCTGAACGTACAACGCCGCCCGGTCCAGCTTCCGGACCGGGCGGCGCGCGTACGTTACTGCCAGCGGTTTTCTAGCTGACCGACGCCTCGGCGGGCGAGTCGGCGATCGAGGTGGAACGCCGCTTGGAAACCACGACGGCCGCGACGATGATGATCACCGCGACGGCCGCGATGGCCAGCCGCACCGGGGTGGACGCGCTGGAGCCGATGGACAGGGTCACCACGGCCGGAGCGATCAGCACGGAGACCAGGTTCATCACCTTGATCAGCGGGTTGATCGCCGGGCCGGCGGTGTCCTTGAACGGGTCACCAACGGTGTCACCGATGACGGTGGCGGCGTGGGCGTCGGTGCCCTTGCCGCCGTGCACGCCGTCCTCGATCAGCTTCTTGCCGTTGTCCCAGGCGCCACCGGAGTTGGCCAGGAAGATGGCCATCAGGGTGCCGCAGGCGATGGCGCCGGCCAGGTAGCCGGCCAGCGGGCCGACGCCGAGACCGAAGCCGACCGCGATCGGCGCGAAGATCGCCAGCAGGCCGGGGGTGGCCAGCTCGCGCAGCGAGTCCTTGGTGCAGATGTCCACCACGCGGCCGTAGTCCGGCCGCACGGTGCCCGCCATGATCCCGGGCTCCTCCCGGAACTGCTTGCGCACCTCGAACACGATGGCGCCCGCCGCGCGGGACACCGCGTTGATGGCCAGCCCGGAGAACATGAACACCACGGACGCGCCGATGATCACGCCGACCAGGGTGCTCGGGGTGAACACCTCGAACCCGAAGGAGCGGGGCAGCTCGCCGGCGGCCTGGCCGGCCGCCTTGATCGCGTTGGTGATGGCGTCCCGGTAGGAGCCGAACAGCGCGGTCGCGGCCAGCACGGCGGTGGCGATGGCGATGCCCTTGGTGATGGCCTTGGTGGTGTTGCCGACCGCGTCCAGCTCGGTCAGCACCTCCACGCCCGGGCCGGTCACGTCACCGGACATCTCCGCGATGCCCTGCGCGTTGTCGGCCACCGGGCCGAAGGTGTCCATGGCCACGATCACGCCGACCGTGGTGAGCAGGCCGGTACCGGCCAGCGCCACCGCGAACAGCGCCACGGTCACCGAGACGCCACCCAGGACGAACGCGCCGAACACCGCCGCCGAGATGACCAGCGCGGTGTAGACGGCGCTCTCGAAACCGATCGCGATGCCGGCCAGCACGACGGTGGCCGCGCCGGTCAGCGCGGAGTCGCCGACGTCCTTGACCGGCTTGTGCTCGGTGCCGGTGAAGTAGCCGGTCAGCCACAGGATGATGCCGGCCAGCACGATGCCGATGAGCACCGCGACGGACGCGAACAGCCTCGGGTCCAGGCTGCCGGCCTGGGTGACCACTTCGGCGTCGGTGGGGTTGCCCAGCTCGCCGAAGCTGCCCGGCAGGTACAGGTAAGCGGCCGCGATGCACAGCACGGCGGAGAACACCGCCGAGATGTAGAAGCTGCGGTTGATCGCCTTCAGGCCACCCTCGCCCGGCTTCGCCCGGGTGATGTACACGCCCAGCACGGCGGTGATCACGCCGATGGCCGGCACGATCAGCGGGAACAGCAGGCCCTGCAGGCCGAACGCCGCCGAGCCCAGGATCAGCGCGGCGACCAGCATGACGGCGTAGGACTCGAACAGGTCGGCGGCCATGCCGGCGCAGTCACCCACGTTGTCGCCGACGTTGTCGGCGATGGTGGCGGCGTTGCGCGGGTCGTCCTCGGGGATGCCGGCCTCCACCTTGCCGACCAGGTCACCACCGACGTCGGCGGCCTTGGTGAAGATGCCGCCGCCGACCCTCATGAACATGGCGAGCAGGGCCGCGCCGAAGCCGAAGCCCTCCAGCACCTTCGGTGCGCCGCCGGCGTAGACCAGCACCACCAGCGCGGCGCCGAACAGGCCGAGGCCCACGGTGAACATGCCGACCGCGCCACCGGTGCGGAACGCGACCCGCATGGCCTTCTCGCGGCCGCCGCTTTCCTCCCGCGCCGCCGAGGCGACCCGGATGTTGGCCCGGGTGGCCAGCGACATGCCGAGGTAGCCGATGGTGGCGCTGAACACCGCGCCGACCACGAAGAAGATCGACCGGCCGACGCGCTCGCTCATCGTGTCCGCCGGCAGCGCGAACAGCAGCAGGAACACGATGACGACGAAAACGCCGAGCGTCTTGAACTGGCGGTTGAGGTAGGCCGAGGCGCCCTCCTGCACCGCGCGACCGATGTCCTGCATGCGCTCGGTACCCTGGCCGGCGGCCAGTACCTCCTTGCGCAGCCAGAAACCGATCGCCAGCGCGATGAGGGCGACCACGGCGACCACACCAACGATGGTCTGGTCACTCGAGGAGAGCGTTAGGCCCTCCGCGAGAATGTGCCGGGACATCCGTCCTCCTGGTTGAATCGCTATATCAACGAGGGGCCGGAGCTGAGCGTGGCTTTGCTACCCGATCCCGCACGTTGTTCAACAGCGGCAGAATTGCTCAGCGTCACCGGGTGGTGACTGACTGGTCAACGCTGCCCGATATCGCGGCAGTGTATGGGGCTGCTGACCGGGGTCGCGCACGGGTCTGATGCTGACTCGATAAACGTGTCGTGGGTCATTGCGATGGGCGTCGCGCCTTTGTCAGGGGTGGGAGTGAGAATGGCGGGGTGTCCACATCGGTCCAGCCCCTGTCGTCGGTGGCCCCCGGGTCCTTGCTGGGGCGCGTGTTGGCCGGTGTGGCGCCTGGTGAGTCGCCGCTGACCCACGTCGCGTCGCTGCCGGCCCGGGGCGCGGTGTGCGTGGACTGGCCCTCGTGGGCTGATCCTCTGGTGGTGGCGGCGCTGCGTGATGCCGGGGTGACCCGTCCCTGGTCGCACCAGGTTGCGGCCGCGTCGGCGGCTTTCGAGGGCCGGCACGTGGTGCTGGCCACCGGCACCGCCTCCGGCAAGTCGCTGGGCTACCAGCTGCCGGTGCTGACCTCGCTGGTGGACGACCGGAAGGCCACCGCGCTGTACCTGTCGCCGACCAAGGCGCTCGGCGCCGACCAGCTGCGCTTCGTGGCCGGCCTGGGGCTGGACGACCTGCGCCCGGCCGCCTTCGACGGCGACACCGCGATGGCCGAGCGCGACTGGGTGCGCTCCCACGCCCGCTGGGTGTTCAGCAACCCGGACATGCTGCACCGCAACATGCTGCCTTCCCATGCCCGGTGGGCTTCGTTCCTCCGCCGGCTGCGGTACGTGGTGCTGGACGAGTGCCACGCGTACCGGGGGGTGTTCGGCTCGCACGTGGCGCTGCTGCTGCGCCGGTTGCGCCGGTTGTGCGCGCGGTACGGGTCGTCGCCGGTGTTCGTGCTGGCGTCGGCGACGGTTTCCTCGCCGGCCGCGTCCGCCTCCCGGCTGACCGGGCTGCCGGTGGTTTCGGTGGACACCGACGGCTCGCCCCGGGTGGCGCGCACGGTGGCGCTGTGGGAACCGCCGCTGCTGGATGAGCTGACCGGGGAGAACGGTGCGCCGGTGCGCCGATCGGCGGGCGCCGAGGCCGGCCGGATGCTGGCCGACCTGGTGGTGGAGGGCGCCCGCACCCTGGCCTTCGTGCGCTCCCGCCGGGGCGCCGAGCTGACCGCGTTGCGGGCGGCGAACTCGCTGGCCGAGGTGGACCCTTCCCTGGCTTCACGGGTGTCCGCGTACCGGGCGGGCTACCTACCCGAGGAACGGCGCGCGCTGGAGGCCGCCCTGGACTCCGGCGAGCTGCTCGGCGTGGCGTCCACCAATGCGCTGGAGCTGGGCATCGACGTGGCCGGCCTGGACGCGGTACTGGTCGCCGGTTTCCCGGGCACCCGGGCATCCTTCTGGCAACAAGCCGGCCGCGCCGGCCGCCCGACCAGCTCGACCCCCGACGAGGCGGACGGAGCGCGGGCGCGGGACGGGTTGCGGGAGCCGAGGGAGTGGCCCGAGTCGCGGGCGGGCCGACCGGCGCGGGAGGCCCTGGTGGTTCTGGTCGCCCGGGACGACCCGCTGGACACCTACCTGGTGCACCACCCGGAGGCGCTGCTCGGCCGACCGGTCGAAGGCTGCGTACTGGACCCGTCGAACCCCTACGTGCTGGCCCCGCAACTGGCCTGCGCGGCCGCCGAGTCGGCGATCACCGAGGCGGAGGTGGACACGGTGTTCGGCGGCGCCCGGGCGCGTGCCGTGCTGGACGAGCTGGTGGCCGACGGCGTGCTGCGGCGCCGCCCGGCCGGCTGGTTCTGGCCCCGGCCGACCGAGCGTCCGGCCGCCGAGGTGGACATCCGGGGCAGCGGTGCGGGCCAGGTCGTGGTCGTCGAGGCGGAGACCGGCCGCATGCTGGGCACCGTGGACGGTGGGACCGCCCCCGCGACCGTTCACCCGGGCGCGGTCTACCTGCACCGAGGCGCCAGCTTCGTGGTCGACGAACTGCACCTGGCGGACGGGCTGGCCCTGGTGCACGCCGAGGAACCGGACTGGAGCACCTCCGCCCGCTCCGTGGTCGACGTGGCGATCCTCGACCCGCCCGCCGCGCCGGTGGCCGCCGCGGTTGCGGTCGCCGCATCCGCCGAACCGCCGGGAGTCGGCGAGGTGCCTACGGGCAACGGGGCTGACTCGGGAGAGGCCGCTGCCGCGTCCGGGGAAGCGGTTGTTCGCGGAGCCGGGCCCGAGCCCAGGGGCGCTGGCCGCGACGTCGAGCTCCGGCCGGAGGTTCGCGGGACCGAGCCGGGGATTGGGCCGGGCGGCGGCGTGACCACGATGCCGGCCGGGGACGGCGTGACCGTGTGCTTGGGCGAGGTGACCGTGACCTCGCAGGTGGTGTCCTATCTGCGCCGCCGCCCGAGCGGCGAGGTGATTGAGACCGTGCCGTTGGACCTGCCCGCGCAGACCCTCTACACCCGCGCGGTGTGGTACACGATCGAGGAGCCGCTGCTGCTGGAAGCCGGCTTGGACCCCGCGCGCATTCCAGGGGCGCTGCACGCGGCCGAGCACGCGGCGATCGGGCTGCTGCCGCTGTTCGCGGTCTGCGACCGCTGGGACATCGGCGGCATGTCCACCGCCCTGCATCCCGACACCGGCGCACCCACCGTATTCGTGCACGACGGCCACCCCGGCGGCGCCGGCTTCGCCGAGCGCGGGTTCGCCGAGATCGTGCCGTGGCTGACCGCGACCCGTGCGGCCATCGCCGACTGCGAATGCCCGACCGGCTGTCCCTCCTGTGTGCAGTCCCCCAAGTGCGGCAACGGCAACAACCCGCTCGACAAGGCCGGCGCCGTCGTCGTGCTCGACCTGGTGCTCGCCGCCTGTTCCTGAACGGGTGGCACACGTCGCCGAGCCGACCGGTGTTGGCTAGGCGCTTGGCACCGCCGGCTTCGCCGGTACGGGAGCCTCGCTCGGGACAGCAGCCTTACCCGCGACCGAGGACTTCGCCGCGACCGCCGGCGTAGTCCGAAGCGAGGTACGCGGGACCTCCGCGATTGTGTCGACAGGCACCGCCGGATCGACAAGACCGGTGACGGCGGGGCCTCGGGCGCTGATCGACGGCACGGCCGAAAGCGCCCCCTCGACCGGGGTGAGCGGAACCGGAGGCGTCGGTGGTGAGCCCGATGTCGTCGGGGCGCCTGATCGGCTCGGAGCGATGGAGCCCGACGGTTGCGGCTTCGGCGGTGCTGCTGTCTCCGACGCGTCGGCGGGCCGGGGCGTCGGAGTGGCGTCGGGCATCGGTTGGATGCCGGTTGCCGTCTCGGTACCGGTCGCCGTGTCGGTACCGGCCGCCGGTTTGGGGCCGGTCGTCGGTTTGGGGCCGGTCGCGGGTTCAGCGCTGGTCGCTGATTTGGTGCCGGTCGCGGGTTCGGGACCGGGGACTGGTGCTGGGTCGGGCGTCGGCTGATGGCCGGAGCGAGGCCTGGGGCTGGGTGTTGGTCTGGGGCTCGGCGTTGGTTTGGTGCCGGGGGTTGGTGGTGCTGGGTCGGGTGTCGGCTGGTCGCTGGAGCGAGGCCGGGGGTGGGGTGTCGGCCTGGGTCTGGGTGTCGGCGCGGAATCGGGCGTGCGCGCGACCTCCGGCGACGGCGTGGTGTCCGGCTTGGGTGAAACGGTCGTCGGCTCGGACGCGGCGGTCGTGCCGGCACTGGGCGACAGAACCGGGATCGGCCCGGTGACCGGGGTGGACGAGGCGAGTGTGGTTGAGCCGAGCGTCGCCGCCGACGCGATCACCGGACGTTGGACGAGCACCTCGAGCAGAGCCACCTGCAGGTGATGTGGATCGGGCAACTGCCAGTCGCAGGCGGACGGCGGGGTGCGCCAGGACTCCGCACCGAGCGCCCCCTCTGACGGGGGCATCGCCACCCAGGAACCACGGCTGTGCAGCACCACTTCGGCACGTGAGGCGAGCTCGGGCCGCAGTACTTCGCCGGCCCGGACCGCGAACCACCAACGCCCGGCGGGCGTGACCGCCACCGGGACGACGAGCTTGGCCTCGCGGAGCAGCGCGCACACCCGCCGGCCGACGGACGCGGAGACCTCGACGACGTCCACCGTCGATCCGGTGGCCACCAGCACCGAGTACGGACGGGCCGACCACCATTCCTCGATCTTTCCCCGGTCCTGGGTGGCCTGAGACATCCAGTCCTCGACGATGGGCGCCGGGTCGGACCGGTCGAACGCGGACGGAGAGTCGACGCGACTACCGATCGGTATGGGGCGGGTCTGGTCGTCCGATGCCTCGCCGGTCCACCGGTTGCCTTGGCGGTAGGTGCCGGGTATCACCGGCCACCCATGAGCGGCCAGCTCGATCGCGCTCGCTTTCAGCTCGGCGCGGTACCCCGCCCGGTAGCTGTCCCACCACGACATCGTCGTGTCCTCGTCCCTCGTGTCCGCAACTTTCGCTAACAGCCGTGTGCTGCGTGAAACCTCGTCGCATCGCGTCGGCCCCGCCCACGCCGCGCGCGACACCCGGATCTCCGGGAGAGTGCTGGTATCGATCAGTAATGCTGGTCCCGTCCAGTATGGCCAGCGGACATCGCCGATCGGTGTGATGGCGACGACGAGCGAGCGCGGACAGTCCTGTTATCGGGTGAACGTCTCGATCGGTGACACAAGCGAAATCGTTCCGTCATCGAACGCCCACTCAGCGAAAACGCGCGACCGCTCATCGTTGTCCCGGATCTACTGGTGCTTGTCTACCGACGCAACCTGTGGTCAGTACTCGGTACCCGTCGCCGGTCCGGCCCGCGCCCGGCCGCGCGCGGCTCCCGACCAGGGCAGATCCACGCCCGGAAGGACCTCCACCGCGATCGTCACCTCCCAACCGGTGACGCGGCAGGCGGTCATCCGTGCGCTCATGGGTTCGGTAACGCGGAGGGCGTGCGCGCAGGCCACCGGCTCGCCATCGGCGGCGTGCACGGCGGCGGCCAGCGCCGCGAGGTCGGCGGCGGCCTCGGCCTGATGCCGCCGGACAACCGCTGCACCCAGTTGCACCGCGAACACGGTGAGCACCAGCAGCGCGGCGACCGCCGATGCGGCCCACACCGTTGCGAAGCCGTCGTCCGCCGGAGTGCTCGCGGGAGGTCCGTTCACGGTGGGCCACCGGCGGGCGCCGGAGCCACGCCGACGTCGGCGGCTGGTGTGCCGGCGGGGGCGTGCCCAGGGCTTTGAGGCAGGCCAGCCGCATCGAGAAGCGCACCTGGCTCGAGCACGCCGATCGCCCGGCCCGTAACGGTCAGCCCCGGTAGGCCAGCGGCGTTGCTGACCACGTCGACGGTCACCTCGTCGCCGTGCACCCTCACCTCCACACGGGCACCCGTGGGTGCGACAGCCTCGCCGACCTCGCGCGCTCGGTCCGGCTCGCCGCGCGCGACCAGTCGAGCCGTCTCGCGCGCGGCGTCCAGGCAGCGCAGGCGCGCGCTGGTCACCGCCACCGTGCCGATGGCCAGGGCCAGAACCAGCACCAGGGTGCACAGTGCGAGCGCCGCCTCCACGGTCACCGCGCCGCGGTCCTCGCTGAGCGCGGTGCGCATCCGGGTCCACCCGCGCCTCAGAAGCTGACCGTGAGGGCACGCTGCACGATCCCGGTGAGCGCGTTGGTTACCGAGTCGCCGCTGACTACCGCGTACAGCACGGCCGCGAATGCCGCCGCCGCGATCGTGCCGATGGCGTACTCCGCGGTGCTCATGCCGTCGTCGCCTCGCAACGCGGCACGCACCTCGTGGATCAACTGGTTCATTGCCTGGTCCCTTCTCTTGGGTTGTTGTCGTGGCTCGTCACCACTGGGTGGACAAGCCGCTGGCAAGGCCGAGCACCACCGGCACGACGCCGAGCGCCAGGAATGCGGGGAGGAAACAGAGCCCGAGAGGTCCGGTGATGAGCACTCCGGCGCGTTGGCCTCGGGCGACGGCCAGGTCGAGGGCGCCCTCACGCAGCTCGCGCGCGGCCGCCTGGGCTACCGCGGCCAGGCCGGTCCCGCTTTGCGCCGACCGGCGGGCGGCACGGGCCAGTTTGCTCAGGGCCACCGAGGTGTCGTCGCCTCCGGTGGCGGGCACCTGCCACGCATCTCGGGCGTCCGCACCGAGCGCCAGGCGGTCGGCGATCATCCGCAGCTGATCGGCCACCGGGTCAGGCACCTGTTCGGCGGTGGCGCGGACCGCGGTGGCGACGGGAAGACCTGCTCGAAGGCAGGCGGCGAGCACGTCCCAGCCCGCGGCGAGACGCAACGGGTCCGTCGCCGGCGACCGCGCGACCAGCAGCCGCCGGCACACCAGGCCGGTTGCCGCTCCGACGACCGGCGCGACTCCGAAGCCCACCGGGTTGTCGACGGCGGTCGCTACCAGCAAGGTCACCGCCAGGCCGCACAGTGCCGCCAGCGCGCCGTGGTGACCGGCTTCGCCGGGCCGGGCCTTCGGGCCCGCGAACAGCCGGTTCACGCGTGCGGGTCCCCCGGAGTTGGCCGGCGAGACCAGGAGAGCGGCCGCGAGCAGGAGCAGGCAGGCGGTCATGGCGCCGCCTTCGCCATGATTCGTCCGCTCCAAGTCACCCCGGCGCAGATCAGGCCGGCACCGAGAACCAACAGCGCCTGCCCGGCGGGCGTGGCACTGAGTACGTGCCAGGGGTTGGCGCCCACCCCCTGGCCGAGCGCGATGCCCAGCAGGGGAAGCCCGGCCAGCACGGTCGCGGTGGCCCGTGGCCCGGCGAGCTGCGCGCCGACCTGGCCGGCCAGACGTTGGCGTGCGTCCAGGTCCACCCGGACCGCGTCGACCAGGTCTGCGAGCGCGGTCCCATGACGCTCCGCCAGAGCCCAGCAGCCGGCCAGTCGGGCGACGTCCGCGGCGATCACCGGTTCGCCTGAGGCGTGCCGTGCCAGCAACGCGGGTACCTGGGCGCCCAGGCGGGCACCGACCGCGACCGCGTTGAGGACCCGGTGCACGGCGGCAGTCCCACTGGCGGCGGCCTGCGCGGCGTTCGCCGGGTGTACGCCGGCCCGCAACTCGGCCGCGATAACGCCGACCGCATCGAGCAGCGCCGCGACCTCGGCCCGGGCCTGCCGACGCCGCGTCGCGGCACGGACCTGCTGCGTAACCAGGCACCCGAGCATGGCGGCGGCGAGCGCCCCACCAACTCCCGCCACGAGAGCACCCAGCAGCGACGCAGCCGGAACGGCCAAGACCGTGGGATGGGCCCGATGGCGCCGTCGGACCACGTTCGTAGGCGGGTGTGACGGTACGAGCACGGTGGCCAGTCGCCATCGGCTGGGGCGGGCGGGCCAGCACAACAGAGCAAGCGCGAGGCTGGCCGCCACCGACGGCCAGTACAGCCAACTCGGCGAGGTCACCATGACGGGGTCACCCCGCGCTCCCGCAGCAGCCCGTCGAGCCGGGTCCGGCCCACGCCCCAACCGCCGCCGAACTCCCACACCGGGACGGCACCCAGCTCGCCGTTCCAACGATCGAGCACAGCCACTCCGTGCAGCCGGCGGATACCGCGCTCGGCGCGAACGACGTGCAACACCACCTGAACCGCCGCGGCGAGCTGACTGCGCAACGTGGTCGGCGACATCCCGCCGAGCGCCGCGAGCGCTTCCAGCCGCGCCGGGACCTCCCGGGCGGAGTTGGCGTGGACCGTCCCGGCGCCACCCTCGTGGCCGGTGTTCAACGCGGCGAGCAGGTCACACACCTCGGCGCCCCGGACCTCGCCGACGACGAGCCGATCGGGCCGCATACGTAACGCCTGCCGCACCAGGTCGCGCAGCACCACTTCGCCGGCACCCTCGATGTTCGGCGGCCGGGCAACCAGCCGGACCACGTGTGGGTGGCTGGGGCGCAGCTCCTCGGCGTCTTCCACACAGACCACGCGCTCGTGGTGCGGAACCCGCCCGACCAGTGCCGAGAGCAGCGTGGTCTTGCCCGACGAGGTACCGCCGGCGACGAGGAACGCCAGCCGGCCGTCGACGATCGTTTCCAGCAGCTGGAGGCCGACGTCATCGATCATGCCCAGGCGGTGGAGGGCGACCAGGTCGTGCGCGGCCGGCCGCAGGGTCCGCAGCGACAGGCACGTGCCGTCCGCCGCGATCGGTGCGAGTACCGCGTGGAGCCGGACCCCGCTGCCGGGCAGACGGGCGTCGACGTAGGGGCTCGCGTCGTCCAGCCGCCGGCCGGCGGACAACGCGAGCCGTTGTGCCAGGCGGCGCACGGCGGCCTCGTCGGGGAAGGTGAGTCCGGTGCGTACCAGGCCATGACCCTGGTCCACCCACACCGCGTCCGGCGCGGTGACCAGCACGTCGGTGGTTCGTTCGTCGCGCAGCAGCGGCTCGAGGGGGCCGGCGCCGGTCAGTTCCTGCTGAAGTACCCGCAACGCGGCCAGAACGTCCCGGTCCGACACCACGCCACCGGCTTCGGCACGCACCGCCGCCGCGACGACCGCCGGGCTGATCTCGCCGCCCGCACCGACCAGCCGCTCGCGGACCCGGTCGACCAGGTTGGGCGCGCTCACGGGGTCGCCTCGCCGGCCGGACCGTGACGCCGCAGTTCTGCCAGCACAGCGGCGGCCGCGTCGGCGAGCGGACCCCGCCGCGATCCGGGCGGGCTGCCTCGATCCAGGGCGTGGGCGAGGCCCGGCTCCGGCCGCATCGAGTGCAGGAGGGGCAGGGCGAGTGCCTCCGCGACCTCGTCGGGCCGGATTCCGCCCGGCGCGGGCCCGCGCACCACCAGGCTCGGGTCCGTGCCGTGCTCGCGGAGCACGCTGGCCACCCGCGCGGCGGCGGCCGTGGAGCGGACCTCCGCGGGCACGATCAGCACGGCCAGGTCGGCGGCGGCCAGTGCCGCGAGCGCGGCCTCGGTGGGATAGCGCGGGATGTCGCACACCACCGTTTCGCCCGCGCGGCGTCCCGCGTCCAGCACCGACGAGACGGCTCCCGGCCTCGGACCGGATCCGACCCGGTCGCAGGAGAGCAGGCTGAGCTGCCCCGATCCCGTGCGCAGCGGCGGTGACGGCAGGGCCGCGCGCAACGAGGCCGATGGCACTCGGCCTTCGGAGAGCGCCAGATCGGGCCAGCGCAGACCGGTCGCGTCCTCCGCGCCGAACAACAGGTCCAATCCGCCGCCGAGGGGATCGCAGTCCACGAGCATCACTCGGTCGCCCGCGGTTGCGCCGGCCACCGCGACCGCCGCCGCCAGCACCGACGCGCCGGCGCCCCCGCGTCCGCCGACCATGGCGACCACCCGTCCCTGGCGGCGGGTCCCTTCCGCCGCATCGGCCAGTGCAGAGACCAGCCAGCTCTCGCCCTCGGGTAACGCGAGCACATGCTCGGCGCCGATCGCCACGGCGTGCCGCCAGAGCTCGGCCGGCGGCTCACCCTGGCTCAACGCGACCACCTGGTGGCGCCTCGGCAGCGCGGCGGCGGCACATCGTCGCGCACCGTGTTCGTCCAGCAGGACCAGTGGCGCTACGGGCCAGCGTGGTCGTGCCGCCGCCGCGTCCGGAACCCGCTCGATCTCGCAACCGGCCGCCGCCGCCAGGCGAAGGACGTCGTCGAGCAGCTCGTCGTCGCTGATGATCGCGAGAGCCCGCGCCTGCTCCATGTGCCCGTCCTCCTCGAATGGTGCCGCCGCCGGTGGGTCGGCGTGCCGCGTGCTTCCACGATCGGCGTCGGCCGTCTTGTGAGAAAGCGGTCTTGATCGAACTGTGGACAACCGCGGCAATGTGGATAACTTCGGTACTCGCTGCGTCGAGCGGCGCGAAACTGTCAGGGGTTTCGGGAATGCTGGAAATTGGGGGGACCCCCCTCACGTGCGGGCGCGCATACACGAGCGGGCACGCCGGCGCGGGTACGCGCGGTTCATGCGGAGTAGGCCGATTGCCGGCGTCGCGCCTGGTCGACGGGATCTTGCCGCCGGCGCGGAATGCGTGTGAGGAATTGGCCGCAAACGAGGACGACCCCCGCCAGGGGGGTAGGCGGGGGTCGTCGGCGGTTCAGCTCCGGGGGGTCGAACTGAACCTATCCGGCATGCACCGGACCTAAGTACTGTAGCGCCAACTCGCCGATGTCGCCCAAGATTCTTATATTGTGTTACCAGGCGAAATCTCTTGAATACGGAGCGTTGTCTAACCGTCCGCGCTGTGACCGAGCCTTTATGCTGCGGCTGTGTCCGGCCCTGCCACGCCCCCCGCCAAGCCGGCGACCGGGCGCCAAACCGCCCCAGAGGATGCCCACGCGGGCCAAGGTGAAGGCGTCGCCGCCTTCTTTGACCTGGACAAAACAATCATCGCCGGGTCCAGCACGCTGGCCTTCAGCGGGCCGCTGCGCGAACGCGGCCTGATCGGCCGGCGGGCGCTGGTGCGCAGCGGCTACGCGCAGTTGTTGCTCATGGTCGCGGGCGCGGACGCCAACTTCATGGAGCGGATGCGCGAAAGGATCAGTGCACTCTGTGTCGGATGGGAAGTCGCCGAGGTCCGGGCGGTGATCGACCAGGCGCTGCACGAAATCCTCCGACCGATGATCTACCGGGAGGCCGCCGACCTGATCGACTGGCACCATCGGCGCGGTCACGAGGTGGTCGTGGTTTCCGCGTCCGGGGTGGAGATGGTGGAGCCGATCGCGGCGGCGTTGGGCGCCCAGCACGCGGCCGCGACCCGGATGGCGGTGGCCGACGGCCGGTACACCGGGGAGATCGAGTTCTACTGCTACGGGGAGGGCAAGGCGACCGCCGCGCGCGAGCTCGCCGCCCGGCACGGCTATCGCCTGGCCGACTGCTATGCCTACACCGACTCGATCACCGACCTGCCGCTGCTCGAGGTCGTCGGCCACCCGCACGCGGTCAACCCGGACCGGGCGCTGCGCCGGGTCGCCCAGGCGCGGGGCTGGCCGGTGCTGAACTTCGCCGCGCCGGTGCCCCTGTACAGCCGGATGCGGGCGCGGGTCCGCTCGTTGCTGCCCGCCGGGTCGGTGCCGCTGATGCTTGCCGCGACAGGTGTGGTGGCAATCACACTGCTCGGATGGCGTCGCTACGGACGGTTGGCGCGAATGACACAAGTACCCGAAGGCGTGGCTACTCCACGGTCGGACCAACGCAAATGGATACATTCCGCATCTGAAACGGTGCACCTGCGATCAGCTCTTGATGTGACCGCAGCCACCCACTAGGAATAGATGCACGGACTTCTGGCAGGCCAGGGGCGATGCGGAAGAGAAGCAGCGTCCACCCCAGCCAGGACTCCGGGTATGAGTTCCGGGCACTCCACGCACAGCACGCCGCGGGAGGCATGTCGTCGTGGGCCTGCGTACTGGGACGCCGGACGCCGAGGCCATGAGCACGACACGTAGTGCACGCCTGGATCCCGGTAACTCATACGCGTCGGGCGGTGTTCCCTCCGGGGGGCGCCGCCCGACTCATTTCTGGGGTCCGAATCGCCGGCGCTGAGTGATGCGGCTGGTCGCGTCGACGGTCGGCGGGTCGATCGCCGCGCCAAGTTCCGGCGCTTTCGCCACGGTGTCGTACCGGCGAACCCGACTCAGGGGGCGAGCCGGCCGACTCACGAGACCCAACGAGCCCGACCCGCCGTACCTGAATCCCCGACTCGCCGTACCTGAATCCCCGACTCGCTGGGTGGGAAACCGACTCGCTGGGTGGGGAGGTGCGGCTGGTTAGGGGGTGGCGGCGCGGGCTATGGACTCGGCTTCGCGGGCGCCGGTCTCCCAGGCGGTGCAGGAGTGCACCAACCACTGAGCCAGTCCCGACTCGGTGCCTTCGGCGAAACCGGCAGCGGCCGACCGGTACTCGGACTGGCGGCGCAGGTGACCGACCTCGGGGACCACCAGGCCGCGCGGGTCGAGTCCGCTGGCGATGCCGGTGAGGCGGGCGGCGGCGCGAGCCACCACCCCGTTTCCGCTGGTGAACGGCGCAAGCGCGAGTAGCTCCCCGTGTACGACGGCGACCAGTACCGGGGCCGGCACGCGCGCCGAGGCCAGGGATGACACGAGCAGCGTGGACAGCAGGTCCAGGCGCGCGGCGACTCCGGGAGCGGTGCGCGGCCGGCCCAGCTCGGCGTCGGCCGAGGACGAGGGAACCACGTCGGCGGCGGCCAGCATGTGCAAGCGGGCCAGCGCCTGCAGCGGCGTGCGCCGCCAGACGGGCAGCAGGCGGCCCAGCTCCTCGCCCACCCGCAGCGCGCCGGCCAGCACCGGATCGCTCACCACACCGGAGGAAGGCACCGCCGAGTCGCCGCCGTCCAGCGCGGCGGAGGCGCGTGCGGCGCGTACGTTCGCCT
Source organism: Actinospineispora eucalypti (assembly GCF_039543365.1). NCBI lineage: Bacteria > Bacillati > Actinomycetota > Actinomycetes > Pseudonocardiales > Pseudonocardiaceae > Actinospineispora > Actinospineispora eucalypti. The sequence continues at coordinate 486,058 of NZ_BAABJP010000001.1, forward strand.
CGGCGGCGGTGGCCGGCCAGCCCAGCCGGTTCGCCGGGTGACGGTGTACGCGGCCGACGGCCTCGCGGGCCCGCGAGACCGCCTCCGCCACGCCGGGCAGCAAAACCAGCGGGGCCAGCGGATCGGGATCAGTATCAGGATTAGACGGCATAACAACGGGAATTGTGCCATTCGGGTGGTCGAACCCCGCGAGGCCACAACAGCCTCGGTCGGATTCGGGCGCGCGGCCTGCACCCGCTACCGTCGAGAGTTACGTTCGACACCCAGGTAGCGCATATGCATGTGTCGGGGGGCCGAGCACAGCATACGAAGATCATAATCAGGAGGTCGGAGTTGACCGACTCCAGCGTCACTCTGAGCAATCTTTCCACCGAGAACCGTAGTTTCCCGCCCAGCGCCGAGTTCGCCGCGCAGGCCAACGCCACCGAGGCGATGTACGCCCACGCGGACTCCGACCGCGAGGCGTTCTGGGCCGAGCAGGCCGACCAGCTGCACTGGGAGCGGCGCTGGGACGAGGTGCTGGACTGGACCGACAAGCCGTTCGCGAAGTGGTTCGTCGGCGGCAAGCTGAACGTCGCCTACAACTGCGTGGACCGCCACGTCGAGGCCGGCCACGGCGACCAGGTCGCCTTCCACTGGGAGGGCGAGCCCGGCGACTCCCGCACCATCACCTACGCGGACCTGAAGAACGAGGTCTGCAAGGCGGCCAACGCACTCACCCAGCTCGGCGTCAAGAAGGGCGACCGGGTGGCCATCCAGCTGCCCATGATCCCGGAGGCGGCGTTCGCCATGCTGGCCTGCGCCCGGTTGGGCGCGCTGCACAGCGTGGTGTTCGGCGGGTTCTCCCCGGGGGCGCTGCGGTCCCGGGTGCAGGACGCCGAGGCCAAGCTGGTGATCACCTCGGACGGCCAGTTCCGCCGGGGCAACGCCGCGCCGATGAAGGAGAACATCGATCAGGCGCTCACCGACACGCCGACCGTGGAGCACGTGCTGGTGGTCCGCCGCACCAAGACCGACGTGCCGATGACCCCGGAACGGGACATCTGGTGGCACGACCTGGTGGACGACCAGTCGACCGAGCACACCCCGGAGGCGTTCGACTCCGAGCACCCGCTGTTCATCCTGTACACCTCGGGGACCACGGGTAAGCCGAAGGGCGTGGTGCACACCTCCGGCGGGTACCTCACGCAGACCGCGTACACCCACCGCAACGTCTTCGACATCAAGCCGGAGACCGACGTCTACTGGTGCACCGCCGACATCGGCTGGGTGACCGGGCACTCGTACATCGTGTACGGGCCGCTGGCCAACCGGGCCACCTCGGTGATGTACGAGGGCACGCCGAACACCCCGCACGAGGGCCGGCACTGGGAGATCGTGCAGCGCTACGGCGTCACGATCTACTACACCGCGCCCACGCTGATCCGCACGTTCATGAAGTGGGGCGAGGAGATCCCGGCCAAGTACGATCTCTCCAGCCTGCGCCTCCTGGGCTCGGTCGGCGAGCCGATCAACCCCGAGGCCTGGATGTGGTACCGGGAGCACATCGGCGGCGAGCGTTGCCCGATCGTGGACACCTGGTGGCAGACCGAGACCGGGTCGATCATGATCTCCCCGCTGCCCGGGGTGACCGCGGCCAAGCCGGGTTCGGCGATGCGCCCGCTGCCCGGCATCTCCGCCCAGATCGTGGACGACGAGGGCCAGCCGGTGGGCAAGGGCGGCGGCGGTTACCTGGTGCTGGACAAGCCGTGGCCGTCCATGCTGCGCGGTGTCTGGGGCGATGACGAGCGCTTCAAGGAGACCTACTGGCGCCGCTTCGAGAAGCACGGCTACTACTTCGCCGGGGACGGCGCCAAGTACGACAACGACGGCGCGTTCTGGCTGCTCGGCCGGGTGGACGACATCATGCTGGTGTCCGGGCACAACATCTCCACCACCGAGGTGGAGTCGGCGCTGGTTTCCCACCCGACGGTGGCCGAGGCGGCGGTGGTCGGCGCGTCCGACAAGACCACCGGCCAGGGCATCGTGGCTTTCGTGATCATGCGCGGGAGCATCGCCGAGGACGCGGCGAAGGGGGCCGACGCGATCAACGAGCTGCGCAACCACGTGGCGAAGGAGATCGGCCCGATCGCCAAGCCTCGGCAGATCATGGTGGTGAACGAGCTGCCCAAGACCCGTTCCGGGAAGATCATGCGCCGGCTGCTGCGCGACGTGGCGGAGAACCGGGAGATCGGTGACGTGACCACGCTCGCCGACTCGTCGGTGATGGACCTGATCTCGTCCGGGCTGCGGGAGGGCAAGGGCGAGGAGTAATCGACCAGAACGCGACCGGGGCCGGCGGGGCCGGGCTGGGCGGGATGAACGGTATCGCCGTGCCCGGCCCCGTGCCGTTCCTGCTGCCGGAACGGGAGCTGCGCTGGCGGTTCTCCCGGTCCTCCGGCCCCGGCGGGCAGGGGGTGAACACCACCGACTCGCGGGTGGAGCTGGCCGTGGACCTGGCCCGCTCGCCCTCGGTCCCCGAGACGCTGCGGGAACGGCTGTTGCGCCGGCTGCGCCGCCGGCTCACCGACGGCGTGCTGGTGGTGGTCGCCGCCGAGTACCGCTCGCAGCTGCGCAACCGGGCCGCCGCCCGGGAGCGGCTGGCCGAGCTGCTCACCGCCGCCGCCGCTCCCGACCCGCCGTCCCGGCGTGCCACCCGGCCGTCCGCCGGGGCGCGCCGGCGGCGTCTGGACGCCAAGTCCCGCCGTTCCGAGACGAAACGCCTCCGCCGCCGCCCGGACGACTGAGTGGTTGAAAGTGCAACCACATCCAGGGCGGTGGGGTTCCCACGGTTGACGAGCAACACGACCGTTGGGAGAACTCATGGACCTGCAACTCACCGACCGCGTCGCGGTGGTCACCGGCGCCTCGAAGGGGATCGGCCTGGCCATCACCCGGACGCTGCTCGAAGAGGGCGCGAAGGTCGTCGCCGCGTCCCGCAAGGTCACCCCGGAGCTGGCCGAGCTGGCCCGCGACGGTGACGCGCTGGAGCACGTGTCGGTCGACCTGACCGACCCGGACGCCCCCGCCGCCGTGGTGGCCCGGGCGATCGACCGGTTCGCCTGCCTGGACATCCTGGTGAACAACGCCGGCGGGCCGCCGCCCGGGGCCACCCTGCCCCGGTTCTCCTTCTTCGACGCCGACGACGCGGACTGGCGCGCGATGTTCGAGTTCAACCTGTTCAGCGCGGTGCGGGCGTGCCGGGCGGCGATCCCGGCGATGCTGGAGCGCGGCGGCGGGTCGATCGTGAACATCTCCACCGGGCACGCCCGGCAGGCCTCGGCGATCAACGTGGACTACGGCGCGGCCAAGGCCGCGATGAACAACTTCGGCAAGGCGCTGGCCGAGGAGTTCGGCCCGCAAGGAATCCGGGTGAACACCGTTTCGCCCGGCCCGGTCCTCACCCCGTGGTGGACTGACCAGGGCGGCGCCGCCGACGTGCTCGCCGCCAAGCTCGGCACCACCCGCGAGGAGTTGCTCGAGGGCGGCGCCGCCCAGCTGATGAACCTGGCCACCGGCCGCCTGGCCACCCCCGACGAGATCGCCACGGTGGTAGCCCTCCTGGCCTCCCCCCGCTCCGCCAGCACCACCGGCGCCGACTTCGCCGTCGACTCCGGCTGGCTCAAGGCCGTCTAACCGCGACCGGTCGTTGCCGCGGCACGGCCGCCGGCCGCGCGTTAGAGGGGCGTTAGAGCGGCGTCAGGGGGGCGGGTGGGGTGGGTGGGTGCGGCTAGGGTGATGGGGTGAAGGCTGGTGAGCTGGCGCAGCCGTTGCCGACGGTGCGGCTGGACGACTCGGCGTTGGACGCCGCCCGGTTGATCACTGCGCACGGGCTGCCGGGCATCGCGGTGCTGTCCGAGGACGGCCGGCCGGTGACCGTGCTGCCCGCCGCCGACCTGCTGCGCGCGCTGGTGCCCGGCCCGGTGCTGGACGACCCCTCGCTGGCCCGGGTGCTGGACGAGCGCACCGCCGACCGGTGCGCGGCCGACCTCGCGCGCCGGACGGTGCGCGAGGTCGTGACCAAGAAGGACCGGCTGGCCTCGGTGGACGCCGACGCCACGGTGGTCGAGTGCGCCGCGTTGATGGCCCGCACGCACAGCCCGGCGGTGGCGGTGTTGGGCCGGGCCGGGGGCGACCTGATCGGCCTGGTCACCGCCGGGCACCTGCTCGAGGTGCTCCTCCCCGAAGCCTGACGCGAGGCGTGACCGAAGCCCGACCCGAGGCGTGACCGAAGCCCGACGCGCCGTGGGAAGGCCTCGCCATCCGGCCGCCGCGCGGCGCGTGGCACGATAGCGCTCACGATCACGGCCCGACAGATCGGCAGGAGGACGCCCAGGTGGCCAGCCCGACCCGAAGCAGCGGCGGTGCCGGGGTACCACCCGCGCTGCCGTCCATTCCGCTGTCCGCCGAGGCGCCGGACACCCACTCCATCGGCGGCCTGGTCCGCGAGGCCTCCACCCAGGTTTCCAACCTGGTGCGGGCCGAGCTCAAGCTGGCGCGCTCGGAGCTCACCACCGAGGTGAAGAAGGGCGCCATCGGCGCCGGGTTCTTCATCGTCGCGCTGGCGGTGTTCATCTTCAGCCTGGTGTTCTTCTTCATCGCGCTGGCCGAGCTGCTCACCTACCTGTGGTTCGAGCGCTGGTCGGCGTACCTGCTGGTGTTCGGCGTGATGGCGCTGACCGCCGCCGTCGCCGGGTTCATCGGCTTCCTGGTGGTGCGGAAGATCCGCCCGCCGCGCCGCACGATCAGCTCGGTGCGCGACACCGCGAGCGTGTTCACCCAGCGCGGCCGGGAGGACACCGACCCGGCCGCCGGGCGGTGGTGAACCGCGCTTCCGGTGCGGACCGGGCCTGACCCCTCCTCGGTGCGCATCGCCGGGCCGTGGCAGCACCGCTCGGTATCGGCGAACGGCATCCTGCTGCACGTCGCCGAGTGTGGGGACGGCCCGCTGGTGGTGCTGGTGCACGGCTTCCCCGAGTTCTGGTGGAGCTGGCGGCACCAACTGGTCGGCCTGGCCGAAGCCGGGTTCCGCGCCGTCGCGGTGGACCTGCGCGGCTACGGCGACTCGGACAAGCCGCCGCGCGGTTACGACCTGTGGACCCTGGCCGGTGACCTCGGCGGGCTGATCCGCGCGCTGGGCGCCCGGGACGCCGCCGTGGTCGGGCACGGCTGGGGCGGGCTGATCGGCTGGTCGCTGGCCGCCCTGCACCCCCGGCTCGTCCGCTCGCTGGCCGTGTTGAGCGCTCCGCACCCGCTGGCCCTGCGCCGCGCCTGCTGGCTGGGCTCCGGTGGCCAGCGGCGCGCCGCGGCCCGGTACGCGCTGGGCTTCCAGGTACCCGTGTGGCCCGAGCGCACGCTGCGCGCGGACGGCGGGGCGGCGGTGGAGCGGCTGCTGCGCGCCTGGTCCGGGCCGGCGTGGACCCAGACGCCGGAGTTCGCCGAGGTCGCCGCCCGCAACCGGGAGGCCATGTGTATCCCCACGGTGGCGCACTGCGCGCTGGAGTACTACCGGTGGGCGGTCCGCTCGCAGGCCCGCCCGGACGGCCGGCGGTTCGCCGCCCAGGTGGCCCGCCCGGCCGGCGTGCCGGTGCTGCAGGTGCACGGCTCCGCCGACCCGTACATCCTGGAACGCACCGCGCGCGACTCCGCCCGGTTCGCCGCCGGCCGCTACCTGTACCGCCCGCTGGACGGCGTGGGCCACTTCCCGCACCAGGAGGCCCCGCGCACCACCACCCGCCTGCTCGCCGACTTCCTCACCGGCTGAGCCCGCTCTGGCGCCGTCAGGACGAGCAGGACTGGGTGGCGGTGGAGCTGGACAAACTGGGCGCGCGGTTGACGAACGGGGCGACCTGCTGCGCGGTGAGCACGTAACCGGTTTCCGCGTCGTCCAGGGCGGCGCCGAACACCACGCCGAACACCGAGCCGTCCGGGGCCAGCAACGGGCCGCCGGAGTTGCCCGAGCGGACCACCGCGCGCACCGTGTACACGTCCCGGACCACGGTCTTGGACGTGTAGATGTCGGGACCCTTGAGGTCGATCTGGTCGCGCACCCGGGCCGGGGTGGCCTTGAACGGGCCGTCCAGCGGGTAGCCGAGCACGATCGCGTCGTCGCCGACGGCGGCCGTGCGCGGGGCGAACGGCAGCGGGTCGATGTCCAGGCCGGGCACGGCGAGCACCGCGATGTCCACCTCGGGGTTGAACAGCACCACCTTGGCCGAGCGCGAGCGGCCGGGCCGGCCGGCGGGCTCCACGTTCACCTCGGAGGTGCCGGCGACCACGTGGGCGTTGGTGATCACGCGCTCCTTGGCGATCACGAAACCGGTGCCCTCGAGCGCGCGCGAGCACTGCAGCGCCTTGCCCCGGATCTTCAACACGCTGTCCGCCGCGCGCTTCACCGCCGGGCTGCTGGCCAGCGCCGCGTTGGGCGGGCCGACCTCGGTGATCGGGGTCTGGGCGAACGGGCTGAGCACGTCCGGGAAGCCGGACGAGTCGAGCAGCGCGCGCAGCTCGGACGGCAGCTGCCGGGCGCCCGGGGCCACGCCGCCGACGATCTCGTCAACCGCCGCGAGCACCTTCGAGCCGCGCACCCCGGACGCCAGCGCCGGGAAGCTGGCCGAGGCCAGCGGCAGCGCCACCAGCCACGCCGCCAGTACCACGGTGATCGCCTGCAGCACGGAGCCGAGGGCGGAGTCGACGCGCAGGGTGTGCTCCCCGGAGATCCGGTCCCGGATCTGCCGGCCGAAGTACACCCCGGTGACCTCGCCCGCCGCGACCAGCACCACCACCACGCCGATGCTGACCATCACCCGCGCCGTGGGGTCGGCCACGTTCTGCGCGATCAGCGGCGCCAGCCGCACGCCGATCACCGCGCCGCCCAGCACACCGATGAACGACAGCAGTGCCACCGCCAGCCCGTGCCGCCACCCGGAGATTCCGGCCAGCACCGCGATCAGCAGCACCAACACGTCGATCCAGCTCATCCGCCACCCCTACCGTGCCGCGCCAGCGAAGCCAGCGCCACCGCCCGCGACCGGGCGAACGCCCGGGACGGCGCACGCGCCGCCCGCCAGGCCTCGTCCAGGTCCAGTTCCCGGTCGCGCGGCCAGTCGCGCTCCCAACCGCCGAGGCGCAGCAGCGCGTCCACCAGACCACCGGTGAAGCCCCACACCACCATCCCCGCGACGTCGAAGGCCGGTCCGACCCAGCCCGACGGGTGTCGGGCCGAGAACCGGTTGTCCGGATCGGCCAGCTCGGCGATCGGGACCCGCAGCACGGCGGCGGTCTCCGCCGGATCGACCGGGCCGACCGCCACCGGTTCGCGCCAGTGTGCCAGCACCGGGGTCACCCGGAACTCGGACGGGGTGATGTACAGCTCGGGCAGCAGCGCCAGCGGGGCCACGCCGGCCGGGTCGAGGCCGGTCTCCTCGACCGATTCACGCAGCGCGGTAGCCACCGGGCCGCGGTCGCCCGACTCCACGCCGCCGCCGGGAAACGACACCTGACCTGCATGGTTGCGCAGGCCGCCGGCCCGTTCCTGCAGGAGCACGTCCGGCCCGTGCCGGTCGGTGTGCCCGAAAAGCACCAGTACCGCCGCGCGCCGGCCGACCACGCCGGGCGGCGGAAGGTCGTTCCGGCTCAGCGCGGCCGCGTCCGAGGTGGAAGCCGCGCGCACCAGCGGAACCAACCACTCCGGCGCCGCGGCCGGATCGACGCCCCGGTTCGTCGGAGCGGAACCGTTGGTCGCGCCGTCCGTCTCGGCGCCGCCGGCCGGGCGGGCGCCACCGTTCGTCCTCGGATCTGCCTGGTCGCAGGCGGCTGTGTCTCCGTCGGGCGCCGAACTGGGCGCCCGACCCAGCCCGGCTCCACAGGCTCCGCCGGTGTCACCGCCGGGCGCCGAACTGGGCGCCCGGCCCAGCCCGGCTCCGCATGCTCCGCCGGGGCTCACCGACCCGCCGTGCGGGCTCGGTCCACGGCGGCGGCCACCTCGTCGGCCGTGCGGAACGGCGTCGGCGGCTCCAACCGGGTGACCCGGCCGTCGGCGTGCAAGAGATAGCTGGACGGCAGCGCGGGCGGCATGCGCAGCGCGGCGGCCAGCGCGCCGTCCGGGTCGGCCACCACCGGCAGCCGCACGCCGAGGTCGGCGAGCAGCGCCAGCGCCGCCTCCGGCCGGTCCCGGCGCGCGTCCACGCCCAGCACCACCACCGCGCCCGGCCGGCCGGCGTACTCGGACAGCGCGGGCAGCTCCTCCCGGCAGGGCGCGCACCAGGATGCCCAGACGTTGAGCACCGCGTCCCGACCGGCCAGGCCGGCGGCCGGTTCCACCTCGCCGGGTGCGCCCAGGCAGGGCACCCGCACCCCGGCCAGCGGCCCGGCCGGGCGGGCGCCGGGCACCGGGGTGTCGGCGGCCGGTGCGCCCCCGCCGGCGTCGGCGGACGGGCAGGCCGGCAGGCCGGCGGCCCGCCGGGCGGCGCTCAGCTCGGCGCTGTCCCAGGCCACCGGGGGCGGCGGGGGCGGTTCGCTACCGGGTCCGCCGCCGGGGCCGGCGGTGTCCGACGACGGCCACAGCGCGATCACCGCGGCCGCGCCGAGCGCCACGACGATCCCGCCGGTGAGCCATTCGCCCCTGGTCAGACCGGTGCGTTGGGTCATGGCGCGACCAGGCCGGCCATGGCGAGCAGGTGTGCCGTCTCCGGCCCCTTGACCAGCTTGGCCGCCCGCTCCGGCTCGGTGGGGCCGGCGCCGTAGGACGGGCACTCGGCGGCCAGCGGACAGACCCCGCAGGCCGGGTTGCGCGCGTGGCAGATGCGGCGGCCGTGGAAGATCACGTAGTGGGAGACCATGGTCCATTGCGGCCGGGGCACCAGCGCGCCGACCGCGTGCTCCACCTTCACCGGGTCCTCCTCCGCGGTCCACGCCCAGCGCCGGACCAGCCGGCCGAAGTGGGTGTCCACGGTGATGCCCGGCACGTCGAACGCGTTGCCCAGGATGACGTTGGCCGTCTTGCGGCCGATCCCGGGCAGGGTGACCAGATCGTCCAGCTTGCCCGGCAGCACGCCGCCGAACTTCTCCTCGACCGCCGCGCCCAGGCCCATCAGGGAGTTCGTCTTGTTCCGGTAGAAGCCGGTCGGCCGGATCATCTCTTCCAGCTCGGTGCGGTCCGCGCCGGCGTAGTCGGCCGCCGTGCGGTAGCGGGCGAACAGCGCCGGGGTGACCTCGTTGACCCGCTTGTCGGTGCACTGCGCGGACAGGATGGTGGCCACCGCGAGCTCCAGCGGGGTGGTGAAGTCCAGCTCGCAGTGCGCGTCCGGGTAGGCCTGCTCCAGGATGCGGATCATCCGGCGGACGCGGCGGGTGCGACCCAGCTCACTCTCCCCGGCGGCGATGCGCGCGGCGAGCTTCTTGTTCGGTTGAGGAGCCGATCGAGCGACGTTCGTCACCTGGTCAAGGGTACGGCCGGACCCTGACAACCCGATCAGCGGGCGCGGGATGTGTACCCAGGGTGAGCGCACTGCACCGTCCAGGCGAACCCTGGCGACACGGCCACCCCCGCCGCGACTACGCACCGCGTGGTGCGAGAGACTCGGACCCACGATGACTGCCTGGCTTGCAATCCTGGTGCCGCTGCTGGTGATGTTCTTCGCCCTCGGCATGGAGCGCGTCGAAGCAAAGATGCGCGAGTCCGCCGTCCGCCAGGACGAGTTGGACGACTTCCTGGAGCGCGCTCGCCCGGACGAGGTGAAGGCGCTCTTCCGGTCCGGTACCAGCCGAGCACTCGAGCTGTTCCGGCTGCGCAACCGGGACGGCCGCCGTCCCCGACCCCATCCGCAACCGCGCGAGGCCGACCGTCGGCAACGTGTAGCTTCGTAAGATTCACTGGGGCGAAACGCCCTGGATATACCCCGTATGGGCCGTATTTGGGGTACTTGGGCGGGTCACGGTGGTCGCGGCGCTGGCGGCAAACACTAGACTGCCGTCCGATTGATCTGTTCCGGTCCGCGCGGACTCCCTACGCAGAGGGGCGTTCCCCGGCCGCGAGTTGAGGAGGGGCTATGGACGAGGTCCTGCTCCGCGCGGGCATTTTCCAGGGTGTCGAGCCGAGCGCGGTCGAGGCGCTGACCGGTGAGCTCGAGCCGGTCGACTTCCCGCGCGGGCACGTGATCTTCGCCGAAGGAGAGCAGGGCGACCGGCTCTACATCATCGCCAGCGGCAAGGTCAAGATCGGCCGCAAGTCGCCGGACGGGCGGGAGAACCTGCTCGCGGTGTTCGGCCCCTCCGACATGTTCGGCGAGCTGTCCATCTTCGACCCCGGCCCGCGTACCTCCTCCGCGACCACCATCACCGAGGTGCGCGCCTTCACCATGGACCGCGCCGCGCTGCGCGAGTGGATCGCCAAGCGCCCGGACATCGCCGAGCAGCTCCTGCGGGTCATCGCCCGCCGGTTGCGCCGCACCAACAACTCGCTCGCCGACCTCATCTTCACCGACGTGCCCGGCCGGGTGGCCAAGGCGCTGCTCCAGCTGGCCCGGCAGTTCGGTTCGCAGGAGTCCGGCCTGCTGCGGGTGACCCACGACCTGACCCAGGAAGAGATCGCCCAGCTGGTCGGTGCCTCCCGGGAAACGGTGAACAAGGCGCTCGCCGACTTCGCCCAGCGCGGCTGGCTCCGCCTGGAAGGCAAGAGCGTCCTCATCCTCGAACCCGAACGCCTGGCCCGCCGCGCCCGCTAACCCCTCACATCTCCGCGAGTCGGGGATTCAGGTACAGCGAGTCGGGATTTTGAGTTCGGCGAGTCGGGGATCTGGGTACGGCGCGCCGCTTCCCGCACTCCGGCTCTTCATGGATCATGACCCGACACCGGGGCTGACCTGTCGTCGCGCCGACGAGGTGGAGTGGCCCAGATTCCGGCGCGTACCTCAGCTCCCGACTCGCCGTACCCAGATCCCCGACTCGCGGGAGGGCGAGGGGTAAGTCGTTCGCCTTGGGACTATGAAAATGTGAGGCTGGGGGGATGGCCGCCTCCTTTGCCGACTACCGCGCCGCGCTGCGCTCTCCCGGTGCGATTGCGCCGCTGCTGACCTCGGCAATCGGCCGGTTCCCCATCGCCATGCTCGGGCTGGCGTTGCTGTTCTACGTGCAGCACGGGTACCAGTCGTTCGCGGCGGCCGGGTTCGTCGCGGCGGCCGCGCTCACCGGGGAGGGGACCGCTTCGGTGCTGCAGGGGCGGATCATCGACCGGCTCGGCCCCAGCCGGCCGCTGCTCGTCGCCACGATGATCTTCGGGTGCGCCGGGGCGGGCCTGGTGCTCGCCGTGGAGAACCGGCTGCCGGTGCCGGTACTGGTCGCGGCCGCGCTGGCGCTGGGGTTGAGCGCGCCGGCGCTGCCGGGGGCGTCCCGCGCGCTGTGGACGCAGCTGATCCCGGCCAGCGAGCGGCGCGACCAGGCGCTGGAGGCGGCTTACACGTACGAGGCGGTCAGCCTGGAGGTGTTCTTCATCATCGGCCCGGCGGCGGCCGCGTGGATGTTCGCGGTGGTGCCGTGGGCGGGGGCCGGCCTGGTCACGGCGGTCGCCGGCATCCTGGTCGGCGCGTTCTGCTTCGCGCTGACCCCGACCGTCCGCGCCCGCCGTCCCTCCGGCGCCCCTCGGGGGTCCGGGTTGGGCGCGCTGGCCAGCCCGGGCATGCGGGTCATCGCGATCGCCTCGCTGGGCTTCGGTTGCGTGGTCGGCGTGGTGGAGGTCGGGGTGCCGGCGGTGACCACGCACGCGGGTCAGCCGGCGCTGGCCGGGTGGCTACTGTCCGGCTGGTCGATCGCGTCGGTGCTGGCCGGGTTGCTGTACGGGCTGCGGCCGTGGCCACGCGAGCTGAGGCATCGGCTGCCGGCGCTGCTGGCCGGGTTCGGGATATCGGTGATGCTGATGGCCGCCGCTCCGGGGCTGGACAACGCCGGCCCGCACGGCCTGATCGTGATGAGTGCGGCCATGCTGCTCGCCGGTTGCCTGATCACCCCGCAGGTGACCGGTCACTCGCTGGGCGTGGAGCTCGTCGCGCCGCCCGGCACCGCCACCGAGGCGTTCGGCTGGGTGATCACGGCGGCGGTGCTCGGGCTGGCCGTCGGGCAGGCGCTGGGCGGCGCGCTGGTCGAGGCGGCCGGGGCCAACGTCGCCTTCCTGGCCGGTGGTGGCGCCGGGGTGGCGTTGGCCGTGCTGCTCTGGTTGCTGCGCCGGCACCTCGCGCCGGCCCCCATGCCGCCGGTTCGGCCCGCGGAAGTGACCGAATCAGCCTGCTGAAGTGACTGAATCACCCTGCTGAAGTGACTGAATCAGCCTGCTGAAGGCACTGAATCAGGTGGGGGTGCGCAGGTAGGTGAGTTGGGCTTCGACCGACCACTCGGCGGCGGGCCAGAGGATCTGGTCCACGTCGGCGTAGACCAGTTCGACTATCTGGCGGGCCGTCGCGTCGGGACCCAGGTCGCGTAGGGCGGCGCGGATCTGGTCCAGGCGTTCCTCGCGGTGCGCCAGGTACTCGCGGGCGATCACGCCGGCGTCGGCCAGCTCCGGGCCGTGGCCGGGGAGGACGGCCACCCCGGGGGGTAGTTCGGCCAGCCGGCGCAACGAGTCGAGGTACTCACCCAGCTTGCCGTCCGGGTGGTCGATCACCGTGGTGCCCCGGCCGAGGACGGTGTCGCCGGTGAGCACGGCGTCGTCGAGCAGGAAGCACAGCGAGTCGGAGGTGTGCCCGGGGGTGGCCAGCACCCGCAGCTCCACGCCCGCCGCGGCAACCACCGCCCCCTCGCCGAGGCCCTCGTCGCCGAGCACCAGGGACGGGTCCAGCGCGCGCACCGGGGCGCCGGTCAGCTCGGCCAGCCGGCGGGCGCCCTGGGCGTGGTCGTCGTGCCGGTGGGTGAGCAGGATCTGCGCCACCGGCCCCTGCTCGGCGATCAGCCGCAGGTGCCCCTCCTCCTCGTAGCCCGGGTCGATCACGATGAACCGCTCGGAGTCCGGCCCGCGCAGCAGCCAGGTGTTGGTGCCCTCCAGGGTCATCGGGCCGGGGTTGTCGGCGAGCAGCACGGAGGCGGTCGGGGTCACCTGGCGGGGCTTCTCGTACAGCGGGTGTTCCGGCCGTCCGGGCAGCAGTCCGCGCTTGGCCTGCTTGGGCTTCCGGGGCGGCAGCGGCACGGCGATGATGCCCTCGTTCTCGGGCAGCTCGACCAGCATCCGGTTGCCGTCCCGGCGGGCGCGCGGGATGAACGGGGTGATCGGCCGCGCCTCGCTGGCCCGCAGCGCGGCGGCCACGTCGGGGAAGTCGGCCAGCTGGCGCAGGCTCACCGAGGTCGGCGGCATGAGCAGGATCCGCCCGGCCTGTCCGTCCTCGGCCGCGTCGCCCGGGCGGCGCCAGCCGGCGGAGCGCACCTCGCTGGTCCGGTCGTCGGCCTGTTGCCCGTCCGGCAGCTCGGCCAGGAAGAACACCGTGTCGTAGCGGCGCGGCTCCACCTCCGGGGTGATCCAGTTGGACCACGCGTGCAGCAGGTCGGTGCGCAGTGACCAGCCCCGCCGGGACAGCACCTCGGCCAGCGAGGCGCGCTGGTCCACCAGCTCGGACCGCGCCCGGGCCAGCTCGTTGGCACTCGGCGTCAGCGGGCCGTCGGGACCGCCCGCGAGCAGCACGCCGCACTCCTCGAACGTCTCCCGCACCGCCGCGCAGACCAGCGCCCGGGACAGCTCCTCCGGCTGGCCCAGCCGTTCCGCCCACTCGGCCGGCGACGGCCCGACCCAGTCGACCCCGTTCGCCCGGTCGCGCTCGTCCACCCCGCCGCCGGGGAACACGTGCATGTTCGACGCGAAGGCCATCGCCCGCACCCGGTGCTGCAGGAACACCTCCAGCCCCGCCGGGGTGTCACGCAGCAGCAACACGGTCGCGGCAGGTCGGGGGGTCACCGGGGAGTCGACAGACATACTCGGACGATAACCCCGTTTCGCGGCGCCCACCGTTCGAGCAACCCCGGAGGTGTGCGCGCGTTGTCAGCCGGGCGGTACGCCGCGGAAGCCGTACCCGAAACCCCGACTCGCCGTACCTGAAACCCCGACTCGCCGTACCCAGATCCCCGACTCGCCGTACCTGGATCCCCGACTCGCCGTACCCGGATCCCCGACTCGCGGGATGGGGTTAGCACTCCACCAGGCTGACGGGGACGTTGGTGGCCAGGCCGCCGGTGGCGGTCTCCTTGTACTTGTCGCTCATGTCCAGGCCGGTGGCGCGCATGGTGGCGATTACCTGGTCGAGGCTGACGCGGTGGGTGCCGTCTCCGCGCAGGGCCATGCGGGCGGCGTTGATCGCCTTGCCGGCGGAGATGGCGTTGCGCTCGATGCAGGGGATCTGCACCAGACCGCCGATGGGGTCACAGGTCAGGCCGAGGCTGTGCTCCATGGCGATCTCGGCGGAGTTCTCCACCTGGGCCGGGGTGCCGCCGAGGATCTCGGCCAGCCCGCCGGCCGCCATGGAAGCCGCCGAGCCGACCTCGCCCTGGCAGCCCACCTCGGCCCCGGAGATCGACGCGCGCTCCTTGTACAGCGAGCCGATCGCCCCCGCCGCCAGCAGGAACCGCACCGCCGTGTCGTCCGGCGACTCCTTGCCCGCACGCGTGTAATGCACCGCGTAATGCAGCACGGCGGGGATGATGCCGGCCGCGCCGTTGGTGGGTGCGGTGACGATCCGGCCGCCGGCCGCATTCTCCTCGTTCACCGCCAGCGCGACCAGGTTGACCCAGTCCTCGGCGAACTCGGACGAGCGGTCCGGGTCCTCCGCGTCCAGCCGGCGGAACCAGTCCCGCGCCCGGCGGCGGACCTCCAGGCCACCGGGTAGCAGCCCCTCCTGGGTGATGCCGCGCAGCTGGCAGGCGACCATGACGTCGCGGATGTGCAGCAGTCGGGCCTGCACCTCGTCGACCGTGCGCAGGGTGAGCTCGTGCTCCAGCATCACCCCGCTC
The DNA here is from genome assembly GCF_039543365.1 of Actinospineispora eucalypti. Classification (NCBI taxonomy): domain Bacteria; kingdom Bacillati; phylum Actinomycetota; class Actinomycetes; order Pseudonocardiales; family Pseudonocardiaceae; genus Actinospineispora; species Actinospineispora eucalypti. The sequence continues at coordinate 501,076 of NZ_BAABJP010000001.1, forward strand.
ACCGACAGCCCGTGCTGCTCGGTCAGCAGGAGCAGTTCGGCCGCCGAGCCGAAGGCCCACTTGGCGTCGCCGCCCGCCGTGACCAGGACCGGGTCGGACTCGGTGACTACGAAGCCGCCGCCGACCGAGTAGTAGGTCTCGTCGAGCAGCGTGCTGCCGTCGGCGGCGGTGGCGATCAGCCGCATGCCGTTGGGGTGGCGGGGCAGCACGGTCAGGGGGTGCTTCTCGATGTCCTCCCGGGTGAGTGGCACCTCGGCGACCCCGCCGACCAGGACCCGCCCGGTCTCCCGCATGACGGCCACCCTTTGGTGCATGGCGTCCGGGTCGACGGACTCCGGGGCGTACCCCTCCAGGCCGAGCAGGATGGCCGGCTGGGTGCCGTGCCCGGCGCCGGTGGCGGCCAGCGAGCCGTACAGCAGCACCCGCACGGCCGCCACCTCCGGCAGCGCATCGCGCCCGCGCAGCTCGTCGACGAACCGCCCGGCCGCGCGCATCGGCCCCACCGTGTGCGAGCTGGAGGGGCCGATACCCACGGAGAACAGGTCGAACACCGAAACGGTCATAGTGGCTACAGCCCCGGGTAGAGCGGGTACTTGTCGGCCAGGAACCGGACCTCGGCGCCCAGAGCGCCCAGGTCGGCGTCCGGCGCGGCGAGCAGCGCGCGGGCGATCAGATCGGCTACGCGGGTGAAGTCGCCCGGGGAGAAGCCGCGCGCGGCCAGCGCCGGGGTGCCGATGCGCAGCCCGGAGGTGACCATCGGCGGGCGGGGGTCGAACGGCACGGCGTTGCGGTTCACGGTCAGCCCGATCGACTCCAGGCGGTCCTCCGCCTGCTTGCCGTCCAGCTCGGCGTGCCGCAGGTCGACCAGGATCAGGTGCACGTCGGTGCCGCCGGTGAGCACGCTGATCCCGGCTTCCTTCACGTCGGCCTGGCTGAGTCGCTCGGCGAAGGCCTTCGCGCCGTCCAGGCAGCTCTGCTGGCGGGCCGCGAACGCCGGCTGGGCGGCCATCTTGAACGCGGTCGCCTTGGCCGCGATGACGTGCTCCAGCGGCCCGCCCTGCTGCCCCGGGAACACCGCCGAATTGATCTTCTTCGACAGCTCGGGGTCGTTGGTCAGGATGAACCCGCCGCGCGGACCGCCCAGGGTCTTGTGCGTGGTGGAGGTGACCACGTGGGCGTGCGGCACCGGGGAGGGGTGCAGCCCGGCCGCGACCAGCCCGGCGAAGTGCGCCATGTCCACCATCAGGTAGGCGCCCACCTCGTCGGCGATCTCCCGGAACCGGGCGAAGTCCAAGTGCCGGGGGTAAGCCGACCAGCCGGCGATGATCAGCTTCGGCCGGTGCTCGAGGGCGGCTTCACGGACGGAGTCCATGTCGATCAGATAGTCCCGCTCGGCCACCCCGTAGGCGGCCACGTTGTACAGCTTCCCGGAGAAGTTCAGCCGCATGCCGTGGGTGAGGTGCCCGCCGGCGGCCAGGGAGAGGCCCAGGATGGTGTCGCCCGGGGTGAGCAGGGCGTGCATCACCGACGCGTTGGCCTGCGCCCCGGAGTGCGGCTGGACGTTGGCGAACCCGGCGTCGAACAGCCCCTTCAGCCGCTCGATGGCCAGCCGCTCGATCGCGTCCACGAACTCGCAGCCGCCGTAGTAGCGCCGGCCCGGGTAGCCCTCGGCGTACTTGTTGGTGAGCACCGAACCCTGCGCCTGCATCACCGACAGTGGGGCGTGGTTCTCCGAGGCGATCAGCTCCAGGCCGGTGCGCTGGCGTTCCAGCTCCTTGCCGATCAACGCGTGCACGTCCGGGTCGAACTCGGACAGCTCCTGGTTCAGCACGTCACTCATGCCGTCACTCCGTTCTTGGCCGCGTACTCGGCGGCGCTGAGCAGCTCACCGATCCCGGTAACTCTGACGCGCAGCAGCCAGCCGTCGCCGTACGGGTCCCCGGTGACCAGCCCGGGGTCGTCCACCGCCGCCGCGTTGATCTCGACGACCTCGCCGCTCACCGGCGGGTACAGCTCGGAAACCGTCTTGGTGGACTCCACCTCCCCACACATCTCGCCGGCGGTGACCGTGCTGCCCACCTCGGGCAGGTCCAGGAACACCAGCTCGCCCAGCGAGTCGGCGGCGACGGCGGTGATGCCGATCCGCACCGGCTCGCCCGGCAGCTCCGCCCCGGGGAGCAGCGACACCCACTCGTGCTCCTCGGTGTAGCCCCGATCAGCGGGAACGGTGATCTCAGCCATTGGTGTTTCTCCTGTAGAAGGGGGGTTTAACCACCGTGTAGGGCTCTTGGCGGCCTCGGATGTCGACGGTCAGCTCGGTGCCGGGCTCCTGGTGCGCGCCGTCCACGTAGGCCAGCGCGATCGGGTGGCCCAGGGTCGGGGACAGCGCCCCCGAGGTGACCACGCCGACCGGCGTGTCCCCGGCCAGGACCGGGTAGTCGGCCCGGGCCGCCCGCCGGCCGGCCCCGCGCAGGCCGACCAGCACCCGCTCCAGCGGCCGGTCCGCCCGCGCGGCCAGCGCGTCCCGCCCGACGAAGTCCTTGCCCAGCCGCACCACTCGGCCCAGCCCGGCCTGGTAGGGGTCGGTGTGCACGGTCAGCTCGTGGCCGTACAGCGCCATGCCGGCCTCCAGGCGCAGGGTGTCCCGGCAGGCCAGGCCGGCCGGTCCGCCGCCGTGTTTCCCGGTCGCCTCGAGCAGGGAGCGCCACAGGGTGACGGCGTCGGCGTTCGGCACGTACAGCTCGAAGCCGTCCTCGCCGGTGTAGCCGGTGCGGGCGACCAGTGCGCCCAGGCCGGCCACCCGGGCCTCGGTGGCCGCGTAGTACTTCAGCGCGGCCACCTCCTCCGCGTCGGCCCCCGGGGCAAGCGACGTGACGATCCGCTGCGCGGCCGGCCCCTGGACGGCGATCAGCGCGGTGTCCGCCGACTGGTCCCGCACGTCGGCGTCGAACTTCGCCGCGCGCCCGGTGAGCTCGGCGGCCACCGTCGGGGCGTTCGCCGCGTTGGCCACCACCAGGTAGCGGTCCTCGGCCAGCCGGTAGACCACCAGGTCGTCCAGCACGCCGCCGTCGGAGTTGCACAGCAGCGAGTACTTGGCCCGCCCGACCGCCGTCTTGGACAGCTCGCCGACCAGCGCGTAGTCCAGCGCGGCCGCCGCGCCGGGGCCGGTGACCGCGATCTCGCCCATGTGCGAGAGGTCGAACAGCCCGGCGCCGCCGCGCACCGCCCGGTGCTCGGCCAGCTCGCTGTCGTACTTCAGCGGCATCTGCCAGCCGGCGAAGTCGGTGAACGTGGCGCCCAGGCCGACGTGTTCGTCCAGCAACGGTGTTTTGGTCATGACGACACCTCGGCGAATGCCTCCGGAGCCGGGCAGGCGCAGACCAGGTTCCGGTCCCCGCGCACGCCGTCGATCCGGCGCACCGGCGGCCAGTACTTGGCCGCGCGCAGCTCCGGCACCGGGTAGGCGGCGGTCTGCCGGCTGTACGGCAGGTTCCACTCGTCGGCGGTGACCTGCTCGGCGGTGTGCGGCGCCTGCCGCGGCGGGCTGTCCTCCAGCGGCCACACCCCGGCGCCGACCTGGTCGATCTCCCGCTTGATCGTGACCATGGCCCGGACGAAGCGGTCCAGCTCGTTCCGGTCCTCCGACTCGGTCGGCTCGACCATCAGCGTGCCGTTCACCGGGAAGGACAGCGTCGGCGCGTGGAAGCCGAAGTCGATCAGGCGCTTGGCCACGTCCTCGGCGGTCACGCCGGTCTGCCGGGTGATCTCCCGCAGGTCCAGGATGCACTCGTGCGCGACCAGCCCGCCCGGGCCGGTGTACAGCACCGGGTAGTGCTCGTGCAGCGACCGGGCCAGGTAGTTCGCCGCCAGCACGGCGGTCTTCGTTGCGTCGGTCAGCCCGTCCGGCCCCATCAGCGCCAGGTAGGCCCAGGTGATCGGCAGGATGCCCGCCGAACCGTAGTTGGCCTGGGAGACCGGGGCTCCCGTCTGGCTGCTTCCGGGGCTGCCGGGGCTCCCGGGGTTGCCCGGGTCGCCGGGCAGGAACGGCGCCAGGTGTTCGCGCACCGCGACCGGCCCGACCCCGGGGCCGCCGCCGCCGTGCGGGATGCAGAACGTCTTGTGCAGGTTCAGGTGGCTCACGTCGCCGCCGAACCGGCCGGGCCGGGCCAGCCCGACCAGCGCGTTCAGGTTCGCGCCGTCCACGTAGACCTGCCCGCCGGCCTCGTGCACCAGGTCGCAGACCGTGCGCACGTCCGCCTCGTAGACGCCGTGGGTGGACGGGTAGGTGAGCATGATCGCGGCGATCTTGTCCGGGTGCTCGCCGATCTTCGCGCGCAGGTCGTCCAGGTCGATGTTGCCGTTCGGCGCGGTGGCCACCACGACCACGCGCAGCCCGGCCAGTACCGCCGAGGCGGCGTTGGTGCCGTGCGCGGACCCGGGGATCAGGCAGATGTCCCGGCCGTGCTCACCCCGCGCGGCGTGATAGCCGTGGATGGCCAGCAACCCGGCCAGCTCGCCCTGCGAACCGGCGTTGGGCTGCAGGGAGACCCGGTCGTACCCGGTGATCTCGGCCAGCCAGGTCTCCAGGTCGTCGATCAGTTGCCGGTAGCCCTCGGTCTGCGCGGCCGGGGCCAGCGGGTGGATGGAGGCGAACTCCGGCCAGCTGATCGGCTCCATCTCCACCGCCGAGTTCAGCTTCATGGTGCACGAGCCGAGCGGGATCATCGTGCGGTCCAGGGCCAGGTCGTAGTCGGCGAGCTTCCGCAGGAAGCGCATCATCGCCGTCTCCGACCGGTGCTCGTGGAACACCGGGTGCCGCAGGTACGGAGACGTGCGCGCCAGCTGCGCCGGCAGCGCCCGTGAGTGATTTGTGTGGCTATAGCCACACAAATCACTCACGGGCTCGGCGCCGAAGGCGCCGAGCACCTTCCCCACGACCTCGTTGTCCGTGCACTCGTCACAGGACACCCCGACGTGATCGGCGTCCACCAGCCGCAGGTTCACCCCCGCCGCATCGGCGCGCGCCACGATCTCCTGAGCGCGGCCCGGGACGTGCACGGTGACCGTGTCGAAGAAGTGCTCGTGCACCAGCCGGTGACCGGCCGCGCGCAGGCCTTCGGCGATGGTGGCCGCGTGCCGGTGGGTGCGCTCCGCGATCGCGCGCAGGCCCTCGGGGCCGTGGTAGACGGCGTACATCGCGGCCACATTGGCCAGCAGCGCCTGCGCGGTACAGATGTTGCTGGTCGCCTTGTCCCGGCGGATGTGCTGCTCGCGGGTCTGCAGGGCCAGCCGGTAGGCCGGCTTGCCGGCGGCGTCCACCGACACCCCGACCAGCCGCCCGGGCAGCATCCGCTCCAGGCCGGCGCGCACCGCCATGTACCCGGCGTGCGGCCCGCCGTAGAACAGCGGCACCCCGAACCGCTGCGCCGAGCCGACCGCGATGTCCGCGCCCTGCTCACCGGGCGGCTTGAGCAGGGTGAGCGCGAGCAGGTCGGCGGCGACCGTGGTGAGCATTCCCCGGTCGCGTGCCGCCGTGATCCAGGGCTCGATTTCCCGCACCCCGCCGCTCACCCCGGGGGACTGGATGACCAGCCCGAACGCATCGTCGCCGAGGTCCTCGGGACGCTGGGTGTGCAGGTCCACCAGCTCGACCTTGATGCCCAGCGGTGCCGTCCGCCCCGCCACGACGGCCAGAGTTTGGGGCAGGCAGTCCGCGTCCATCAGCACCCGCCCGTTGAGGGCGGGTTGGGTCGGGCGCCCAGTTTGGCGCCCGACGGAGACAGAGCCCTTGGACTTGTTGGCCCGGCGCATCAGCAGTACCGCCTCGGCCACGGCGGTCGCCTCGTCCAGCAGCGACGCGCCGGCCACCGGCAGCGCGGTGAGATCCTCCACCAGGGTCTGGAAAGTGAGCAACGCCTCGAGCCGGCCCTGCGAGATCTCCGGCTGATAGGGCGTGTACGCCGTGTACCAGGCCGGGTTCTCCAGCATGTTGCGGCGCAGCACGGCCGGGGTGATCGTGTCGTGGTAACCCTGGCCGATCATCTGCACGCGGGTCCGGTTGCGCCCGGCCAGCGCGCGCAGCTCGGCCAGCACGCGGTGCTCGTCGCGGCCTTCGGGCAGGTTCAGGGGGGAGCGGGTGCGGATCTGCTCGGGTACGGCCGCGTCGATCAGGTCGTCGAGGGTGCGGTAACCGAGGGCGCCGAGCATGCGCTCGATGGCCGGTGCGTCGGGGCCGATGTGGCGGGACGGAAAATTGCTGGTCACGGGGTGTCTCCAGGTTCGCCGTGTCCGGTGCGGGCACCAGACATCGAGCTAGGACACCTCCCCGCTCTGTCCTGTGGACCTGAGAGTTTCGGCGCTCGTCGGCGCTTAGCCCCTTCGGTAAGCGCACGGCCTGGCCGGCCGGCACTTTCTCCAGAGTTGCCTCGGCGCCACGGTACTGAAGCCTGAGAGATTCCCGGGAGGAAGTTGCTCCTTCGGCGTCCCGTGAGACCACGAGACTCTCCCGCTGCGCGTCGTCGGCGTATTCGGTTGTGTGGCCGACGGTACACAGGATGCAGATTTTTGTCTGCCCCTAGACTCCGGTCATGACCACCGGCCGAATCTCCCGGCAATGGTTTGGCCCCGCGGTGCTGGCCACGCTGGGCGTGTTGTTGGTGGTGCTCGGCATCGTCGGCGCGACCATGTTGGTCAAGACCCTGAACGCCACCAAGGCGCCGGCCGTCACCCATATGGGCCAGCCGTTCGAGGTCTCGGACGGGATCTCGGTGCAGGTTGACCCGCCGAAGCACTTCAAGCCCAGCACCCTGGCCACCAACGCGGCCGGCGCGATCCGGTTCGTCTCGGTCACCGTCACCATCGTGAACAACTCCGGGGAGAACCTGGACCCCAGCGAGTTCGCCCTGGCCGCCAGCGCCGACGGCATGGCGTTGAGCGAGGTGCGCGACGCGCCGAAGGGCGTGGTCGGTGCGCCCCGGACGACGATCGTTCCGGGCGGTTCGGTGAGCTACAAGACCGCGTTCGGCCTGCGCTACAACCACCGCATGCAGCTACAGATCGACGCCCGCCTCCCCGACCGCGACCCCGCGATCTTCGTCGGCCAGGCCTAGCCCCAAGGCCGTTCAGTTGGCGTTCTGGGCTTGTCGTTGAGGCTGGCGCGCCGCGATCTGCGTGTTGTCTTGGTGTGCGGGTCGGTCCGGTGGCTGAGCTTGGGTCGTCGGTCCGCCGGTCCGGCGGGGGTCGGGTTCGAAAGATCGGCCTGGAGGGCGCGGACGGCTTGGTCCGGCGCGGCTCGGGTCCCGCCCGGCGGCTTTTCAGTCGGGCGCGGCTCCGGTCCCACCCGGCGGCCGTTCCGGTCGGCGTCCGCGCCGTGCTCACGACCAGCGGTTGGCGTAGCGGCCTTCGTCACGCGGCGTTGCCAACCGCCGAGGCCCCACGGACGATTCCACGTCGGTTCCTCGGCGAGTGCGACACCAGCCTAGTTCGATCTTGAGAAACACCAGACTGGTGTCGACTTCGATGAATGGGACGAACCGAACCCGGCCAACACCGGTCACACTCCGTATCGAGGCTGGCGGCCGGGAGCGTGAACCGCGGCAGGGCGGCCACCGCGCCGCCGTCCAGGCCATCTTTCGAACCCGACCCTCGCCGAACCGGAGGGGCGAAAGCGCCTTGTGCGGCCTCTTAACTGAACGGCCTTGGGCCTAGCCCCCGAGCAAGGGGTTCCGGGTCTTCAGCGGCCCGAACCGGTTGAAGTCACGGTCAGCGGTCCAAAGTTCCCGCGCGCCGTGCGTCAGGCACAGCGTGGCGACCCGTGCGTCGTGCACCATCGGCCCGCTGACCTTGCCGGCGAGCAGCAACGGTTTCAGCCGCGTCCAGTAGTCCGGCGACTCGTGCAGCAGGAACAGGGTGGGCGCGGCCAGCCAGGCGTCGAGCTGGGTGATCGCCTGCTCGCGGGTGCTCGGCGGGTCGTAGATCTTCGGATGGGTGGCGATGGCGAAGAACTCGTGCAGGCACGGCCACGGGATTGCCCAGGCCGAGCGCCCCTCCGCCAGGTCGCGCACGCAACGTGCCGCGGCGGGGTGGAACTCGGCATCCCGCCGGTGCGCGTAGACCAGGATGTTCGTGTCGACCGCGATCACGGCCGGGCCGGGTAGATCGCGTCGCGCACGTGCTCCCAGGGAGCGTCGCGGAACTCGGGGTGCGGGCCGTTGCCGGCAACGCTCGCGTCCTCGAGCCGGAACGCCGGGGTACCTACCCGGAGGTGAGGTGTTCGGTGGCTTCGTGGCCGGCTTCGGTCATCCGGCGCAGGAAGCCGGCGAGCAGCTCCAGCTCGGCCGGCGAGTAGTCGGCGCAGATCCGGTCCATCGCCGCGCTCATCCCGGCGTAGAGGCCGAACAGTTCGTGGTTGCGGTCCGGCAGCGCGCGCACGGTGACCGTGCGGCGGTCGGTGTCCGGGTCGCCGTCGGCCGGTCGGTCGCGGGTGATCCAGCCGCCGCGCTGCAGCCGGTCCAGGATGCCGGTCAGGGTGGCCGGGTGCACACCGGCCCGGCGGGCCAGTGCGCTGGGGCTGAGCGGGCCGTGCATGGCGACCAGCTCGAGGCAGTCCAGGTCCAGGTTCTTGATGGTGAGACGCCCACTGACCTGCTGGTTCAGCAGGGACAGCTGGTTGCGCAGACCGCGCATGGCGGTCTTGATCTCCGTGGTGAGCCGCCGTCGGCGCCGGGCTTCAACAACGTCCATTTTTCCTCTCGAACACATATAGTATGAAACTCATAAGATCTGCGATGCACATCGTATGAGGGAGAGTGTCATGTTCGTTGCTTACCTGGTGGTCACCGGCCTCGCCATCGCGGCCAACGCGTTCTCCGCGACCTGCGACTTCATCAAGCTGGAGCGGATCACCGTGGCCATGGACCAGGCCGGCGTCCCGCGCGGGTTGCTGCCCGTGCTCGGGTTGCTCAAGGCGGCCGGCGCGATCGGGCTCCTGGTGGGCTTCGCGGTGCCCGTGATCGGCACGGCCGCCGCGATCGGGCTGGTCCTGTTCTTCATCCTCGCGATCCTGGCCCACGTGTGGGCCGGCGACCGTGCGTTCGGCCTGGCCGCCGGGTTCTTGGTACTGGCCGCCGGCACCCTGGCCCTGGGACTGCCCTACACCCTCTCCGCTTGACTCGGGCCCGTGACCCGGGTCACTCTGTCGGGTGACGGTTGAGCCGTCAACGAATCGGGGCCGGTCAGCGTCGACTGGGAGGGGGCCACGTGCCTGCGCGTAGCCGATGGGCAATCGTTCTCCTGATGTTGTTCATGGCCCTGAACTTTGCTGACAAGTCAGTGATCGGGCTGGCGGCGCCGCCGATGATGGCCGACCTGGGCCTGACCGCCACCGAGTACGGCACCATCGCCAGCTCGTTCTACCTGCTGTTCAGCGTCTCGGCGATCGCCTTCGGGTTCCTCGGCAACCGGTTCTCCGGGAAGTGGCTGCTGGCCGGGCTGGCCGTGGTGTGGTCGGTCGCCCAGTTGCCGGTGATGATCCCGGCGGCCGGCTTCGCGGTTCTGCTGATCACTCGGGTGCTGCTCGGCGCGGGCGAGGGGCCGGGCCTGCCGCTGGGCGTGCACAACGCGTTCACCTGGGTGCCGCCGAAGAGCCGGGGACTCACCGCCGCGCTGCTCACGGTGGGTTCGGCGCTGGGCGTGATCGTCGGGGCGCCGCTGCTCAACGCGGCGATCCACGGCCTGGGCTGGCGGTCCGCGTTCGGCATCCTGGGGTTGCTCGGGCTGATGTGGGTGGCGGCCTGGTTGCTGGTCGGCGGCGACGGGCCGTACGCCGAACGCGGCCGGCCCCCGGCCGGCGGCGAGGCCGGCATCGGGACCGGCGGCGCGGCGGCCGGCTGGCCGCCCACCTACCGCGCCATGCTGGGCACCGGCACCTGGCTGGGCACGCTGGCCTCCGGGTTCGCCGTGTACTGGGGCCTGGCGGTGGCCATCGCGTTCCTGCCGCTGTACTTCGGCAAGGTCGGCTACGGGCCGACCACGATCGGGTTCCTGGTCACCTTCCCGGCCTACCTGAGCGCGGCGGGCATGCTGCTCGGCGGCTGGCTGTCCCAGCGACTGATCAAGCGAGGGGTGTCCCGCCACCTGGCCCAGGGCATGTTCGGCGGGGCGTTCGCGGTGATCTCCGGGCTGAGCATGCTGGGCATGACCCGGTTCGACAGTCCCTGGCTGGCGCTGCCGCTGGCCGCGCTGGCCTTCGGCGTGGGCAACTCGCAAACCCCGCTGTCCCAGGCGGCGGTGGCGGACACGGTGCCGGCCCGGCGCCGGGGCGCGGTGCTCGGCCTGTGGTACGCGCTGGTCAGCACGGCCAGCATCGTCGCGCCCACGGTCACCGGCATGCTGGTGGACGCCGCGCCCGTTCCCCTGGTCGGCTACGGCTGGGCGTTCGACCTGGCGGGCGCGATGGCGGTGGTCGGCGGGTTGATCGCGGTCTTCGTGGTGCGCCCGGACCGGGACGCCGCCCGCATCGGCGGCGACGCCCCGGCCCGCGAACCCGCTCAGGCCGCGTAGCCCGCTCAAGCCGCGTAGCCCGCTCAAGCCGCGGAGGCGGCTCAGGCGGCGTAGTCGGCCGGCTTGCGGGACAGCCGGAACAGCTTGCGCAGCACCTGGAAGTACTGCTTTCCCAGCCGCCCGGTGGTGTACGGCAGGCCGTACTCGGTGCACAGCGCACGCACCTTCGGCGCGATCTCCGCGTACCGGTTGCTCGGGAGGTCGGGGAACAGGTGGTGCTCGATCTGGTGCGACAGGTTGCCGGTCATCAGGTGGAACAGCTTCCCGCCGGACAGGTTGGCCGAGCCCAGCAGCTGCCGCAGGTACCACTGACCCCGGGTCTCACCCTCCAGCTGGTCCTCGGTGAACACCACCGTGCCGTCGGGGAAGTGCCCGCAGAAGATCACCGCGTGCGACCAGACGTTGCGCACCGTGTTCGCGGAGAAGTTGCCCAGCAGCACCGGCAGGAAGAACGGGCCGGCCAGCGCGGGGAACAGCAGGTAGTCCTTCAGCAGCTGCCGGCGCGCCTTGCGGGCGATCCGGCCGAGCTGGGCCAGGAACTCGGGGAACGGCCGGTTCCCGGCGAACGCCCGCTCGTACTCCAGGTCGTGCAGCGCCACGCCCCACTGGAAGAACAGCGACAGCAGCCCGTTGTAGACCAGGTTGCCCCGGTAGTACGGCCGCCACGGCTGCTCCTCGGTGATGCGCAGCAGCCCGTAGCCGACGTCCCGGTCCTTGCCCAGCACGTTGGTGAACGTGTGGTGGGCGTAGTTGTGCGAGTTCTTCCAGCCCTTGGCGTCGCTGACCAGGTCCCATTCCCAGGTGCTGGAGTGGATCTTCTCGTCCTTCATCCAGTCCCACTGGCCGTGCAGCACGTTGTGGCCGATCTCCATGTTCTCCAGGATCTTGGCCACCGACAGCATCGCGGTGCCGGCCACCCAGGCCGGCGGCAGGATGCCGGCGAACAGCATCGCCCGGCCGCCGATCTCCAGGTAGCGCTGGGCCTTGATCACCCGGCGGATGTACGCGGCATCGCTGGCGCCCCGGGCGGCCAGGATCTCCTCGCGGATCGCGTCCAGCTTGCGGCCGAACTCCTCGACCTGCGCGGTGGTCAGCCCGAGCGCCTCCGGCGCGGGCGTGGACGGGACGGGCCGAATCACGATCCGCGGGTTGGTGGTCTCGCGGGTGTCCAGGACAGTCATTGGAACCTCCGGTGTCTCCCGCGTGCGCCGAACTGGGCGCACGCTCCGTACGCGCTTTCCGCGCTAAATTCCCAGCTCGGCCGGGCCGGCCGCGCCGTTGATGCAGGTCTGGATGAGGTCGCCGGGCTCGCCGTGCACCTGGCCGGAGCGCAGGTCACGCACCTGCCCGGCGCGCAGCGGCACCAGGCATCCGAAGCAGATGCCCATCCGGCACCCACTGGGCATGGCAAAGCCGGCCCGCTCACCCGCCTCCAACAAGCTCGCGGCCGGCCCCACCTCCACCTCCCCCGAGTCGGCGTTCTCAGCACACTGAGTCGACGTTCCTGGCCCACGGTCCGAGGCGAACCGCACCCGTCCGCCGGTACCGGCCACCCGGGGCGGCGGGGTGAAGCCCTCGGTGCGCAGCCGGTCCGGGGCGTCCGACCAGTGCGCCCGTGCGGCGTCGCGCAGCGCGGCCGGGCCGCACACGAATGCCGCGCGGTCCGCCCAGTCGGGGCAGTGCTGATCCAGTTCGGCCAGGTCGAGGCGGCCGTCCAGGGCGGTCTGCCGGATCTCGACGCGCAGCTCCGGGTGCGCGGCGGCCAGTGCCCGCAGCTCGTCGTGGAAGACCACGTCGGCGGTGCGCGGGGCGCTGTGCAGCAGCACCGTGTCGGGCATCCGGCCGCGCGCGGTGTTTCCGTCGGGCGCCAAACTGGGCGCCCGACCGAGCCCGCCGGCTCCGCCGGCGGCGAGCGTGCGCAGCATGGCCATCACCGGGGTGATCCCGCTGCCCGCCGTGATCATGAGCAGCTTGGCCGGCACCGGGTCGGGCAGCACGAACTCGCCGGCCGGCGGGTCGGCGAGGTACAGCAGGTCGCCGACCTCGGTGCCGTGCGCGAGCTTCGGCGAAACCACGCCGTCCGGCTGCGCCTGCACGGTCACTTCCAGGTCGGCGCTGCCGGGCACGCTGGTCAGCGAGTAGCTGCGCCAGTGCCGCACACCGTCCACGTCCACGCCCAGCCGCAGGAACTGCCCCGCCCGGTGCCCCGCGCCGCGGGCCGACCAGCCGCGACCGGGGCGGATGCGCAGCGTGGTGGCCCGTTCGGTCTCCCGCCGTACCGCGACCACCCGGCCGCGCGGCGCGGACCGGGACCAGAGCGGCGAGACCAGCTCGGTGAAGTCCTCCGGCAGCAGCGGGGTGGTGAGCAATCGAAGCATGACATCAGGACACCACAACTTGATGTCACATGGCAACTGAAGATCTTTGAATTCTGTGTCACACAAGCATTGTGATACGGTCTGTCACATGTCAGTCGAAGAAGTCGATGTCGAAAAGGACGCCGGCTGGCGCACGATCGACGAGCTGGCCCAGGTCAGCGGGGTCACCGTGCGCAACATCCGCGCCTACCAGGCCCGGGGCCTGCTGCCGCCGCCCCAGGTGCGGGCCCGCACCGGCTACTACGGCCCCGGCCACGAGGCCCGGCTGGAGCTGATCCGCGAGCTGCAGGGCGAGGGCGTCAAGCTCGACACGGTCAAGAAGTTGCTGGAGACCACGGGCGGCACCACCGAGGAGGTGGTGCGGTTCATCCGCACGGTGCGGCAGCTGTTCGCCACCGAGGAACGGCAGATCGTGCACCTGGACGAGCTGGCCGAGCGGTTCGGCGGCGCGGACGCCGACTCGGGCATCCTGCGCCGCGCGGTCAAGATGGACCTGCTCCGCGAGGTCGGCGACGACCAGTACGAGGAGGTCAGTCCCCGCTTGGTGAACGTGGCCCGGTCCATGGTGGACATGGGCATCCCGCTGAACCGTGCGCTGGACGTGGTGGAGCAGCTGCGCAAGCACGCCGACGGGATCGCCAAGACCTACGTGGAGCTGTTCCTCGGCGAGGTGTGGCGTCCGTTCGACGACTCCGGCCGCCCGGCCGAGCGCTGGCCCCAGCTGTACGAAACTATCGGCCAGCTGCGCACCGTCTCCGGCGAGGCCATGCTCGCGGTGCTGGAGCTGGCGGTGGCGGAGCGCCTGGACGTCACGTTCGGCAAGGACATAGTGCGCAACGTCCGCACCACCAGCTCCGCCCCCACCTCCGACCCCTCTTGATTCAGTGCTTTCTGCAGCCTGATTCAGTCACTCCAGCAGTGAGTCACCCGGCCAAAGTGACTGAATCAGCCTGCCAATGTGACTGAATCGGCGTGCTGGAGGCACTGAATCAGTGCAGGGGCACCGGGTCGCCGAGGGCTTTGCGCAGGGCGTCGGGGATGGGGCGTTTGGTGTAGTCGGCGGTGTTGACCACTACGTAGGTCGTGCGGCCGTTGGTGGTCACCTCGTCGCCGTTGCGGCGCACCTGGAAGTCCAGCGCGAAGCTGGTGTTGCCCAGCTTGGACGGGCTGACCAGCACCTCGACCTGGTCACCCCAGCGCACCCCGGCCTTGAAGTCGATCTCCGTGCGGACCAGCTGCACGTCGAAACCCTGGGCCACCATGGCCTGGTATGCCAGGCCCCGGTCCGCGAGGAAGTACGTCATCGCCTCGTCGAACCAGGTGAGGTACCACCCGTTGAACACGACGCCCTGGGCGTCGACCTCCATGTACCGCACGTTGACCGGGAAGCTGAACACAACCCGATCCTAATAATCAGCGCCCGAGCAGGCCGCCCAACAGTCCGCCGGCCGCCCCGCCGCCGGCCTGGTCGCCGGAGCCGGTGCCGGAGATCAAGCTCGCGGGCAGCTCTTCCGAGGGCTGCACCACGACGAACCCCTGCCCGGCGAAACTCATCGTGTAGGACTCGCCGGTGGTCCGCCCGAGCAGCGTGCCCAGGCCCAGCTGGTCGGCGCGGTGGAAGCCGGTGCGCAGCCCGGCCGACCAGCACACGGCGGCCTGCGGGTCGGCGTAGGTGGGCTGGTCCACGTTCAGCACCACCGGGGTGCCCTTGCAGGTGATGGCGATCCGGCCCCGGCCGCTGAACAGGCAGTTGAACAGCCCGGACGTGGACAGCATCCCGGCGCCCTGTACCCGGTGCAGGTCCCAGGACAGGCTCGGCTCGAAGGCCAGCACGTTGCGGCCGTTGATCGTCAGCTGGTCCTGGCCGCCCTCCAGGTCGATCACGAAAACGTCCGAGGCCAGGTCGGCGAGGAACAGGTCGCCGCGCCCGCTGACCTTCATCAGCGGGATGCCCTCGCCGGTGAGCTGCTGCTTCAGGAACTTGCCCAGACCGCCGGCGCCGAGCGCCTGGAAGTCCATCTGTCCCTGGTAGGCCACCATGGCGCCCTGGCGAGTGATCACCTCGCCGTTCAGCGCGACCTTGAGCATCTTCGAGTTCTGCAGGGTCATCCCGGCCTGGGCGGTTGCCGCCTCGGCGTGGCTGGGGTTGAACAGGTCGCTCCGCATGGCCGTCACGATAGGACGGTGCGGGGCCGCCGCGGCAGGTTAATTCGGGCGTTGGAAAGCCGGCTGAAAGCCCTGGTAGGGCACCTGCAAGCGGTCAGGGCTTGTAGCGCTTGATCACCTGGCGGGTCATGGCCCGGGCGAACGCGTTCACCACGCCCTGCACGGCCAGCGGCTTCATCTGGTTGAACTGCTCGCGCAGCCGGGCGCGCTCGGCCACCGGGCGGCCGCGGTCCCGGTACGGCTGCAGGACCTGGTTCTGGAACGCCTCGAGCAGGTCGTGCACCAGCGCGTCCATGTGCTTCTCGAAGGCGTCCCGCAGCGACTGCAGGTGGGCCAGCGGGACGCCGGTGCCGATGAACACCAGCGCGGTCTCCAGCGCCTGGCTGCCGCGCATCACGATCGACCCGCCGGGGCGGAGCTCCAGCACGCCGAGGGCGTCCAGGGCCTCCAGCTCGTCCTCGGTCAGCGTGCGGCCGACGCGGCGGTTCAGCTCGAGCAGGCTCAGCTCCTCGGGCTGCTCGGCCACCCACGGCACCAGCAGCGCGCGCTGCAGGGCCAGGGCGTCGGTGTCCGCGTCGGCCGGCAGCTTGGCCAGGAACCCCTCGACCGCGGCCAGCGTGTAACCCATCGCGGTCAGTTCGGAGATCAGCTCCAGGCGGGCGATGTGCTGCGGCCCGTAAAGGCCCAGCCGGCCGCGCAGGGTGGGCGGCGGGAGCAGGCCCTTGCCCGAGTAGAAGCGGATCGTGCGGACGCTGACGCCGCTGCGACCGGACAGCTGGTCGATGGTCAGCAAGCCGGCGTCGTTGTCGGTCTGCTCGGATGCGGTGGTCGTCACGGTGCGGCAGCCTACCCAGATACTTGACCTATGTGACAGTGCTGCTGTAGCAAAGATGGAACAAATGTGTTGCAGCCCGATACTAGCCCGATGCCCTACCGGGAGAGGTACTTCCATGAGCGGCTCAAGCGGGGGAATCCCCGAGGCCTACGTATATGACGCGATCCGTACCCCGCGCGGCCGAGGTAAGGCCAGCGGCTCGTTGCACGAGGTCAAGCCGGTTTCTCTGGTCATCGGCCTGATCGACGAAATCCGCCGGCGCTTCCCCGAGCTGGACCCGGCGAGCATCGACGACGTGGTGCTGGGCGTGGTGTCCCCGGTCGGTGACCAGGGTGGCGACATCGCCAAGACCGCGGCGATCGCCGCCGGGCTGCCCGAGACCACCGCCGGCGTTCAGCTGAACCGGTTCTGCGCCTCCGGGCTGGAGGCGGTGAACCAGGCCGCGCTGCGCATCCGCTCCGGCATGGAGGAGCTGATCCTGGCCGGCGGCGTGGAGGCGATGTCCCGGGTGCCGATGGGCTCCGACGGCGGCGCCTGGGCGATGGACCCGGACACCTCCTACACGACCGGCTTCGTGCCGCAGGGCATCGGCGCCGACCTGATCGCCACCCTGGAGGGGTGGTCGCGGGAGGACGTGGACACCTTCGCGGTGGAGTCGCAGACCCGCGCGGCCAAGGCCTGGGCCAACGGTTACTTCGCCCGCTCGGTGGTCCCGGTCAAGGACCGCAACGGGCTCACCGTGCTGGACCGCGACGAGCACATCCGGGCCAACTCCACGCTGGAGACCATGGGCTCGCTGCCCCCGTCCTTCGCCATGATCGGTGACCAGGGCGGTTTCGACGCGGTGGCGCTGCAGAAGTACCACTGGGTGGAGAAGATCGACCACGTGCACCACGCCGGCAACTCGTCCGGCATCGTGGACGGCGCCGCGCTGGTGCTGGTCGGCACCGAGGCGGCCGGCAAGGCCGCCGGCCTCACCCCGCGCGGGCGGATCGTGTCCACCGCCGTGTCCGGCGCGGACCCGACGATCATGCTCACCGGCCCGGCGCCGGCGTCCCGCAAGGCGCTGGCCAAGGCCGGCCTGACGGTCGACGACATCGACCTGTTCGAGATCAACGAGGCGTTCGCCTCGGTGGCCATGCGGTTCATGAAGGACATGGGCATCCCGCACGAGAAGACCAACGTGAACGGCGGCGCCATCGCCATGGGCCACCCGCTCGGCGCCACCGGCGCGATGCTGGTCGGCACCGTGCTGGACGAGCTGGAGCGGCGTGACCTGCGCCGGGGCCTGATCACCCTGTGCGTGGGCGGCGGCATGGGCATCGCGCAGATTATCGAGAGGGTCTGAGTCACCGATGAGTCAGAAGACGCTGCGCTGGGAGAAGGGCGCCGACGGCATCGTCCTGGTCACCCTGGACGACCCGGCGAAGAGCGCGAACACCATGTCCGAGCAGTTCAAGGCGGACTTCGACGAGCTCACCCACGAGCTGGTCAAGGCCAAGGACGACATCACCGGCGTGATCATCACCTCGGCGAAGAAGACCTTCTTCGCCGGCGGTGACCTGAACCGGCTGATCCAGGCCACTCCGGAGGACGCGCCGCGGATCTTCGCCGAGGGCCAGGAGCTCAAGGCCGCACTGCGCCGGCTGGAGACGCTGGGCCGCCCGGTGGTCGCGGCGATGAACGGCACCGCGCTGGGTGGCGGCCTGGAGATCGGCCTGGCCTGTCACCACCGCATCGGCCTGGACGCGAAGGGCGTCGTCTACGGCCTGCCCGAGGTCACCCTGGGCCTGCTGCCCGGGGCCGGCGGCGTGGTCCGCATCACCCGCCTGCTGGGCATCGCCAACGGCTTCATGAACGTGCTCGCGCAGGGCCAGCGGCACAAGCCGGCCAAGGCGCGCGAGGTCGGCATCATCGATGACCTGGCGTCGTCGCGGGAAGAAGCGCTGGAAAAGGCCCGGGAGTGGATCAAGGCCAACCCCGAGGCCGCGCAGCCGTGGGACAAGAAGGGCTACAAGATCCCCGGCGGCGCGCCGTCCCACCCGGCCCTGGCGTCCATCCTGCCGGCCTTCCCGGCCAACCTGCGCAAGCAGCTGAAGGGCGCGCCGATGCCGGCGCCGCGCAACATCCTGGCCGCCGCCGTCGAGGGCGCCCAGGTGGACTTCGACACCGCGCTGAAGATCGAGGGCCGCTACTTCGTGGACCTGGTCACCGGCCAGGTGGCGAAGAACATGACCAAGGCGTTCTTCTTCGACCTGCAGGCGATCAACAACGGCGAGTCCCGGCCGGACGGATACGACAAGTACACGCCGCGCAAAGTGGCCGTGCTGGGCGCCGGGATGATGGGCGCGGGCATCGCCTACGTGTGCGCCCTCTCCGGCTGGGAGGTCGTGCTCAAGGACGTCTCGCTGGAGGCGGCCGAAAAGGGCAAGGAGTACTCCGAGGGCCTGCTGGCCAAGGCGGTCAAGCGCGGCAGCTCCACCCCGGCGAAGGCCGAGCAGCTGCTCTCCCGGATCACCCCGACCGCCGACTACAACGACCTGGCCGGCGCCGACGTGGTGATCGAGGCGGTCTTCGAGTCGGTCGAGCTCAAGCAGGAGGTGTTCCGCGAGGCGATGAAGGTCGTCGAGCCGGACGCCCTGCTCTGCTCGAACACCTCCACGCTGCCCATCACCGAGCTGGCCGCCGGGCTGGACCGGCAGGCCGACTTCATCGGCCTGCACTTCTTCTCCCCGGTGGACAAGATGCCGCTGGTGGAGATCATCCGGGGTGAGCGCACCGGTGACGCCGCGCTGGCCAAGGCGTTCGACCTCACCCTGGGCATCCGCAAGACGCCCATCGTGGTCAACGACAGCCGGGGCTTCTTCACCAGCCGGGTGATCGGCACCTTCATCAACGAGGGCGTGGCGATGGTCGCCGAGGGCATCGACCCGCAGACCGTCGAGCAGGCCTCCTCGCAGGCCGGCTACCCGGCTCCGGTGCTCCAGCTGCTGGACGAGCTCACCCTCACCCTGCCGCAGAAGATCCGCAAGGAGACTCGCGCCGCGGTCGAGGCGTCTGGTCAGACCTGGACGGAGCACCCGTCCGAGGCGGTCATCGACAAGCTGGTCGAGCTGGGCCGGCCCGGCCGCGCCGGCGGCGCCGGGTTCTACGACTACGGCTCCGACGGCAAGCGGCTGGCGCTGTGGCCGGGCCTGCGCACCGAGTTGGGCGCTGTACGCCATGACGTTGACCTGCACGAACTGTCCGAGCGGATGCTGTTCGTGGAAGCGCTGGAAACCTGGAGGTGTTTCGACGAGGGCGTGTTGAAGACGGTGCCGGACGCCAACATCGGCTCCATCTTCGGCATCGGCTTCCCGGCCTGGACCGGCGGCGTGCGCCAGTACATCGACGGCTACGCCGGCGGTGCGGCCGGCTTCGTGGCCCGGGCCGACGAGCTGGCCAAGAAGTACGGCGCACGCTTCACCGTGCCCGACTCCCTGCGCGCGGCGGCTAAGTAGCTCCCGCGTTCACGAAGGCGCGCCACCGGGCCGAACTCGGTGGCGCGCCTTCGTCGTGTCCACCCAGCTCGCTTTGGCTCTGCGTGGAAATATGCAACACCGGGGTCGCGCCGAGTTCATCCGGAGAGACGTTCGATCATGGTGCCGGGTCTCTCATGATGAGCTCGATGTTCGCGGGAGGGTGTTATGGGCGTGCGTGAGGTGCGCGAGGGCGACCTGCCGGAAGTGGTCGCGATGGTTTACGGCCTGGCCGAGTACGAGCGGGCGCCGGACGACTGCAAGCTGACCGTCGAGCAGCTGCGCGGCGCGCTCTTCGGGCCACATCCGGCGCTGTTCGGGCACGTCGCCGAGGTACCGGAGACCGGCGAGCTGGCCGGCATGGCGCTGTGGTTCCTGAACTTCTCCACATGGGAGGGAGAGCACGGGATCTACCTCGAGGACCTGTTCGTGCGGCCGGAGCATCGCGGCGGCGGGTACGGCAAGGCGCTGATGGTGGAGCTGGCCAGGGTGTGCGAGCGCAACGGCTACCGGCGGCTGCAGTGGGCGGTGCTGGACTGGAACCAGCCGTCCATCGACTTCTACCGCTCGCTCGGGGCGGTCCCGGAGGACGAGTGGGTCGGCTACCGGCTCACCGACGACGCATTGACGGAGCTGGCTTCCGGCTAGCGCCGGTCAGCGTCGGTCGCCGGTGTGTTCGGGCGCGGGGGTGGCGGCCTGCTCGGGCACCGGCTTGGCCGCCTTCCATGACTGGTTGACCAGGTCGGCGGCCACCGCGCGGACCGAGGTCGCGTGCCGGCGGGCCTGCTCGCGCAGCATCCGGTAGGCGGCGTCCAGGTCGACCTGGTGGCGTTCGGTGAGCATCCCCTTGGCCTGCTCCACCGGGCGCTGCTCGTCCAGCGCGTCGGCCAGCTTGGCCACCATCGACGCGGAGTGCTGGTAGGCCTCGGCGTTGTCCAGGGTGGCGCCGAGCAGCAGGGCGAACGGGCGCAGCTCGGCCAGCAGGTCCAGGGTGACCGTTCCGGGCTCGGCGGCGAACAGCTGCAACCGGCCGACCAGCCCGGTCGGCCCGGGCAGCGCGACCATCGCGCTGATCGGCAGCCCCACCTGACCGGCCGCCTGGGCCAGGTCCATCCGCTTGGACTGGGTCAGGTCCTGCACCACGTACTCGCGCCGCGCGGAGTCCTCGTCCATCTCCCGCATCAGCCGGGTCAGCTGCACGGCCGCCGGGTGCGAGCCGAGCATGGCCCGCACCGAACCCGTGGAGTCCAGCAGCACCGCCGCACAGCCGGCCAGCCCGTACAGCTCGGTGAGGGTGTGGCAGGTGCGCTGCAGCAGCGCGGGCACGTCCAGTTCGGCCACCGAGGTGCTGGCCGCCTCCAGGGCGAACTCCACCAACTCGGGGGGCGGATGCCCGACATCCGGCATGCCGGCGGTCCTTTCACCTGACGCGAGTTCACGGTGCGGCCAAGCCGGCATCTTGACCGACGGTGACCACTCGGTGTCGGAGCGCGCGCCGACACCGAGTGGATTATCACTCGGTCGAGTTAGGTAGGTGAAATCAGGTGACGTCCCAGACCACCGGGAGGTAGCTGAACCCGCTCACCAGCAGCGCCTTGTTCCGTTCCGGCTGCTTGTCCGGATCGGGGCGCAGGTTCGGCAGCCGGCGCAGCAGCGTCTCGAAGGCGATCTTCAGTTCCATCCGGGCCAGCGCGGAGCCGAGGCACATGTGGATGCCGTGCCCGAAGGACAGGTGCTTGCGCACCTGCACCCGGTCCCGGTCCAGGTCGAACTCGTCGGCCCGCTCGAAGGCCCGCTCGTCGCGGTTCGCCGAGGCCATCAGCCAGCGCACCTTGCCGCCCTTGGGGATCTTCACCCCGGCGATCTCGGTGTCCTCGGTGGCGGTCCGGCACAGCCCCTCCAGCGGGGAGGCGTAGCGCAGCACCTCCTCCACCAGCACCAGGATCAGGTCCGGGTTGTCCTTCACCTTTTGCAGCTGCTCGGGGTGCTGGTTGAGCAGCCAGATGCCGCTGCCGATGGTGGTCGTGGTGGTCTCGAAGCCGGCCACCATGAACTGCTGCGCGCCCATGAACAGCTCGACGTCGGACAGCTTCTTGCCGGTCTCCTCGTCCGCCGCGGTGATCATCGCGGTGAGGATGTCGTCCGGCACTTCCTCGTCGTTGGCCAGCTTGGTCCGGCGGTCCTCCAGCAGCTCGTTGAAGTAGGCCAGGAACTCCATCCCGGAGGTGAACGAGCGCTTGATGCCCTCCTCGTCCGCCCCGAACGCGCCGATGGTGTCGTTGCCCCAGCGGAAGAAGTCGTCGATGCGCGAGTCGTCCACGCCGACCACCTTGGCCACCACCCGGATGGTCATGGCGGCGGCGAACTCCAGGTGCAGGTCGCATTCGCCGCGCGGGTAGAGCTGGTCGATCAGGTCGTCCGCGACCTTCTGGATGTCCGGTTCCAGAAGCGCGACCCTGCGCGGGGTGAACGCCTTGTTGGCGATGCTGCGCTGCCAGCGGTGCGCCGGGTCGTCGGAGAACAGCAGCATGCCGTCCTCGGTGAGCGCCCGGGTGCGTTCCGGGCCGGGGCCTTCCTTGCTGGAGTACAGCGCCGGGGTCTGCAGCACCTGCACACAGTCCTGGTAGCGGGACAGCGACCAGAACTCGGTGGTGGGCTCGGCGATCCACGGGTTCTCGTTCATCTTGCCGACTTCCACGTCGTCGATCACGTGGTGGTGGACCGGGCAGCCGTCACGCAGTGGCTTGAAGTACTTCTGCGGGTCTTCCTTGACCGCCGGATCGTAGGGATCATAGCTGGTCATGACGTCCCTCCCAGTTTCGGCCGACGGCGTCGAAGGTTCAGCTTAAAGAGTGTGCACAAACTTCACAATGCTTGAACCGAACCACCATTCGGTATAAGGGCCTATTGGGCCGAGGTCCGGCGGCGGATCGTCGGCCCGAGGGCCAGCAGGCCGGCGAACAGGGCCAGTCCGATGATGACGCCGGCCGTTCCCAGCGTGCTCGGTCCGGCGTGGTCGAGAAGGAAGGCGCCGGTCAGCGGCCCGAACACGGCGCCGATGCTGAAGGTGGTGGAGGCGACGCCCATGTACCCGCCACGCAGATCGGCCGGCGCGAGGTCGGCGAAGGTGGCGCCGAACATGACGGCCACGCCGATCTGGCCGAGGGTCCAGACCAGGACCGAGCCGGCGTAGCCCGCACCGCCGTGCACGATGGTGCTCAGGCCGACGCCCGCGCCCACCAGGAGCATCGAGACGGCCAGCACCGTGGTGCGGTCGCGACCGGTGAGCAGCCGTACCGCGAGTGGCTGGGCGGCGACGATGGTGAGTCCGTTCAGTGCCAGCACCGCGCCGTAGGTCGCGGGGCCGTGGCCGTCGGTCGACATGAGCAGCGGCAGCGTCGTGAACGTCTGCAGGAACAGGGTGAAGTAGACGATGTGAATCCCCGCCATGGCGATCATCGGCCGGTCGCGGAGGAGCACCGGCAGCAGCGCGCGCCGGGTGTGCTCGGCCGTCGGCGGACGGGTCTCGGGCACGCGGCGCCAGACGATCAGCGCCGCGGTGATCGCGGCCGTGATGTTGATCCAGAAGAGCGGGCCGTACCCGGTCTGGGCGAGATTCCCGGCGGTGACGGTGGCGACCGAGAAGCCGAGGTTGGCCGCCCAGAAGAGCAGTCCGAAGGCCCGGACCCGCTGCGGGGCGGGGAGGTCGGCCACCGCCGCGGACGCGGCCGGGCGATGCAGCTCCGACATCAGCCCGACGCCGAAGGCGGCCGCGCAGATCGCCGGCACCGTGTCCGCCGCACCGAGCCCGACCAGCGCGACGGCGGTCCCCGAGAACCCCACCAGCATGGTGTGGCGCCGGCCGATCCGGTCGCCCAGCCAGCCGCCGAGCAGCTGGGACCCGACGTCTCCCACTCCGACCGCCGCGACCACCGCACCCGCGGTGGCGAGCGAGAAGTGCCGGTCCTGGGTGAGGTAGAGCACCAGGAACGACCGCACCAGGCTCCCGGCGCGACTCACGAACTGGGTCGCCGCCAGCGCCCAGACCAGCTGTGGCAGGTCCAAACGAGGTCGGACCGGTCGGTCCGCGGCCGGGGCGGCGGCCAGGGTCTGCGTGCCGTAGGTCGTCATGTCAAACGACGCTAGAACCGCTAATGCATTGTGAAAAGCGATAGATCTCGATCAATTCGATCGCCATATGTTATGTTAATGCTGTGGCTGACATCGAGCTGCGCCATCTGAGGGCCATGGCGGTCATCGCCGAGGAAGGAACGTTCGGGCGCGCGGCCGCCCGCCTGGGCTACACCCAGTCGTCGGTGAGCCAGCAGATCGCCGCGCTGGAACGGGCCGTCGGCGGCGCCGTATTCGACCGGCCCGGAGGTCCCAAGCCGGTGCGGGTCACGCCCCTCGGGGAAGTGGTCCTGGCCCACGGCCGCGGCCTGCTGACCAGGGCGGCTGCGCTGGCCGACGCCGTCGACCGGTTCCGGGCGGGTCACGGCCGGATCGACATCGGCACGTTCCAGGGCGTGACCAGGCTGATCCTGCCGGCCGTCGTGAGCCGGTTGCTGGAGGAGTATCCCGGCTGTGACATCCGGCTGACCGAGGTCGCACCGGAGGAGCCGCGGCTCGGGGATCTCGACCTGTTGTTCCACGACGGCCGGATCGAAGGCGATGTCGAGCACGTCAAGCTGCTCGACGAGCAGTACCTGCTGGTGGCCGGCGCCGGCGCGTTCCCCGATGGCCCGGTACCGGTGAAGCTGCTCGACGACGTTCCGATGGTCGCCTGGCCGCGCACCCATCACCAGAAATGGCTGGAACGGGCGCTGGCCCAGGCCGGCGCGCGGCCGCGGATCGTGTTCCGGACCACCGGCCACGAGGCCATCCTGGCCATGGTGCGGGCCGGCATCGGCTCGGCGGTGCTGCCCCAGCTGGCCCTGCACGGAACCGATGCCTGGTCCGACGGCCGGCTCGGCGTCCACCAACTGCGGCCATCGCCGACCCGCGAGCTGTACCTGTACTGGCCGGCCAGGCGCACCCAGCCGCCACTCGCCGCCCGAGCCGTCGACATCGCCGTCGAGACCGCCAACGAGCTGGCCGGCCGGATATGACACCCGGCGAAGGGTGCTCCCGGCGGCCGGTCAGTCGGGATCGGTGGTGGTCTCGGCGGAGCGGACGCCGGGCAGCTCGGCCAGCAGCGCCGCGAGGTCGGGCAGTTCGCCGCGGCCGGCGAGGCGCAGGGTGACCTCGGCGACCCGTTCGCCGTCGCCGGTCGACTCCTCCCGGGCGACCAGCAGGCGCTCCACCGACCAGCCGGCGTCGGTGCAGGCGGCGAGCACCGCGCGCAACACGCCCCGGCCGTCCAGGTAGCTCAGCCGCAGCGCGGGCGGGGCGCCGCGCAGCCGGCCGACGGCCCGGGACAGCGGCGGGAAGCCCCGGGTGATCAGGAAGTGTGCGGCGGTCGCGGCCAGCGCCAGAACCGGCAGTCCGCCGCCGCAGGCCATGCCCACGCCGGCGGCCAGCCACACGGTCGCGGCGGTGGTCAGCCCGCGCACCGCGTCCTTGCGCACGAAGATCAGCCCGCCGCCGATGAACCCGATGCCGGAGACGATCTGTGCGGACACCCGGGACGGGTCCAGGGCCACGTGGTCCAGGCTCAGCAGGTCGGAGAAGCCGTACTTGGAAACCTCCATGAACACCGCCGCCCCGACGCCGACCAGGGTGTGCGTGCGCAGCCCGGCCGCCTTGGCGCCGATCTCCCGCTCCAGGCCGATCGCGGCGGACAGCACCAGTGCCAGCAACAGCGGCAGAAGCAGCGACCACTGGGCGTTCGTGGAGTAGAACGGCTCGAGCCCCATGCCTCCAGTCTCGCCGACATCCCTTGACGGGACGCTGAGCATCCCGTAGGAACAGACACATACCGACGGTATGTCTGAGTGGAGGGTCGGCGATGACCGATACCGGCTACGTGTTCAACCCGTTCGCCCCCGGCTACACCGACGATCCCTACCCCTTCTACGCCGAGCTGCGCGCGCTGGAGCCGGTGCACGCCAACCCGCTCGGCTTCTGGGTGCTCGGCCGGCACGCCGACGTGACCGAGCTGCTGCGGTCCCGGCAGTCGGTGGAGGACCGCAACGTCGGCCCCAGTCCGCTGCGCGACCTGGCCGAGGCCGCCGCCGCGCAGACGCAGACCGGGAACCGCCCGATGTCCATGCTGGACCGCGACCCGCCGGACCACACCCGGCTGCGCAAGCTGGTCACCAAGGCGTTCACCAAGCGGGCCATCGACGCGCTGGAGCCGCTGGTCGTCGACCTGGTGGACGCGGCGCTGGACCGGATCGAGGCGAGCATCGCCACTACCGGTAGCGCCGACCTGATCGAGGAGCTGGCCTACCCGCTGCCGTTCACGGTGATCTGCGAGATGCTCGGCATGCCGGACACCGACCACGCCCGGCTGCGTGATCTCGCGGCCACCCTGGTCCGCTCGCTGGAACCGGTCACCGACGTCGAGGTCTTCAAGCAGATCGCGGCGGCCGACCGGGAGATCAACGACCGGATTGCCGCCGTGATCGAGGCGAAGCGGGGTCGTCCGGGGGAAGACCTGCTCACCGCGTTGATCCAGGCCGAGGACGACGGGGACAAGCTCACCGACGAGGAACTGGTCGCGCAGGTGGTGCTGCTCTACGTGGCCGGCCACGAGACCACGGTGAACCTGATCGCCAACGGCACGCTGGCCCTGCTGCGCCACCCGGACCAGTTCGCGCTCCTCGCGGCCAACCCGGAGCTGGACACGAACGCGATCGAGGAGCTGCTGCGCTACGACTCACCGGTGCAGTCCACCCGGCGGATCACCCTCGAGCCGTACGCGGTGGGTGGCCGGGAGATCCCCGCCGGGTCGTTCGTGCTGGCCATACTGGCTTCGGCCAACCGGGACGAGGAGTTCTGGGGGCCGGACGCCGGCGAGCTGAAGCTGGACCGGCCGAACGCCAAGGCCCAGGTCAGCTTCGGCGGCGGACCGCACCACTGCCTGGGCGCATCCCTGGCCCGGCTGGAAGGCCGGGTCGCCATAACCCGCCTGATCCGCCGCTTCCCGACGTTGGCCCTGGCCGCCGAGGTCACCTGGAACGGCCGCCAAAACCTCCGAGGCCCCGCCACCCTCCCCATCACCTCCCCTCCCGATTCAGTGCCTTCCGCACCGTGATTCAGTGGGTTCAGCACCGTGATTCAGTGACTTCTGCAGGGTGGTTCAGTGGCTCTGGCTGCTGAACCGACTGAACCAGCGTGCTGAACCGACTGAACCAGCGTGCTGAACCCACTGAATCAGCGGAGGGGTTAGAGGCGGCCGGCGGCGACGAAGATGCAGACCAGCAGGATTGCCACGTTGACGGTCACGTTGAACCATTCCTTAGGCCTGCGCTGGGTGATGGCCAGGCGGGCGTGCATGGCCATCGCGCCGAGCATCACCACGGCCAGCCCCACCGCCGCCCAACCGGCCAGCTGGGGCGCCACGCCGACCAGCGGCGGCACGATCAGCCCGACCACCGCGAGCAGCTCGCACACCGCGGCGAACCGGACCACCGGCAGCGGGTAGGCGGCCGCGCCGGTCTGCCCGGTCTCCAGCATGCGCTGCCGGGACATGGTCGACTTCAGGGCGCCGGACAGTGCGAAGATCGCGGCGAGGGCGATCTGCCCGGTCCACAGTGCTGCGTTCATCTCCGGTTACCTCCTCAGGTAGTTGCCCCCCAAGACGAGGCGGCCGGATCGCCGGTGACAGCTTCCGGGATGAGACGCCGCTAACATCGGCGGCCGTGGATGCACCGCGACGGCCGAGCCCGGGATCGCCCACCTCGTTGAAGGAGGCGAACCAGGCGCGGCTGGTGGACGCGCTGCGCGACGCGGGGACCATGACCCAGGCCGAGCTGGCCCGGTTCACCGGGCTGGCGCCGTCCACGATCTCCAACATCGTGCGCGCGCTGACCTCGGGCGGGCTGCTCGAGGTGTCGCCCACGGTGAGCCGGGGCCGCACCGCCCAGGCGGTACGGCTGTCCCGGTCGGCCGGGTTGTTGCTGGCCGCCGACTTCGGGCACCGGCACCTGACCGTCGCGGTGGCCGACCTGGCCTACCGGATCCTCGGCCGGCGCCGGGTGGCGCTGGAGTGGGACCACCGGGTGGATGACGGGTTGTCCGAGGTGGACCGGCTGGCCGGCGAGCTGCTCACCGAGCTGGGCGTGGACCGTTCCGCGCTGGTCGGCGTGGGCATGGGCCTGCCGGCCCCGATCGACGTGCGCACCGGTCAGGTCGGCGCGCCGTCCCAGCTGCCCGGCTGGATCGGAGTGGACGCGGCCGAGCTGGCCGGCCGGCGGCTGGGGGTGTCGGTCCGGGTGGACAACGACGCCAACCTGGGCGCGTTGGCCGAGCAGCGCTGGGGGGCCGGGCGCGGCGCGGAGCACCTGGCCTACCTGAAGCTCTCCGACGGGGTCGGCTGCGGGCTGGTGATCGCCGGGCGGCTGTTCCGGGGGGCGATCGGCACCGCCGGCGAGTTGGGCCACGCGACGATGAACGAGTTCGGCGCGCTGTGCCGGTGTGGCAACCGGGGCTGCCTGGAGACGCTGGTGGCCACACCGGCGCTGCTGGCCGAGCTGGCCCGGGTGCACGAGGACGAGCTGACCTCGATCGGCGACGTGATCCGCCTGGCCCGGGCCGGTGAGGTGACCGCGCGGCGGGTGCTGGACGACGCCGGCCAGCACATCGGGGTGGCCGTGGCGAACCTGTGCAACATCTTCAACCCCGACCGGATAGTCGTCGGCGGCGAACTTTCTCAGGCCGAAGACCTCGTTCTTGCGTCCATGAGTCGAACGCTAAACCGTCAGGGGATCCCGGCCGCCGCGCAGGCCGCCGAGCTGGTGCTGGCCGAGCTGGGCACCGAATCACAACTCCTCGGCGCCCTGCTGCTGGCCGGAGAGGCGGCCGGTCCACACCTGCTCGCGACGTTACCGCCGGTCGAGTTGGACGCGGGCTGACTCGTGGTGGCCCGGTCGGTGTTTCCGGCGCGCCACGGCGGTCCGGGGTAAACCGCATGATCTCGGCGCGCCGGGTGGCCGCCCGGGGTGATCGTCATCTCTGGCGGTTCAGCGTCGATTTTCGCGGCTGGACCGCCAGAGACCGCGATCACCCTAGGCGGGTCACGGTGCGGCAACGCGCGCCCGGCGTGCCCGGGTCGTCTCGGCAGTCTCCGCCCGCGTGACCGACTCCGGGAAAGATCCGGCGAAGCTGTCTAATCGTGCACCCAATAGCCCAATTTGCTTACAAGTCTTGAACACAAGACTGTTGCGGGTGCAAACTACCGAGTGAGCTTCGGTCCAGATCAAGGGAGATCACCATGGCCCTCGCCGGCGACGGCCCCGCAAGCCGCCTTGACGAAGTCACCCCGCACCTCGGACGCACCGTGCTGGTCGCCTCGACCGCGGCGCTGGCCGGCTTCCTGTTCGGCTATGACACAGCGGTGATCAACGGCGCGGTGGAGGCGGTCGGCGAGCATTTCGGGCCCGGGAAGTTCGTGCTGGGGCTCGCGGTGGCCATCGCGCTGCTCGGCGCGGCCGTCGGCGCCTGGTACGCGGGCCGGCTGGCCGACCGCTACGGGCGCATCCGCGTGATGGTCATCGCCGCGGTGTTCTTCCTGGTCAGCGCGCTCGGGTCGGCGTTCGCGTTCACCATCTACGACCTGGCCTTCTGGCGGTTCATCGGCGGCGTCGGGGTGGGCGCGGCCTCGGTGATCGCGCCCGCGTACATCGCGGAGATCTCCCCGGCGCACCTGCGCGGGCGGCTCGGCTCGCTGCAGCAGATGGCCATCGTGGTGGGCATCTTCGCCTCGCTGCTGGTGGACTACGCGCTGGTGTCGGCGTCCGGTTCGGCGGCCAACCCGCTGTGGTTCGGCATCGAGACCTGGCGCTGGATGTTCCTGTCCCTGGCGGTGCCGGCGCTGGTGTACGGCGTGCTGTCGCTGACCATCCCGGAGTCGCCGCGCTACCTGGTCGCCAAGCGGGAGCTGACCCGCGCGGCCGACGTGCTGCGCCGGTTCGTCGGCGGCGACGTTTCGGCGAAGATCAAGGAAATCGCGGCGACCCTGCGCGGCGACGACGACTCCGGGCGGCCCGGCCTGCGGGCGCTGCGCGGCACCGCGCTGGGCGTGGCCCCGATCGTCTGGGTGGGCGTCCTGCTGTCGGTGTTCCAGCAGTTCACCGGCATCAACGTGATCTTCTACTACTCGTCCACGCTGTGGCGCGCGGTCGGCTTCACCGAGCAGGACGCGATGCTCACCAGCGTGATCACCTCGGTGACCAACATCCTCACCACGCTGATCGCCATCGCGCTGGTCGACCGGGTCGGCCGCAAGCCGTTGTTGCTGGTCGGCGCGGCCGGGCAGTTCGTCTGCCTGCTCACCATGGCCGTGGTGTTCGCCACCGCGCCGGTCGTGGACGGCACCCCGCAGCTGGGCGGCGCCGGCCCGGTGGCGCTGATCGCGGCCAACCTCTACGTGGTGTTCTTCGGCTGCTCGTGGGGGCCGGTGGTGTGGGTGATGCTGGGCGAGATGTTCAACAACCGGATCCGGGCCATGGCGCTGGCCGTGGCCGCCGCCGCGCAGTGGCTGGCCAACTTCGTCATCTCCACCACGTTCCCGCCGCTGGCCTCCGCCGGACTGGGCCTTGCATACGGGCTGTATACGCTGTTCGCGCTGCTGGCCGTTGTCTTCGTGATCAAGTTCATCCGCGAGACTAAGGGCAAGGAACTCGAGGAAATGATCTGAAGGGCGACGCGATCATGGGACTGGTCATCGGCGTCGACATCGGCGGGACCAAGGTTGCCGCGGCGGTGGTCGACGAGGACGGCAACATGATCGAGAAGGCTCGCGTGGACACCCCGGCGCAGACCGCGGGCTCGGTGAACGACGCGATCGCCGAGCTGGTCGGCAAGCTGCACGCGCGGCACGAGGTGGACGCCGTGGGCATGGGGGCGCCCGGGTTCGTCGCGGCCGACCGGTCCACGGTGCGGTTCACCCCCAACCTGCCGTGGCGGGCCGAACCGCTAGGCGCGGAGATGTCCGAGCGGTTGGGCCTGCCGGTGGTGGTGGAGAACGACGCCAACTGTGCCGCCTGGGCGGAGATGCGGTTCGGCGCGGCACGCGGCGAACGCAACGTGGTGGTGCTGACCATCGGCACCGGGCTGGGCGGCGGCGTGATCATCGAGGGCCGGTTGCTGCGCGGCGAGTACGGCGTCGCGGCCGAGGTCGGGCACATGAACGTGGTGATCGAGGGCGGGCTGCGCTGCGGCTGCGGCAACCGGGGCTGCTGGGAGATGTACGGCAGCGGGCGCGCGCTGGTCCGCGAGGCGCGCGAGATGGCCCGGATCTCCCCCTCGCTCAGCCTGCGCATGCTGGAGCTGGCCGACGGGGACCCGGAGAAGATCACCGGCCCGGAGGTGACCCAGGCCGCCCGGGAGGGCGACCCGGCCGCGCTGGAGGCGTTCCGGGTGGTCGCCGGGTCCATCGGGTTCGGCGTGGCCGACCTGGCGGCGATCCTGGACCCGGCGGTGTTCGTCATCGGCGGCGGGGTGGCGGCCGCCGGCGAGATGCTGCGCGAGCCGATCGAGCGGGCCTTCCACGAACGGCTCACCGCGCGCGGCCAGCGCCCCACCGCCCGGTTGGTACTGGCCAAACTGGGCGGCGAGGCCGGCATAGTCGGCGCCGCCGACCTAACCCGCCACCCCTAACCCCTCCAAACCTGATTCAGTGCCTTCAGCACCTTGATTCAGTCACTTCTGGCGCCTGAAAGCACTGAATCACCCTGCTGAAAGCACTGAATCAGCCTGCTGAAAGCACTGAATGGGGGCGGTTGACGGGGGGCGGGGGCGGCACGTAGCTTCACCAGTAGGTCAAGAGCGCCAGCGTTAAGCCCCGGCTCGCTGGCCGGCAACCCTCCTACCGCGATGGGGTGCTCCGGGTGACGACCTGGCCGGCGTGGCGATCACGTCCGGCAAGCGCGGACCCCACGCCGTCCGGTTCGGGTCCCTGACCTGAGAGGCCCGACGATGACCCTCGCCCTGTCCCGACCCGGTACCCACGTCGACACCCCGGCACTGCCGTCCGTGGTGGGCGCCGACCTGCCGGTTCCGCTGGTCACGGGCGGCACCGCCCGCTACGCCAACCTGGACTACGCGGCCAGCGCGCCGGCGCTCACCTCGGTCGCCGAGCATGTCGCCGAGGTGCTGCCGTACTACGCCAGCGTGCACCGGGGCGCCGGCTACGCCTCGCAGGTGTGCACCGGGCTGCTCGAGCGCGCGCGGGAGACCGTCGGCGAGTTCCTGGGTGCGCGCCCCGACGACACCGTCGTGTTCACCCGCAACACCACCGACGCGCTGAACCTGCTGGCCCGGGCCGTGCCGGGCACGGTGCTCTCGCTGGACATCGAGCACCACGCCAACCTGCTGCCCTGGCGCTGTCGCGGACACCGCACGCTGCGCGCCGCCGACACCGTGGAGAAGACGCTCACCGACCTGGCCACCGCACTGGCCGTGGAGCCCATCGCGCTGCTCGCGGTGACCGGTGCGTCCAACGTCACGGGCGAGGTGCTGCCACTGCGCCGGGTGGTCGAGCTGGCCCACGCCGCCGGCGCGCGGGTGGTGCTGGACGCCGCCCAGCTGGCCCCGCACCGGCGGGTGTCGCTGGCCGAGACCGGCGTGGACTACCTCGCGCTCTCCGGCCACAAGCTGTACGCGCCCTACGGCGCGGGCGTGCTGGTCGGCCGGCGCGACTGGCTGGACCTGGCGCCCCCGCACCTGCCGGGCGGCGGTGCGGTGCGCACCGTCGGGCCCCGCTCCGAGGTGTGGGCGCCCGCCCCGCACCGGCACGAGGGCGGCACACCGAACCTGCTCGGCGCGGTGGCGCTGGCGCGGGCCTGCCGCGAGCTGGCCCCGGTGCTCGGCGAGGACGGCCCGGCCCGGGAGCACGAGCGCGCGCTGCTGGCCCGGCTGGAGGAAGGCCTTTCGAGCGTTCCCGGGCTGCGCACGCTGCGCATCTGGCCGGAGAGCGAGGACCGGATCGCGGTGCTCAGCTTCGTGCTGGACAACTACCCGGCCGGGTACGTCGCCGCGTACCTCTCCGCCGAGCACGGCATCGGCGTGCGGGACGGCAAGTTCTGCGCCCACCCGCTGCTGCGCCGGCTGTGCGGTGGCGGCGGCGCGTGGAGCGGCGGGGAGGACTCGGCGCTGCGGGCCAGCATCGGCCTGGGCACCACCGCCGAGGACGTGGACCGGCTGGTCGAAGCGGTGCGCGCACTGGTCACCTCCGGCGCCCGCTGGACCTACGCGCAGGCCGACGGCCGCTGGACCCCCACCCCCGACCCCCGCGACCTGGACCCCTTCGCGGTCGGTGTCGCGCCGCTAGCCCCCCGCCCCTGCGGCGAGTAGCCCGGCGAGGGTGTCGGCGGTCTGTTCGCCGGAGCGGATGGCGCCGTCGATGTAGCCGTACCAGCGGGTGGCGGTCTCCGTGCCGGTCCAGTGGATGCGGCCGGTCGGGCGGCGCAGCGCGGGGCCGAGCTGGGTCCACGCCCCGGGCGGGAACAGCGCGGAGTACCCGCCCCGGCTGAACGGCTCGCCGCTCCAGTCCTGCTCCAGGTAGTGCAGCGGTTGCCGGGCCTCCGGCCCGAACAGCCGGGCCAGGCCGTCCAGCGCGGCCGACCGGCGCTCCGCTTCGGGCCGGGCCAGATGGGTGCGCGCGGCGGGTCCCTCCACGAAGCCGACCAGCACGCCGGGCGGGCCGTCCGGCGGCGAGCTGTCCGCGACCGCCGCGATCGGCCCGGCCAGGCTCAGCGCCTGCCCGGAGAGCCCCGCCACCCGCCAGAACGGCGTCGGGTACACCGCTACCGTCTTCACCACGGTGCCCATCGGGAGGCGTTGGAGAAGGGCGTCCCGGTCGGCGGGCAGCGGCGGGTTGTAGTGGATGCGCGCGGCCAGCGTCGGCGGGACGGCCACCACCGCGTACCGGGCGTCCCAGCACCGGCCGGTCCGGCTGGTCACCCGTACGCCCTGGTCGGTTCGGCTGAGCGAGTCGACCGGTTCGGCGAGCCGCACCAGCTCGCCCAGGTCCGCGGCCACCCGCCGCGCCAGCTGGTGGGCGCCCTCGGCCAGGTAGTCCTGCTGTGCGCCGCCCTCGGTGGAGATCACCGCGCGCAGGCCGCCAGCGGCGCGGGCGTAGAACAGCGCGTGCAGCAGGGACAGCTCCTCCGGCTCGGCGGCCCACACCGCCGACGCGGCCAGCCGGAACATCCGCCGCCCGCCCGCGGTCCGGGTGACGCGGTCGATCCAGCCGGCCAGGGTCAGCCCGTCCAGCCGGTCCGCGCGCGGGGTGTTCCACGGCTCGTCCGGGTGCACGGTGGCGGCCAGCCGCTCGAACCGGTGGAGCGCGAACGCCACGTCGAGCGTGGCGGCCGGTCCCAGCCGGGGGATCATGCCCCGCCAGCGCCGCACCCGCCCGGCGGCGGTTTCCATCAGGTGGCTGCCCTGGGTGCGGGTGCGCACCACGCGCAGCCCCAGCTCCGCCGCGAGCGCGTACGCGCGGTCCTGCCCCGGGCCGAGGAACTGGCCACCCAGCTCGACCCGGCAACCGGCGGCCGGCTCGGTGGCGTGCACCCGCCCGCCGACCCGGTTCCGGGCCTCCAACAGCAGGACGGAATGGCCGTGCCGGCGCAGGCCGCGCGCGGCCATCAGGCCGGCGAGCCCGGCGCCGACGACGATGACGTCAGGGGAATTCGAAGGATCTGGCATGGCGGTCTCCCTGGTCCGGGTCCGTGCACGACGGACCCGGCCAGCGCACCCACCTACCGCCACGGCGCTGACCATTTTTGGTGTTGTGCCGGCAAGTGTAGCGGCCGGCGGGAAAAGCAAACATCTGGTGAACTCGCCCACGATGATCGGGTTGATGCCATAACTTGCACACGGTGGACGAAATCCCCTGGGGCACGATTCTGTCGATCGTCGGACTCGTGGTTCCGATCATCGCGTTCGTCTGGGAATTCGGTGTGGCCGGGCGCAAACGCCTGGGCTATCGGGTGCAGATGGATACCTCCGCCCGGGATCTGACCCAATCCGCCGAGGCGGATGCTTTCGCGAAGCTCAAGCTGGAGAACGGACGAGGACTGGACGATCCGTCGTTCGCCCTGCTGCGCATCGAGAACAGCGGCATAAGCAGCATCAGGCCCGGCGACTATGCGGTGCCCGAGGAGCACAAGGTCGGCCTGCACGTGCACTTCCCGGGTCGCCGCGTGGTCGGCATGGCGATCACCGAGTTCAGCACGGAGTCGCTGCGGGACAGCTTCGGAGCGGACTCCGGCCTCCAGCCGAGGGAGATCGTGGAGGGCGACCAGCGGCGCACGACCGGGATCATCGACCTGCCGAAGGTCACGTTGAACCGGCGGGGGCACTACAAGGTGCTGGCCCTGCTGGAGCGGGTCGACGAGGTCGACGACGAGCAGAAGAAACCCCGGGTCATCGGCGCGATCACCGGTGGCGCCGGCACCGGGGACATCATGTTGACCAAGAGCCACACCACCGGTCTGTCCAAACCGATGGCCGCCCTCATCGCCTTCCTTATGCTGGTGAGCGCCGGCCAGCTGGTCTACTCGTTGTTCCTGGAGCCGGCGAGCGCGCCGTTGGACTGCGCGCGGGGCAAGCTCGCGCTGGTCGGCTCCACCGCGTTCGTGCCGGTGCTGCAAGAGGCCGGCCGGCTCTACGCGGCCAGCTGCCCGGGTTCCGACTTCACCATCGACGCCAAGGGCAGCCTGGAGGGTCTCATCACGCTGGAGCAGCGGGGGCGGACCGCCGGCCCGGAGGGGCCGTCGGCACTGACCTTCTCCGACGGGGAGAAGCCGGACCGCTTTCCCCAGTTGTTGCCGCGCCCGGTCGCTTTCTCTCTCTTCACCCTGGTGGTGAACAAGGAAGCCGGTGTGCAGGACCTGAGTCTCGACGAAATAAGGCGACTCTTCAGCGGGCAAATTGCGAATTGGCGTGACGTTGGTGGACGGGATGTGCCGGTGCGCCTGGTCAACCGCCATTCCGATTCGGGCACCCGGCGAACTCTCGAACAGCAGGTGCTGAATGGCAAGTGGGTGCCCGGCGACAACTCGAACGACTGCCGGGAGGCGGGCGCCGGCGCACCGGCCGGGGTGGTCCGTTGTTCCCGGGCTTCCACCGAGGACGTGCTCGACGCGGTGGCCCAGGTGCCGGGAGCGGTCGGTTACAGCGAGCTCGGCATCGCCGCCGGGCGGACGGACGTGCTGCCGGTGCGCATCGACGGGCACGCGGCCACCCTGGAAGGCGCCCTGCACTCGGCCTACCCCTACTGGCAGACCGAGTACGCCTACACCTACGGCGAGCCGAAGGCCGACTCTCTGGCGGCCAGCTTCCTGCGCTATCTGACCAACCAGGTGGGCAAGGACGTGGTGCGTGCGCACGGCCACCGCCCGTGTGCCGAGCTGGGCAACCCGGTGCTCTGCCGGCCCTCCGCGTCGACGACGCCCTAGCGCGATAACGCCTACTAGGGTGTGCGCATGGCTGTGCACCCGCGCGCGGGGACTCCCGCCCAAGCCGAAGACTTGATCGATCTCGAAGCCCTGCTCGCCGCCTATCACGACATCCATCCGGACCCGGAGAACCCGGTCCAGCGGGTGGCGTTCGGCACCTCCGGCCACCGGGGTTCGTCGCTGGCCGGAACGTTCAACGACGACCACATCGCGGCCACCAGCCAGGCCATCTGCGAGTACCGCGCCGGGCAGGGCACCACCGGCCCGCTGTTCCTCGGCCGGGACCCCCACGCGCTGTCCGAGCCGGCCTGGCGCACCGCCGTCGAGGTGTTCGCGGCCAACGGCGTGCGGGTGTTGGTGGAGGGCGGGTTCACGCCCACCCCCGCCGTATCGCTGGCGATCCTGCGGCACCCCGGGTCCGACGGCGTGGTGGTCACCCCTTCGCACAACCCGCCGCCGGACGGCGGCTTCAAGTACAACCCACCCAGCGGTGGCCCCGCCGACACCGACGCCACCGGGTGGATCGCCGACCGGGCCAACGAGCTGCTCCGGGCCGGGCTGGCCGGTGTGCGGCGCACCCCGTTCGAGCGGGCGGCCACCGAGAACTACGACTTCCTCGGCGACTACGTGGCCGCGCTGCCCGCGGTGCTGGACCTGGACGCCGTGCGGGATGTGGGGATCCGCATCGGCGCCGACCCGATGGGCGGCGCATCGGTCGCCTACTGGGGAGCCATCGCGGACCGGCTGGGCCTGGACCTGACCGTGGTCAACCCGGCGACCGACCCCCGATTCGCGTTCATGACGCTGGACTGGGACGGCAAGATCCGGATGGACTGTTCTTCGCCGTACGCGATGGCCTCACTGGTGCGGCGCCGCGCCGAGTTCCAGATCTCCACCGGCAACGACGCCGACTCGGACCGGCACGGCATCGTCACCGCCGACGCCGGCCTGATGAACCCGAACCACTTCCTCGCCGTGGCCATCGACTACCTCTACCGGCACCGGGACGGCTGGTCGGCCGACGCCGGCGTGGGCAAGACGGCGGTCAGCTCGTCGATGATCGACAACGTGGCGCGGGAGCTGGGCCGGCGGCTGGTGGAGGTGCCGGTCGGGTTCAAGTGGTTCGTGCCGGGTCTGCTGAGCGGGGCGATCGGGTTCGGCGGCGAGGAGAGCGCGGGCGCGTCGTTCCTGCGCCGGGACGGCTCGGTGTGGACCACCGACAAGGACGGCATCATCCTGGCCCTGCTGGCCTCGGAGATCACCGCGGTCACCGGCCTGACCCCGTCCCAGCGCTACGCCGAGCTGACCGCGAAGTTCGGAGAGCCGGCCTATGCCCGAACCGACGTGGCCACCACCCGGGAGGCCAAGGCCCGGCTGGCCAAGCTGTCCGGCGGGGACGTGACCGCGACCGAGCTGGCCGGGGAGCCGATCACCGGGAAGCTCACCGAGGCGCCCGGCAACGGCGCCCCGCTGGGCGGGCTGAAGGTGACCACCGCCTCCGGCTGGTTCGCCGCCCGCCCGTCCGGTACCGAGGATGTATACAAGGTGTACGCGGAGAGCTTCCTCGGTCCTGACCACCTGGCCCGGATCCAGGCCGAGGCCCAGGACGTGGTGGCCGGAGCGCTGGCGTGAAGGTCGGCCTGTTGACCCGCGAGTACCCGCCCAACGTGTACGGCGGCGCCGGCGTGCACGTGGACTTCCTGGCCCGTGAGCTGCGTTCCCGGGTGGACCTGGCCGTGCACTGCTGGGGCGAGCGGCGGACCGGCCCGGACGGTGGAGTGCTGGCCACCGGGCACACCCCGGCGGCCGACCTGGCCGGGGCCAACCCGGCGCTGGCCACCCTCGGCATCGACCTGTCCATGGCGGCGGCGGTGGCCGACCGGGACGTGGTGCACAGCCACACCTGGTACGCCAACATGGCCGGTCACCTGGCCAAACTCCTCTACGACATCCCGCACGTGGTCACCACGCACTCGCTGGAGCCGCTGCGGCCGTGGAAGGAGGAGCAGCTGGGCGGCGGCTACCGGGTGTCCCGGTGGGCCGAACGCACCGCGATCGAGGCCGCCGACGCGATCATCGCGGTCAGCCACGGCATGCGCTCGGACATACTCAATGTATACCCGGCGATCGACCCGGGCCGGGTACACATCGTGCCCAACGGGATCGACTCGACGCTCTACGCGTACACCGACGCGCGGGACGCGTGGGTCAAGCACGGCCTGGACCCCGACCGGCCGACCGTGTTGTTCGTCGGCCGGGTGACCAGGCAGAAGGGCGTTCCGCACCTGGTTCGCGCGGCCGCCGCGTTCCGTCCCGAGGCGCAGCTGGTGCTCTGCGCCGGTGAGCCGGACACGCACGAGCTGGGCCTGGAGTTCCGCTCCCTGGTGGACGACCTGCGCGCCAGCCGCGACGGCGTGCACTGGATCCAGCACATGCTGCCGCGCGACGAGGTGATCCAGCTGCTGTCCGGCTCGACGGTGTTCGCCTGCCCCTCGGTCTACGAGCCGCAGGGCATCGTGAACCTGGAGGCGATGGCCTGCGAGACGGCGGTGGTGGCCAGCGACGTCGGCGGCATCCCGGACGTCGTGCGCAACGGCGTCACCGGGCTGCTGGTGCCCTACTCGGAGGCGCACCCCCGCGAGTTCGAGGCGGCGTTCGCCGAGCGGGTGAACGAGCTGCTGGACAACCCGGCGCGGGCCCGCGAGATGGGCCAGGCCGGCCGCGACCGCGTGGTCGCCGAATACGGCTGGAACGCCATAGCCGACCACACCCTAGCCGTCTACGAAGACCTCTAACCCCGATTCAGTCACCCCAGCAGGCCGATTCAGTCACTTCAGCAGGTTGGTTCAGTCACTTCGGCAGGTTGGTTCAGTCACTTCAGCGCACGGGGTCGGCCCTGGCCAGCGGTCGAGCAGCCGGGCGTCGAGGTCGGCCAGGTAGTCGCGGCCGAACGGGCCGTTCTCCAGGGTGTCGTAGAGGTGCGCGGGTAGGTCCTGCTCGACGTCGGCGGCCCGCGAGCCGGCGGCCAGCGCGATGGTGGCCACCGTGTCCACATCGCCTGTATATCCGATGCATACAGAGAGTAGATCGGTTAGCCGGCGCTTACCGCTGAGCGCGGTCAACGCCGCGCGCACACACATCACGCCGAGCGCGTCGACCTTGCCCTGCCAGGGGACGGACCAGTCCTCGGCGCC
The DNA here is from genome assembly GCF_039543365.1 of Actinospineispora eucalypti. Classification (NCBI taxonomy): domain Bacteria; kingdom Bacillati; phylum Actinomycetota; class Actinomycetes; order Pseudonocardiales; family Pseudonocardiaceae; genus Actinospineispora; species Actinospineispora eucalypti. Next base: position 540,295 of record NZ_BAABJP010000001.1, read on the forward strand.
GTCCAGCCGCTCGGTGATCCAGTGCGCGACCCGCTCGGTGGGGCCGATGCGGTGGTGGCAGTAGTGCACCGCCAGCGCGGCGGCCCGCGCCGACTCGATACCGGCCGGCGTGTCGTGGGTGACCCTGGCCTGGATCTCGGCGAGTCGCAGCACCTCGTCGACGTCCGGGAGCAGGCCGATCGGTCCGGCGCGCATGGCCGCGCCGCTGCGGTCGCTGGCCGGGGCGATCGCGGCACGCAGCTCCGCACCGGTGCGGTTGGCGTCCAGCAGCGCGCGGAACCCCTTGGCGTAGCCGTCGCGCGGGTCCCGGTGGTAGGCGTCGACGAGCCGGTCGGCCAGGTTCTCCGGGGTCCACGGGTCGCCGTCCAGCAACAGCTCGGCGACCGCGAGGGTCAGCTGCGTGTCGTCGGTGTACATGCCCGGCCTGATCCCCCGGTGCCGGGGATGCTGGCGGTACCCGTGCAGCGTGTTGTGTTCCTCGACCTCCTCGCTGGCGGCGAACTCGAAACCCGCGCCGTAGGCGTCCCCGATCGCCAGTTCGACCAACATCAGTGAACCCGCACCTCCACCGCTCGCCCGTCCGGATCGCGGTGCACTCCCTCGGCCAGCCCGGTTCCCTCGGCCGGGCCGCCCGGTTCGAGCTCGAAGCCCAGCCGCAGCGCGCCGGTGGCCCGCTCCGGCGTACCCGGGTAGAGCTCGAGCACCAGGCCGTCCGCGAGGGTGGCCGCGTAGTGCTCCGGTCCGATCCCGTGCTGTTCGCGCACGAACGTGAGGCCGAGCCGGGTGTAGAACTCCCGGCACTCCGTAATGCGCTGTGTATACAGAACCAGCAGCCGAGTGCGCACCACCCGTGCACGGTACCCAGGCGGGCCCCGGAGAATGGGGGAATGAGCAAGCACCTCGGGTTCGGCGTGGACATCGGCGGGAGCGGCATCAAGGGTGCGCCCGTCGATCTGCACAAAGGCGAGTTGGCCGAGGAACGGTTCCGGGTGCCGACCCCCCAGCCGTCCACCCCGGAGGCGGTCGCCGAGGTGGTTCGCGAGGTGCTGGACCACTTCAAGTGGGACGGCGAGTTCGGCTGCACCTTCCCCGCCGTGATCCAGCACGGCATCGTGCGCACGGCCGCCAACGTGGACGACGCCTGGATCGGCGCCGACGGTCACAAGCTGCTCGAGCGGGTCACCGGACGGCGCGCGCTGTTGGTCAACGACGCCGATGCGGCCGGCGTGGCCGAGGTCCGGTTCGGCGCGGCGCACAAGCACAGGGGCGTGGTGCTGGTGTGCACGATCGGCACCGGTATCGGCTCCGCGCTGGTGGTGCACGGCAAGCTGGTGCCGAACACCGAGCTCGGCCACCTGGAGCTGGACGGGCACGACGCCGAGTCGCGCGCGGCCGACTCCGCCCGGGAGCGGGAAGAGCTCTCCTGGGAGGCCTGGGCGGAGCGGCTGACCAGGTACTTCCGCCACGTGGAGGACCTGTTCTGGCCGGACCTGATCGTGCTCGGCGGCGGGGTCAGCAAGAAGGCCGACCGCTGGTTGCCGCTGGTGCGGACGCGCACCGAGATCGTGCCCGCGAAGCTGCGCAACAGCGCCGGCATCGTCGGCGCCGCCGTGCTCGCCGCCGAGCGGGACTGACCCTCAGGGCAGTGGCTCGTCGGCCAGCGGGACGCCCTCGGCGAGCCGGCCGAGCACGGCGTCCATGGCCTCGATGTAGGAGCTGCCGGGCGGGTGGTCGGCGATCGCCTGGGCGGCCAGCCGGGCGCCGCAGATGAGCCCGGCGAACAGGCGGACGTCCAGTTCCTCCGGTGACCGGCCGAGCCGTTCGGCCAGCCCCCGGGATATCTCCACCACGCCGAACTGGGCCTGTCGCGCATTGCGCAGCTCGGGCACCGTGCGGCCCAGTTCCATGCGCAGCTCTTCCAGCTCGCGCTTCTCCGGGGTGAGCGACTCGAACGCCTCGCGCAGCGCCGCCCGCATGGCGACCAGCAGCGGCGTGCCGGACGGCTGGGCGGCGAACGCGCGTTCCATCAGCGGGTCCACGTCGTCGTAGAAGACGACCTCTTCCTTGCTCGGGAAGTACCGGAAGAACGTCGCCCTCGAGACCTCGGCGGCGGCGGCGATCTGGTCCACCGTGGTTTCCGCGTAGCCCTGCTCGCGGAACAGCCGCAGCGCGTGCCGCTGCAGGTCGGCGCGGGTGCGGGCCTTCTTCCGCTCGCGCAGTCCGGCCATGGGTAGAGGCTAGCATCTGAGACTGAGATGATATTGAGACTGGGTCTCATACGCGCGCTATGCTGGGTTCCATGAGCGGACAGGTGTTGGTGATCGGGGCCGGGCCGACCGGCCTGACGGCTGCATGCGTGTTGTCCAGCTGGGGTATACACGTGCGCGTGGTGGACGCCGCCGAGGCGCCGTTCGCCGGATCTCGGGGCAAGGGCATGCAGCCCCGAACGCTGGAGATACTCGACAACCTCGGGGTGAGCGGCCGCCTGATCGCCACCGGTCGGTCGCGGCTGCTCGCGCGGCATTACCACCCGGACGGCAGTTTCCAGCTGGTGGACCTCAACGAGGGGGCCGAGCCCGGCCCGGACAGCCCCTACGGCCGCTCGTTGATCATTCCGCAGTGGCGGACGGAGCAGGTGCTGCGCGAGCGGCTGGCTTCGCACGGCGTGGAGGTGGAGTGGGGCCGGGGCGTCACGGAGCTGGAGCAGGACCAGGCCGGCGTGGTGGCCCGGTTCGCCGACGGCACCGAGGCCCGCGCCGACTACGCGATCGGCTGTGACGGCGGGTCCAGTACGGTGCGCCGGCTGCTCGGCGTGCCCTTCCTCGGCGAGACCACGGAGAGCGTGCGGATGCTGGTCGGGGACGTGGAGCTGGAGGGGCTGGACCGCGACCACTGGCACATCTGGCTGGGCGAGAACTTCCGGGGCGTGGCGCTCTGCCCGTTGCCCGCCACGGACACCTTCCAGTTCCAGGCGCCGCTGCCGCCCGGGCAGCCGGACGAGCCGAGCCTGGCGAACTGCCAGCGGATCGTCGACGACGTGATCGGCCCCGGCCGGGTGCGGCTGCGCCGGGCGACCTGGCTGTCCAAGTGGCGGCTGAACGTCCGGATGGTGGACCGGTACCGGGTGGGCCGGGTGTTTCTGGCCGGCGACGCGGCGCACGTGCACTCGCCGGCCGGCGGGCAGGGCCTGAACACCGGTGTGCAGGATGCGGCCAACCTGGGCTGGAAGCTGGCGCACGTGCTGGCCGGCGCTCCCGAGTCACTACTGGACACGTACCAGGCCGAGCGGCTGCCGGTGGCCGCCGGCGTGCTGGGCCTGTCCAACCGGCTGATGGACAAGGTGCCCGGCGCGCGCCCCGCCGCCGACCGGACCGAGGCGTTGCAGCTCGGCGTGAGCTACCGGGGCGGGCCGCTGGCCCCGCCCGTCGACGCCGATGGCCCGAACCCGGGAGACCGCGCGCCGGACGCGCTCTGCCGGACCGCGACCGGTGAGCCGGTGCGGTTGTTCGAGCTGTTCCGGGGACCGCACTGGACGCTGCTCGACTTCGGCCATCCCGAGCACACCCTTGGTATACCGACTGCATACATCGGCCGGGACGTGATTGACCACGAAGGGCACGCGCGGCGGGCGTACGCGGCGCGGGACGGCGAGCTGGTCCTGGTCCGCCCGGACGGCTACATCGGCACCCGGTCACTCGACGCGGCGGAGATCGCCGGGTACCTCGGCGCGGCGGGCGCCGGCGTGGTCAACTCGGCGGGAACGGACAGCGACCAGCGAAGGGTGCGGGCATGATCGACGAACTGACGGCGAGCACGGTGACGATCACCGGGCACGGCGGCGACGAGATCGAGGCCTACCTGGCCCGGCCGTCCGGCGAGCAGCCGCGCGGCGGGGTGGTGGTGATCCACCACATGCCCGGCTACGACCGGGAGACCAAGGAGATCGTGCGCCGGTTCGCGGCGGAGGGGTTCGACGCCCTGTGCCCGAACCTGTACCACCGGGAGGCGCCCGGCGCCGCCCCGGACGACGCGGCGGCCACCGCGCGTGCGGCCGGTGGGGTGCCGGACGAACGGCTGGTCGGTGACGTGGCCGGCGCGGCGGACCACCTGCGCGGGCTGACCGGCGCCAACGGCAAGATCGGCGTGATCGGCTACTGCTCCGGCGGCCGGCACACCTTCCTCGCCGCCTGCTCGCTCCAGGTGGACGCGGCGGTGGACTGCTACGGCGCATTCGTGGTGGAGGACCCGCCGGAGGGCATGCCGCCCACCATGCAGCCGATCCTGCACCTGGCGCCGAACCTGAGCTGCCCGCTGCTCGGGCTGTTCGGCGCGGAGGACCGGTTCCCCTCGCCCGAGTCGGTGGCGGCACTGGACGCCGAGCTGACCCGGTTGGGCAAGCCGCACGAGTTCCACAGCTACGACGAAGCCGGCCACTCCTTCTTCTCCGTGGACCGCCCCGCCTACCGCCCGGCGGCCGCGGTGGACGGTTGGTCACACATCCTGGCCTTCTTCCGCACCAACCTGGGGGCCTGAAGCATGTGCACCTACCTGACCGAGAAGATCGCCGTGGACGGCAGCGGGAAAGGCGCGCACGGCTGGTTCGCCGGCACGGAGGCGATCGTGTACGTGGATCACCCGGTGCACGCGCAGTACACCCACACGGTGAACGTGGACGTGCTGAACCCGGCGCTCGGTCCGTCCGCGCGGGTCGCCCTGGAGCTCACCGAGGAAACCGCGCTCGCGCTGGCCGACGCCATTCACCGGGCGATCGCGTCCGCCCCGTCCGGGCTGGCTTCAAAGGATCAGCCCTAGAAGCCGCTACGCGGTCGAGCCCCGGTTCGTGTGCCAGCGGTCCACGGCGGCCTGCACGGCGGCCTCGTCCTCGTCGGACTGGGCGCCGGAGGCGCCGGCCGCGCCCACGATGACTCCGCCCTCGGTCACCAGAATCCCGCCGGCGCGCGGGACGAAGTCGCCGCTGTTCAGGTGCTGCAGGCCGGCGATGATCCCCGGCGGAAGCTTGTCGGTGAGCCCGGACGGCTTCAGCGCGCGCAGCGCGGTGCGGGCCTTGGCCACGGCCATCCGGCTGGTCAGCGGCATGCCGCCGTCCGCGCGGCGGAGCGCGATCACCTCGCCGGCGACGTCGATCACGGCCACCGCCAGGGGTGCGAAACCGCGCTCGGCGCCGACGTCCAGTGCGGTCCGTACCAACTGGTCGGCGTCGGCGAGGGTCAGTCCGGGGAGGCGGGGAGTGTCGGTCACGCGACCGACGCTACGGGAGCGTTATCAGCCGAGCGCGCCGGCCATTGTCTGCGTGTCGGCGAGCAGGTGCAGCAGGCCGGGGGCACCCTCGTGGTGGAACCACTCGGTGCGGTAGCCGGCGGCGAACGCGTCGGCCGGCAGCCGGCCGGGGTCGACCTGGCTGGCGTGCGCCATGATCGCGTCCCGCTTGCTGGCCAGCTCGCCGGCATCGCCGGTGACCGCCAGGGTGATCTCCTCGCCGGCCCGCCCGAAGCTGACCCCGGCCGATGCCGCCGCCGCGTGGACCAGGTGTTCGCCGGGCAGCCGGTCCCGGTCCACGGTGATCCGGTAGCCGACCGCGCCGGTCAGCTCGGCGGCGCCCGCGCCGATGCTGTGGGTGGCCCGGTGGTCCGGGTGCCCGTATACACCCTGTATATCGTCGTAGATCAGCGTGCCGGCGCCCTCTTCCTGGGCCAGCTCGGCGACCTGGCGGGCCAGCCGGTCGTGGTCGGCGGCGGCCAGCGCGAGCGGGTGGTTGTGGCTGGCCCAGCCGGGCAGCCCGGAGTCCCGCCGGCCGAGCAGCACCAGTCGCTCGACGCCCAGCGTGGCGGCGGCCAGCTCCAGCTCGGCGATCCGCCGCGCGGCCACCGTCTCGCCGTCGTCCAGGGGTAGGCGGGAGGAACCCAGCTCGCCGGCGGTGGCCAGCACCAGCACCACCCGGGCGCCCGCGTCGGCCAGCCGGCGCAGCGTGATGCCGGTGAAGATTGCTTCGTCGTCGGGGTGCGCGTGCAGGGCCAGAACGGTCTGACCGCGAAGATCCGCGAGGTTGTGCATTTTTGAGGTGATCCGATGCGCCGAGGCCGCGCCGACGCGGCCGAACTGTCAGGGGGAGGTCAGATGCAGCGACAGCTGCGACAGCACCCCAGACAGCGACAGCTCAGCGTGCGGCTGTCGGCAACGTTGATCACGTCGACCATTATGCCAGGCGCTGGTGGCGGTCGGACAATAGGGCTGACCCTACGGCTGACGCCATCACCTCGCCGAGCAGCACCGGCACCGCGTTGCCCAGCTGGCGCATCTGCTCACCGCGCGGCCCGGCCAGCCACCAGTGGTCGGGGAAGGTCATGATCCGGGCCACCTCGCGCACGGTCAGGTAGCGGATCGAACCGTCGTCGCGGCGCAGCACCGACTCGCCGCCGGGCACCCCGTGCACGCCCGCCTTGACCGTCTTGGCCGGCCGGTCCAGCTCGTTCGGCGTGTGACCCCGGTAGACCCGCGCGCCCGGCCAGCCGAAGTGGTGCAGCCAGTCCGGGTGCTCGATCCGGTCGCCCACGGGTTCGGGCAGGTCGGCGGTGGCGTCGCGCAGGGTCCGCCACGGGGTGCGCGGGCCGCCCCGCTCGGCCGGCTGTGCCGGAGCAGCCGACTCGGAGTGCGCCGGATCGGCCGGCACGAGCCGTCCGGGACCGGCCGACACGAGTCCTCCGGGACCAGCCGGCACGAGCCGTCCGGGACCGGCCGACACGAGTCCTCCGGGACCAGCCGACACGAGCCTTCCCGGATCCGCGAGTCGGCGTTCCCGGCACACCGGGTCGACGCTCCCGGCACCTTGAGCCGACAGACCCGACCCACCGGGTCGGCGGAGGTGGTGGCGGGTCCAGTACGTGCCGTCGGTTTGGGTGGCCAGGAGGGCGGACTCGGAGTGGGTGGGTCCCGGGGGTGCCCAGGTGGTTAGGGCCAGGTCGCGGCGGAACGCGATGACGAAGACGCGGTGGCGGATTTGGGGGACGCCGTAGTCGGCGGCGTTCACCGGAAGGCAGAAGACGTCGTAGCGCTCGGTGTCGTCGCCGTTCGCCCGGGCCAGGGCCTTGGTCAGCCGTTGGTCGTGGTCGCGCCAGTCCTCGCCGTCCACCCGTCGCTCGAACGGCAGCGCCAGCTCCCGCAGGATGTACTCGTAGTACGGCCGGAAGGACGGCCGCAGCAGGCCGCGCACGTTCTCCGCGATCACCGCGCGCGGCCGGGTCTGCCGCACGCAGCGGAACAGCTCCGGCCACAGGTTGCGTGGGTCGTCGTAGCCCCGGTGCGCGCCGCCGAGGCTCCACGGCTGGCAGGGCACCCCGCCGGCGACCACGTCGACCTTGCCGGCCAGCGGCGCGAAGTCCAGCTCGCGCACGTCGCCGGGCACCAGCGGCCAGTCCCCGGCGTTTCCGCGCAGCGTTTCGCAGGCCCGCCGCTCCAGCTCGTTCACCAGCAGGTGCCGGAACCCGGTCCGGTGCATCGCGTACGCCAGCCCGCCGCCGCCGCTGAACAGCTCCACGCTGGTCAACCCGGGCTCCGCCACAGCTAGGGACCATACCCAGCGCGCCCATCGCCCCGGGCCGGTGCCCGGCGGCGGCCGTGCGCGAGAGTGCGCGATGCCGTGCCTCAGAGCGCGCGACCGCGTACCCAGATCCCCGACCCGCCGTACCCGGGTTCCCGATTCGACGTACCCGGATCACGGACTCGCCGTACCCAGATTCCCGACTCGCCGTACCCGGATCCCCGACTCACCGTGCACAAATCCCGACTCGCCGGGTGGGAAGGCCTGACTCACCGGGCGGGGCGGCCCGACTTGCCGGCTGGGAAGGCCTGACACACCGGGCTGAGAGGCGCGTTGACCGGGGTCGGGGGCCGCACCATGATGGGCCGACGCGACGGGTGTGGGAGGTATGGCCAATGGCGGTCGTCGAGACGGTGCGCGGGCCGGTGGAGCTGGACGCGCTGGGGACCACGCTGATGCACGAGCACGTTTTCGTGCTCACCCCGGACGTGATGCAGAACTACGGGCACGAGTGGTGGGACGAGGAAGAGCGCGTCCAGGACGCCATCCAGAAACTGCGCGCGCTCAAGGACGCCGGCGTGGACACCATCGTCGACCCGACCGTGGTCGGCCTCGGCCGGTACATCCCCCGCGTGCAGCGGGTGAACGCCGAGGCGAACATCAACATCGTCGCCGCCACCGGGCTGTACACCTTCGATCACCTGCCGCACTACTTCCACTACCGCGGCCCCGAGACGTTGCTCGGTGGCCCGGAGCTGCTGACCGAGATGTTTGTCGCGGACATCGAGCAGGGCATCGCCGGCACCGACGTGAAGGCCGCGTTCCTGAAGTGCGTGGTCGAGGAAGCCGGCCTCACGCCGGACCAGACGCGGGTGCAGGCGGCGATCTGTGACACGCACAAGCAGACCGGCGTGCCGATCACCGTGCACACCAACGCGGCGCTGCAGACCGGCCGACTGGCCATGGAGTTCTACGCCGACCACGGGGTGGACCTGACCAAGGTGGTCATCGGGCACGCCGGCGACTCGGACGACCTCGACTACCTCAAGTGGATCATGGATCAGGGTGCCACCATCGGGTGTGACCGGTTCGGGCTGGACATGTTCCTGCCCACCGAGCGCCGGGTCGCGGCCATCGCCAAGCTGTGCGCCCAGGGTTACGCCGACCGGATCGTGCTGGCCCACGACGCCGCCTGCTACATGGACTTCTTCTCCGGCGAGACCAGCCAGGCGATGCTGCGGGGCGCCGCACCGAACTGGCACTACCTGCACATCAGCCAGGACGTGCTGCCCGCGCTGCGCGAGCAGGGCGTCAGCGAGGAACAGATCACCACCATGCTGGTGGAGAACCCGCGCCGCTACTTCAGCGCCAAGTGAGCGTCGAGCCGCTACCGCGCGGGGACGCGCCGTTCGACACCAGCGGAATCCACCGTGACGCGACCGGTGTCGCGCACTACGCCGACCTGCCCCGTTCGCTGGTCGACATGTTCGCCACCAGCGTGCGGCGGGACCCGGATGCGGAGGCCCTGGTCGAGCTGGGCGAACCGACGGTCCGGCTGAGCTACGGGCAGCTGTGGGACCGGGCGGCCCGGGTGGCCGGCGGGCTGGCCGACGAGGGCGTGCGGCCCGGTGACCGGGTGGCCATCCTGCTGCCGGCCGGGGCGGACTGGGCGGTCGGGTTCCTGGGCATCCAGCTGGCCGGGGCGGTTGCGGTGCCGGTGAACACCCGGTTCGCCGCCTCGGAGGTCGAGTACGTGCTGTCCGACTCCGGCGCGGCGGTGGTGCTGCGCCCGGACCAGCCGCTGCCCGCCGGCCCGCCGACCGCCCACGACGACCGCTCGCTCGGCGACCTGGCCGCGATCTTCTACACCAGCGGTACCACCGGGTTCCCCAAGGGTGCGATGACCACCCAGGAGAACTTCCTGTCCAACATCGAGACCGCCATCCGGGTCACCGGCACCGACCGGGCCACCGGACACGAGCAGCGCGGGCTCATCTCGGTGCCGATGTTCCACGTGACCGGGTGCAACAGCCAGCTGCTGGTGTACCTGGCGCTGGGCGGGACCACGGTGGTGCTGCCGACGTTCAACGTGCGGGCGTTCCTGCGCGCCATCGTGGACGAGCGGATCAACCAGCTGACCACGGTGCCGGCGATCTACGCCCTGGCCATCGCACAGCCGGAGTTCGCCGCGCTCGACGTCGGCGCGGTGACCAAGGTTTCCTACGGCGGGGCGCCGATCGCGCCCGCTCTTGTGCGGCGACTCGGCGAAGCCTTTCCCAACGCCCGGCTGGGCAACGGCTTCGGCCTCACCGAGACCGCCTCGATCTCCACCTTCCTGCCGCACGAGTGGGCCGCCGAACACGCCGACTCGGTGGGCTTCGCCGCGCCGGTGGTGGATCTCGCGGTGGATGCGCCCGACCCGGCCGGGGTAGGCGAGCTGCTGATCCGGGGACCGAACGTGGTGGCCGGCTACTGGAACAAGCCGGACGCCACCGCCGTCGCCTTCCGGGACGGCTGGCTGCACACCGGCGACCTGGCCCGGGTGGATACGAAAGGGCTGGTCTACGTGGTCGACCGGGCCAAGGACATGATCAACCGGGGCGGCGAGAACGTCTACTCGGTCGAGGTGGAGAACGCGCTGGCCGGCGCGCCCGGGCTGGCCGAGGCGGCGGTGGTCGGGGTGCCGGATGAGGTGATGGGCGAGAAGGTCGGCGCGGTGCTGGTTCCCGTGCCCGGCGCTTCCCTGGATCCGGTCGAGGTAGTCGGGTACCTGGAGGGCCGGCTGGCCGACTTCAAGATTCCGCAGTACGTGGCGGTGCGGGACACCCCGCTGCCTCGCAACCCCGGCGGCAAGATCCTCAAGCGCGAGTTGCGCGAAAGCACCGACTGGGGTCCCCAGCTGCGCCGACGTTTCACGTGAAACACTTGTTCGAATGACTAGTTGGGTGCGGCCTCGATCAGGGAGAACGCGGACGGCGGGGGCAGCGAGGTCAAGCCGGTGACGGTGAAGCCGGCGCGGGCGCAGAGGCTCTCGAAGTCGGCCCGGGTGCGCTCCCGCCCGCCCACGTTGACCAGCATGTTCAGGTCGGACAGGTAGATCGTCGGGGGCAGGTCGCCGTCCACCACCTCGGGCAGCACCGGCTCGACGATGAACAGCCGGCCGCGTGCCGGGATCACCTGCCGGATGTGCCAGAGGATGGTGGCGCACCGGTCGTCGTCCCAGTCGTGGATGACGCTCTTCAGCAGGTAGAGGTCGGCGCCATCCGGGGCGGAGGCGAAGAAGTCACCGGTCACCGTGGCGCACCGGTCCGCCACTCCGGCCGCGGTGAGGGTCTGATCCGCCTGGGCCAGCCCCTCGGCGGTGTCGAACAGGATGCCGCGCACGCGTTTATGGGCCGCCAGCACCGAGGCGAGCAGCGTGCCGTCACCGCCGCCGATGTCGGCCACCGTGCTGAACCGGGCGAAGTCGTACGCCGTCGGCAGCTGCTGCGCGGTGAGTCGGGTGCCCTGCCGCATCGAGGCGTTGAACAGCCCGGACAGCTCCGGGTTCGCCTTGAGGTGGTCGAAGAAGCTCAGCCCGAAGACCCGGTCGAAGGTGGTCTCCCCGGTGAGCACGGCGGTGTCCAGCTCGCGCCAGGCGGCCAGCATTGCCGGGTCGCAGAACATCCGGACGAACGCGTGCACCGAGTCCGGCCGGTCGGTGCGCAGCAGGTGGCCGGCGTCGGTCAGGCGGAAATGGTCGGGCTTGGATTCGGTGACCACCTCGAGCGAGGCGAGCGCTCGCAGCAGCCGGGTGAGCGCGCCCGGATCGGCGCCGACCCGCCCGGCCAGTTCGGCACCGGTCCGTTCCTCGTCGCCGATCAGGTCGGCCAGCCCGAGGTTGGCGGTGGTGGCCACCACCTGCCCCGCCATGTGTCCGAAGACCAGGTCGACCAGCTTCTTCCGTTCCGCGATGCCCGTCACAGAACTTAGGCTACCCTAAGTTTGAGTCGTTCAGGTGGGCGTCCAGGTTGCCGATCACCGTCTCGTGGATCCGGCGCAGCCCGCCCGGCGCGAAGGTGCGCTCGAAGAAGCCGCCGACGCCGGTGGCGCCCTTCCACTTGGTGATCACCACGACGTTCGACTCGTTCTCGTCGTCGCGCGGATAGACCACCCAGCGGGTGACCATGCTGGAGTTCTGGTCGGATTCGATCAGGGCCGGGATGTCCGCGCTGGTGTCCTCGCTCACCTCGACCAACTGGTCCCGCACGCGTTTCGAGGTGGCCGCCAGCTTCCAGTGCACCTTGGTGCCCGGTCCCTGGCCGCCCTCGCGCACTTCGTACTCGCTGTAGTTCTCGGTCAGGATGGCCGGCCGGATCCCGGCGTAGTCGGCGAGCGCCGCGCGCACCCGCTCGGGTGTACCGCGCACCGTGCGGGACGCGGTCACGATCACGTCAGTCATGCCGCCATCCTGCCGCCCCGGCCAGCAGCCGGCGCACCGCCCACCGGAAGTCGTCCTCGCCGGGGTTTTCCGCGGTCTCGGCGGCGCCGGTGCCATGGCCGAACGGGTGCTTGTTCAGCAGGTGGCCCATCAGCAGTGGCCACAGCGCGCGGTAGGTCCGGCGGGCGTCCGGATCGTCGAGGCCGAGCGCGCGTAGCTGGTCCAGGCAGTGCCGGGTGATCGGCAGCGCCGCATCCGACCGGTAACCGCCGCCGCTGATCACCGGTGCGCCCCAGGGGTGCTCGGTGAGGTAGCGGTGCATGGCCAGCCACTGGTCGGTGACCGTGTGCAGCGGGTCCTCTCCCGGCGGAAGCAGGGGGTAGCCGCCGGCCAGGTCGTCGGCGAGCAGGGCGAGCAGCTCCGCGCGGTCCCTGATGTGCCGGTACAGCGAGGCCTGGCCGGTGTCCAGCTCGCCGGCCACCCGGCGCAGGGTCAGCTCGGCCAGCCCGTCGGCGTCCGCGATCCGGCGGGCCACCGCCACGATCGCGTCTCGGCTCAACCCGCGCCGGGAAGAGTGTCCGGTCCGGCGCTCACTCATCCGAGGTCGCTGGCTCTCGGCGGGCCGAGGGGGCTGGCGCTCGCCGACCCGAGGGGGCTGGACCCCGGCGGGCCGAGGGGGTTGGCGCTCGCCGACCCGAGGGGTTTGGGGTGGCCGGTTCTCGGCGGGCAGCGGGGCTTCTGGGTGGCCGGCGCCGGGGCACGGCTCCGGTCCGTCGATGTGGCCCGGTTCGTCTGCCGGGTTCCGGTGGTTGCGGCGCTGGGCGCGGCGTGGCTGTGGGTGTTCCCGGCTCCGGCGCGGTGTCACGGCTCGCATTTTCCTTGCGAACGGCGTTCGCGACTATTTAGGGTCAGCTAAGTAACTTGCGAACGGCGTTCGCGCGTGGGCAATCGGAGGGGCGAGAGATGACGTTGACCGAGCAGACGCCGGGTGAGCACCGAACGAAGCCGGTGTTCCTCGCGCTGGCGTTCGTGGTGCTGGCGTACGGCCTGCTGCAGACCATGATGGTGCCGACAGTGGCGCTGCTCGCGCGGAATCTGAACACCGGGCTGGCCGCCGCGTCCTGGGCGGTGCTCACTGCGCCGCTGCTCACCAGCGTGCTGGTTACTCCGCTGGTCGGCCTGCTCGCCGACCGGCTGGGCGCGCGCCGGGTGTTGACGGCCAGCCTGCTGGTCTACCTGGTCGGCATGGTGGGGTCCGGGCTGGCGCCGGGCATCGAGGTGCTGATCGGGTTCCGCGCGGTTCAGGGCATCGGCCTGGCCCTGGTGCCGCTCTCCTTCGTGCTGGCCGGCACCGCCCTGCCGCGGAACCGCGTGCCGGCCGGGTTGGCGTTGTGTTCCGGCCTGCTCACCGGGTCGGCCGGTGCCGGCCTGCTGCTCGGCGGGCTGCTCGCCGACCTGTTCTCCTGGCGCTGGATCTTCGTGCTGGGCGGGCTGGTCACGCTGGCCGCGCTCGGGCTGAGCCGCTGGGCGTTGCCGCTGGACCCTCGGCCCTCGACGCCGGCGCGGCCGCGGCCGACTCCGGTGCGGCAAAGATCGGCGCAGAGCGACGGGGCGTTGCATATTTCCACGCAGAGCAAAAGGGCGTTGCGTATTTCCACGCAGAGCCAGGGCGTGCCTCGGCGGACGAATCGGGTGCTGCTGATCTCCCACGGTGGGGCGCTGTTGCTCGGCGTGCACCAGTTCCTCTGCTACCAACTGGTCCCCGGGCTGTCCCAGCTCGGACCGGAGCACGGCGGCTTCGGCACCACGGTGACCGGGGCCGCACTGATCCTGCTGCCCGGCACGCTGATCACCATGCCGGCCAGTTGGGCGGCCGAACCGGTGGCCCGGCGCCTCGGCCTGGCCGCGCCGCTGGTGCTGGGCTTGGTCACCGCCGCACTGGCCACCGCCTCGCTCGCCGCCTGGCACGCGGAGATCTGGCAGGTGGTGGCCGGTTACCTGGTGTGCAGTGTCGGTTACGGGCTGGCCATGGCCGCCCTGCCGCGCATGGTCATCCGGGCCAGCACCGCGACCGGCAGCGGCGGCGCGAACGGCGCCAACACCGTCGCGCGCGTCCTCGGCGGCGCACTGGGCAGCCAGCTGGCCGTGCTCACCATGACCGCCGAGAGCTTCGCCCTCGGCTTCCTCCTGGCCACGGCCGCCGCTGCCGCGGGCGTACTCGTCGCCTCCCTCGCGGCCGGCCGCGGCTAGGCCTCTCGAACATCGAGTGGTTGCGGCGGCGCGCGGCGTTCAGGAGCGACCCGGTCTCAGAGCAGGCGCCAGGCCTCCTCCAGTGCGCCTCGCAGGATGGCGGTGATCTCGTCGAACTCCCGCTGGCCGCAGATGAGGGGAGGGGACACCTGGATCACCGGTTCGGCGCGGTCGTCGGTGCGGCAGTACAGCCCGCCCCCGAACAGCGCCCGGGACAGGTGTCCCCGCAGCACCCGCTCCGACTCGGCGGGGGTGAACGTCTCCTTGGTGGCCTTGTCCTTCACCAGTTCCACCGCGTAGAAGTAGCCGGCGCCGCGCACCTCGCCCACGATGGGCAGGTCGAGCAGTGTGTCGAGGGTGGACCGGAACGCCGCTTCGTGCGAGCGCACGTGGGCGTAGAGGCCCTCGCGTTCGATCAGGTCCAGGTTGGCCAGCGCGACCGCGCAGGACACCGGGTGCCCGCCGTAGGTGGAGCCGTGCATGAAGGTGTTGCTGCCCCGGGTGAACGGCTCCATCAGTCGCTCGCTGGCCAGCACCGCACCCAGCGGGGCGTAACCCGAGGTCAGGCCCTTCGCGGTGGTGATCATGTCTGGCTGGTAGCCGTACCGGCGGGCGCCGAAGTCGTAGCCCAGCCGGCCGAACGCACAGATCACCTCGTCGGAGACCAGCAGCACGTCGTGCCGGTCGCAGATCTCCCGCACCCGCTCGAAGTAGCCGGGCGGCGGCGGGAAGCAGCCGCCGGTGTTCTGCACCGGTTCCAGGAAGACCGCCGCCACCGTGTCCGCGCCCTCGAACTCGATCGCCTGCTCGATCTGGTCGGCGGCCCACCGGCCGTACGCCGCGTAGTCGTCGGCGAACACCGGCGCGCGGTAGAAGTTGGTGTTCGGCACCCGCAGTGAGCTGGGCACCAGCGGCTCGAAGTCGGCCTTGGCGGCCGGGATGCCGGTGATCGACAGCGCGCCCTGCGAGGTGCCGTGGTAGGCCATCGCCCGGCTGATCACCTTGTGCTTGGTGGGCTTGCCGGTGAGCTTGAAGTACTGCTTGGCCAGCTTCCACGCGGTCTCCACCGACTCTCCGCCGCTGACCGTGAAGAACACCCGGTTCAGGTCACCCGGGGCGTCGTTGGCCAGCCGCTCGGCCAGCTCGATGGCCGGTGGCGTGGCGTGCGACCAGAGCGGGAAGTAGGACAGCTGGCGGATCTGCCGCGCGGCCGCCTCGGCCAGCTCCTCCCTGCCGTGCCCGACCTGCACGGTGAACAGCCCGGACAGTCCGTCCAGGTACCGCTTGCCGTCGGCGTCCCAGACGTACGCGCCCTCGCCGCGGGCGATGACCGGCACCGGGTCCTCGGCGAACCCGGAGTGCCGGGTGAAGTGCATCCACAGGTGCTCGTGCGCCGCGCGGGCCAGTCCGGCGGAGGAGGTCGAGGCGGCTAGATCGGACAGAGTCATGGCTACCGTTATGACACAGCGCCGCCCAACCAGGCAAGCGGATCAGTTGCGGAACAAGATTTTTCAAACTAATTTAGCGATTGTGCGGCACGAAAACTACGGAATCCGTTGCGCTTCCGGCTTGCTCCACTGGTAGGTCTGTTTCCGCAGCTTGAGGTAGATCAACGTCTCCACGCGGCTCACCCCGGGCACCGCGCGGACCCGGTTGGAGACCAGGTCCAGCAGCGCCTCGTCGTCCGCGCAGACCACCTCGCAGAGCAGGTCGTACCGGCCCGCGCAGAGCACCACGTAGGCGATCTCGTCCAGCTCGGCCAGCGCGTCCGCGACCGGTTCCAGCGGGCCGTCCACGTTGATAACCATCATGGCCTGCCGAAACAGCCCCACCTGCAGTGGATCGGACACCGCGACGATCTGGATCACGCCGGAGTCGGCCAGCCGCTGTACCCGCTGGCGCACCGCCGCCTCGGAGAGGCCGACCGCCTTGCCGATGGTCGCGTAGGCCCGCCGGCCGTCCTCCTGCAGCTGGGTGATGATCCCCTTGTTGATCTCGTCCAGGAGCGGTGGTTTCACGTTCGGTTCGGGGGCGTTCATGGCGGCGATCCTGCCACGAAAGCGATCGTCTTCAAGTCATTGACGACGGATTTCGTTGATTTTCCATCGTTGACAGTGCGGATTCGGTGTTGTTCCATCCCCGGCAGTCGCTGTCGCCCAATGGAGGGACGCACCGCCATGCCGGAAGCCGAAACCCGGGCGGATGCGCCCGCTCCCGTACCGCCCAGCACCCGGCCGCTGTCCCGCTCCATCGGCGTCGGCGGCGGCACCCTGCTCACGCTGAGCTGCGTGACGCCGGCCTCGTCGCTGTTCGTCATCGTCCCGCCGTTGCTGGGCACGCTGGGCAACGGCACCGCGCTGGCCATCGCGCTGGCCGTGGTGCTGTGCATCGGCTGCACGTTCTGCTACTCGGAGCTCGGCACGCTGGTGCCCAGCTCGGGCGGCGAGTACGCGATGGTCAGCACGGTGCTGAACCGGTTCGCCGGCTGGATGACGCTGGCCATCTCCATGATCGTGGTGCTGGTGGTGCCGCCGATCATCGCCATCGGCGTGGCCGAGTACCTGCGCCCGGTTCTGGACGTCGACCCTTCGGTCGCCGGTGCCGTGGTGATGCTGGCGTCCACGCTGATGGGCCTGCTCAACCTGCGGGCCAACGCGTGGATCACCGGGACCTTCCTGCTGATCGAGATCGGCGCCATCGCGGTGGTCTGCTGGTTGGGCTTCGGGCACGCGGTGCGGCCGCCGAGCGTGTTGCTCCCTGGTGCACTGGGTGGCGACTATTCGCTGGTCACCGTGGTCGCCGGGCTGGCCGTAGCGCTGTTCGTGACCCAGGGCTTCAGCACCAGCGTCTACCTGGCGGAGGAGATGCGCGAGCCGCGCCGGACCGTCGTCCGCACCATGCTCTGGACGCTCGGCATCAGCTCGCTGGCCCTGCTCGCGCCGGTGGTAGCGATCACCCTCGGCGCGCCCGACGACGCCGCGCTGGCCCAGGGCGACCTCACCGGCATGGTGGTCGGCTGGAGCTCGCCGGCGGTCGGCGTGGCGATCAGCCTGTGCATCGCGCTGGCCATCATCAACGCGGCGATCGTGATGGTGATCCAGAACTCCCGGGTGGTGTACGCCTCGGCCCGCGATGCCACCTGGCCGGATCCGGTGAACCGGGCGCTGGGCCAGGTCAGCCGCCGGTTCGGCTCGCCGTGGGCGGCCACCATGGTGGTCGGGTTGAGCGAGACGGTGCTGTGCTTCGTGCCGGTGGAGACGCTCACCGGCGTGACCGGGGTGGCGGTCGTCGCGCTGTACCTGATGGTCGCGGTGGCCTGCCTGCGCAGCCGATCCTCCGCCTCGGACACCCGCCCGGACGTGTGGCGGATGCCCTGGTGGCCGGCCGTCCCGCTGGTGGTGATCGCCGCGCTGGCCTACGTGCTGGTCGAGCAGAGCGCGCTGGACCTGGGCATCACCGCCGCCGTGCTGCTCGCCGCCGCGCTGTACTGGTGGGGCTACCTGCGCCGGCACCCGGACCGATGGTCGGTCACCGTCCCGACCGACTAGCAGGAGGTCGGCGCCCTGTTTCGGGCGGTGAGCGCGGTGTGGGCACCTCTTCGGTGGTCCCGGAATTCACTTGCCGGTTCCGGCATAAAAACGGCGTCCTCTATGCCGGAAGCGGCAAGTACTTTCCCGACGGCTGGCATTGGGAAGCGGCTGAAGAATGCTTTCCGAAGATCGAACAGCTCTCAGCCAAACCCTCGCCATGTCGATGTCGCGGTTAATTGTGGCTATCGGGGGTATAGCCTCCGCCATAGCTGAACCGCGTGACCCATCTCGTGGACGGCCACGTTCCGCTTCTGGTCGGTGGTACTGGATCTCCCCACCGACGGTGTATCCGCCCTTCTCGACGGCGTCGAAGTTTGCCGTCGTCCCCGTTGTCCACCGTGGTCGTGGACACGCAGTTCGACCCGGCCGGGCAGGCGTCGACAAGGTGAACTTTTATGCAAGGACTCTTGTTCCACCTTTCCGCCATTCCGGGGTTATCCCGGAGACATCGAAGTACACATTCACATTGCCCGGACCGGTGCGTTTCCAGGGCACTTGTTCATCATCGGGGTCCTGGTCCAGGAGTTTGGTCATGCCGGCCGGTTTGACGCACTCCGATGCCGGAGGTGCATCGTTCGGGACGATGATTGCCACCGTCAGAATGGCGAGGCCGTATGGAATGCGCACAGCTTTCCCTCGAGGTTATCGGCTAGCCCAGGGCGCGGCCGGCCGGGCGGGTGATGCCGACCAGGTTGGCCCGCTTGATCGGGCCGACCTTGACCACCTCGCCGCGCTGCGGGGCGTCGATCATGCGCGTGGCGCTGACGGCGACGCCGACGTGCGTGACGGACTTCGGGCCGCCGCCGAAGAAGACCAGGTCGCCGGCCCGGATGGGCTCCTCCTCGGGTATCCGGGGGCCGGCCTCGAACTGCGCCTGTGCGGTGCGGGGCAGCCGCACCCCGGCGGACGCGTACGCCTTCATCACCAGGCCGGAACAGTCGAACCCGCCGTCGTCCGGGCCGTTGCCGCCCCACACGTACGGGGTGCCGAGCTGCTCGTGGGCGAACGCCAGCGCCACGTCCGCCGCCGGCCTGGCGGCCGTGCCGCGCAGGCAGACCACCTCCTCCGGGTTGCCGGTGAGGATCGCGGCGCGCAGGTCGGCCGGGTTGCTGACCTCCCGCGTGCACGCCCCGGTGGCCTCCTCGACCGGGGTCAGCGCCGGATCCGGCGCCGCCGCGTCGGGCGCCGCCGCCTCGGGTGCCGTCCCGTCCGGTGCCGCGGCGTCGGGTGGTCGGGCTTCCGGCCCGGGGTCGTCCGGTGCCTGCGCGTCGGGTGCCGCCAGGCCGGGTGCCGTCCCGTCCGGTCCGAGGGCGCCCGGTGCCGCGGCGTCGGCGCCGTGCGGGGCGGCCTCCCGTGCGGCGGCGGGTCGGTGCGCCGGGGTGCCGCTCTCCCAGGCTTCCGCGCCGGACGGCTCGACCGGCCCGGAGCCGGGTCTCGGAACCGGCCCGGGTGCGGCGTGCACGGAGGGTTCCGACGGGGCGAGAACACCGGTGCTGACCAGCACACATACCGTCACTGCGGTGCATATCGCGCCGCCGGCGGCGATCTTGCCGGCCGGGCCTTCCCGCCGGGGCCGGTACTCGGCGTACCCCGCGACGCCCCGCTGACCGGCCCTGCCCATGGCGCCATGCCACCCCGTGGCCGCCGGGCGCCGGGCCGGATCCGGCGTGATCGTGTGCTATCGCGAACCGATCACGCGCCGCTGGCGGCCAGCCGTTCGGCGGCCTGGCGAGCCACCCGGTCGAACAGCGCGGTGGTCCCGGCGGGGTCCTGGCCGTGCACCGACGCCGCCACCGAGGAGACCACCGATCCCCGGGCGAAGTAGCCGATGCAGACGTAGCCGGCCGCCTCCGCCAACGAGGTCGGCGGCGGCTGTTTCTGCTGGCACATTGCCCACTGCGCGTCCACCCCGGGGACCGTCGGGAGCACCGGCTCGGTGGCGATCACGTACCGGTTGCCGCCGGACAGCCAGGGGTTGCACTGGGCGCGGGTGGTGTCCCGGACGGCGTCGATGACCTTGGCACCGGTGTCGCCCTGGTAGCTCAGCACGTGGTGGATGATCTCCCCGTGCGGCGGGCTGGCCCGGTCCAGCCACTGGACGCCGTAGGCGTTGGCGATGCGTGAGTCGGCGCCGATGCGCAGGCCGTTGCAGTTGGTCAGCGTGTAGCCCTCGGCGGAGAACTCGCCGGGGCTCTCCAGCGGCAGGTCCACGGCCTGGTCGGTCAGTGCGGCGGCCAGCACGGTGGCCTTCGCGGTGGGCCTCGGCGCCGGTGCGGGTACCGGCGGTGCGGACTGGGCCGGGGGGAGCGCCGTGCCGGGCGGCGGGGGTGCCGCGTCCCGCCGGCCCAGCCAGATCACCACGGCCAGCAGGAGCAGGGCGATCACGGACAGCGCGACCAGCGCCACGGTGGACCAGGACGGCCGCCGCCGCCCCGCCCGGGCCTCGGACGCCGACCAGTGCGCCAGCCGTTGGGCGAACTGCGCGGCGGTCGGCCGCTTCTCGGGTTTCCGGGCCAGGCAGGGGCGCAGCTCGGTGCGCAGTCGGTCGGGCAGGCCGGACAGGTCGGGATCGCCGTCGCTGACCCGCCGCAGCATCGCCACCGGGCTCGGGGCGTAGCCGAACGGCCCCTCCCCGGTAGCCGCGAAGGTCAGCACCGAGGCCAGCGAGAACACGTCCGAGGGCGGCCCGCTGTCCTCGCCCCTGGCCTGCTCGGGCGACATGTACGCCGGGGTGCCGATGGACAGCCCGGTGTGCGTGATGCGGGTGGTGTCGGCGGCCCGGGCGATGCCGAAGTCGAGCAGCCGGGGGCCGTCGTCGGCCAGCAACACGTTGGACGGCTTCACGTCGCGGTGGATCAGCCCGGTGGCGTGCAGCGCGGCCAGCGCCTCGGCCAGCCGCTGGCCCAGCGCGCCCACCGACACCTCGGGCAGGGGGCCGGCGCGGACCGCCTGCTCCAGCGAGGGGCCGGCCACGTAGTCGGTGGCCATCCACGGCCGGGGGGCGTTCGGGTCCGCGTCGAGCAGCACGACGGTCCACGGCGCGCGCACCCGGGCCGCGATGTCGACCTCCCTGGCGAACCTCTGGCGGAACTCCGGGTTGGCCAGGAGGGAGTCGTGGACGACCTTCACCGCCGCCAGCCGGCCCCGCCCGTCGCGGCCGAGGAAGACCTGCCCCATGCCGCCGGTTCCCAGGCGTCCCAGCAACCGGTAGGGACCGACGTTCGCCGGGTCACCGGTCTGCAGCGGGTCCACGCGGAGACATTCTGCGTCATCGCCCGCCGGCCGTCCGTCTGGACAGAAAATGTGATCTCAGACACACATGGTCGTGCGCGGAACAAACCGTGCTTATCGAAACGATTCGATAGAGGTACGGGAGCCAACTGGGTGGAGGTGTGGGGTGTTGTCGATCTTCCGGAGCTACCAGCGCGAGCTGGTGTGCGGGCATTGCCACGGGCTGGTCGCCTGGGTCGGGCTGCGCCCGTTCCGCCACCCCTCGGTGAAGCACGTCACCGGGCCGGCGGTGTTCCCGATGCGCGAGCACATGGCGCGCGCGGTGACCCGGACCCGGCTGGCCCGGGCCATGGAGACCAGCCGCGACCCGCTGTTCGCCGGCGACCCCGAACTGCCCGACGCGATCGACCGGGGCCAGCGGCAGCTGGACTATCTCGGCCGGTCCATGGGTGAACCGGTGTACGAGCTGCTCTGCGGTGGTTGCGGACGGCAGTATCTGCGTTCCATGCCCCACCTGAGCCGGATGGTGCGCCGTGCGCCGACCGGTCGTGTTCCGTTGCGCTGACCCGTACCAGCGCGGGACGCGCTCGCCGAGCGTGCGCCCGGTTCGGCGCGCGGGAAGACGCTAGCGTTGAGCTATGCCGCATTTTGACGTCGTCGTGCTCGGTGCCGGTCCCGGTGGGTACGTGGCCGCGATTCGCGCCGCGCAGCTGGGTCAGCAGGTCGCCATCGTGGAGCAGAAGTACTGGGGCGGGGTGTGCCTGAACGTGGGCTGCATCCCGTCCAAGGCGCTGCTGCGCAACGCCGAGCTGGCGCACCTGTTCACCCACGAGGCCAAGACCTTCGGCATCACCGGGGAGGTGGCCTTCGACTACGGCGTGGCGTTCGACCGCAGCCGGATCGTGGCCGACGGCCGGGTCAAGGGCGTGCACTTCCTGATGCGGAAGAACAAGATCACCGAGTTCGACGGGCGCGGCACGTTCCGGGACGCGAACACCATCGAGGTGGCGCTCGGCGACGGCGGGACCGAGACGGTGACCTTCGACAACGTGATCATCGCGACCGGCGCGGAGACCCGGCTGCTGCCCGGCACCGAGCTCTCCGAGCGGGTGGTGACCTACGAGGAGCAGATCCTCACCCGGGAGCTGCCCGGCAGCGTGATCATCGCCGGCGCCGGCGCGATCGGCATCGAGTTCGCCTACGTGCTGTCCAACTACGGCGTGCGGGTCACCATCGTCGAGTTCCTGGACCGGCTGCTGCCGCTGGAGGACGCGGACGTCTCCAAGGAGCTGGCCAAGCGGTACCGCAAGTACGGCATCGAGTCCCACCTGTCCACCCGGGTCGAGTCGATCACCGAATCCGGCGACGGGGTGGTGGTGACCGTCACGGCGAAGGACGGTTCGACCAAGGAACTGCGCGCCGACAAGGTCATCCAGGCGATCGGGTTCACCCCCCGGACCAGCGGCTACGGCCTGGAGAACACCGGTGTGGGGCTGACCGACCGGGGCGCCATCGCGATCGACGACCGCATGCGCACCAACGTGCCGCACATCTACGCGATCGGCGACGTCACCGCCAAGCTGATGCTGGCGCACGTCGGCGAGGCGCAGGGCGTGGTGGCCGCGGAGACCATCGCCGGGGCGGAGACCCAGGAGCTGGACTACGTGATGATGCCGCGCGCCACGTTCTGCCAGCCGCAGGTGGCCAGCTTCGGCTACACCGAGGCGCAGGCCCGGGAGTTGGCGGCGGAGCGCGGCTGGAAGATCAAGGTGGCCCAGTTCCCGTTCACCGCGAACGGCAAGGCACAGGGCCTGGCCGAGCCGAACGGCTTCGTCAAGCTGATCGCCGACGACCACTACGGCGAGCTGCTCGGCGGCCACCTGATCGGCCCCGAGGTCACCGAGCTCCTACCCGAGCTCACCCTGGCCCAAAAATGGGACCTCACCGCCCACGAACTGGCCCGCAACGTCCACGCCCACCCCACCCTCTCGGAAGGCCTCCAGGAAGCCTTCCACGGCCTCCTCCACGGCATGATCAACTTCTAATCCCGGTTCAGTGGGTTTGGCACGCTGATTCAGTGGTTGCAGCACGCTGATTCAGTGGTTTTGGCGGGGGTTGCCCTGGGGTTCAGGCCGCCGGGCGGGCCAGGGCGGCGCCGAGCGCGACGAACAGCCCGCCGGTGACGGCATCCACCGCCCGGCGGGCCTTCCGGTACCCGGCGACCGCCGCCGGCACGCTGGCCATCGCGGCGACCAGCACGAACCACGCCAGGCCGGTGCCCAGCATGATCGTCACCACCTCGGCCTGGCCGGCCGTGTCCACGTCCGGCGGGAGCAGGCTGGCGAACAGTGCGCCGTAGAACACCAGAGCCTTCGGGTTGGCCAGGTTGGTCAGCAGGCCGAGGCGCCAGGACCGCCAGCCGGACCTCGGCGCCTCGGCGCCGGCCCCGGGTTGCTCCGGCGCGCGGCGCCACGCGGAGCGCAGCGTGGTCAGCCCGTACACGATCAGGAACGCCGCGCCAGCCAGGCGCAGTACCAGGTAAAGCTGCTCGTAGCGGGCGACCAGTGCGGTCAGGCCGGCCAGTGCGGCCAGCGCCCAGCATGCCTGCCCGGTCACTACGCCGGCGGCCACCAGCATCCCGGCCCGGCGTGAACGGGCCACGGACACCCGCAGCACGGCCAGGAAGTCCGGTCCGGGACTGACCAGCGCGACCATCCACGCAACCAGCAACGGCAGATACTCCATGGCTACCAATCCCCGCCCAACTGGGCCTTCGCCGCCGCGATCCGCTCCTCGTCGCGCTGGTAGAACACCCATTGCCTGATTTTCTTGGCCCGCAGCAGGCCGACCTGGCGGAGCAGCTTGAGATGCTCGCCGCAGCTGGGCTGGCTGATGCCCAGCTTGTCCGCGATGAACACCGAGCAGACGCCGTCCTCCACCAGATCGCCGTCCCGCTGCGGCGGGAAGTGCGCCTCCGGGTCACGCAGCCAGTCCAGAATCAGTAGCCGCTTGTCGTTGGACAGCGCCTTCGCGAGCTCTACCTCCAGCACGGCCTCCACACTAAGGCAATTAGCTAATTTTAGGCGGGTTGCGGTTTAAAGACTCAGCTTGGACGGCCCCGGTTGGGTTTCTTGCTGGCTCGGGTGCCGGCCGTGGCGGTTCGGGGGTTGGTTCACGGAGGGTGGCGGCCACTTTCGTCGAGAGCAAGCTCAGTCCGCTGGAGACCCGCCCGTGAAGCGGACTCACCTTGCTCTCGCCGTCCGGCGCTCCGCCGGCGCCCCACGCCGCCGTCCCACCTGCCCCACCCGTCACGTCGCGGTGACCCTGGGTGACCACCGGCGGGGCGGTCGGCGCGGGTCCGGCGCCGAGCGGTGGCGGGGTCGTCCGGATCCATGATCGAAAGGCGACTGGACTGCCACTCGGCGAAGCCGACCGCGACAACTCCGCCACCGCGGCCACGCAACGTGAACGAAACCGGCGGCGCCGGCACTCAAGCCCAAACGAAACCCACCGCGGCCGTCCAAGCCGATCTTCAAACCCGCACCTACCGGGAACTCGAACTCAGAGCAGGTGCAAGTTCTCCAGCGCCTGCCGGATCACCGCCAGCTCGGACCCGTCGGCCTCGACCAGCGGCAACCGCAGTCCGCCGACGTTGTGCCCGAGCAGGTTCAGCGCCGCCTTCACGCCGATCGGGTTGGTGGTCACGAACAGTGCGGCGAACAGCTCCTGGAGTGAGGAGTTGATCTCCGCGCGCTTTTCCGGTTCGTCGACCATGCGGCGCATCGCGTCGCCGGCGACGTGGCTGGACACCAGGATGCCGCCGCAGCCGCCGATGTCCAGCACCGGCGCGAACAGGTCGTCGTTGCCGGCGTAGACGCCGAGGCCGTCAATGAGTGCAAGGTTGTCGTTGTTGGCCTGCTTGACGTAGTCCACCCGATCGATCTCCGCCAGCTGGGTCAACAGGGAGTTTGGCAGGTCGATGGCCGCCCGGGAGGGGATGTTGTAAAGGATGACCGGCTTGTCGGTGGCGGCCGCGATCTCCCGGTAGTGCGCGGTGATCCCGCGCGCGTTCGGCTTGTTGTAGTACGGGGTGACGGACAGGATCCCGTCCACGCCGAACTCGGTGCACATCTCGGTCATCCGG
Organism: Actinospineispora eucalypti; assembly: GCF_039543365.1. Taxonomy (NCBI): domain Bacteria; kingdom Bacillati; phylum Actinomycetota; class Actinomycetes; order Pseudonocardiales; family Pseudonocardiaceae; genus Actinospineispora; species Actinospineispora eucalypti. Next base: position 565,485 of record NZ_BAABJP010000001.1, read on the forward strand.
CAGGCGTGTCGGGTGTTGTTGGAGCCGGTGCTGGCGATGACGGTGGTGCCAGCGGGACGGTTCTGGCAGGCCAGCTCCACCAGGCGCAGGTGCTCGGCGCTGTACAGGGTGGACGGCTCGCCGGTGGTCGCGCACACCACGAACCCGTCCGAGCCGTGCCCGGCCAGGTGCTGCATGAGGTCCACGAAGGCCTGTTCGTTCACGGCCCCTTCGGCGTCGAACGGGGTGACGATGGCGGTGAGTACGGCGCCCAGCGACATGCCCCGCAGCATCTCGCATTCCGGCCGACGCGTCGAGCCGCTTAGTGCTCGCCAATCCACAGCAGATCACAAAAGAGTATATGCAAAATCGTTATATCGATCTTATAATGCGGTGACTATGGGACCGCCCGGCTGGACACCTCGCCTGCAGGCGAAGGCGTACGGCGAGGTGCACGAGGCCGGGGAGCGGGCGCGGCAGGTCTCGGTGCAGCTGCGCGGGCTGGACCGGGCGGCGCGGGACAAGGCGCTGCTGGTGCTGGCCGACGCGCTGACCGGGCGGCGTGAGGAGATCCTCGAGGCGAACCGGGCGGATCTGGCGCGGGCGCCGGAGGACGAAAACCTCCTCCGCGAGCTCACCCTGGACGGCCGGCGCATCGACGACCTGGCCTACGAGATGCGCACGCTGGCCGCGCTGCCGGACCCGCTGGGCGAGGTGGTGCACGGCATGCGGCAGCGCTCCGGGCTGCGCCGGGCGCAGGTGCGCGCGCCGATCGGGGTGATCGCGGTTCTGCACGAGGGCATGCCGTGGGTGCTCCCGCACGCGGCCGGCATGCTGCTCAAGACCGGCAACGCGGTGCTGCTGCACGACGCCAAGGGGTTCGCGGCGGCCACCGACGAGGCGCTGGCGCGGATCATCCGGGACGCGTTGAACACCGGCGCGGTGCCGCCGGACGCGGTGCAACTGATCCCCAGCACGCACAAGGCGGCGGTGCGCTACCTGCTGGGCGCCGAGGAGCACGTGGACCTGGTCATCCCGTTGCTGCCCCGGGGCATACCGGCGCAGATGTTGCCCGAGGCGCGGGTGCCGATCCTGCGGCTGGGTCGCGGCGGCGGGCACATCTACGTGGACGCCGAGGCCGATGTCGAGCTGGCGCAACAGATCGTCTGCGACTCCAAGATCGGTTACGCCTCGTTCCCGCACACCGCGACCACCGTGCTGGTGCACGCGGAAATCGCGCGGAAACTGGTGCCCGGGCTGCATCAGGCGCTGCTCGACAACGGGGTGGCCATCCACGCGGACGAACGGTTCGCCGCGCTGGCCCCCGGCTGCCCGCCGGCCACCGAGGACGACTGGCGCGCGGACGGCCCGTCCGCGGTGCTGGCCGCCGCCGTGGTGGACACCCTGGGCGACGCGCTGACGCACATCGACACCTACGGCACCGGCCACACCGAGACCGTGGTCACCGGTGATCCTGCGGTGGTCCGGCGGTTCACCACCCAGGTGGACGCGGCAACGATCACCGTGAACGCGCCGATCACGCTCACCGACCCGTCGAGCAACCCGCTGGACCCCGCGCTGGCCTACTCCACGCAGCGATTACGCCCGAGGGGTCCGCTCGGCCTGCAGGAGCTGACCAGCACGAAGTGGCTGGTCTGGGCCTCGGGGCAAGGTTTCGACCTCGATTGACTTAGCGCTCAGGGATAGCGTGATCAAAGTCAAAGTGGTACGAACCAGAGGTGCGGATAACCTCGGTTGTTGCCGGTGTGATAGGTGTGCTTCTAGTGGCGGGTTGTGGCTCCGCGCCCCCGCAAAACTCGGCGCCGCCACCCGGCGGAACCGCCCAGGTGGGCACCGACCGGCCCGCGTTCCGGTCGATCTACCAGGAGCTGGTGGAGACCAACACCACCGCCTCGGCCGGTGACTGCACCCTGGCCGCCCAGCGCATGGCCGACCGCCTCAAGAAGGCCGGCTACCCGGACGACCAGCTGAACGTCTACGTGCCGCCGGACCACCCCAAGGAAGGCGGCCTGATCGCCACCCTGCCCGGCACCGACCCGTCGCAGAAGGCGGTGCTGCTGCTGGCGCACATCGACGTGGTGGAGGCCAAAGCCGAGGACTGGGGCCGCGACCCGTTCAAGCTGGCCGAGGACGCCGAGTACTTCACCGCGCGGGGTTCCAACGACGACAAGGCGATGGCCGCGATCTGGGTGGACAGCCTGGTCCGCTACCGAGTCGAGGGCTTCCAGCCCAAGCGCACCATCAAGGTGGCGCTGACCTGCGGCGAGGAGGGCAGCCACCAGCTGAACGGCGTGCAGTGGCTGCTGGCCAACCACCGGGACTGGGTGGACGCGGCGTTCGCGGTGAACGAGGGCGCGGACGGCGCGCTGGACGCCCAGAACAACCGGGTCTTCCTGGAGATCCAGGCCGGCGAGAAGGTGTACCAGGACTTCACCCTGCAGGTCACCGACCCGGGCGGGCACAGTTCCCAGCCCCGCCCGGAGAACGCCATCCAGACCCTGGCGGCCGCCCTCGGCCGGATCAGCATCAACGCCTTCCCGGTCGCGCTGAACGACGTCACCAAGGCCTACTTCGCCCAGCGGGCCGACCTCACCGGGGGCGACCTGGGCGCCGCGATGAAGGCGCTGGTGGCCAACCCGGGTGACGCGGCGGCGGCCGGCAAGCTGGCCACCGACCCGCTCTACAACGGCACCATGCGCACCACCTGCGTGGTCACCATGCTCAACGCCGGCCACGCCCCCAACGCGTTGCCGCAGCTGGCCAAGGCCAACGTGAACTGCCGGATCCTGCCCGGCACGCCCGGCCCCGAGATCCAGCAGGCGCTGGTGAACGCGATCAACGACCCGAGGGTGAACGTGTCGCCGGCCGAGCCGTTCGAGACCGCCGCCCCGTTGCCCACGCTGTCCGACGAGATCCTCGCGCCGGTGCGCGACGTCTCCGGGCGGCTGTGGCCGGGCGTCCCGCTGCTGCCCACGATGGCCCTCGGCGCCACCGACGGCCGGTTCCTGAACGCCGCCGGCATCCCCACGTACGGCCTGAGCGGCACCTTCTTCAAGCCCGGGGACAACCACGACCACGGGCTGAACGAGCACATCTCGGTCCGCTCGCTCTACGAGGCGCGCGATTTCCTTTACGACGTGGTGAAGCGGTACGCCAATCCGTAGAAAACCGTTTTCGAGGGGGGCGGATCAAGGATGATCCGATCGATGTCGACGGCGCTGCTGTGCGCCGGGGCAATGGTGCTGGCCGGGTGCGGATCTCCGCCGACGGCACCTTCCGGAGCACCGTCGGCGCCGGCGGCGCAGGACGACCGTGCGGCTTTCCACGACCTCTACCAGGAGCTGGTGGAGACCAACACCACCGCCTCGGCCGGTGACTGCACGCTGGCCGCCCAGCGGATGGCCGACCGGCTGAAGAAGGCCGGCTACCCGGACAACCAGCTGAACGTCTACGTGCCGCCGGACCACCCCAAGGAAGGCGGCCTGATCGCCACCCTGCCCGGCACCGACCCGTCGCTCAAGGCGGTGCTGTTGCTGGCGCACATCGACGTGGTGGAGGCCAAGGCCGAGGACTGGGGCCGCGACCCGTTCAAGCTGATCGAGAAGGACGGCTACTACCAGGCCCGGGGCGCCAACGACGACAAGGCGATGGCCGCCGTGTTCACCGACAGCCTGATCCGCTACCGGGCCGAGGGCTTCCAGCCCAAGCGCACCATCAAGATGGCACTCACCTGCGGCGAGGAGGGCAGCTTCCCGCTGAACGGGGTGGAGTGGCTGCTACAGAACCACCGGGACTGGATCGACGCGGCGTTCGCGCTGAACGAGGGCGCGTACGGCAACCTGGACGCCCAGAACAACCGGGTGTCCCTGGACATCCAGGCCGGCGAGAAGGTGTACCAGGACTTCACCCTGAAGACCTCCGACCCGGGCGGGCACAGCTCCCAGCCGGGCGCCGGCAACGCGATCCAGTCGCTGGCCCGGATCGGCGCCTACACCTTCCCGGTGCGCCTGAACGAGGTGACCAAGGCCTACCTGGACAAACAGGGCGACCTGACGAAGGGTCCGGTCGGCCCGGCGATGAAGGCGGTCGCGGCCAACCCGGACGACGCGGCGGCCGCCGCCACGGTGGCCGGCACCTCGCCCGGCCTGAACGCCACGCTGCGCACCACCTGCGTGGTCACCCAGATCCAGGGCGGGCACGCGCCGAACGCGCTGCCCCAGGCGGCCAGCGCCAACGTGAACTGCCGGATCCTGCCCGCCACCCCGGTGGCCGAGGTGCAGCAGACGCTGGCCGGCCTGGTCAACGACCCCAAGGTCACGCTGGAGGCCAAGCAGCCGCCGGCCGTGGTGTCCCCGGTTCCGGCGATGTCCGAGGAGGTCCTGGCCCCGGCGCGCGAGGTTTCCGCCCGGATGTGGCCGAACGTGCCGCTGGTGCCGGCGATGTCGGTGGGCGCCACCGACGGCCGCTACCTGAACGCCGCCGGCATCCCCACCTACGGGTTGAGCGGCCGCTTCTTCAAGTCCGGCGACCACCACAACCACGGCCTGAACGAGCAGATCCCGATCAGCTCGCTCTACGAGTCCCGCGACTTCCTGCACGAGGTGGTGAAGCGCTACACCAGCTAGGGCAGGTGCACGTACTCGTAGTCGATGGGCTTGTTGTTGATTCCGGTGTTCGGCGGGCTGACCCAGCTGGCGATCTTGCCGGGCTCGTAGACCGGGCGCATCAGGCTGCGGACGTGCGCCTTGTCCGCCTCGGTGGGCAGCCAGGCGTCCCGCTTGGCGTTCCACGCGTCCGCGCCGACCAGGTCGCCGGCCGGGGTCACGTTGTGCCCGGCGAACTCGCCGACCTGCCGGTTGAAGCCGACGTGCGGCAGGCTCAGGCGGCGGTCCATGCCGGCGCGTTCCAGGATGCGGTTCCAGCGCTTCATGCCGCTCTGGCAGTCCTTGACGTACTCGGAGCGCAGGTCGTGGTTCAGCGCGAGCAGGGCCGAGACCTCGTCGGTGGTGATCGCGCCGTCGCGGACCACGGCCACCTCGGCGGCGTCCTCGGTCAGCGTGTGGTCGTCGTCCCGGCGCTCCTCCTGCCAGCGGCCCTTGAGGCCGGCGGTGAAGTAGTTGGCCGCGTTGGTGGACCGCTCCGAGCCGAACAGGTCCAGCGACACCGAGTAGTGGAAGTTGATGTACTTCTGGATCACGTCCAGCGGGATCCCGCCGTGCGCCGCGATGTCCTCGGAGTCGTGCTCGCGCGTCAGCTCGGCGGTGCGGGCGACCACCCGGTCGACACCGGTGGTGCCGACGAACATGTGGTGCGCCTCTTCCTTGAGCATGAACTCGCAGGTCCGGGACAGCGGGTCGAACGCGGACTCCTTCAGCGAACCGAGCTGGTACTTGCCGTCGCGGTCGGTGAAGTAGGTGAACATGAAGAAGGACAGCCAGTCCGGCGTCTCCTCGTTGAACGCGCCCAGCATGCGCGGCGAGTCCAGGTCACCGGAGTTGCGCTGCAGCAGGGCCTCGGCCTCCGTGCGGCCGGTGCGGCCGAAGTAGGCGTGCAGCAGGTAGACCATCGCCCACAGGTGGCGGCCCTCCTCCACGTTCACCTGGAACAGGTTGCGCAAGTCATACAGCGACGGCGCGGTCTCGCCCAGGCGGCGCTGCTGCTCGACGCTCGCCGGTTCGGTGTCGCCCTGGATGACGATCAGGCGCTGCAGGTCGGCGCGGTACTCGCCGGGGACCTGCTGCCAGACCGGCTCACCCCGCCGCTCGCCGAAGGCGATCCGCCGGTCGTGGTTGCGCTCGGCCAGGAAGACGCCCCAGCGGTACTCCTCCATGGCCACGTGCCCGAAGTGCGCCCAGCCCTCCCGGCCGACGTCCACCGCGGTGCGCAGGTACACGTCCTCGGTGGGCAGCGCCGGGCCCATGGTCTTCCACCAGTTGAGGAAGTTGGGCTGCCAGGACTCCAGTGCGCGCTGCAGCTTCCGGTCCCCGGCCAGGTCCACGTTGTTCGGGATCTTCTCGGAGTAGTCGATGCTCATGATGTCCCTTCGGGACCCGTGAGTGGCGAGTGTCGCTATAGCGCTACTCGCCACTCACGAGCGTGGGGTCAGACTCGCTTGCGGTCGAATTCGGCGCGGCGGCCGGTGCCGTAGCGGCGTAGGGCGCCGTCCGGGCCGCTGGCGTTGGGGCGGACGAAGATCCAGTTCTGCCAGGCGGTGAGCCGGGAGTAGATGCGGCTCTCCATGGTCTCCGGGCCGACGAACCGGTGGTTGGCCTCCATCCCGGTCAACGCGTCCGGGGAGAGGCTGGCCCGTTCCTCCAGGGTGATCCGGATCTCGTCTTCCCAGTCGATGTCGTCCGGCGCGTCGGTGACCAGGCCCAGCTCCAGGGCGTCGGCGGCCAGCAGCCGGCGGCCGGTCTCCTGGCGGAGCTTGGCCAGGTAGTCCTCGTCGCCGTAGAACCGCGACTCCAGTCGGGACAGCCCGTTGGCCATCGGGAAGGCGCCGAAGTTGGACTCGGACAGCACGATCTGGGCCGGCTCGCCCTCCTCGTCGCCGTCCTCCATCAGGCCGTCCAGCATGTACTGGCGGTCGCAGGCCAGGGCCAGCTCGAGCAGCGCGCCGGCGAAGCAGGAGCCCGGCTCGATCAGCGCGATCAGGCTGCGGGAGGTCAGGTCCAGGCGCTTGAGAGTGCGCTTGAAGTAGTGCCGGATCTCGTTGACCAGCCAGTCGTCCCGGCTGTGCTCGGCGATCAGGCGCTCGAAGGCCAGCGCGTGGGCCACGTCGCCCTTGGTGCGGACCAGCCAGGTGCCCAGCTCCAGCTCGTTGGTGCGCAGCCAGAGGATCAGGTCGTCCAGCTCGCGGGTCATGGCCAGCGGCCAGAAGTCGGCGCCCAGCTCGTGCACCCGCTCGACGGTCTCCGGCAGGTCGCCGGTGGGGCCGTGCACGGTGATCTCCACCTGGCGCTGTGCCCGGTCCAGCCGGGCGTGCACGTGCCGGTAGCGGATCTCGTCCTCGGTCTGCTCCACCTCGAGCGGGGGCAGCGCGACGCCGCGCGCATCCTTGGGCCGGGTGGAACGGGCGACCGCCTCGGCGGCCCGCTCGGTGACCTTCTCGTCCCAGACCCGGTGCGGGAACACCGCGTCGACCAGCTTCCAGTCCACCGCCTGGGTGCCGCGCACGCCCTCGGACTTGGTGGCGAACACGTCGGCCCGGTCCTTGCGCACGCGGCGCTTGTCGGTCACCCGGGTGAGCCCGCCGGTGCCGGGCAGCACGCCCAGCAGCGGGATCTCGGGCAGCGCGACGGCGGACGAGTTGTCGTCGATCAGCAGGATCTCTTCACAGGCCAGGGCCATCTCGTAGCCGCCGCCGGCGGCGGTGCCGTTCAGCGCGGCGATCCAGGTCTGCCCGGAGTTCGCGCTGGCGTCCTCGATGGCGCACCGGGTCTCGTTGGTGAACTTGCAGAAGTTCACCTTCCACGGATGGCTGGACTGGGCCAGCATCCGGATGTTCGCGCCGGCGCAGAAGTTACGGTCCTTGGCGCTGGTCAGCACGACCGCGCGCACCTCGGGGTGCTCGAAGCGCAGTCGCTGTGCGGCGTCGTAAAGCTCGATGTCCACGCCGAGGTCGTACGAGTTCATCTTGAGCTCGTAGCCCTCTACGAGGCCGCCGTCCTCGGCGACGTCCAGGCGCAGGTAGGCAACCCCGGTCTCGGCGCTGTGCTCGGTGTCGAGCCGCCAGTGCCGGTACTGCTCGGGCGCGGTGCGGAAACTCACGCGTAGTGGGTTGGCGCTCATCTCGCCGTCCGCCTTTCGTGGTCGGCGTCTACGGTCGGTCAATAGTCTACAGATTCATTGCGAATCGTCAAGTAGTTGTAGAGGATCGTTCGAGCGTTTCCCTCGGATCTATGCCGAGCGAGCGGTGGTCCAGAGGGATGCATCGCAAGGCGGACGACGAGCCGATAGCGGAGCTATCGGGGAGGAGGACAACGCCGCGAGGCGCCCTCTGGGCACCGCGCAGCCGGCTGGATGATCCGTGGGAAACGCTCTAGGTCAAATAGCGTTGAATGGAGGGGTACGCGGGAGAAGAGTGGGGGGCGTCATGTCTGGTCCGTCATCGTTGTCGGGGGACGCGCGGCCGGCGGAGGGGGCGCTGCCGGCCGGCGCGGTGGTGGTGCGCGCGGCCGACGTGGAGACGCTCACCGGCGGGCCGGCCACCATTCGCCTGCTCGCGGACAGCGAGGCCACCGGCGGGGCGCTGAGCACTCAGCGGGTGACCCTGGCCCAGGGCGCGGACGGTGCGATGCCGCACACCCACAAGCTGTCCACCGAGCTGTTCTACGTGCTGGACGGTTCACTGGACGTGCTGGTCGGCGACCGGGTGTTGACCGCCGCCACCGGCGACGTGCTGGTCGTGCCGCCGGAGCTGCCGCACGCGTTCGCCGCGTCCCGGGACTCCACCGCCGACCTGCTGATCGTGCTCACCCCCGGGGTGGAGCGGTTCGAGTACTTCCGCCAGCTCGGCCGGATCGTCCGGGGTGAGCTGGCCGCCGAGAGCCTGCTGGACATGCAGGACCGGTTCGACACCCACTTCCTGGTCAGCCCGCCGTGGCGGGCGGCTCGCTCTTCCAGGTGATCTGGTCGCATCGGCCGGCTGAACGCCTTTCGGGTCACCTGTTCCGGCCCGCCGCCGCGCAGCCGTGGGTGGAGTCACCCCGGCCGTTCCTGAGTTTCTCAGCAAACGCCTAGGTGGCCCGGATAACTTCGAGTTCATGCCCGTGACCGCCCCCAAGCCCCTGATCACCACGCCGCCGCCGGCGCTGCTCGGCTCCATCCGGCTGGCCGCCGTGGGGCTGGCCATGCTGCCGGCCGGGCTGATCGTGCAGCTGTGGCGGCACGATGCGCTGCTGGGCGGCCGGGTGGCGCGGTCGGCGATCCCGCGTGACGAGCGGGCCTGGCGCTGGCCGCACTTCGTGGCCAACGGCGTATCCATGGTCGGCGGCACCGTGATCGTCCCGGCGCTGCTGCTCACCCTGGCCGCGGTGCTGGCCATGCGCACCGCCCGGTGGCGGCCGATCCTCGGTGCGACCTCGGCGGTGCTGCTGCTCGGGGTCAGCCTGGCCGCCGGCAAGGAGCTGCTCGGCGGGTCGGCCGTGTCCGGCCCGGCCACCACCAGCCTGGTCTGCTGGGGCGTGGCCGCCTGGCTGCTGCACCCTTACCTGCCCACGGTTCTGTGGCGCGCACTGCACTGGCTGGCCGCTCCGGCCGCATTGGCCATCGGCGCCGCCCAGCTCTACCTGGGCCATCCCTGGTGGGCCGTCCTCGGCAGTTGGCTCCTCGGCACCCTCCTCCTGGGCGCGCTAGCCACCGCCGCACTGATCACCCGCCCTTCCCTCTTGCCCGCGAGTCGGCGCTCTCATCGGCGCGAGTCGACGTTTCCAGCACCCTGAGTTGACGTTCCTGGCACCCTGAGTCGAGTTCCAGCACGCCGAGTCGACGTTCCTGGCGCACCGAGTCGAGGTTCCAGCACACCGAGCCGACGTTCCGGGCACTCTGAGTCGAGGTTCCAGCACACCGAGCCGACGTTCCTGGCACACCGAGTCGACACCCGCGACCCCTTGAGCCGACGGTTTCCGGTTCTCGGCGGTGCCCCCGGACGGCCGGCGTTCACGGGGCACGGCGGTGGCGGCGCGGTTAGGGTCGGCCGATGACGGCGATCACGCGGCTGCTGGTGGCGAACCGGGGTGAGGTGGCGGTTCGGGTATGGCACACCGCCGAGTCGCTCGGGATCCCGTGCGTCGCGGTGCACGCCGCCGACGAGGCCGACGGCGGGCACCTGGCGGGCGCGTCGGACGCGGTGCGGCTGGATGCCGCCGGGCCGGCGGCGTACCTGGACGCGGCCGCGATGGTCGAAGCGGCTCGGCGGACCGGGTGCGACGCGGTGCACCCCGGTTACGGGTTCCTGTCCGAGCGCGCGTCGTTCGCCGAGGCCTGCGCGCGGGCCGGGCTGACCTTCGTGGGGCCGTCGCCGGCCGCGTTGACGCTGTTCGGGGACAAGGCGGCGGCCCGGGCGCGCGCGGCCGAACTGGCGATCCCGCTGCTCGCCGGCAGCCCGGTACTCACCGGCGAGGACCCAGCGGCGGACGAGCGGGCGGCGGCCCGGTTCGCCGCCGCGCACGGCGGGCAGGTCATGGTCAAGGCGGTCGCCGGTGGGGGCGGCCTCGGCATGCGCCCACTGACGATCAGCGCCGCGACGCCGCGCTCCCGCGCCGAGACGAACGCCGTCGCCGAGACGAACGCCGTCGCCGGGACGCAAGCGAACTCCGTCACCGAGACCCAGGCGAACTCCGTCGGCGAGACCGAGTCAGACCAGCGAACTGCCTCGAATGTTGCGTTTTTGCACGCAGAGCAGGAGGGGGTCGCCGGGGTACTCGCCCGGTGCCGGTCGGAGGCCGAGCGAGCGTTCGGTAGCCCGGCGCTGTATCTGGAGCGGTTGCTGCGCGGGGCGCGGCACGTGGAGGTGCAGCTGCTGGGCGACCGGACCGGTGCGGTGGTCGCGCTGGGCGATCGGGACTGCAGTGCGCAGCGGCGCCGGCAGAAGCTCGTGGAGATCGCGCCGGCGCCCGGCGTGCCCGACGGGTTGCGCGAGCGGTTGCATGCGGCGGCGGTACGGCTGGGTGAGTCGGTCGACCGGTTGGGGCTGGCCACCGCCGAGTTCCTGGTGTACCGGGACGAGTTCGTGTTTCTCGAGGTCAACGCCCGATTGCAGGTGGAGCACACGGTGACCGAGGAGGTCACCGGGCTGGACCTGGTGGAGCTGCAGCTAGCGGTGGCCGCCGGCGCCACGCTGGCCGACCTGGGCCTTACCGAAAGCCCGCCGTGCCGGGGTGCGGCGGTGCAGGCGCGGGTGAACGCGGAAACGCCGCGCGCCGACAGTGAGGTGCATCCGGCCGCCGGCACGCCGACCCGGTTCGAGCCGCCGTCCGGGCGGGGCGTCCGGGTGGACACCGCCGCCGGACAGGGGGTTCCGGTGAGCCCGAGGTACGACTCGCTGTTGGCCAAGGTGATCGTCACCGGCATTGACCCGGGCGCCGCGCTGACCGCGACCGAGCGGTCGCTCGGTCGCTTCCGGGTGGAGGGGGTGGCCACCAACCTGGGCGTGCTGCGCGCATTGCTGCGGCACCCGGACTTCCGGCCCGGCGAGGTGCACACCGGGTTCGTGGACGAGCACCTCGCCGAGCTGCTCGAGCCGCGGCCGGAGTCTGAGTCGGAGCCGCCAGGATCGGGGCCTCAGCCGCGCTCGGGCCTAGGGGCGGAGTGGCGGCCGGAGCTTGAGTCGGGGCCGCCGCCAGGGTCGGGGCTCGAGCCGCGGCCGGGGCTGGGGGTTGAGTGCGGGGTCGACGGGGAGGTCGTGCGGGCGCCGCGGGCGGGCGTGGTGGTGGAGCTGCCGGCGGCGCCGGGCGACGCGCGGCCGAAGGGTGCGCCGCTGGCCGTGCTCGAGGCGATGAAGATGGAGCACGAGATACCCGCACCCGGTCCCGTCGAAGTGATGGAGCTGTTGGTCAAGGTGGGTGACGCGGTCGGCGAAGGCACCCCGTTGGTGCGCGTCGAACCGGCCGGCCACGCCGCCGAGGACGAAACCGACCGGACCGAGCACGACCCGGACCACATCCGCGCGGACCTGGCCGAGACCCTGCACCGGCACTACACCGGCAGCGACGAGGGCCGCCCGGAGGCGGCCGCCAAGCGGCACGAAAAGGGCCGGCTGACCGCCCGGGAGAGCCTGGACGCGCTGTGCGACCCGGACAGCTTCGTGGAGTACGGCGCACTGGTCATCGCCGCGCAGCGTCGCCGGCGCAGCGTGGCGGAGCTGATCGAACGCACCCCGGCCGACGGCATGGTCACCGGAACCGCGCGCATCCACGGAACGCGCTGCGCGGTGATGTCCTACGACTACACGGTGCTGGCCGGCACCCAGGGCGTGCAGAACCACCGCAAGACCGACCGGCTGCTCGAGCTGGCCCGCCGGGAGAAGCTGCCGATGGTGATCTTCGCCGAGGGCGGCGGCGGGCGGCCCGGGGACACCGACCAGGCGGGGTTCACCGGGCTGGACGTGCCGACCTTCCACACGGCGGCCGCACTGGTCGGCGAGGTGCCCACGGTCGCCGTGGTCGGCGGTTACTGCTTCGCCGGGAACGCCGCGCTGGCCGGGGTGTGTGACGTGCTGATCGCGGTGGAGGGCGCCAGCCTGGGCATGGGCGGCCCCGCGATGATCGCCGGCGGCGGGCTGGGCCAGGTGGCGCCGGGGGACGTCGGGCCGATGTCCGTGCAGGTGCCGAACGGCGTGGTGGACCTGCTGGTCTCCGATGACCGGGCGGCGGCGGACGCCGCCCGGCGGTATCTGGACTACGCCACCGGCACTGTATACAGCGAGTATACCCATGAAGATCAACGCCTGTTGCGGGCGATGGTGCCGGAGAACCGGGTGCGCGCCTATCCGGTACGCGGGGTGCTGGACGCGCTGTTCGACACCGGCAGCGTGCTGGAGCTGCGGCGAGGGTTCGGCATCGGCATGGTCACCGCGTTCGCGCGGCTGGCCGGCCACCCGGTCGGCGTGATCGCCAACAACCCGCTGCACCTGGGCGGCGCGATCGACTCCGACGCCGCCGACAAGGCCGCCCGGTTCCTGCGGATCTGTGACGCCTACGGACTTCCCGTGGTCTCGCTGTGCGACACGCCGGGGTTCATGGTCGGCCCGGAGGAAGAGGCGAGGGGTGCGGTGCGGCGGTTCGGCGCGATGTTCGTCGCCGGGGCCAAGCTGCGGGTACCGCCGGTGGTCGTGGTGCTGCGCAAGGGTTACGGGCTGGGCGCGATGGCCATGGCCGGCGGCGGCTTCCGGGCCACCCGGATGACCGCGAGCTGGCCGACCGGCGAGTTCGGCGGGATGAACCTGGAAGGCTCGGTGGAGCTGGGCTACCGCGCCGAGCTGTCGGCGATCGAGGACCCGGTGGCCCGGCGGGAGCGGTACGAGGAACTGGTCGCGCGGCTGTACGAGCACGGCAAGGCACTCAGCGTGGCTTCCACCTTCGACCTGGACGACGTGATCGACCCGGCGGACACCCGGACCGTGCTCACCCGCGCACTCGGCTTCTGAGCGCGATCTCGGCCAGCGCGTCCAGGCCGAGCGCGATGGCCCGCTGCTCCCGGCTGCCGCGCCGGGTGCAGGTGAGCAGCCGCCGGCGGGGCACCGGGTCGCGCAGGGCCAGCCGGACCACGGCCATGCCGCTCGGGATCGGCACCAGCCGGGGCAACAGGCACACGCCCAACCCGTGCGCGACCATGGCGATGGTGGCCGCCCACTCCTTCGCCTGGTGCCGCACCTTCGGCGTGAAGCCGGCGGCGGCGCAGGCCACCGAGGCCAGCTCGAACTGGTCGCAGCTGTGCGCCACCGGGAGCACCCACTCGTCGAACTTGAAGTCCTCCAGCGAGACGGCCGGTTTTCCGGCCAGGGGGTGGTCGGCCGGAACCAGCATGTCCTGCGGCTCGTCCAACAGCCGTTGCTGGTCGAACTTGGGGTCGTCGGCCACCGGCCGGTCCAGGTTGGGCAGGGTGATCGCGATGTCCACCTCGCCGACCAGCAGCAGCTCGAAGGCGTTCTGCGACTCGACCTCCATGATGTGCAGGTCGAGATCCGGTTCCCGCTCGCGCAGCAGCGACGCGGCCGGCGCGATCACCGCCGGCAGCACCGAGGGGAACCCGCCCAGCTGCAGCGACCCGCCGCTCTGTTCGCCGTAGGCCCGCAGCTCGGCTCGCGCCTGCTCCCACTGGGTGGCCAGGCTGTCCGCGTGCTTGAGCAACAGGTGCGCCGCCGGGGTCAGCCGGACCCGCCGGCCGTCCGGTTCGAGCAGCGGGACGCTCAGCTCGTGCGCCAGCGAGCGCAGTTGCTGGGACACCGCCGACGGCGTCAGGTGCAGTGAACCGGCCGCGGCGGTGATGGTGCCGAGCTGGTCGACGACGCGGAGCACGTGCAGACGGCGCAGGTCAATCATGTAGTCAGATTGTACGTTGCTAGTAAGAAATGTGAAATGGACACGAGGGGTTTTCGAGCCGATCCTGGAGTCATGAACACCCAGCGCTGCCGTCGTTGTGGCTGGCCGGAGGCCGAGCCGTTCGAGATTGTGTCCCGCCACGAGACCGCCGAAGGGATCGTTGTATACACGCGGTGTGCATGCGGCCGGCTGCAGGTGCGCCGGGATGGCCCGGCGGAACCGGTGCTGGTCGGCCGGGGCGGTTCCCTGGCGCTGATCGGTGACGGCGTCTCGGTGCGCACGCTGGGTGGGGTGGCGCCGCCGGTCGGTGGCCTGAGCGCGTTGGTCCGGGCCGGGGTGGTGGTCGCGGTTGGCGCGCTCGCCGTGGTAGCGGCGCCGGTGCTGCCGGCCTCGGCTGTGGCGGCGCTCGGCGCGTTGTTCCTGGTCGCGGTGCTGTGTGGCGGCGCGTGGGCGTGGCTGAACTCCAGCCGTCGACCGATCTGGTTCGCGCTGCGCACCGGTGTCGCCGTGGTCGCCGCCGGGTTGACGGTGGCCGGCCTGGCGGCGCTGCTGGATGCCGTCGCCGTGCCAGTCTTGGTCGGCCTCTACCTGGTAGCCGCACTCTGGTTCTGGCGCACCCGTATAACCCGCCCCAACCCCCACCCCTGCCCCTAACCCCACCACCCTCGGCGAGTCGGGGATTCAGGTACAGCGAGTCGGGCTTTCGTGCCCCGGTGAGTCGGGGATTCGGGTACAGCGAGTCGGGGATCTGGGTACGGCGAGTTGGGGATTCGTGTGCGTCGTGGAGCGGGTTGAGGCGGGGCTCGGGCCGGGTACGTGGCCGGTACCTGGTAGCGGCGCCGGTTCGCAGAGTGCTTGGACGGCGGGCTGAGCTGTTCGCGCGGCCAGGAGTCGGCCGGGGGAGGCCTCGCGACTCTGCCGATAGCGACTGTCAGCGAGCAAGGCGGCGCTGGGATGAGCGATTGCCGAGCACTAGCTAGTGCGCTAGCTAGCGCACTAGCTGAGCATTAGCTAGCGCACTAGCTGAGCGAAAGACGAGTCGGACGGGCTGACCGGCAGGAGGCGTCCTCGCCCGCCCCGTCGTCAAAGCGATCCGCGGACCGGCACAGCGGACGAACGCTCCGCGCGCCAGCCATCCGCACCGTGCCCGGGTTCCCAACTCGCTGTACCCAGATCCCCGACTCGCCGTACCTAGATCCCCGACTCGCCTAGGGGTTAGCGGTGGAGGGGGTTGGGGTGGGGGTCGTCGGTTGGGGTGTCGGGGGTGTAGGTGGGGAGATCGGTTTCGGGTATTGGGGCGGCTTGGGCGGTCCAGCGGTTCAGCGAGTGCTTGATCAGCACCGGGTGGTCGAAGCAGGTGCTCACCAGTGAGCTGGTCAGCACGTCGGCCACCGGGCCGGAGCTCAGGGTGCGCCCGCCGCGCAGCAGCATGGCGTGCGTGGTGCTGGCCGGCAGCTCCTCCAGGTGGTGGGTGACCAGCACGCTCGCCAGCGAGGGGTACTCCGCGCGCAGTGTGTCCACCGAGGTGAGCAGGCGTTCCCGGGCGGCCAGGTCGAGGCCGGTGCTCGGTTCGTCCAGGAGCAACAGGTGCGGCTGGGGCATGAGTGCACGGGCGACCAGGGTCCGGCCCCGTTCGCCCTGGGACAGCGTGGCCAACCCCGCGTCGCGCAGCCGCGCGACGCCGAGCAGCTCCATCAGGTCGTCCGCCCGGCGCAGCGCGGTGGCGCTGGGCTTCCACCGGGGCACCCAGCCGTTGCTGCCGGTGACCCCGGTGAGCACGGCCTGCTCCACGCTCAGCCGGGGGTCCAGCGGCTGGCGCGGGTCCACGTGGCCGATCCAGCCCCGCAGCTCGCGCATGTCCACCCGGCCCAGTCGGAACCCGAGCACCTGCACGGCGCCCCGGGTGGGGTGCGCGATCGCGCCGCACAGGGAGAGCAGCGTGCTCTTGCCGGCGCCGTTGGGGCCGAGCAGCGCCCAGTGCTCGCCGGCGTGCACGGTCAGCCGGATGCAGGCCAGGATGTCCCGGCCCTCCCGGACGAAATCCACGTCCACGATGTCCAGCACGGGTTCGGATTCACGGGGCACCCTTGAATCATGAACCATCGCACCGGCAACCGCCCGGGGCGCTCGGTGCTGAGCCGCGCGCTGGCCGTGCTCGGCGTGTTCTCCTCGGAACGCCCGGAGCACACGATCACCTCGATCTCCCAGGCCACCGGGCTGGCCCCGGCGACCACCCACCGGCTGGTCGCCGAGCTGGTCGAATGGGGTGCGCTGGAGCGGGTGGCGCGGGGCCGGTACCGGATCGGCATCCGGCTCTGGCGGGTCGGCGCGCTGGCCCCGGCCGCCCGGGACCTGCGGGACGCCGCGCTGCCGTTCCTGCAGGACCTGGCCTCGGCCACCGGGCACTACGTGCACCTGGTGGTAGCGGACGGACCACACGCCCTGTTCGTGGAGCGGCTGCCCGGGCGGATCGAGGCCGCGGTGCGTTCCCAGGTCGGCCGGCGGATGCCGATGCACGCCAGCGGGCCGGGCAAGGTGCTGCTCGCGCACGCGCCCGCCGACCTTGTCGCCGAGGTGGTGGCCCGAGGCCTGCCCAGGCTGGCCAGCGGCACCATCACCGACCCGGCCGAGCTGGCCGGCGCCCTGGCCGACATCCGCACCACCGGCTACTGCCTGAGCCGCGACGAGATGACCGAGGGCGCCTCGTCGGTGGCCGCGCCGGTGGTCGGCGGTTCCGGCCAGGTGGTCGCGGCGATCTCCGTGGTGCTGAACTCGGATTCGAAGAATCTGCAACCACTGGTGCCGGTGGTGCGGGTGACCGCCGCCGCCGTCTCCCGCGCGTTGGGCGCTCCGGGGGAACGTTTTCCGGTGAGTGAGAGAAGCCGCTGACAAGGGGTTCACCGCTTCCGATACTGCCAACTCCTGTTCCGGAGGGGTACGCGATCGAGGAGGTGACCCATGTCGACCAACTCAACGGCGAGTTCGGTGGGCGAGGGAACGCGAAACGCGGGCTGGGTGCTGCCGCTGTGCTGGGCGGCGGTAACCCTGGAGGGCGCCGACCTGGTGGTGCTGGGCGTGGTGATGCCCTCGCTGCTGCGCTACCCGGAATGGGGGCTGCACCCGGCCACCGGGTCGATCATCGCCACCGTCGGGCTGCTCGGCGTGATGGTCGGCGCGCTGTCGGTCGGCCCGCTCACCGACCTGATCGGCCGCCGCCGAGGCATGCTGATCACCGTCGTCGCGTTCTCGCTGCTGACCCTGCTCTGCGCGGTGGCGCCCGACCCGTGGACGTTCGGCGCCTTGCGCTTCCTCGCCGGGATCCCGCTGGGCGGGGTGCTGCCGGTGGCGCTGGCGCTGGTCAACGAGTACGCCAAGGGCGGCCGGGTGGGCACCGCGACCACCACGCTGATGATCGGCTACCACGTCGGGGCGGTGCTCACCTCGCTGTTGGGCATCGTGGTGATCCCGAACCTGGGCTGGCGGCTGATGTTCGTGCTGCTTGCTCTGCCTTCGTTGGTGCTGGTCCCGCTGCTGCTGCGGTTCCTGCCGGAATCCACCTGGTACCTGGCCGAGCGGCCGGAGGCCAACCCGGTGCGCACGCTGTTCCAGCCCGGCTACCGGCGGGCCACGCTGGCCTTCTGGCTGGCCTCGATCATGGGGTTGCTGCTGGTATACGGGTTGAATACCTGGCTGCCGGAGATCATGCGGGCGGCCGGCTACGGGCTGCGGGCCGGGTTGGCCCTGCTGCTGGTGCTGAACCTGGGCGCCATCCTGGGCATGTTGGTCGCCGGCTGGGTGGGCGACCGGATCGGGCTGCGCCCGGCCACCATGCTGTGGTTCGTCGGCGCGATGGTGTTCCTGGCGCTGCTCACCGTGAAGGTGGCCGGGGTGGGCATCGCGGTCAGCGTGCTGCTGGCCGGGGTGTTCGTGTTCAGCGCCCAGGTGCTGGTCTACGCGTACATCGGGCAGCGCTACCCGACCTGGGCGCGCGGCACCGCGCTCGGCTCGGCCAGCGGCGTCGGCCGGATCGGCGCGATCAGCGGCCCGCTGGTCGGCGGCGCCCTGCTCTCCGCCGGCATCGCCTACCCGTGGGGGTTCTACCTGTTCGCGGCGGTCGCGGCGGTGGCCGCGCTCGCGGTTTTCCTGGTGCCGGCGACTGTGAGGGAGTGACATGCGCACGGTTCGGGACGCGGCGCTGGATGTGCTGCGCCACCGGGGGTTGACCACGATCTTCGCCAACCCCGGCTCCACCGAGGTGGCCTTCCTGGCCGACCTGCCGGACGACTTCGACTTCGTGCTCGGGCTGCACGAGGGCGCGGTGGTCGGCATGGCCACCGGGTGGGCCACCGCCGCCGACCGCCCGGCGTTCGTCAACCTGCACACCACCGCCGGACTGGGCAACGCGGTCTCCGCGCTGGCCACCGCCCGGGCCAACCGGGTGCCGCTGGTGGTGCTGGTCGGCCAGCAGGACCGCCGGCACCTGGCCAACCGGCCGTTCCTCACCGGCGACCTGGAAGGCTTGGCCGGTGTATACCCGGTGTATACCAACCAGCCGCCTCGTCCACAGGACGTCCCGGGCGCACTGGCCCGGGCCTGGCACGAGGCCCGGCTGGGCCGAGGGCCGGCACTGGTGATCGTGCCCAGCGGGGACTGGGCCGAGCCGGCGGAGGACGTGGAGCTGCCCGCGCCGGACGCCATGCGCACGGCGTCCTCGCTGGAGGAACGGGAGCTGGACGAGCTGGTCGCCCTGGTCGGCGGCGCCGCGCGCCCGGCGCTGGTGGTCGGCGCCGACGCGGACCGGCCGGACACCTGGACCGCGCTGGTCGAGCTGGCCGAGCGGCTGGACTGCCCGGTCTGGCAGGAGGCGTTCGCCGCGCGCGCCGGCTTCCCGCAGGACCACCCGCGCTTCGCCGGGCACCTGCCGTCCGGCCGGTCCCGGCTGCGCGACACCCTGGACGGGCACGACGTGGTGTTGGTGGTCGGCGGGCCGGTGTTCCGGCAGTACCTGTACGAGCCGGGACCGCTGCTCCCGCCGGGCGTGAGAGTGGCCCTCCTCACCGACGACCTGGAAGACGCCAAACACAGCCCCGCCGAACTGGCGCTCGTCGCCGAGCTCCCCTCCCTCTGCCAACGCCTGACCGAGCGGCTCCCACCCCGATCCAGCCCGATTCAGCCACTTCAGCAGGGTGGTTCAGCCACTTCAGCGGGGTTGGCGGCCCAATCGGGGATACCGGCCGGCGTGGGGATGGCCGCCGGCGCGGCGGCGGATCCCGGCTCGGCAACCGGGCCGGCCCTGCGCGCGGCGGATGTGATGACGGCACTGGCGCGGCGGCTGCGCCCGGACACCGTGGTGGTGGAGGAGACCCCTTCCAGCCGGCCGCAGCTGCACCGGTTGCTGCCGGCGCGGGAGTCGCTGGGCTACCTGAGCGCGGCCATGGGCGGGCTGGGTTTCGCCTTGCCGGCCGCGATCGGCGTGCGCATGGCCCGGCCGGACCGCCCGGTGGTCGCGGTGGTCGGCGACGGGTCCTCGCTGTACGGCATCCAGGCGCTGTGGAGCGGCGCGCACTACTCCTGCGGCGTGCTGTTCGTGGTGCTGGCCAACGGCCGCTACGCGATCATGGACCGGCTGGCCGAGCAGCACGGCGGCAAGCCGCCCTGGCCGGCGTTCTCCGAGGTCAGCGTGTCCGCCCTGGCCCGGGGGCTGGGCTGCCCGGCGGAGTCGGTGCACACCCAGGAGGAGCTCGGCGACGCGCTGGACCGGGTGGTGCCCACGTTGCCCGCGCGGACCAACCCGCTGGTGTTGGAGGTCGCGGTCCGCCCGGATCCGACGTTCCAGCAGTAACTTTACGAGTCCGTGAACCGGGGTTGCCGGCCTTCCAGGAATGCGGTCATGGCCTCGCCGGCGTCGGCGGTCAGGCTGGCGGTGGCCTGGGTGCCGGCCTCCATGGCGATGCCGGCGCCCAGCGACCCGGTTTCCAGCTGGTGCCACATCACCTGCTTGGTCAGGCGCACGCCGAACGGGCTGTTCCCGGTGATCTCCCTGGCCACGCCCAGCGCGGCGTCGATCAGCGAATCGTCCGGCACCACCCGGGAGACCAGGCCGATCCGGTCGGCTTCGGCCGCGTCGATCAGCCGGCCGGTGAGCATCAGCTCGAACGCGCGGGACGCACCGATCAGCCGGGGCAGCAGCCAGCTCACCCCGATCTCGCAGCCGGACAGCCCGATCCGCACGAACCCGTCGGCGAACCGGGCCGACGCCCCGGCCAGCCGCACGTCGGAGGCCACGGCCAGCGCCAGCCCGCCACCGGCGGCCGCGCCGTTGATCGCCGCGATGACCGGCTGCGGCAGCGCCCGCAGCTCGGTGACCAGCGAGGCGATCCGTTTGATCAGGCGCATCCGGTCCTGGGGTGAGGAACCCGGCAGCCGGCCGTCCTGGCCGGGCGCGTAGCCCTTGAGGTCCAGGCCGGCGCAGAACCCCCGGCCCCGGCCGGTCAGGATCACCACCCGGCAGGAGTCGTCGGCGGCCAGCAGGCCCAGTTGCTCGTGCAGCTGGTCGACCAGGTTCTCGGTCATCGCGTTGAGCCGGTCCGGGCGGTCCAGCTCCAGCAGGTGGATCCCGGGTTCCAGCTCCCGCCGGTGCACGACCTGTGTCATGCGGATCACGATAACGGGGTTACGCGGTCACCGCAGGGCGGATCCGGACTGCCAGTGCGGCCAGTCGAGCTCCCAGTCGCCGTAGGTGTCGTACACCGGAAGCGCCGGCCCGCCCGAGTTGGTGATCTCCACGACGTCCCCGACGTTGAAGTGGTCGAAGAACCACTTCGCGTTGGCCGGGCTCAGGTTCACGCAGCCGTGCGAGACGTTGGAGTCGCCCTGCTGCCCGGTGGACCACGGCGCCGAGTGCACGAACTCGCCGTCGTTGGAGATCCGCAGGTCCAGGTCGACCTTCTCCTTGTAGTAACCCGGGTCGCCCTCGCACACCCCGTAGGTGCACGAGTCCATGGTCATCGTGGGCATCTTGTCGGAGACCACGTGCGGCCCGAGGTGCGACGGGTGGCCCGGCGAGCCGAGGCTGATCGGCATGGTGTTGACCAGTGCGCCGTTGTGGAAGATCTGCATCTGCTCGACCTTGCCGTCGGCCTTGGCGACCCACGAGTCGTGCACGTGCACGGTGAGGTCCCGGTTCAGCTCGCCGAACGTGCCCTTGCCCAGGTCGACGCCGAACATCCCGGCGTGCAGGGAGATCGTGGTGTTCGGCTGCCAGTACTCCTTGCCCCGGTAGTGCGCCTCGCTGGGCGAGATCCAGTACCAGGAACCCGGCTGTTCGGGGCTGGTGGTCACCTTCAGCGCGCGCTCGGCGGCGGCCCGGTCGGTCACCGGGTGGTCGAACTTCACCACCAGCGGCTGGCCGACCCCGACGCTCTGCTGCCCCGGCGCCGGGATGAACGACGGGTAGGCCAGCAGCGCCGGCTTCACCGTGTTCACCGTGCGGGTCTGGTGCACCGGCTGGCCGTCCGCGCCGACCGCGGCCACGTCCACCCGGTAAGCCGTGCCGTAGGCCAGCCCGACCGTGGTGTGCCAGCCGCCCTTGACCGCCTCGCCGGGCACCGACGCGCCGCGCGGGTCGGTCACCTTCACCGTCTGGACCGTCCCGTCGGCCACCGCGACGCTGATCGGCGTGGCCGGGTTGGCGCCGTTGATCGCCCCCGCATCGGTCGGACTCCCCGGCGTGGCGGGCGCCGGAGTGATGGCCGGCAGCGTGGCGGCGGAGGCGATGGCGACGCGGGCGACCGGCGCCGGCGGCGCGCTCTCCGGTAGCGCCTGCTCGATCGCTCCCGGCCCACGTGTCGCCGTGACCAGTGCGGCCACCCCGATCAGTACCGATGCGATACCGAGCGCCCCGGACGCCCACCGCCGAGGCGCGGGCGCCACGGCAAACCCACTAGCACTCCCCACAACACCCCATCCTCACCGACCAAACCTGAGAACCCCCCACCGGGTCCACCCCCGCGAGTCGGGGATCCAGGTACGGCGAGTCGGGATTTCGTGCTCGGTGAGTCGGGGATTCGTGCTCGGTGAGTCGGGGATTGGGGTACGGCTGGGTGGTCGTTCAGTCCAGGCCGCCGCGCTTGACCAGTTGGGCGGCGATGACGTTGCGCTGGATCTCGTTGGTGCCCTCGCCGACGATCATGAGCGGGGCGTCGCGGAAGTAGCGTTCCACGTCGAACTCGGTGGAGTAGCCGTAGCCGCCGTGGATGCGCACCGCGTTCAGCGCGACCTCCATGGCCACCTCGGAGGCGAACAGTTTGGCCATGCCCGCCTCCATGTCCACCCGCTGGCCGGCGTCGTAGCGGCGCGCGGCGTAGAGGATCAGCTCGCGTGCGGCGGTCAGCTTGGTGCCCATGTCGGCCAGGTAGTTGCCGATCGACTGGTGCTGCCAGATCGGCTTGCCGAAGCTCTCCCGCTCCTGCGCGTAACGCAGCGCGTCATCGAACGCCGCGCGTCCGACGCCCAGCGCCCGGGATGCAACCTGTATACGCCCGGTCTCCAGGCCCTTCATCATCTGCCCGAAGCCCTTGCCCTCGACCCCGCCGAGCAGGGCGTCCGGCCCGGCGCGGTGGTCGTCGAAGGAGAGCTCGCAGCTCTCCACGCCCTTGTAGCCGAGCTTGGGCAGGTCGCGGGACACGGTCAGGCCCGGGCCGTGCTCCACCAGCAGGATCGAGATCCCGGAATGCTTGGGCGACGCGGCCGGGTCGGTCTTGCACAGCAGCGCGATCAGCTGGGAGCGGCGCGAGTTGGTGATCCACGTCTTGGACCCGTTGACCAGGTAGCCGCCGTCGTCCTGGCGGCGCGCCGTGGTGGTCATGGCCTGCAGGTCGGAGCCGCCGCCGGGTTCGGTGAGTGCCATGGTGGCCCGGATCTCACCGGTGGCCATCTTCGGCAGGTACCGGTCGCGCTGGGAATCGGTGCCGAACTGGAGCAGCAGCTTGGCCACCACGGTGTGTCCGCCCATCGCCCCGGCCAGCGACATCCAGCCGCGCGCCAGCTCGGCGGTGACCAACGCGTAGCACGGCATGGACACCGGCGCCTCGCCCCACGGCTCCGGGATCGCCAGCCCGAAGATGCCGAGCGCCTTCATCTGCTCGATCAACTTCTCCGGGTACTCGTTGGCGTGCTCCAGCTCGCGCGCCACCGGCCGGACGTCGCGGTCCACGAAGTCCCGCACCGTGTCGACAACGGCCTGCTCCTCGGCACTCAGCATGCCCCATACAATATAGAAAGTAGACGCCGAGCGGCCCCCGATGTCGCGCATCCCACCCAGATCGACGTACGCCGAGCGGCCGCGCACCCCGCGAGAGAATGCCGGCGGCGGCCGTCGGAAATTGTTTCCGAATTCGGTGCTAAACGGCCGCCGGTTGCTGAAGTTTCGATTAAGGATTGGCGCTCTCCGGCCGGCCGGGCGATACAGTGATCGCCATCACGCCGAAGAAGGGGAGCGTCGATATGCGCGCGCGACGAGCATTGGTTCGCATCGGTGTGCCGGTGGTGGCCGCGGTCTGCGCGGTCGGCCTGACCAGCGCACCCGCCCTGGCCATGACACCGAACGCCGGCAGTGGGGCGGCGTTCGAGTCGGTCAGCCCGAAAAGGTGCGTACTGGGTGGCGGGCACATCGTCTATCGCGGCCACAAGTACCGGGGCAACCGGCACCGCGATTGGGACCGCTGGGTGCAGCTGCGCTGCAAAGGCGGTCGCTACTCCGGCGAAAGCATTCGCTACTAAACCTCGTCCAGCGCCGCACGGAGCGCCTCGGCCAGCAGGTCCAGGTGCTCCGTGGTCGCGGTGAGCGGCGGGGAGAACGCGATGGCGGAAATGGTCGCGCGGGAGAGCACCCCGTGTGACCGGGCCGCCGCCGACACCGCGCCCGGCAGGCCGGGGTTCGCGGCCAGCCGCTCCGGGTCGAGTTCCACCGCGCCGAGGAAGCCGACGCCGCCGCGCGCCGACGCGACCAGCGGGTGGTCGGTGAGCGCGGTCAGCCGGGTGTACAGCTCGGTCTCCAGGCCGCGCGCCCGGGTCAGCAGGTCCTCGCGCTCCATCACCGCCAGGTTGGCCAGGCCGGCGGCACACGCGGCGGGGTGGCCGGCGTAGGTCGGGCCGTGCCGGAACGCCACGCCCGGGGTGTCCCAGAACGGCGCGGCCACCTCGGCCGACGCCAGCACCGCGCCGAGCGGCTGGTAGCCGCTGGTCACGCCCTTGGCGCAGGTGATCAGGTCGGGCCGCGCGTCGAACCGCTCGATGCCGAACCAGTTGCCCAGCCGGCCGAAACCGCAGATCACCGCGTCCGCGATGAACAGCACGCCGTTGCGGTGGCAGATCTCCGCGACCGCCTCCAGGTAGCCGGGCGGCGGGGGCAGCACGCCGCCGGCGCCCATCACCGGCTCGGCGAAGAACGCGGCGACCCGCTCGGCGCCGATGCCCGCGATGGTCTTCTCCAGTGCGACCGCGTCGTCCCACGGCACCTGGATGACGTCCGGCACGAACGGCCCGCCGATCCGGTTCGGCGCGATGCCGCCCAGCGCGGTGCCCAGCCCGTGGGTGCCGTGGTAACCACTCTCGCGGGAGAGGAGGACGGTGCGCTCCGGCTGGCCGGTGAGCGCGAAGTGCTGGCGGGCGATCTTGCCGGCGGTGTCGATGGAGTCTCCGCCGCCGCTGGTGAAGAACACCTTCGCCCCGGTCATCGGGGCTCGCGCGGCCAGCTCGTCGGCCAGGCGCAGTGCCGGCTCGTTGGCCATGTCACCGAAGGTGTGGTAGGCGTCCAGCTGGTTCATCTGCTTGGCGACCGCTTCGATGATCTCCTTGCGGCCGTGCCCGACGTTCACGTACCAGAGCGCGGCGGTGCCGTCGAGGTACCGGTTGCCCTCGGAGTCCCAGACCCAGACGTCCTCCGCTCTGACCATGGTCACGCGCTGCTTGCGGACCTGGTTCATCGCGGCGAAGGGGTGCCAAAGGGTTTCCGCTCCGGGGTTGCTCACCGTGGTCTCCTCCGCTGGGCGCCAAATTGTCCGGTTGTTGACAGTAGCCGGGGCGGGGAAAGCAACGACATGATGGAATCCGAAACCGATCCGTACTCGCGTTGTGGATTCCCTAATCATGATCTTTCAGGATGTGTTGGACCACCGGGAGTTCGGCCTGCGCGAACTGGTGCGCGGCCCCCGCTCCCACGGGCGGGCGGTGCTCGGCGCGCACGTGGTGGAGGCGGCCAACCCGTCCCGCTGGGTGCCGCCGCAGTGGATCGTGCTGACCACGGGGCTGCGCCTCTGGCGGGACCCGGCGGCACAGCGGGAGCTGGTCGCCGAGCTCGCCGAGGGCGGCGTCGTCGCGCTGGGCTTCGGCACCGGAATCGTGTTCGACCAGGTGCCGAAGGCGCTGTTGGAAGAGGCGGAGCGGCGCGCCTTCCCGGTGTTCGAGGTGCCCGAGCGCATCCCGTTCCGGGAGATCGTGCGGATGGTGGACACCGCGCTGCTGGGCCAGGACCTGCGCACCTTCCGCCGCACCGCCGCGATCACCGACGGCCTGGTGCAGGCGCTGGGCGAGCCGGACCCGGAGACCGCGCTGGTCGCGGCGCTGGCCGGGGCGCTGCGCGCGGAGGTCTCGCTGCACACCGAGGTCGGCGCGGTGCTTTTCACCACCGGGTCCTACACCACCGGGTCCGGCGCCGAGGCCCGCTGGCGGCGGCTGCGCGAGCTGCCGCTGAACGCGCCGCCGGTGGAGGTGATCGACGCGGACGGGCTGTTCGCCACGGCGGTGGAGGTGGACGGCGACATCACCGGGTGGGTGCTGGTCGAGGTGTCCCGGGGATCGCTCGCGGTGCCGGTGATTCTGCGCGCGCTGACCGTGGTGGGGAAGTTGTTGGAGGGGCTCGGCACGGTTCGCGGGCGTGAGCTGGCCCGGCGGCGAACGGCCCGGGCGGAGTTGTTGCACCGTGCGCTGGCACTGCGGCCCGAGTTGCCGGCCGGTGTGGTGGCCGAGCTGCGTGATCACGGCCGGGCGCTCGGGGTCGACCCGGACGTGCCCGGTCGGGTGCTGGCGTTGCGCCTGGCTGGCGTGGCGCCGGAACCGGAGGCTCCGCGTACCTCAGATCCCGACTCGCCGTACCCGGATTCCCGACTCGCGGGGCGGGAATCCGCGGCCCGACGTACCCAGAATCCCGACTCGCCGTACCCAGATCCCCGACTCGCCGAGCGCGGGAGCCCGACTCGCCGGGGACGAGAGGCCGACTCGCCGGTGGAGGTGGCGGGGGTGGAGCGGGTGTTGGCGGAGTGGCGGGTGTCGTATTTGGTGGCGGGTGATTCCGGGCGGGTGGTGGTTTGGGTGGTCGAGGGGGCGGGGTGGACGGGGGAGGAACTCGGTGAGGCGTTGCTGGGGGTCGCCGACGTCGTCGCGGTGGGGGTTGGGGCGCGAGTCACCGGGCTGGCCCGGGCGCGTGAGGGGTTGGCGGACGCGGAGTTGGCGCTGGCGTCGGCGACCACTGCCCGGCCGGTGGTCAGTGCGGATCGGCTGGGGGTGGCGGAGTGGTTGGTGCTGGCGGTCGGCCCGGAACGGGTGAAGGAGCGGGCGGCCACCGTGCTGGCGCCGCTGCGCGAGCAGGGGTTCCTGGTGGACACGTTGCGGGAGTACCTGCGGTGCGCGCTGTCCGTGCCGGCCACCGCCCGCGCGCTGCACGTGCACGAGAACAGCGTCCGGCACCGGCTGGCCCGGGTCCGCGCGCTGCTCGGCCGGGAGCTGCACGCCCCGGACACGCTGGCCGACCTGCACCTGGCGCTACTACTGGAGGTCAGCCGTTGAGGAAGGCCTCCAGCGAGCCGGTGTGGTAGCGGCCGGCGACGAAGTCGGGCCAGTCCAGGATGCGGCCGTGCAGGGCGGCGGTGGTGGCCACCCCCTCCACCCGCAGCTCGGCCAGCGCGCGGCGGGCGCGGGCCAGAGCGGCCGGCCGGTCGGGCGCCCACACCATCAGCTTGGCCAGCAGCGAGTCGTAGAAGGGCGGCACCACCCGGCCGGACTCGAACCCGGTGTCCACCCGCACCCCCGGGCCGGCCGGCGGGCGCATCAACGACAGGGTGCCGGGGGAGGGGAAGAAACCGCGCGCCGGGTCCTCCGCGTTGATCCGGAACTCCATCGCGACGCCCCGCGCGACCACCTCGTCCTGGGCGAACGGCAGGGGCGAGCCGTCGGCGATGCGCAACTGCGTAGCCACCAGGTCCACGCCGGTGACCAGCTCGGTGATGCCGTGCTCCACCTGGATGCGGGCGTTCACCTCGATGAAGTAGTACGCCCAGGTCGACGGGTCGACCAGGAACTCCACCGTTCCCGCGCCCCGGTAACCGACCTCGCGGGCCAGGCGCACCGCCGCCGCGCCGATCTCCTTGCGCAGCGCCTCGGGCAGCCCGGGGGCCGGCGCCTCCTCGACCAGCTTCTGCCGGCGGCGCTGCAGCGAGCACTCCCGCTCGCCCAGGTGCACCACCGAGCCGTGAGCGTCGGCCAGCACCTGGATCTCCACGTGCCGGGCGTCCACGATGCACTTCTCCACGAACAGACCGCCGTCGCCGAACGCGCTCTCCGCCTCTCGGGCGGCGGAGGTGAACTCGGCCGGCAGCTCTTCCGCCGACCCGACCCGGCGGATACCCCGGCCGCCACCGCCGGCGGCCGCCTTCAACAGCACCGGGAAGCCCACCTCGGTCGCGTACTCGAGCGCGGCCCCGGCGGACGCCAGCCGGCCGCTGCCCGGTACCACCGGAACGTGCGCCGCCTCGGCGGCGGCCCGCGCGGACACCTTGTCGCCGACCCGTTCGATCACCTCGGCCGGCGGCCCGACGAACACCAGCCCGGCCGCTTGACACGCCCGGGGCAGCGCGGGGTTCTCCGCGAGGAAGCCGTAGCCGGGGTGCACCGCGTCGCAGTTTGTGTCGCGCGCCGCGCCAACCACCTGGGAGACGTCCAGGTAGCTGGACCGGGCCGGCGCCGGCCCGATCGGAACGGCCTCGTCGGCCAGCGACACGTGCAGCGCGTCCGCGTCGGCCTCGGAGTACACGGCGACGGCGGTGAGCCCGAGGTCCCGGCAGGCCCGGATCACCCGGACCGCGATCTCGCCCCGGTTGGCGACCAGTACCCGGGAGATCACGTCAGGCGGACCAGCGGCTGGCCGGCGTCCACCGCCGTCTCGTTCTCCACCAGGAACTCGGCCACGGTGCCGGACTCCTCGGCCTGGATCTCCTGGAACATCTTCATCACCTCGATCAGCCCGATCACTGTGCCGGCGTCGACCGCGTCGGACTCGGCGACGAACGGCGGCGACTCCGGATCCGGCCGGCGGTAGAACACCCCGGGGAACGGGGCCGCGATCACGTGTTCGCTCATTGAGTTAGCTCCCCAGTGCTTCGCGGACCCGGGCGATCCGGGCGGTCTGCTCGTGCCGGGCCTCGAGCGCCTCGTCCAGGGTGACCTGCACGAACCGGGTCACGTCGTTGGTCTTGGACTGGCCGGCGCGGCCCAGGTCGGCGCTGATGATGGTGGCGATGGTGGCGTAGCCGCCGCCGGTCACCGCGTCGTTCAGCAGCGCGATCGGCTCGGCCCCGCCGGGCACCTGGATGGAGCCGATCGGGTAGCCGATGTCCACCACGTTGGCCGGGTCGCTGCCCGCTCCGGCCGGCGGGGTGCGCGGCTCGAAGTCGATCGAACCGCCCCGGTACCGGTAGCCCACCCGGTTCGCGTCGGGGGTGACCCGCCAGTCCGTGGTGAAGAACGCGGCCAGGCTGTCCGGCACCACCCGGTAGCTGGACAGCCCGACGACCACCCGCAGCTCCACCTGCGCCGGGTGGCGGGTGCGCAGTTCCTCCGGGACGCTCGAACCCGGCCTCGACGCCTTGGACGCGCCCAGTTTCAGCTCGTCACCGGCCCGCAGCTGACGTCCGTCCAGGCCGCCCATGCCGATCAGCGTGTAGGTGGCCCGGCTGCCCAGCACGGTCGGCACCTCGATCCCGCCGGCCACCGAGAGGTAGGCCCGCGCGCCGGCCCGCAGGTAGTCGAAGGACAGCACATCGCCGGAGCGAACGGCATGCGCGGTCCACCCGTCCACCGGCTCGCCGTTGATCTTCGCCGGCATGTCGGCGCCGGTCACCGCGAGCACCGTCGGCTCGGTGAAGACCAGCTCCGGACCCAGGTACGTGCACTCCAGGCCCGCCTCGCCGCCGGCATTGCCGACCAGCATCGCCCCCACCTCGTAGGCGTACCGGTCCATCACCCCGGACGGCGGCATGCCCAGGTGGTAGCCGCCGATCCGGCCCCGGTCCTGCACCGTGCTGAACAGGCCGGGTTTGCGCACCTCAATCGGCATCGAGCGCTCCTTCCAGCCGGCCGGTGGTGGCGGCGGGGTCGGCGAACCAGTCCGCCGGCACGAACTCCACCTCCCGGATCCGGTAGCGGAACGTGCCGTTCTCCACCGCCTCGCGGGTCGCGTCGTACTCGGCGCGGTCCACCGACCGGTAGCGGTGGACGTCCCCCGGCCTGGGGAAGGTGAACTCCTCGCGGAAGTCGTACAGGCGTTGCGTCGGGTCCACCATCGGCGTGGCGACCCGGCCGAACAGCTGGTAGCCGCCGGCCCCGTCCACCGGGTAGATCGCGCTGAACCCGCCGCCCCAGCCCAGCGCCCGCTCCGGGGTGAAGGTGCGCGGGCGCACGTACTTGGGCACCTCGATCTGCCGGTCGGCCGGGGCCAGCTGGTAGCCCCAGGGCAGCCCCGGCACGAAGCCGATCATGGACACGATGAACGGGGTGCCCACGATGGCCTGGACGAACGCGTCTTTGTCGGGGTAGCCGTTCAGCTCGGCGGCGAACTCCAGATCGGTGCGGTCCGGGGTCTGGTGGCGGTCCCGGAAACGCATCAGCGCCTCGTGCGTCCACTCGTCGGCGAACAGCACCGGGATGTCCACGATCCGGGTGTGCAGCGCGATGTCGTGCGCGTCGCCGACCTCGTCGGCCAGCTCACGCAGCCGTTCCATGATCGCGGCCGGGTGGGCGGCATCCGGGTCGACCCGCACCATGTAGGAGGCGTTGGACGGGCAGATCTCCAGCACGCCGGGCAGTTTCAGCTCGGCCAGCCGGTTGGTGATGGCCTGCGCGCGCAGGTGGGTTTCCAGGCTCATCGCCTCGGCCAGCTGGGCGACGATCCACTCGTCCCCGCCGTGGCTGTAGAGCACACCGTTCGCGTCCGGCTTGGCGGCCGTCATGCGATGGCCTCGATGGCCGCGCCGCACTCGGTGACCGCCGCGCGCACCGTGTGCGCGACATCCACCGCGTTCGGGCCGTCCGAGTGGATGCACACGCTGCGCGCCTCGTGCCGGATCGGCGTGCCGTCCTCGGCCCCCACCAGGCCCTCGGTGAGGAACCGCTTGACCTGCGAGGACGCGAACGCCAGGTCGGTCTTCAGCTTGCGCCGCTGGATGATCAGCCTGCCCTCGGGGGAGTAGGTCAGATCCGGGTAGATCTCCGGCACCACCTCGTGCCCGAGCGCTCCCAGCTCCTGGCAGAACGCCGACGTGCCGGCCGGCGCCGGCCAGTAGGCCTTGGTCTCCGGGGCTAGCTTGTGCACCGCCTTGGCCGCCGCCGCGCCGGCCGCCTGGTTGTCCCGCAGGTAGGCGTACAGCGCTCCGTGCGGCTTGACGTGGTGCAGCGGCATGTCCCGGGCGCGCAGGAAGCCGGTCAGCGCGCCGACTTGGTAGGTGACCAGTGCGGCCACCTCCTCCTCGTCCAGCGGGATGAGGCGGCGGCCGAAGCCCTCCAGGTCGTGGTAGCCGGGATGGGCGCCGACCACCACGCCGTGCTGGTCGGCCAGCGCCACTGTGCGGCCCATGATCACCGGGTCGCCGCCGTGGAACCCGCAGGCCACGTTGGCGGTGGTGATCAGGGGCATGATCTCGGCGTCGGCCCCCATGACGTAGTTGCCGAAGCCCTCGCCGAGGTCGCAGTTGATGTCCATGGTCCGGGGTGGCTGGTGATCGCTCATGCTCCCGTGCCTCCTGCCGTTGCCAGCTGGTGTCCGAAGGCTTCCGCGCCGGACGTGACATGGGCAATGTCGAAAACTCTCACAGCTGGCGGGCGGATTGGTGAATCTCCAAGCCGGGCGCTCGACCATGCTGCCCCGGCCGAACGAATGACGGTTAGCCTGTGCCGATGACCGACCCGAAGCTCGAGGCCGGACTCGGTTCGCCCAGGTTGGGGGAGAAGCGGCAGCTGTCCGAGCGGGTGGCCGCCTACCTGCGTGAAGCGATCATGGTGGGCGAGCTGCCCACCACCGGGTACGTGCGCACCGAGCATCTGGCCGCCCGGTTGGGGGTGAGCGCCACCCCGGTGCGCGAGGCGTTGATGATCCTGCAGAGCGAGGGCGCGGTGCGCTGGGAACCGCGCCGGGGGTTCCGCATGCTCCCGCCCACCCGCCAGGACGTGGACGACCTGTTCAACGTGCAGGCCTACGTGGCCGGTGAGCTGGCCGCACGGGCGGTTTCCGGGCTCGACGCCTCGGAGGTGGCCGCGCTGCGCGCGACCCAGGACGCGCTGGTCGAAGCCGTGCTGCGGGGCGAGACCGAGCGGGTCGGCGAGCTGAACCACCAGGTGCACCGGACCATCAACCGGGCGGCCGGCTCACCCCGGCTGAGCAGCCTGCTCAACCTGTTCGTGCACTACGTGCCGCGTAACTACTACGACCGGGTGGCCGGCTGGGCGGACGCCAGCAAGCGCGACCACGAGGCCGTCCTCGCCGCACTGGAAGCCGGCGACCCGGAAGCCGCCCGCGCCGCCATGGTCGAGCACATCGAGAACATCGGCCGCCTCCTGATCGCCCACCTGGACCGCACCGGCGCCTTCACCCGCACCGACCTATCCCCCACCCCCACCTGATCCAGTCGGTTCAGCAGGCTGGTTCAGTCGGTTCAGCAGACTGGTTCAGTCGGTCTAGCAGGCTGATTCAGTGGGTTCAGCAGGCTGATTCAGTGGGTTCAGCAGGGCGATTCAGTCGGTTTAGCAGGCTGGTTCGGTCGGTTCAGCACGGTGACCCGAGCACGGTGCGGCGGAGGGTTTCCCGGTCGGGGTAGGACTCCTGGGCACCGGGGGCGCGCACGGCCAGCGAACCGGCGGCGCTGGCCCAGCGCGCCGCCTCGCGCAGCGGGTCACCCGCCGCCAGCCGGGCGGCCAGCACGCCGGCGAACGCGTCGCCGGCGCCGGTGGTGTCCACGACCTCCGGCGCGGGTATCGCCGGCACCCGGGCGGTGGAGCCGTCGAAGTCGGTGATCACGGCGCCGGCCGGGCCGAGCGTGGTCACCACCGCGCCCGCGCCCCGCTCCCGCAGCCGCCGGTGCGCGGCCTCGATGCCGTCCTCCTCGGGCAGCCCGGCGACCACCGCCTGCTCGTGCTCGTTGACGATCAGCACCGCGCACCGGGCGATCAGCTCGTCGGGCAGTTCGGCGGCCGGCGCGGCGTTCAGCAGGAACCGGCCCCGGCAGGCCTCGGCGGCCCGGGTGACCACGCCGAACGGGATCTCCAGCTGGGCCAGCACCACGTCGTCCTCGGAGCCGGGCGTGCCCGCCAGCGGGTTCCCGGAGTCCGGCCAGCGGTGGTTCGCCCCGGAAACCACGATGATCGTGTTGTCCTGCTCGGCGACGGTGATCCAGGCGGTGCCGGTGTCCACGCCGTCGACCACCGCGACGCCGGAGGTGTCCACGCCGTGCCGGGCCATTCCGGCTCGCGCCCGCTCGCCCTCGGCGTCCGCGCCCACCCGGCCGATCATGGTCACCCGCGCGCCGGCCAGCGCCGCCGCGACCGCCTGGTTGGCGCCCTTCCCGCCCAGGGTGACCAGCGCCTGCTGGCCGAGAATTGTCTCGCCGGGAGAGGGAAATTTGGCCGCAACCACCACGTGGTCGATGTTGATCGAGCCAACCACGGTGACTCGGCCGGCGGCGGCGGGTCGTTCGGTCACGGCGAACTCTGACACGGCGCGCCGCCGAATGGGAAGAGCGCCTCAGCTTTTGTTCGACTCGTCACGCCGCGCTGAGGTCGACAAACGACAATTCTGATAATTGCTTGAAGCTCGTTCTGTGGCAATTCCTTGATCGGTCGCTATGGTTCCGGGCGTTCCGCGTTCCAGCCCTGAAAGGAATTGTTTATGCGAGCGAAGGAAATTTTGCGTGGAATGGGCCGCATCGGATTTCCGGTGATGGCCGCGGTATTCGCGGTCGGCCTGGCCAGCTCCCCGGCCATGGCGGCCACCCCGGGCGCCCTCGGCGCCTCGGCGGCACCGGTCGCCCAGGTGGCACCGGCCGCGCTCGGCAAGCCGCCGGTGCGGCACCGCACGGTAAGCGCCAAGGAGTGTCGGGCCAACCACGGGCGCGTCGCCGGGCCGCGCAACCACCTGGCCTGCCGGGGCGGCAAGTTCAACGGCGACGAGGTCCGCTAGCACTCGGCGCGAGGCGCGGCTCGCCCCGGAACGGGCCGCGCCCACCCGGCCGCTTCCTCGCGCACACGAACAGCCCGTCAGTTGATGTCGAACTCGTTGCCCTCGGGATCCTTCATACCCACCGCGTAGTGGTCGAGGACGCCGTCCTCCAGCAGGGCGCCTACGGTGGTGGCGCCCAGGTCGACCAGCCGGCGGGCCTCGGCGTCGACTCGCTGTTTGCGGGTCTCGATCGGGTCGGCCCGCCCGCCGCTGGCATGAATGTCGAGGTGCAGCCGGTTCTTGACGGTCTTGACCTCCGGGACCGCGTGGAACCAGATGCTCGGCCCGTGGCCGTGGGGATCGCTGATCCGGTCCGCGCCGTCGACAAGTTCCTCCTCGGGCAGTCCGAGTTGACGGTAGAAGTCGTTCCAAGTGGCGAAGCCGGCTGGTGGCGGCGCCAGCTCGTACCCGAGCGCGGCGGCCCAGAAGCGGGCGAGCCGGTCGGGATCCGCGCAGTCGATGACGAGCTGGAATCTGACGGCCATGGTGCCTCCGTTCGTTGTCTGCGCGGCAGCCTGCCCGGGCACCCCGACAGTTTCACTTGTTCGCGCAGGCGTTCCACGCCCGGGATAAAGCCTTTTCTGTGGTTTATCAGAATGGTCAGGCGCGCAGGGTCCGGGCGAGACCGATTGCGGCGGTACGTACCGCCGCCGCGAGCCGGTTGGTGTCCAGCCGGTTGGCCCAGCCGGTGATGGAGATGGCGGCCAGCGGGCGGCCGTCGGCGGTGAGCACGGGCGCGGCCACGCAGGCGATGCCGACGGCCGACTCCTCGTGCTCCTCGGCCACGCCGCGCTCGCGCACGTTGGCCAGCTCCCGCTCCAGCAGCCCGGGCGCGATCACCGTGCGCGGTGTGCGGCGGGGCAGCCCGGCGGCGAACACCGCGCGCAGCTGTTCCGGTGGCAGGAACGCGAGCATCGCCTTGCCCACCCCGGTGCAGTAGGCGGGCATCCGCCCGCCGATCCGGCTGGGGATGCGCGGCCCGGACGCGGCGCCGTACTTCTGCACGTAGACCACCTCGGTGCCGTCCAACACGGCCAGGTGCACGGTCTCGTGGGTGGCCTCGAACAGGTCGGCGAGCATGGGCGCGGCGGCCTCGGCCAGGCCGCGCTGCCGGGGGGCCAGCTGGCCCAGCTCGAACAATCGCATGCCCAGCCAGAACCCGCTCGCGGTGCGTTCCACCACGTCCCACTCGGCCAGCTCGGTGAGCAGCCGCAGCGCGGTGGGCTTGGCGATCCCGGTGCGCCGGTGCAGCTCGGCCAGGGTGAGCTCGGCGTCGCCCGGCCGGAAGGCGGTGAGCAGCGTGAAGGCCCGGCCGAGTACCGAGTTCGGCCCGTCATCATTCCGGTGAGTGGAACGCACCGCTTCATCGTGGCCGGTCGGAGGGGTCATTGTCTAGCGGAACGCTAGGCGAGCACGCGCCCAGTTTGGCGCGTGCGGGGGAGGGAGTGCATGAGCGCGGAGGCGAAGGTACCGGCGGCGATCGTCGGCCCGGGCAACATCGGCACCGACCTGCTGGCCAAGCTTCGGCACAGCAAGCTGATCGACGTGCGCTACATGGTCGGCGTGGTGGAGTCGCAGGGTCTGGCCAGGGCGCGTGAGCAGGGCGTCGCGGCCAGCGCGGAGGGGGTGGACTGGCTGCTCCGCCAGGACCCGCCGCCGCGACTGGTCTTCGAGGCCACCTCGGCGGCCGCGCACAAGGCGAACGCGCCGCGCTACGCCGAGGCCGGTATACAAGCTGTGGACCTGACCCCGGCGCACCTGGGGCCGATGGTCTGCCCGCCGGTCAACCTGCGCGAACACCTGGACGCGCGGAACGTCTCGATGATCACCTGCGGCGGCCAGGCGACCATCCCGATGGTGCACGCGGTGTCCCGGGTGACCCCGGTGCCGTACGCGGAGATCGTCGCTTCCGTGGCCTCCCGCTCCGCCGGACCGGGGACCAGGGCGAACATCGACGAGTTCACCGAGACCACGGCCCGCGCCGTGGAGTCCGTGGGCGGTGCCCAAAAAGGCAAGGCGATCATCATCCTGAATCCGGTGGAACCGCCGATGATCATGCGCGACACGGTCTTCTGCATGATCTCCGCCGATGCCGACCGGGTCGCCCTCGTCGACTCGCTGCACGCCATGGTCGCCGAGATGCAGCAGTACGTGCCCGGCTACACACTGCGCGCCGAGCCGCAGTTCGACGAGCCGCAACCCGGCTGGCGGGGCCACGCCCGGGTGGCGATCTTCCTCGAGGTGAAGGGCAACGGCGACT
Organism: Actinospineispora eucalypti; assembly: GCF_039543365.1. Lineage (NCBI taxonomy): Bacteria > Bacillati > Actinomycetota > Actinomycetes > Pseudonocardiales > Pseudonocardiaceae > Actinospineispora > Actinospineispora eucalypti. The sequence continues at coordinate 601,324 of NZ_BAABJP010000001.1, forward strand.
ACCTGCCGCCCTACGCCGGCAACCTGGACATCATGACCGCCGCCGCCGCCCGCGTCGGCGAGCTGATCGCCGCCGCCACCGACCAGGAGGTGCCCGCATGACCCGCCCCGCGCTGGCCCACGACGTCCGGATCACCGACACCACGCTGCGCGACGGGTCGCACGCGATGGCCCACCAGTTCACCGAGTCCCAGGTGCGGGACACCGTGCGCGCGCTGGACGCGGCCGGCGTCGAGGTGATCGAGGTGACCCACGGGGACGGGCTGGGCGGCAGCTCGTTCAACTACGGGTTCTCGCACACCGACGAGCTTCGCCTGATCGCCGCCGCCCGGGAGGAGGCGCGCAACGCGAAGATCGCCGTGTTGCTGGTGCCCGGCATCGGCACCGTCGCCGACCTCAAGCGCGCCCACGACGCCGGCGCCGAAATGGTCCGCGTGGCCACCCACTGCACCGAGGCCGACGTCTCCCCGCAGCACTTCGCCGCCGCCCGTGACCTGGGAATGGAGACCGTCGGCTTCCTGATGATGGCCCATAAGACGCCGCCCGAGAACCTGGCCAAGCAGGCCCGGATCATGGTCGACGCGGGCTGTCAGACGCCGTACGTCACCGACAGCGCCGGCGCGCTGCTCATGCACGAGGCGCGCGAGCGGTTCGAGGCACTGGTGGCCGAGGTGGGCGACGAGGCCTGGGTGGGCTACCACGGGCACCAGAACCTGAGCCTCGGCGTGGCCAACTCGGTGCTGGCCTACGAGGCCGGGGTGCGCTACATCGACGGGTCGCTGTGCGCGCTCGGCGCGGGCGCGGGCAACTCGCCGACCGAGGTGCTCGCCGCCGTGTTCGACCGGCTGGGCATCTCCACCGGCCTGAACGTGCTGGGCCTGCTGGACGCGGCCGAGGACGTGGTGCACCCGTACCTGAACCGCTGGCCCAAGATGGACCGCAACGCCGTGGTGCAGGGCTGGGCCGGCGTGTACTCGAGCTTCCTGCTGCACGCCGAGCGGGCCGCCGAGCGGTACAAGGTCCCCGCGCACGCCATCCTGCGCCGGTGCGGCGAGCTGGGTTACGTCGGCGGCCAGGAGGACATGATCATCGACGTGGCCATCCAGCTGGCGGCGGACGCGGACGCGGGCCGGAGTTGACCCGACACGCGCGGTAATGCTGGCGATCACTAGGTGTCACGTAGTACAACTGGGGTCCCCCGATTCAGTGACTACGGCTTTACCTCGCTCGTGGAGGGCGACCCTTGACCCAGCTCCCCCACAGCGTGCTCGAGCGCGCGCGTTCCGTTCCGGATCCGGCCGACCGGTGCCCGGTGCACCTGGTGCCGGACGCGCCCGCGGGCCCGGTGGAGGTCGCCGAGGCGAAGGACTTCCTGGAGCGGTTGTACGCCGAGAGCAAGCCGGCGACCCCGTTCGACCAGCGGCTCAGCCAGGTCGCCTCGGAGATCGACCGCACCGGTAGCTACCTGCACACCGCCGGTGAGCTGCGCTTCGGCGCGCGGCTGGCCTGGCGGAACGCGGCGCGCTGCATCGGCCGGCTGTACTGGCAGAGCCTGGCCGTGCGGGACCGCCGGCACCTGGACGCGCCCGCCGACGTGGCCGCCGAGTGCATCGAGCACCTGCGTGACGCCACCCGCAACGGGCAGATCCGCGCCACCCTGACCGTGTTCGCCCCGGACCGCCCGGGCCGGCCCGGCCCGAAGATCCACAACGAGCAGCTGATCAGGTACGCTGGGCACCGGCTGTCCGCCGACCGGTCCGGAGCGGTGTGCGGCGACCCGCGCATGGTCGACTTCACCGAGCGGGTGAAGGGCCTCGGCTGGCGGCCCCGCGCGCGGCACGGCGAGCCCCGGCGCGAGGGGGCGTTCGACGTGCTGCCGCTGATGGTCTCCGGCGATGATGTTGAACCGGAGCTTTTCGACCTGCCGGGGGACGCGGTGCTGGAGGTGCCGCTGCGCCACCCCGAGCACCCGTGGTTCGCCGATCTCGGACTGCGCTGGTACGCGGTGCCGGCGATCAGCAACATGCCGCTGGTGATCGGGGGCGTGCGCTACCCGGCGGCGCCGTTCAACGGCTGGTACCTGAACACCGAGATCGGCGCGCGCAACCTCGCCGACCAGGACCGCTACGACCTGTTACCGCTGATCGGGCGGCTGCTGCGGCTGGACGTCAGCTCGCCGCGCACCCTCTGGCGGGACCGCGCGCTGGTCGAGCTGGTGCGGGCGGTCCAGTACTCGTTCGACGCCGACGGCGTGCGGATGGCCGACCACCACACCGAGTCGGAGCGCTTCATCACCCACGTGGCCAACGAGGAACGCGCCGGCCGCCCCTGCCCCACCGACTGGAGCTGGATCGTCCCGCCCATGTCCGGCGGCCTCACCCCGGTCTTCCACCGCTACTACGACCCGCCGGACGACGCCCTGCGCCCCGCCTTCCTCCCACCCGAGGGTTGACCCTCCCGGCGACTCGGGGATCCGGGTACGGCGAGTCGGGGATCCGGGTACGGCGAGTCGGGAGTTCGTGCTCGGTGTGTCGGGGATTCCGGTACGGAGTGTCGGGGTTTGGCGCACGACGGGTCGGGGTTTGGTGCACGGCTCGGGCGGCGCCGCGTGGCGGCGGACCTCCCCGGTTCTTCGGCGCCTGTCCACCGGTGGGTCGTGACGATCGGCGCCGGCGCGGCCGCGTTGAGCGGGATCTTTCATCGAGATGGACAGGACGGTTGTACCTACCGAGATCAAACAACCTTGGTGTCCATCTCGATGGCCACCAAGGTTCCTGCTTGCCGAAAATCCAGCCACGCTCCGGAGCCAGCCACGAACCACACGGTCGGGCGGCGCCCGAGCCGCGTTAGTTGGCCAGCATGCCGTGCCGGCGGTCGTGAATCTCCGCCGCGTCCGGAGCCGCCACGCGTCACCCACCCCGAGCCGTACCCGAATCCCCGACTCGCCGTACCCGGATCCCCGACTCGCCGAGGTCGGGGGTCAGGTGGTGGCTTCGAGCATTGGGCGGGGGTCGAAGTACTCGCGCCACTCGGTGATGCGGCCGTCCCGGAACTTCATGACCCCGAGGAGCTCGACGGTGTAGGCGTGGTTTCCTTCGGCGTCCAGGTGTCGGTCACTGCGCTCGCTGAACACCAGGTCACCGACCGCCTCGATGGTGCGTACGGTGGCGATGATGGCGCCGACCGGCTGGGCGGCGGCGAGCCCGTCGATCAGCCCGAGGATCTCCGCCTTGCCGCGTACCACGGGTAGCCCGCTGTTCTGGTACACACAGTCGTCGGCGATGAACTCCTGGTAGGCGCCGCGCAGGTCGGCCCAGGTGCCCTTGCCCCAGCGCTCGATGAATGCGCGCGCGGTGTCCAGGTTGGCCTGTTCGGTCACGGTGTCTCCCCGGGGTCAGTACAACGCGTGCAGCATGGACTCCAGTGCCTGGCGGAGCACCGCCCGGCTCTCGGCCGGGAGGTCGGCCAGCGCGGCCCGCTCGGCCGCGTGGGCGATCGGCGTACTGGCGGCCAGTGCGGCCTCGCCGGCCGGCGTGATGGAGATTTCCAGGGGCAGCCCGGGTTCGCTGCCCCGCCGCTTGACCAGCCCGGCGGACAGCAGCCGGCGGACCACGCCGCCGACCGCCTGCGGGGAGATCTGCAGGATCCGGGCCAGGTCGGCGCGGCTGACCTGGCCGGCCTCGGCGATCACGCTCAGCGTCACGTACCGCCGGAAGGACAGCTGGTGGGCCATCAGCGCCCGGTCCAGGTGACGCTCCAGGTGGTGGCTGACCTGGGTGATGCGCACGGTGGCCAGGACCTCGCGCAGTTCCACAGCGGCGGTCATGTGGTCTCCCGTCATTGGGCGGCCGGGCGGCGTTAAAGATGAGTAGGCTACTTTGAGTAGTATCTACTTACTACAATGGAGCCGCCGGAGTCAAGCATAGTTAGACAGCAATCGCTACCTTGCGCTCACCGGACATATGAGTAGTTTGTGCTCACTCCCGAAACGCAGCGGCACCAACCACATGGAGGTACGCCATGGCCGTCCCCGACGTCTCCGGCCGCTCGCTGGCCGACCTGCTGTCGCTGAGCGGCCGCCGGGCACTGGTCACCGGCGGCGCCAAGGGAATCGGCCTGGCCTGCGCCCGCCGGCTGGCCGAGGCGGGCGCCCGGGTGGCCGTCGGCGACCTGGACAAGGCCGAGGCGCAACAGGCCGCCGCCACCCTCGACGGGGACGCGATCGGCCTGGCCCTGGACGTGCGCGACACGGCCTCGGTGGACGCCGCCGTCGAGCAGGTCAGGACCGAGCTGGGCGGGCTGGACATCCTGGTCAACAACGCCGGGGTGTTCCCGATCATGCCGGTGCTGGAGACCACCGACGAGCAGTGGGAGAAGGTGCTCGGCACCAACGTGGACGGCGGCTTCCGGTGCGCCCGCGCGGCCGGCCGGGCGTTCGCCGAGGCGGGCACCGGCGGCGTGATCGTGAACCTGGCGTCCATCCAGTCCTTCCGGGCCACCGCGCCCGGCCTGACCGCCTACTGCACCAGCAAGGGCGCCGTGCTCGGGCTGACCCAGTCGCTGGCGCTGGAGCTGGGGGCGCTCGGCGTGCGGGTGGTCGGGGTGGCGCCGACGGTGGTCGACACGCCCGGGCTGGCGCTGAACAAGCCGGTCTACGAGGCCGCCGGGCTGAGCGACGTGATCGCCGCGTTCTCCGCGCAGCTGCCGCTGGGCCGCGCCGCCGTGCCGGACGACGTCGCGCGGGTGGTCCTGTTCGCGGTCAGTGACCTGGCCGTCCTGGTCAGTGGGACCACCCTGGTGGTGGACGCGGGCCACTTGACGCTGTAGTGCGCCGGTTACCCGCGAGCGAAAGGTATCCTCGGCGACGTGGCCAACGAGGCGGAGAGTGCCGGGTCGAGTTCGGAGCGTGCGCGGGCGCCCCGGCGGGCGCCGGGCGAGGTGCGCGAGCTGTTGCTCGAGTCGGCGAAACAGATGTTCTCCCGGCACGGCTACGACTACTCGAGCACCAAGCGGATCGCCGAGCGCGCCGGCGTGGCCGAGGCGTTGCTGTTCCGGCACTTCGGCAGCAAGGCGCAGCTGTTCCGGGAGGCCATCGTGGAGCCGATGGTGACCACGCTGCAGGCCTACGCGGACCAGTGGTCCGGCTACGACCGGCCGCACCAGGTCGAGTCGCCGGTGCACGACTTCGTGAAGACGTTCTTCGGCACGTTGTCGGACCGGCGCGGTTCGGCGTTGGCCCTGACCGCGGTGTCCAACTACTCCACCGACATCGTGACCGACGCCGGCGCGCCGTTGGCCAACGTGCTCACCGCGATCGAGAAGATCGTGGTGCAGGAGGCGGCACAGTTCGGCTACTCGGGGCTGAACCCGCCGATCACCGGGCGGGTCGGCGTGGGTTCGGTGCTGGCCGCCGCCGTGTTCCGGTCCTGGCTGTTCGACCGGATCGTGCCGGAGAGCACCGACGACGACCTGATCGCCGAATTGCAGACCATGCTCATCCACGGCGTGCGCAACCGCCCGGCTTAGGCGCGTTGACAGCTCACGGGTACCCCGCTAGCGTCCGCTGCACTAGAAAGTGCGTGCTTGCCCCACTGTGGCGGCCGCCGGAGCGGGAGGAAGTCGCGTGGCGGATCTGATCGTGCCTCGGGTCGGTGTCAGCGTTAAGGAAGTGACGATCGTCGAGTGGTTGGTGGAGGACGGCGCCACCGTCACCACCGGTCAGCCCATCCTGGTGGTCGCCACCGACAAGACCGAGGTGGAGATCGAGGCGACCATGGACGGCACCCTCAAGCACGGAGCCGCCCCCGAAGAGGACTACGTGGTCGGCGCGGTCATCGGCGCCATCGATTAGGCCGTGTTTAAGAAGTCCCGGTCGATGGGCTTCGTGATCCAGGTGGTTTCCGCCTAGTCCTTCTCGACGATGATGGCCATGTTCGGGCATTCGTAGGCGACCTTCTCCGCCTGTTCCAGGGTGAGCGTGCCGGCGTCGGTGACTTCGGCGATGCCCTCCTCGGTGAGGTCGAACGCCTCGGGCGCGAGGAACATGCAGCGCTGGGCGCCCATGCAGAGCTCGTCGTCAACCTTGATTTTGAACGACATACTGAGTCACTCCCGCGTGGTGGTGTGCCGCTGGCCATGCTGCCAGTGCCTTGCTTGACGGGCCATCCAGCTCGCGCGTAGCGTACATCAGGTTGTAAGTGCATACTTCTTTAATGGAGCGTTCGCGGATGGCCGGTCGGATACGGGTACTCCCGTCCGGCGTGACCTTCCACGTCGCCGACGACGAGTCCGTCTTCGCGGCGGCCACCCGCCAGGGGGTCCGCTGGCCCTCGGTCTGCCAGGGCGACTGCGAGTGCGGGGTCTGCTACATGGTGGTCGAGGACGGCGCCGACCGGCTGAATCCCCGGTCCCGGCAGGAGGCCGACCGGCTCGCGCTCGGCCTCAAGGCGAACGAGCCCCGCGCCCGCCTGGCCTGCCGCACCCACCTGCACGGTGACGTGACGGTGACCCGTCGGGGGGTGCGCGCGCATGGCTGACGCGCCCGTTGCCGGTCTGAGCATGAGGGATACAGAATCCGGCATACTAGGATTGCTCAGGTGACAGAGGCCGAAGTGGACAGACCGCGTCTGCGGCGCAGCTCCGACGAGATCCGGGGGCTGCTGCACGCCGCGGCGACCACGTTCTTCGCGCGCAACGGTTACGCCGGCACCAGCACCCGGGCCATCGCCACCGAGGCCGGGGTCTCCGAGACCTTGCTGTTCCGGCATTTCGGTACCAAGTCGGGGCTGTTCGAGGCCACCACGCTGGAACGCCTGCGCACCGGGGTGGACCAGTTCCTGGCCCGCTGGGAGCGCAACCACCGGCGCAACGACGCCGGCATCGGCACCGAGGCGCATGCCCGCGAGTTCCTCGCCGACCTGCTGCGGTTCACCCGCGACCAGCGCGGGGTGATGTTCGCGATCATCACCGTGGACGCGGCGGAGGACGAGGACATCGTCACGATCCAGGCCACCGCCCTGGCCACCTTCCAGAAGCTGCTCGCCGCCGTCCAGCGGCACGTGCTCACCGATGCCGACGGCGAACTGTTCCCCGGGGTGAAACCCGAGCTGACCGCGTCGGCCGTCGCCGCCTGCGTGATGTGCGTGACCGTGCTGGACGACTGGTTGTTCCGGGAGGGCATCTGCCAGCCCGGCGTGGCCGAGATTGACCAAGAAGTTATCGACTACGTACTGGACGGAGTCGGTCACCGCGGCGAACATGGGGCACCCCCAACCTGAGAGTCTTCACAGCTACGGAGGCGCGATGGCCCAGCACCTGGCGGATCTGGTACTGCGTTGGGAGGCCGAGCGGCCGGATCACCAGGCACTGCGCTACGGCGACCGGTGCTGGACCTGGGCGCGGTGGGCCGACCGCATCCGGCGCAACGCGGCCGCGCAGCGGGCCCTGGGCCTGAGCCCCGGTGACCGGGTAGCCACGCTGGACAAGAACCACCCCGCCGGCCTGGAGACCACCCTCGGCTGCGCGATGGCCGGCACGGTGAACGCCAGCCTCAACTTCCGGCTGGCCCCCGAGGAGTACGTCTACCTGCTCAACAGCAGCGGGGCGCGGCTGCTGCTGGTCGGGGCCGAGTTCGCCGGCGTGATCGAGTCCATCCGGGACCGGTTGACCCACCTCGAGCACGTGGTGGTGGTCGGCGACGGGACGGAGGACGACGAGTACGAGCGGTGGCTGGCGTCCGCTTCACCGGATGTCGCGCCGGTTGCCGCCGCGCCGGACGAGGTGGTGCTGCAGCTGTACACCTCCGGCACCACCGGCCGGCCCAAGGGCGCCATGCTCACCCACCGGGGCCTGCTCGCGCACAGCGCGGCCGCCGCCGAGGCGTTCCGCATCGGCCCGGACAGCGTCGCCCAGGTGGCCATGCCGCTCTACCACGTCGGCGGGACCAGCTGGGCGCTGATCGTGGTCTACGTCGGCGGCACCATGGTGCTGGACCGCGAGGTGGTGCCGGACGCCGTGCTGGCCGAGCTGGCCAGCGGAGTGACGCACACCTTCCTGGTGCCGGCGGTGCTCGCCGTGCTGCTCGGCATGCCCGGCGTGGGCGAGATGGACTTCTCCTCGGTGGAGGTGATCTCCTACGGCGCCTCGCCCATCACACCGAAGGTGCTGGCCGGGTGCCTGGAGGTGTTCGGCGCCAACTTCCTCGGCCTCTACGGGATGACCGAGGCGTCCGGCATCCTCACCGCGCTGCCCCCGTCGGCGCACCGGGACGCCGCGCACCCGGAGCGCCTGCTCTCCGTCGGTCTGCCCATGCCCGGGGTGGAGATCCGGGTGGTCTCGCCGACCACTGGCGGCGATGTGGGCGTCGCCGAGGTGGGCGAGGTGTGGGCGCGCAGCTCGCAGCTCATGCTGGGCTACCACAACCGCCCGGAGGAGACCGCCGACGCGTTCGCCGAGGGCGGTTGGTACCGCACCGGTGACGCCGCCAAGCTGGATAGCGCCGGCTACCTCTACCTCACCGACCGGATCAAGGACATGATCATCAGCGGTGGGGAGAACGTGTACCCGGCCGAGGTGGAACGGGTGCTGTCCGAGCACCCGTCGGTCGCCGAGGTGGCCGTGATCGGCATCCCCAGCGACCGCTGGGGTGAGGTCCCGCTGGCCTACGTGGTCCCCGCGCCGGGGCTGACGGTGGACGAGCCGGCCCTGCTCGCCTTCTGTCGCGAGAGCCTGGCCAAGTACAAGTGCCCCGCCGTCATCCGCACGCTCGCAACCCTCCCCCGCAACCCCACCGGAAAAATCCTCAAAACCGAACTCCGCAAACTCCCCACCCCCTAACCCCCCGCCCTCCATATCGCGCCCCTCCACCCGCCCATATCGCGGATTCCACCCGCCCATATCGCGGATTCCACCAGGCCATGTCGCGGATTCCACCAGGCCATGTCGCTGGTGCGTGAGGGTGTTGTCGCGGGATTTCCGCCATCGGGCGGGCGCTGTTGCGCCGGCTTGCCCGCGCCGACCAGTGGAATCCGCGACGTGGCCTGCTGGAATCCGCGACATGGCCTGGTGGAGGGAGCGATATGGGCGGGCGAGGGGCGCGATGTGGGGTGGGGTGGCGCGGGGTGAGAGGTGAAGTTAGTGTTCACTTCAAAGCTGTCGAGATGGGGAGGCGAGTTGCGTGGGGAGTTTGGACGGGCTGGTTGCGGTGGTGACCGGCGGCGGGCGGGGCATCGGGCGCGAGCATGCGCTCTTGTTCGCGGCCGAGGGCGCGAAGGTTGTCGTGAATGACCTCGGCGGTGGGGGTGACGGGACCGGCGCGACGGCCGGGCCCGCCCAGGAGGTCGCCGACGAGATCGTGAAGAACGGCGGCCAGGCGGTGGCCAGCCCGCACAACGTGGCCGACGAGGCCGGCGCTCAAGGCATCGTGGACACCGCCGTCGAGGCGTTCGGCAAGCTCGACATCCTCGTCAACAACGCCGGCGTGCTCCGGGACAACGTGCTGGTCAACGTCACGCCCGAGGACTGGGACGTGGTCGTGGCGGTCAGCCTGCGCGGCACCTACCTGGTCACCAGGGCGGCGGCCAAGCACTGGCGCGAGCGGTCCAAGGCCGGCGACCAGCCAACCGCCTCGGTGATCAACACGACCAGCGAGTCGGGCCTGTTCGCCAATCCCGCCCAGGCCAACTACGCCGCCGCCAAGTCGGGCGTGTCCACCTTCACCCAGGTCATCGCCAAGGAGCTCAAACGGTACGGCGTGCGGGCCAATGCGATCGCGCCCCGCGCCCGTACCAGGCTGACCGAGGTGATCGGCGGCAAGGTGGTGGAGCAGATCCAGCCCAAGGAGGGCAAGTTCGACGCCTGGCACCCGGCCAATGTGGCGCCGTTCGTGGCCTATCTGGCCAGCCCGGGCTGCCCGCTGACCGGCGAGTCGTTCGTGGTCGGCGGCGGCCGGGTGCACCGCGTCCGCCCGTGGCAGCTGGACGACAACTGGCAGCTCAAGACCGACGGCCGGTGGTCGGTGGACGAGCTCACGAAAGCGGTCGACGAGCTCGGCCCGCCGGAGCGGGTCAAGGGCCTCGGCGAATAGGTCGTGAGTGGCGAGTGTCGCTATAGCGACACTCGCCACTCACGGGGGCGCGTCAGCGCCCAGTGAATTTTGGCGGGCGCTTGTTCTTGAAGGCGTCGATGGCCTCCAGCATGTCCTGCGAGGTCATCGTCGCGCCTTCCAGGTAGAAGGCCAGGTCGAGCACCTCGTTGCCGCGCAGCGCCAGGTGCCGGTTGAGCGCCCGCTTGGTGTACTGCACGGCCAGCGGCGGCAGCTCGGCCAGCCGCACCGCCAGCGCCAGCGCCGCGTCGTACACCTCATCACGTGACGCGACCAGGTCGCTCACGATGCCGAGGGCGTGGGCGTCCGCACCGGTCATCGGGTCGCCGGTGAGCAGGTGTCGCTTGGCCCGGGCCAGCGGCATGTTCGCCGGCCACACCACCGCGCCGCCGTCGCCGGCCACCAGCGCCATCCGCACGTGCGTGTCGGCGATCTTCACGTCCGGCGCGGTGACCACCGCGTCGCCGAGCAGGACCACGGTGGCGCCCAGCCCGTAGGTGTCCCCGTGCAGCGCCACCACCAGCGGCTTCGTGAAGTCGGCGAAGGCGTAGAACAGCCGCCGGCCCTCGTCGATCAGCTGCATCCGGCGGGTCGGGTCGGCCGCCGCCGAAAGCATCAGCTCGGTGTCGCCGCCGGCGGAGAAGAACTTGCCCTCGGCGGTCAGCAGCACGGCCAGCACCGACGGGTCGTCGGCCAGTGAAGCCATCGCCTCCGTCAGCTCCACGTGCATCGCCGCGTCGAACCGGTTCATCACCTCCGGCCGGGTCAGCCGCAGCTCGGCGACGCCGGGGTGGTTCTCGAAACGGGTGATCGCCAGCGTCCGGTAGGTCATGCTCAGCCTCCGGCCGGCGCGGGCGCCAGGCCCCGGGTCAGCGCGACCGGGTCGAAGAACTCGATGGTTTCGACGATCTTGCCGTCGCGCAGCCGGAACAGGTTGGCGTAGGTGTTCGCGTACGGCTGGCCGTTGGCGAAGGTGCCGCGCGAGGTGTACTCGGCGATCACCCGGTTCGGGTCGGCCTCGGCCCGGATGTCCATGGTGGGGAAGACGATCTCCTGCCACAGCCCGCCGGTGACCGGCGCGAGGAACGCCTCGAACGCCGCCTTGCCGTCGATCCGCTTCGGCATGCCCTCCGGGGCGAAGGGCAGCAGCAGCGCCACGTCCTCGGCGACCTCGGCGACCATCGCGGCGGCGTCCAGCCGCTTGAGGCCATCCAGGTAACGGCGGACGGTTTCCACCGGTTCGCTCATGTCCGGCTCCTCTTCGTCGGCGGCAGACGAAACACTAGTCTGTGTAGCGAGTACCCGCTACACAAGCCGGCCAAAGGGAGCGAGAGGCATGATCCGACCCGAGGACGACAGCTTCCACCCGGGCTCGCCCGACCCGTACTGGAACGAGAGCGCCTGGTTCGGGTTCGGCGTGCCGGAGCGGTCGATGACCGGCTGGGTCTACTTCTACCACCGGCCGAACATGAACTTCACCGTTGGCGGCGTGGCGCTGTGGGATCCCACCGGCGAGTACCCGTGGACCTGCCGGCACTACGACTGGGGTCAGCCGATGCCGCTGCCGGACGGCGCGGACATGTTCGACTTCAAGTTGCCCAACGGGCTGGCCGTGGCCTGCCGCGAGCCGTTGCGTTCCTTCCAGCTGGACTACGACGGGCCGGGGCTGGGGGCCGAGCTGACCTGGGAAGCGCTCGCGCCGCCGCAAGCCGCCGGGCGGGCCGGCGCTTCGGACATGCCGACGGGCAGCGACGGCTGGGGCAAGGGCCACTACAACCAGCCCGGCCGGATCCGGGGCGAGCTGCGGCTGGCCGGCGAGCGCATCGAGGTTGACTCGCTGTACCTGCGCGACCACTCCTGGGGCACCAGGCGGCCGGCGCGCAACCCGCGCGGCAACTTCGCCTCGGCGGTCGGTGACGGCGGGCGCAGCGGCTTCTGCGTGTTCGCCGCCAGCGACCTGGACTGGGCGGAGGACCCCGGTGTCGGGGTCGCCGACCCGCTCTCGTTCGGCTGGTACCTGCGGGACGGGGTGCCCAGCCGGCTGGTCGCCGCGACCCGGACGGTGGTGGCCCGGGACGGGCGCGGCCGACCGCTGGCCGTGAACCTGGAGGGCACCGACGAGCTCGGCCGCACCCTGCGCGCGGAGGGACGGCTGCGCAACTGGCTGTGGTGGCAGGGCTACGCGAACATCCTGATGTTCTGGTCCATGGCCGACTGGACCTACGACGGGCGGACCGTGGTCGGCGAGGAGCAGGACATCCTCCCGCTGGACCAGGCCCGCCGGCTGTTGCGTCGAACCAGCTAGGCCGAACCTGAGGCCGAACCGGCCAGGTGGTTCGCGGCGATGTAGGCGAAGGCGGCGGCGGCGCCGATGGAGGCGCCGGCGCCGGGGTAGGTGCGACCCATCACCGTCGCGCTGCAGTTGCCGGCGGCGTAGACGCCGGGGATCGCCTCCCCCGAGGTGCTCACCACGCGGGCGTGCTCGTCGGTGAGCAGGCCGCCACAGGTGCCCACGTCACCCGGATAGACCGGCACCGCGTAGAACGGCGGCCGGTCGATCGCCCCCAGGTTCGGGTTGGGGCGCACCCGGGGGTCGGAGAAGTACCGGTCGTAGTAGCTCTCGCCCCGGTGGAAGTCGGCGTCCCGGCCGGCGGCGGCCATCGCGTTGAACCGGCGCACCGTGTCGCGCAGCCCGGCCGGGTCGATGCCGCACGCCGCGGCCAGCCCCTCCAGCGTGTTCGCCTTCTTCAGGTAGCCGTTGCCGAGCAGTGAGCGGGGCGTGACGCCGGGCAGGATGTCGCCCAGTGAGTAGCGCCTGCGGTGCCGGCTGTCCAGCACGAACCAGCTCGGGACGGCCGGCACCCGTTCGTGGCGGGCGTAGATCGCCCGGCCGAACCGCGAGTAGTCGGTGGCCTCGTTGACGAACCGGCGGCCGGAGGAGTCGACGACGATGCAGTGCGGCATGGAGCGGTCGAAGACGTGCATCTCGCGGGTGCCGTCCGGGCGCTGTCCGGTGCCCATCCAGATCGCCTCGTCCATCAGGGCCACCGCGCCGCCGATCGCCTGCGCGGCGGTGATGCCGTCGCCGGTGTCGCCGGGGTTGCTCATCGTCCACTCGGTGGAGGACGGGTGCGGACCGTACTCCTTGCGCATCGCCTCGTTGTGGGAGAAGCCGCCGCAGGCCAGCAGCACCGCGCGGGCACGCACCGCCACCGTGGTCCCGTCCGGCCGGGCGAGCTCGGCTCCGGTCACCCGTCCTTCGCGTGAGACCAGCGAACGCAGGCCCAGCTCGGTGTACAGGGGGATGCCCCGTTTGGTGAGCGCGAGCAGCAGCTGTCCCATCAGGCTGGCCCCCAGCCCGTCCACCCGCCGGCCGCGCAGCAGCCCGCCCAGCGCCCGGCCGGCGATCCGGGCGGCGGTGGCGGCGCCGTGTCCGGTGCGGGTGGCCACGCCGGCCGGGCTGACCTCCTCCATGTGGATCGGCACGCCGGGGAACAGCTGCCGCGCGCGCAGCCGTTCCCGCATCGGGCCGAGCCGGCGCAGGTCGAACGTGGCGCCGCGCACCGAGCGGCCCTCGGGCAGCCCGCCCGGGTTCTCGGGGTAGTAATCGCTGTAGCCGTAGCAGCGCTCCAGCTCCAGCCCCTGCTCGCGCAGGAAGCCGATCATCTTCGGCCCCTGCGAGATGAACGCCGCGCGGCGCTCCCTGGACGACGCCGGCCCCGGGTCCCCGCCGCCGTCGATCACCGAGTCCAGGTAGGCGTGCGCCCACTCCGCGGAGTCCGCGACGCCGTCCTCGACCAGTAGCGGGTTGTTCGGGATCCACATCAGGCCGCCGGAGAGCGCGGTGTTGCCGCCCAGCACGTCGGTCTTCTCCACCACCACGGTGCGCAGGCCGGCGGCGAACGCGGCCAGCGCGCCGGTCATCCCGGCCACGCCGGACCCCACCACCAGCAGGTCGGTCTCCTCGGGCAGGGCCGGCTGAGTCATGGCGCTGTTCTACTCCGCCGGCCGTTAGACAGCAAGTGCTCTCTTTCTGTCGCGAACGATAGGATTACTACTGTAGGGATTCGACATACCTTGAGGGGTCGCGATTCACCTGGCCGTGCTGTGCCGAGGTCACGGTCCGGTCACGTTGGGCCTATCCTTCTGGGTTCGTCCACCCGCCAAACTCGCCAACCGGACGACCACAGCGCTGGGCCGCGGTCCAGCGGAGGAGGAACTGCGTGCCTGACAAGGCAGTCCGCGAACAGTTGACGATCACCCTCGAGGACCGGCCCGACGACGAGTGCCTCGCTAGCTGGGACCGGCTGGTCGCCTCGGCGGGGGACAGCGATGTGACCCAGCTCAGCGCGTGGGCGCGGGTGCGCCGGTTGGCCGGGTTCGAGTCGCTCTACCTGCACGTGTGGCGGGGCGCGGAACTGGCCGGCGGCGCGTTGGTGCTGCGCAAGAAGGTCGGCCCGCTGGGGCGCGTCGGCTATCTGCCGTACGGGCCGGTGCTGGTCGACGAGCCGGGGGAGCCGGGTGAGCCCGGGCGGGACCGGCGATCGGTGTGTGAGCGGTTGGCCGCCGGGCTGGCGGCGATCGGCCGCCGGGACGTGGCGCTGTTCGTGCAGCCGCCGGGTGGTGGCGAGGACATGGCGCTGGAGCTGTTGCGCCGGGGTTTCCGGTTCTCCCGGGACGGCGGTGCCCGGGTCGCGCCGGCCGAGACCATCCGGGTGGACCTGCGGGTGCCGGAGGACCAGCTCCGCTCGCGGCTCAGCCGGCGGCTGCGCACCTGGGCCAACCAGTGGCCGCGCAAGGGGGTCACCGTCCGGACCGGCGACGAACGGGACCTGCCCCGGCTCACCCTGCTCGCCGAGGCGACCGCCAAGTTCCAGGGGTTCCCGCCGTTCGCCGAGTCCTACCTGCGCGCGCTCTACACCAACCTCAACGGGCACGCCGTGCTGCTGATCGGCGAGGTGGAGGGGCGGCCCGTCGCCGCCGAGCTGTTCACCGGCTGCGGTGGCGTGTTGAAGAGCCGCATCCGGGGCCTGGACCGGGCCGACCCGCGCGCGGAGAGCCTGAACGTGGGCAGCGCGATGACCTGGGAGGCGATGCGCTGGGCCAAGGCGAACGGCTACCACGCCTACGACTTCGGCGGCATCCGCCCCGAGTCGCTCGCCGCGCTGCGCGCGCCCGGCCCCACCGACCGCGCCGCGCTGGCCGGCCCCGACCAGTTCAAGGTCAAGTTCGGTGGTGACCTGCTCAGCTACCCGCCGCCGGTGGAGATGATCGGTTCGCGCGCTCTGCGCGGCGGTTACGACCTGCTCCAGCGCGGCGACCTCCTGACCACCGTCCGCGAGTCCCTCCGCGGCGGCCGCTAACCCCTCCCCCTCACCGCCGATTCAGTGGGTTCCGCACGCTGGTTCAGTGGGTTCAGCACACCGATTCAGTCAGCACTGTTGACTGAACCAGTGTGCTGAAGTGACTGAATCACCCTGCTGAAGGCACTGAATCAGGTGGGGGTGGGGGTGGGGTCGGAGGGGTTGCGGGCTGATAGGGCGGTGTACATGTAGTTGGTGATCTCGCGGATGATGCGTTCGCGGGACGGATGGGTGGGGCCGGGCTCGAAGAGCAGGTCGTCGTGCAGCACCATGCCCATCACCATGGCGAACGAGCAGCGCACGGTCACCGGGTTGTCGAGGTCGGTGAAACCGAGGTCGGCCGACGCCTGGCGTACCCAGTCGTCCATCTTGAGCAGCTCGTGGCTGATCACCGAGCCGTGCCCGTTGCTCTCCGAGGGCAGCGAGCGGAACCGGGTGATGCAGATGTACGCGAGGATCATGCCCCGGTTGTCGGCCAGCGTGTCGTAGAGCAGCTCGACGAAGGAGCGGACCACCTCCTTCCCGGAACGGGGCTGCCGCAGCTCGGTGGTCCACTGATCGGTGAACGACGTCCAGAACCGCTGGTAGGGCTCCACCACCGCCTGGTCGAACAGGCCGGCCTTGGAGCCGAACTGGCGGTAGATGGTGGCCTCGGTGACCCCGGCCTCCAGCGCCACGTCCCGCGTGGTCGCACCGGCGTAGCCGCGCGCCGCGAACAGCTCGCGCGCGGTGGACAGGGTCAGCTCCCTGACCTCCTCGGTGGAGCGCCGTCGCCGGGGCTTGGGGTTATTGCTCACTCAACTACCCTACCTGCGTGTATAGCTGTTCGATCTCGACGGCGTAGCGGGCGTGCACGCCCCGCCGCTTGAGTTTGGCGGTCGGGGTGAGCAGGTCGGTGTCCGGCAGCCACGGGTCACCGAGCACCAGGTGTGCCCTGATCCGCTCGGCCGGGGCCAGCCCGGCGTTCACCCGGTCAACCGCGGCCGCCACCTCGGCGAGCACCGAGGGCGCCTTGGCCAGCGCCGGCGGGTCCAGGTCGGTCAGGCCGTGGGAACGCCCCCACTCGCGGGCATAGTCCGGGTCCAGCACCAGCAAGATGGACACGTAGGGGCGGCCGTCGCCGATCGCGCAGGCCTGGCCGATCAGCGGGCACTCGCCCTTGATGCCGTTCTCCAGCAGCACCGGGGACACCTTGTGCCCGGACTGCGGGACCAGGATCTCCTTCTTCCGGTCGATCACCGACAGATTCCCGTCGTCGTCCCAGCGGCCGATGTCGCCGGTGTGGTACCAGCCGTCCTCGGTGATAGCCTCGGCCGTCTTCTCCGGGTCGTGCAGGTAGCCGGCGAACACCGACGGCCCGCGCACCAGGATCTCCCCGTCCGCCGCGATCATCATCTCCAGGCCGGGCACCGGCCGGCCGGAGGTGGCGAACACGATGTGGTGCGGGTCCCAGGACATGAACCCGGTGGTCTCCGACGACCCGTACACGTCGGAAACCGGCACCCCGGCCGAGATGAAGAAGCGCAGCGTCTCCGGGGCCAGCGGGGCCGCACCGGTGATCGCCATCCGGATGTCGGCCAGCCCCAGCCGGCGCAGCACCGGGGTGATCGCCTCCTCGCGCACCGAGGACCACCGCGCGGCCAGGTCGGACGGCACTTCGGCTCCCGAGTTGCGTAGGCAGTGCACCTGCCACCCCACCTCCAGCGCCGCCTCGAACCCGGCCCGCGCCGAGGGGTCGCCGATCAGCGAGGCCTCCACCCCGGCCCGCAGCTTCTCCCACAGCCGGGGCGCGCAGAACCACCACTCGGGCCGCACCTCGGCCATCATCCGGCCGACGTCGGCGATGTTCTCGCAGGTGGTGACCGCCGTGCCGCCGAGCAGGTGGTAGTAGTGGGTGATCTGCCGCTCGCCGATGTGGGCCATCGGCAGGTAGGACAGCTGGCGCAGCCCGGCCATGTCCAGCCCCATCATCGAGAAGTGCACGGTCATCGCGTAACAGATGTTGCGGTGGGTGAGCATGACGCCCTTGGGTGCCCCGGTGGTGCCCGAGGTGTAGATGACCGTGGCCAGGTCCTCCGGCCGCACGGACGCCGCGGCCGCCGCGAGATCCAGCCCGGGGCCGTCCAGCAACGACGCGAACGGCGTCACCGCCGCGGAGGGGGCCTCGCCGGTCAGCAGCACGATGTGCCGCAACGCCGGCAGCTGGGAACGCACCGCGAGCACCCGCTCCAGGAAGTCCAGGTCCTGCACCACGACCACGGCCGCACCGGAATGCCCGAGCACGTAGGCGATCTGGTCCGGCGGCGCGGAGTTGTACAGCGAGAACGGGGTGCCGCCGGCGAACATCGTGCCCACGTCGACGAAGTGGAACTCGGGCCGGTTGCGGCACAGGATGGCCACCAGCTCGCCCCGGCGCAGCCCCAGCCGGCGCAGCCCGCCCGCCACCAGCGAGACTTGCGACGCGTACGAATCCCAGCTGAACTCACCCGACGGCCCGCGCAGGGACATCTCCCCGGACCGGGCCTCCACGGTGGAGAGAAAGCGCGAGCAGAGCGTCTGCCCGGCCACCTGGCGCTCGAACTCGCGGCGTACCCGGAGGATCTCCTCGCGCGCGGGATGTGTGGGATGCGTCATACTCTGGCTCCGTCCCTAGATAGTCATCGCTCTCCAAATAGCGGCACCGCACCGCTGGACAGCGTGACTCTTCAAGCAAGCACTTGCTACCTAGTGAGAGTGGTCGTAGCGTACTGTGCCGCGGCACACACCGACAGCGTCCGAGTGCCGCGTTCCCGTGCGGCAACACCGGAGGCTCCCACCATGACCACGTTCGACACCCCGAGAGCGGCACAGAAAACCCAGGCGCGCAGTTCCGGAGCCGTCCCCCAGGAAGTGCTGGCCACCGAGGCGGAGTACCAGGTGGTCCCGGGCGTGCTGCGCACCGAGGTGCCGGCGGACTTCGGCACCAAGGACCTGCCGAGGGAGCGCTACCTGTCCGCCGACTACCACCGGCTCGAGGTGGAGCGGATGTGGTCCAAGGTCTGGCAGATGGCCTGCCGGGAGGAGGACATCCCGAACGTCGGGGACGCGCTCAACTACGAGATCGTGGACGAGTCGATCATCGTGGTGCGCACCGGGCCGGACCAGTTCAAGGGCTACGTGAACAGCTGCCTGCACCGGGGCACCCAGCTGATCAGGGGCAAGAGCAGCCAGAACAGCTTCGTCTGCCCGTTCCACGGCTGGTCCTGGAACCTGGACGGCAGCATGAAGAACCTGCCCTGCGCCTGGGACTTCCCGCAGCTGGACAAGGCCAAACTCAACCTGCCCGAGGTGAAGGTGGACACCTGGGACGGCTGGGTCTTCATCAACCTGCACCCCGAGAGCTCGAGCCTGGACGAGTACCTGGGCGAGATCCTGCCCGCTCATTTCCGCGAGATGCCGCTGAAGACCCGGTTCAAGGCGGCGCACGTGCAGGCCCGGGTGCCGGCCAACTGGAAGGCCACCATGGAGGCCTTCATCGAGAGCTACCACGTGTTCATCACCCACCCGCAGATCGTCAACTTCACCGGTGACCACAACACCCAGTACGACGTCTTCGACCGGCACAGCAACCGGATGATCACGCTGATCGCGGTGCCGTCGCCGAGCCTGGGTGACTCGGTGGACGAGCAGGAGGTGGTGGACTCCTTCGCCGAGTTCCTGCAGACCGAGGCCCCGGACATCCCCGAGGGCAAGACCGCGCGGGACGTCGCCGGCGAGATCCACAAGGAGACGTTCCAGCAGATCTACGGCGTGGACATGTCCAAGATGTCCAACACCGAGCTGATCGACGCCATCGAGTACGCGCTGTTCCCCAACTTCATCCCGTGGGCCGGCGACGGGTTCCCCATCGTCTACCGGTTCCGCCCGGACGGGGACAACCACATGTCCTGCATCGTGGACGTGATGCTCATGGGCATGTGCCCGGAGGGGATCGACCCGCCGACGGCGGAGATCCACTGGCTGGACCCGGCGCCCGGTTCCGACTCGCCGGACTGGACGCAGGCCCCGGAGCTGGGGGCCCTCGGCCCGATCCTGAACCAGGACATGGGCAACCTGTCGCGCGTGCAGCGCGGGCTGCGGGCCAGCAAGAAGGACGTCACGTTCTCCGCCTACCAGGAGTCCCGCATCCGGCACTTCGCGCACATCCTCGACCGGTACCTGGCCGACGGCTCGGAAGGGGAGGCCTGATGTACGACCAGGGAACCTTCGACGGCCTGCCCTACGACCCGGCCGAGTACGACCCGCGCTCGCCCCAGGTCAAGCAGAACATCGAGGCACACTTCGCCGCGCTGCGCCAGCACTGCCCGGTGCACCACCACGTGTTCAGCGAGGCGGAGCAGAAGGAGATCAACGAGAACCCCTTCGTGGCCGGCCCGACCACCGACCTGTACTCGTTCCTGAAACACTCCGACGTGGAACGGATCCTGCAGAACCCGGACGAGTTCCTGTCCATCGAGGGGGCCGGGCCGGAGCGGATGACCCCGGTCGAGGGCACCGGGATGCTGGTCTGGTCGGACGGCGACCCGCACCGGCGGTCCCGCAAGATCTGCCTGCCGGCGTTCTCCCCGAAGAACATCGCCCCGCTGGCCCCGATGCTCCAGGTCCGCATCGACGACCTGATCGACGGCTTCGCGCACAAGGGCGCCATCGACCTGATGGAGGAGTTCGCCCTCCCGGTCACCAGCAGCATGATCGCGCACCTGATCGGGCTGCCCATCGAGCGCTCGCCGGAGATCCTGGAGTGGGGCCAGGCGATCATCGGCACCTTCGGCGGCGACGACGAGTCCTACCAGAAGGGCCTGTGGTCGCTGGGCAAGATCGGCGAGTTCCTGGCCGAGGTGGGGCCGGACCGGGCGCGCCGCCTGGCCGAGGGCGAGGAGCTGTTCGACGCGGTCACCCATGTGCTGACCTCGACCGACGAGAACGGCTCGCGGTTCACCCCGCAGGAGGCGGTGGTCGCGGTCTCCCAGTTCCTCGGGGCCGGCATCGAGTCCAGCGCCACGGCCATGTGCAACGGCATCTACCTGCTGTGCACCAACCCCGATGAGCGCCGGAAGCTGGCGGACAACCCGAAGCTGATCGGCACCGCGGTGGAGGAGATCCTGCGCTTCATGGCCCCCATCGAGGGCACCTGCCGCACCGCCGCCGAGGACACCGAGGTCGCCGGCACCCGGCTGCGCAAGGGCCAGAAGATCCGGCCGGTCTACGCGAGCGCCAACATGGACGCCGACGTGTTCGACAACCCGCGCCAGTTCCGGGTGGACCGGGAGCGCGCCGAGCTGTCCAAGCACATGACCTTCGGCAAGGGTGTGCACTCCTGTCTGGGCGCCGCCCTGGCCCGCCGCGAGCTGGCGCTGGGTATCTCCACGCTGCTGCGCCGGCTGCCCGACCTGGCCCTGGACCCGACCAAGCAGCCCACCCGCAACCCGATCTTCCTGGTGCACGGCTTCGACTACCTGCCGGTGCGCTGGGACCCGGCGGGCGTGCTGCCCCGCGCGGAGGACCCGGCGGCCACCGCCAAGGGCACCCTGGCGGAGTCGAGATGAGCGGGTTTTCCGATGACTGGGACGTGCTGAACGACCCGAGCGACCCCGGGCTGCACTGGACCACCGGCAACATCGGCGAGGCGGTGCCCGGCGTCCAGACCCCGCTCAGCTGGAGCCTGTGGGGGCCGACCATCGAGGAAGGCATGCGGCTGTCCATGCGGGACATGGGCGCGTTCTCGCACGCCGAGTCCCAGCTGCCGCCGCGTGGTCGGCGGCTGTGCCAGGTGTTCTACGGGCGCGGCGCGCTGTCGGTGGAGCTGTTGGCCCGGCTGGGCGACCGGATGCCCGGCACCACCGGCCAGCAGGTGGCCACCGGCGTGTACGGCGAGGCCCCGGAGACCATCGACTACCGGCCCACGAAGCGCCGGTACCCGGTGGTGGCGGTGGCCGTGCCGTATCAGATGGCGCGCATCGCTCGACGGCTCCAGGCGGCGCGGGCGCGCAGCGAGGCGTTCTGGCCCCGGGAGACCGGCCGGGCGAACACGCTGGCGCTGCCCGAGGCGCTGGCCGTGTTCGCCGAGGCGACCGCGCAGTTCAAGCGGTGCGTGTACCTGCAGTCGATGGCGCTGTTCTGCGCGGTGCAGCCGATGTATCAGGCACTGGCCGCGCTCACGCAACGCACCGGCATCGGTGACCCGAACGTGCTGGCCGGCGGCTACGGCGGCGTGCCGGAGACCGAGGTGGTGGCCGACCTCTGGCGCACCTCCCGGGGCGAGATCGAGCTGGCCCAGGTGGTGCGCAAGCACGGGTTCCACGGGCCGGCCGAGGGCGAGCTCTCCGGGCGGGTGTGGCGGGAGGACGACAGCCCGCTGCGCAAGCGGGTCGGCGACTACGCCGGCCGCCCGGACGGTGACGACCCCCGCCTGCGCGACGCCGCCCGCCGGGAGGAACGGCTGCGCCTGGAACGGGAGATCCTGGCCGCCGTACCGGCCGCGGCCCGGCCGGCGGTGAAGGCGCTGCTGGCCAACGCGGCCCGGTCCATCCCGTTGCGCGGGGTGTCCAAGACGGCGTTCCTGCAGGCCTTCGACGTGGTGCGGGCGACGGCCCGGCGTTCGGGGGTGCTGCTGGCCGAACGCGGCGCGCTGGCCGACCCGGAGGACGTCTTCTTCCTCACCGAGGCGGAGCTGCGCGCTGTGCCGACCGCCGCGGTCCAGGAAGTAGTGGCCAAGCGGCGGGCCCGGCACGCGGAGTACCTGACGGTGCGGCTGCCCGAGCACTGGGTGGGCAGCCCGGTGCCGATCCCGGTGGCGGTGGCCGACGACGGCGCGGCCCGGGTGCAGTCGCTGACCGGCGTCGGGGTGAGCCCGGGGGTGGTGGAGGGCCTGGCCAGGGTGGTCACCGACCCGGACTTCGACGACGTGGAACCCGACGAGATCCTGGTCTCCGCGACCACCGACCCGAGCTGGTCGTCGATCATGTTCATCTCGTCCGCGCTGGTCGTGGACATCGGCGGCGCGCTGTCCCACGCCGCCGTGGTGGCCCGCGAGCTGGGCATCCCGTGCGTGGTGAACACCAAGGACGGCAGTCGCCTGCTGCGCACCGGTGACCTGATCCGGGTGGACGGCACCGCCGGCACCGTGGAGGTGTTGAAGCCCGCCGCCGGGTAAGGGGTAGTGTTCGGCGTCACGAATGTCGCTATACATGCTGGTTCCCCGGCCGGCGTGGGCGCGACGACTTCGACCTACTCAGGGTAAGGTGCGGTGACTCACACCCACCTGGCCCACTTGGCCAGCGGTATCCGACACGCGGGAGCGCACAGATGGGTATTGGCGTAGAGGTTCAGGTGCAGGGCCTCTCCAAGTCCTTCGGCAGGGCGAACGTCTGGTCAGACGTGTCCTTCACCATGCCGCGCGGAGAGATCAACGTTCTGCTCGGCCCGTCCGGTACCGGTAAGTCGGTGTTCCTGAAGTGCCTGATCGGGCTGTTGAAGCCGGAGAAGGGTTCGATCTTCATTCACGACACCGATCTGGTGAAGTGCAAGTCGGACAAGCTGTACGAGATCCGCAAGCTGTTCGGTGTGCTGTTCCAGGACGGCGCGTTGTTCGGGTCGATGAACCTGTACGACAACATCGCCTTCCCGCTGCGTGAGCACACCAAGAAGAACGAGCGCGAGATCCGGGACATCGTGGCCGAGAAGATGGCCATGGTGGGTCTGACCGGTGACGAGAAGAAGCTGCCGGGGGAGATTTCCGGTGGTATGCGCAAGCGGGCCGGGTTGGCCCGGGCGCTGGTGCTGGACCCGGAGATCGTGCTGTTCGACGAGCCGGACTCGGGTCTGGACCCGGTGCGCACGGCGTATCTGAACCAGCTGATCGTGGACCTGAACCAGGCCACCGACTCGACGTTCCTGATCGTCACGCACGACATCAACACGGCCCAGACGCTGCCCGACAACATCGGCATCATGTACCACAAGCACCTGGCCATGTTCGGGCCGCGTGAGCTGCTGCTCACCAGCGACGACCCGGTGGTGGCGCAGTTCCTGAACGGGCGCAAGGAAGGCCCGATCGGGATGTCGGAGGAGAAGGACGCGGACGAGCAGGCGGCCGAGGCGGGCGGGGCGAAGTTCGCCGTGCCGCCGATGAAGCCGCAGCTGTTGCCGCTGGACGGTGGCACCCGGGCGGCGGTGGGTCGGCGCCTGGAGCGGGTGATGGGCATGCTGCACGAGCTGCCCGATCGCGCCCAGCGCGCGATCGTGGAAAGCCTCAGCCCCACCGAGCGCCAGCGCTTCGGCGTCAACGGCGGAAGCGCCCAGCACCGGGACGAACCCACCACCGAATTCCCCCGCCCCTGACCCCGCCCCCTCGGCAAGCCGGGCGTTCCTACCCGGCGAGTCGGGGTTTTGGGTACGGCGAGTCGGGGATCCGGGTACGGCGAGTCGGGGATCCAGGTACGGCGAGTCGGGGATCCAGGTACGGCGAGTTGGGGGATTTGGGTACGCGTTCGCCCGGGCCGGCGGGGTTCCGGTTGGCTGCGGGTCGGCTTGACCGACGGCTCGGAGGGTGCGGACCGAGGGCTTGGCGGCCCGTGCCGGCCGGTGGTGTCGGGTGATGGGTCGCGATCTGCCCGAGGTTATTTGCGTGGTGGATCGGTCGAAACGCCCGGAACTCGCGGATCGAAAGGGTGGCGAGCACGTCGCCCGGGGTATCCGCGGACGTAACGGCCGAGCTGAACAGCCCACCCAGCTCCGGCCGTTTAGACCCTCGGCAAAGCCGAGCCGCCGACCGAACAGGTCGCCGACGAGCCTGCCCTGTGCACGAATCCCCGACTCGCCGTACCCAGATCCCCGACTCGCGGGTGGGGTATTGAAATGGCCTGAGCCCGGCTAGTGTCTGTAGTGATTGCTCACTTCGCGCGGGAGGTTGCCTTGCCCATGGAGCCGGGTTGGGGGCGGGAGGTCGTCGTCGACGACAGCGGGGCGTATCCGGTGCGGGTGTACCGGGACCGGCGTCGGCTGGTGCCCGAGCTGCTCCGGGACTGCCGACGCTGGGCGGACCGCGAGTGCCTGGTGCAGGGGCAACTGCGGCTCACCTTTGCCCAGCACGAGAACGCCGTGCTCCGGGTGGCCGGTGAGCTGGCCGCGCGCGGGGTGCGCCGGGGTGACCCGGTGCTGTTGTATGCGCGCAACAGCGTGGAATGGGTGGTCGCGTACTGGGCGGTGCTGCGGCTGGGCGCGGTCGCGGTGCTGGGCAACGGCTGGTGGAGTGCGGCCGAGGTGGCCGGCGCGATCGGTGCGATCACGCCCAAGCTGGTGATCACCGACGAGCGGCTGGCCGGGTGGCTCCCGGCCAGCGTGCCCGCCGTGGACACCGCCGCGCTCACCACCCTGGTGACCAGCCGCCAGGACCCGCCCGAGCCGCCCGCTCAGGCCGGTGCGGAGACCGACCCGGCCGTGGTGATCTTCACCAGCGGCACCACCGGCGCGCCCAAGGGCGCGGTGCTGCCGCACCGCGCGGTGATCGCCAACCTGCACAACCTGATGTACCTGAGCCGCCGGCTGCCGCCCGAGCTGCCGGACGACTACCAGGGCAACATCAGCCTGCACACGCTGCCGCTGTTCCACGTGGGCGGTATCCAGGCCCTCGGCATGAGTTTTCTGACCGGGGCTAAGATGATCTTCGTGGAAGGGCGGTTCGACGCCGGGCAGGTGTTGGAGCTGATCGAGCGGGAGCGGGTCACCAGCTGGGCCTGCGTGCCGACCATGCTGGCCAGGGTGGTCGAGCACCCCGACGTGTCCAAGCGGGACACCTCGTCGGTGCGCTCGCTGACCGCCGGCGGTTCCTCGGTGCCCACCGAGCTGGCCGGCCGGGCGGCCAGGGCGTTCCCCAACATGACGAAGGGCATGGCCTCGGTGTACGGGTTGACCGAGGCCGGCGGGACGGTGACCTTCGCCTCGGGGAAAGACATGCTGGCCAACCCCGGCACGGTCGGGCGGCCGGTGCCGGTGGCCGAGCTGCGCTTCGAGCCGACCGGCGACCCGGAGTACGACGCGCTGGGCGGGGAGATCCTGGTGCGCTCGCCGCAGGTGATGCTCGGCTACTGGGGCCAGCCGGAGTCGGACGCCGGGGTGCGCCCCGACGGCTGGCTGTGCACCGGTGACCTGGGAAAACAAGGCGAGGACGGCTGGGTCTACCTGGTCGGGCGGAAGAAGGACATCATCATCCGCGGCGGGGAGAACGTGGCCAGTGCGCACGTGGAGGCGCGGCTGCGCGCGCACCCGGCGGTGGCCGAGGTGGCCGTGGTCGGCCTGGCGCACCCCGACCTCGGCGAGGAGGTGGCCGCCGCGGTGGTGCTCCGGCCCGGAGAACTGGCCGACCCGGAGGAGCTGCGGGCGTTCGCCGCCGAGGAGCTGGCCGGGTTCGCGGTGCCCTCGCGGTGGTGGGTCCGGGACGAGCCGTTGCCCACCAACGCGGTGGGCAAGGTGGTCAAACGGGAGCTGGTGGGAGAGTGGCCTACTCGATCATGTAATTGAACGTTGCATTGAACCGACGGCCGTAATTCCTACGCTATCGCGCATGAATATCCTTCCGTAAACTCGGGACTCCTGGGCAGTCCCCGCCGCTGAAGGGGCAGGTACCTCATGGCCGGCTCGGTCGCGGACCCGATCAGGGGCGACTCCGAGCCGGACCGGTGGTGGACCCTCACCAACGTCAGCGAGGCCACCCCGTTGGTGCTCGCCCCGCTGGAATGGTCCTACTGGAGCCGGGCGCTGGAGTTCGGCGGGCGCGGCGCGTGGTGCGACTTCGGGTTGCTCGGGCCGTCCGAGGTCTACCAGCCGGTCGACCAGAACGAGCGGCTGACCGGCTGTTTCTTCGGCCGCCAGGCGGTGAACGTGGACCGCACCCGGGAGATCATCGGCATCATCCCCGGCCGGTCCACCGACGACTTCGAGCGGGACGTGTTCGGCATGGTCCGGCCGGGCCTGAAACCGGTGCCCAACCGGTACCGCCGGTTCCCGGTCATCGCCTGGAAGAGCGGGCGCACGCTGTCCCAGCACACCGCCGACCTGGAGCACTTGTACGCCGAGCAGCTGCAGTGGTGGCGCACGCAGGTGCTGGACGGCGGTACGCGGGACCCGTGGCGGCTGATGGAGGAGTCCGGCGAGCGGTTCGTCCGGTTGATGCGGGCGCACGTGCGGTCCCGCATGGTGCTCCAGGTGTTGCAGTCCATGATCCGTTCGGTGTGCGCCCGGCGGCAGCAGGAGCACCTGGTGCACCAGCTGCTCTCCGGCTACGGCAACGTGGCCAACACGCTGATCGCCGAGGACATCTGGCTGGTCTCCCGGGGCCGGCTGTCCCGGGACGAGGTCATCCGCGAGCACGGTTTCCACGGGCCGAACGAGGGCAACCAGCGCGCCCGGTCCTGGCGGGAGGACCCGTCCGGGATCGACGCGCTGGTCCGGGCGATCGGCCGGCGCGCGGAGAACGACCGGCCGAGGGTGCGCGAGCGGTTGGCGGTGGAGGCCCGGCTGCGCGCCGAGGCGGAACTGCTGGAGGGGCGGCGCGGGCTCGGCCGGGTCATGGTGCGGATGTTGTTGCGCGCCGCGGCGACCGCGGTGCGCAACCTGGAGCTGGGCAAGGCCGCCTACGTCAGTGCGCTGGACGGCAACCGGGCGGGCGCACGCGGGGTCGGCGCGCAGTTGTGCGCCGCTGGGTGGCTGGCCGAGGCCGACGACGTGTTCTACCTGACCAGGGACGAGCTGCTGTCCGGTGAATGGTCGGCGGAGCGGGCGGACCTGATCTGCCGGCGGCGCAAGCAGCACGCGGAGTACCAGGGCATGACCCTGCCGGTCAGCTTCGTCGGCGTGCCGTCGCCGTGCCGGGCGCCGGAAGCTCCGGCCCAGGAGCGGGCGGAGATCAAGGGCATGCCCGGGGCGCCCGGCCGGGTGTGGGGCCGCGCGCGACTGGTGCTGGACCCGGACGGCGCGGAGCCGCTCGACGAGGGCGAGATCCTGGTCTGCCGGACCACCGATCCCGGCTGGGTGGCGCTGTTCGCGCTGGCCGACGGGCTGGTCATCGACATCGGCGGGCCGGCCAGCCACGGTGCCATCGTGGCCCGTGAGCTGGGCATCCCGTGCGTGATCGGCACCGGCGACGGCACCCGCCGCCTGACCACCGGTGACCGTGTCGAGGTGGACGGCGACACCGGCGTGGTCACCCTGCTCCCCACCCCACCCTGATTCAGTGCGTCCAGCACTCTGGTTCAGTCACTTCAGCAGGGTGATTCAGTGCCTATAGCACTCTGGTTCGGTTGCTTCAGCACGGGTCGCTTCCGGAGACCGCCGGGGGCGGGCGCGGTCAGGCGGTCGGTCGCGTCGGCGCGGCATCTCGTGCCGCTCGGCGCCGAGGGGTCACCTCGGTCTCATGAGTGGCACCGAAGTCACCGAGCCGGCAGTGCTGAAGGCACTGAATCACCGTGCTGAAGTGACTGAATCACTCTGCTGGAGGCACTGAATCGGCGGCGGGTTGAAGCTAGTGGTTACTTCTTATATGGTCCGAGGTGTGACCCTGCCAGCGCCGGCGCGCGCGGAGTACGACGAGTTCCGGGTGGACTTCGCGGCCTGGCTGGACGAGCACGGGGCCGACCTCGAGCCGCTGCGCACCCTGCCCGAGGACATCCACGAGCAGCATCGCACGCAGAGCAGGGTGCAGCGGCTGCTGTTCGACCACGGATGGCTGCGCCGGGGCTGGCCTGAGGAGGTCGGCGGGCTGGGTGGCTCCAAGGTGGTGCGCGGGGCGCTGGCCGAGGCGCTCACCGAGCGGGGCTACGAGTACCCGTTCGCCATGGGCATGATCGAGGTGCTCGGGTCGGCCATGGTCAAGTTCGCCGAACCCGAGCTGGGCGCGGAGATGTTCCCCAGGTTCCTGGCCGGCGAGGAGTACTGGGCGCAGGGCTTCTCCGAGCCGGAGGCGGGCAGCGACCTCGGCTCGCTGCGCACCCGCGCGGTGGACCAGGGCGACCACTGGCGGCTGACCGGGCAGAAGATCTGGACCACCTGGGGGCAGTTCGCCCAGCGCGGCGTGGTGTTGGCCCGCACCGGCGAGCAGGCGCAGGGGTTCGCCGGGATCACCGCGCTGTTCATCGACATGGACTCGCCGGGCGTGGACGTGCGGACGCTGCGGGCGATGAACGGCACCGACGAGTTCTGCGAGATGTTCTTCGACGACGTGATCGTGCCCAAGTCGCGCACCATGGGCGCGGTCGGCGGGGGCGCCAAGTTCACCATGGCGGTGCTGGAGTCGGAGCGCGGCGTTTTCGCCTGGCAGCGGCAGACCTGGTTGCTGCGCCGGCTGTCCGACCTGCTGGCCGAGCCGGGAATCGACGAACGGGCGGCCGGCCGGATCGGCGAGGTGTACGCCACGCTGTACGGGCTGCGGCTGCGCGCCCGGGACACGTTCCGCCGGGTGGTGGCCGGCGAGCTGATCGGGCCCCAGTCCTCGGTGGACAAGATGCTGCTCTCCACCGCCGAGAAGGGCGTCTTCGACGTGGCGTTCGAGCTGCTCGCGGACGACACACTGCTGGGCGACGGCTCGGTCAACCGCGCCTGGCGGTCCGACTACCTGTATGCCCGGGCGTCCTCCATCTACGGCGGCACCGCCGAGATCCAGCGGAACATCCTCGCCGAGCGGATCCTCGGTCTCCCGAGGGAGCGTTGATGATCAGCACAGATGAAGTGCGCATGCTGGCCGACACCGTGGCCAAGGTGCTCGACGACACCCCCCGAGGGGAACTGCTCGCCACGCTGGACGAGCTGGGCTGGTTCGAGCTGTGGTCGGCGGAGCCGCGGGCGGCCGCGCGCGCGTTGTTCGGCCAGCAGGGCCGGCTGGCGCCGCGCACGTCGCCGACGTTGTTCCCGCTGCTCGGGGCGCGGGCGCTGGGCCTGGAGGAGGACCTCGCGCAGGCTCCGCCGGCGCTGTTGCCCCGGCTGGACGGGTTCACCGACGGGTTCGTCGCGCCGGAGCCGGACGGCTCGGTGGTCGCGCTCGGGCAACTGGATGCGCTGGACGCGGCCGAGCGGGCGGTGCTGCCGGTGGCGCTGCCGGACGGCCCGGCGCTGCTCGCCGTGCCGGTGGCCGGGCTGGACCGGCTACCCGTAACCGGGCTGGATCCGGAGCTCGGGCTGTGCCGGGTGGTGATGGGCGAGCAGGCGCTACGCGGGGCGGACCGGGTGGCGGTGGGCGCGCCGGCCCGGGAGAGCTGGGCGGAGGCGGTCGCGGTGGGGCAGCGGTTGCTGGCCGAAGAGCTGCTCGGCGTGGTCGCCGAGCAGCTCCGGTTGGCGCTGGACCACGCGCGCTCACGCGAGCAGTTCGGCCGCCCGATCGGTTCCTTCCAGGCGGTCAAGCACAAGCTGGCCGAGGTGCACGCCTCGGTCACGGTGGCCGAGCTGGCGGTGCACGAGGCGTGGCTGGATCCCCGCCCGCTGGTCGCCGGCCTGGCCAAGCTGCTGGCCAACCGCGCGGTGGAGGTGGCGAACACGCACTGTCAGCAGGTGCTGGGCGGCATCGGGTTCACCTGGGAGCACTCGTTCCACTGGTACCTGCGCCGGGGCCGGGTGCTGGCCGCACTGCTCGGCAGTCGCGCGCAGCTGACCGGGCGGCTGGGTGCGGACTGCATCGCCCGGCGGGCGTTGCCGGTGGTCGCGCGGCTCTGATCGGTATGCTTGAACTTTAAAGTAACGCTGTGCGATTAATCTGAGATGAATGAATGGGCGGCGCCGCGCGGGCGGTTTTTGATATCGCCTTAACCGTGGAGGAGTTTGTTGAGTACTCGACCAATTGGACGGCGCGACATTGCTCATAGCGATGTAGAAATGTTGCCGTCGACCGGTATTGTCGGTCCGGTGGCCAGTGCTCAGCCGAAGCCCCGCGCCCCCCGGCGTTCGTCCGCCGAGATCCGCCGGTTGTTGCTGGAAGCCGCCCAGGCGTTATTCGAGCGTCAGGGCTATCAACTGACCACCACCGCGCAGATCATCGAGCGCGCCGGCGTGGACGCCCCGACGCTTTACCGCCACTTCGCCTCGAAGGCCGAACTATTCGAGGTTGCAATTCTGAGTGCGTTGCGCGACTTTCTCGACCAACATTTTGCCCACTGGCGCTCGGTGCCGCCGGGCACCGAGGATGTAGAGGCGTTGACCCGCCGTTTTGTAGTGGGATTCTTTGACGCTTTGGAGTCGCACAAGGAATCCTTCCGATTGCTCGTGTCCGCGACGCACGAGGAGGGTGTGCTCGGCGACCTGGCCCGGTCGATCAGCCGGCAGTTCACCGAGGGCCTGGTGGCGATGAGCGAGGCGGTGCTGGGTGAGGCCGAGGCGCAGGGTTACCGGGGCATCAAGTCGCCGGACTCCACCACTGCGGCCTCGCTGGGCATGGTGTTGTCCGTAGTGCTGTTCGGGGACTGGGTTTTCCCGCCCGGGGAACGCCCGAGTCGCGAAGAACAGATCGACGAATTGGTTGCAATGATGATGCACGGGTACATGCACCGCCCGGGCTGACGAAAACAGTTCACACCTGGGCGCCGCCGTCCACCGCGAGCGTCTGCCCGGTGATGAACGCGGCCTGCTCGGAGCACAGGAACGCGACCGCCCAGGCGACGTCCTCGGCCGCGCCGAGCCGGCGCAGCGGGATCATCTCGTTGAGGATCTTCCGCCGCTGCGCCTCGGTCACCTCGGTCTGCCACACCGAGGCGCCCAGCCCGGAGTCGATCCAGCCGGGGCCGACGCAGTTGGCCCGGATGCCGAACCGGCCGCACTCCCGGGCCACGCCCTTCACCAGCGTCTCGATCGCCGCCTTGGGGCCGGCGGACAGGATGTCGGCCGGGGCCACCCGCCCGGTGGCGCTGGTGATCAGGGCGACCAGGTTGCCGCCGTCGCCCTGCTCCTTGAACGTGCGCACCGCGCTCTGCGTCAGGTGGAACGCGCCGTGCACGTCGGTGTGCACCACCCGGTGCCATTCCTCGTTGGGGATCTGCCCGATGAAGTGGAAGCCGAACGACGGCCCGGCGGCGTAGACCACCTGGGCGACCCGGCCGTGCCGCCGGCCGGCGTCGGCCAGCAGTTCGTCGACCGCGTCCGGGTCGGTCAGGTCGCACCGGACGGCCGTGCAGTCGCCCCCGCCGGCGGAAACCTGGTCGCACAGCTCCCGGGCCCGGTCCGCGTTGCTGTGGTACGTCACCACCACCGGCACGCCGGCGCCGGCCAGCCGGACCGCGACGGCGGCGCCCAACCCGCCGCTGCCGCCCCCGATCACCGCCGCGCCCTTGGCGTAGCTCAGCTCACCGGTCATCGAGAGACTCCTTCGATAGTGCGGGCCCGCTAAGTAGGGTCTGGTGTGCTCGGCGAGCCGAGTCTAAGCTATGGAGTGCGTACTTACTCACGACCGGAGCCGTTCGGGGAGGCAAGCATGTACGACGCTTGGCAGGTACTGGACACGGTCAACCGGACACCCTGGTTGTTCCTGGCGTTGTGCGGCTGCGCGATGATCGCCAACTACGTCTGGTTCATCGACGCCTACCGGGTCTCCCTGCGTGAGCGGATCATCAACATCCCGCTGTGGTGCACGTTCTTCTGGTTCGCCCACGACACCTCGGTGGTGTACCGGTTCGACACCTGGTTCAACTACTACGACCACTGGTTCACCAAGTTCTGGTGGATCGCCCTGGTGTTCACGGTCAGCTTCGAGATCCTGTTCCTGATCCGGGCCGTCCGGTTCGGGCCGGCCGAGCTCTGGCCGGGCGGCGGCCGGAAGGGCTTCACCGCGTTGGTGCTGGTCGGCGTGGTCTGCTTCGCCATCATGTGGGAGAACGTGAAGGGTGCGCTGGGCGACCCGCTGTACCTGTTCATCTTCGGCATGACGATCGTCAGCTTCCCACCGCTGGTGGTCTCCCACCTGATGAAGCGCCAGCACGCGCGCGGCTACACCGCCGTGCAGATGGCCGCCTACACGGTGATGGCGGTGTGCTACTTCGTCGCGGTGTGCACGCTGCTGCCGCACATCTTCCTCACCCCGCTGTACCTCGGCCTGGCCGTGATCAGCGCGGCCGGCGGCATCGCGCTCACCTATGTCGTCTACCAGATGAACCACAACGGAAAGCTGTTCGGCCTGCGCGGCGAGCAGCCGGCACCGAAGGCCGGCGACGCGGCGGTGCCGGAGCTGGCGGCTCCCTGATGGTCGAGGCGCTGGCGAAGAAGGCCCAGGCCGCCGGCGCGATCGCTCGCGTGGCCGGCCACGTGCTGGTGGAGAAGGCGCGCAACTCCCGGCCAACCTCGCTGGACGAGGTGCCGCGCTCGGTCGACGCGCTCACCCCGGAGTGGCTGACCGCCGCGCTGTGCCGGGACGTCCCCGGCGCCCGGGTGCTCGGCGCGACGGCGGTAAGCGGCAGCGACGGCTCCACCTCCCGGCGCGGGCTGCGCATCGAGTACAACGCGGCCGGCACGGCGGCCGGGCTGCCCACCTCGGTGTACACCAAGTCCACGCCGAGGCTGTTGTCCCGGCTGATCACCGTGCCGGCCTCCGCGCTGGTCGGGGAGAAGCTGTTCTACGACGCGGTGCGGCCGGGCCTGGACATCGAGGCGCCGGTCGGCTACCACATGGCGCTGCATCCGGCGGCCGGCCGGTCGATGTTCCTGATGGAGGACGTGGCCACCAGCAAGGGGGTCACCTTCGGCGACCCGACCAAGCACGTGCTGGACCGGAAGAACGCGGAAAGCATGGTCGAGCTGCTCGGCACGCTGCACGGCGCGATGTACGAAAGCCCCCGGCTCGGCGGCGAGCTGCGCACCATCAAGCCGGTGCTGCGCTGGCAGGTGGACCTGAACCACATGATCAATTTCCCCGGCCGGTCCCTGGTGGGCTTCGACCGGGCGGTCGACGTCATCCCGTCCGCGTGCCGGCGGCGCCGGGCCGAGGTCTGGCCGGCGGTGATGCGCTCGCTGGAGATGCACCAGCGGGCACCCAGGACGCTGCTGCACCAGGACGTGCACGCGCGCAACTGGTACATCCGCCCGGACGGCGTGATGGGCCTCTACGACTGGCAGTGCATGGCCCAGGGCATCTGGGCGCTGGACGTGGCGTACGCGCTCTCCGCCGGCCTCACCGTGGGGGACCGGCGGGCCTGGGAGCGCGAGTTGCTGGAGCGGTACCTGGAACATCTGGCCGAGGCGGGTGGCCCTAAGCTCACCTTCGACGAAGCCTGGCGCACCTACCGTCAGCAGGCCTTCCACGGATTTGCGTTCTGGCTCTACACGATCGGGTATGGCAAGCTACAGCCCCAAATGCAGCCCGACGACGTCTGCCTGAAAATCCTGGAACGGCAGGCAAACATGATCGTTGACCTGGACTGTTTCGAGGCACTGGACGAATGACTGAGCTCACCGAAGAGGCAACCACCGGCGAGATGGCCGGGATGAGCCAACAGATCGCCGTGCTGCTCGCCGAGCGGGAAATCCGCGCGGCGCTGGCCCGCTACTGCCGGGGCATCGACCGGCTGGACGAGGATCTGGTCCGCTCCGCGTACCACAACCCGTCCTACGACAACCACGGCGTTTACCAGGGTGACGGCTACGCGTTCGCCTCGTGGGTCGTGCCGATGCTGCGCCAGGCCTACGAGACCACCATGCACTTCCTGGGCAACTCGCACATCGAGTTCTCCGACAACGACGGTTCGCTGGCCGGCGTGGAAACCTACTTCATCGCTTACCACCTCCAGGTGGACGAGGCGGGCAAACGCTGGAACCACGTCTTTGCCGGCCGGTACGTCGACCGGTTCGAGTGCTGGGACGGGGAGTGGAAGATCGTGCACCGCACCGTGGTGCACGACTGGGACGAGGTCCGGCAGGTGACCGAGCGCTTCCCCGGCGAAATGATGGAGACCTTCATCCCCGGCCGGCGGGACCACGAGGACGTCTCCTACTGCAAGTGACCGGCGGCGAGCGGTGCGTCCAGGCGGACCATCGCTCGCTGGGCTGGATCCCCGGAAATCGGCCTGGCGGCGCGTGGCCGCGTCCAGGTCGAGACCGGAGACCCCTGGAGCGCATTGAGCACGCTATGGCTCTGCGTGGAAATATGCGACGCCCTGCCAGGCAGGCGGCGGCCGCCCTGACCGACCGGCTGAGTGTGATTCCACTGCCCCGTTCGCCGAGACGCCGCTCAGGTTTCATCGGCCTTCGAGACGCAGCCCTCGGCCAAGTCTCGACGTACCGCAGGACCGCCCGCTGCGCATTCGGGCCCGAACAAGGACCAAGCACAGCCCACAAGGGTCACTGGCCCGAACCCCTCCCGGGCAGGGTGGTGTCGCATATTTCCACGCAGAGCCATAGCGTGCTCGACGTGCTTCGGAGTCTCGGGCTTCGACATGGTTGGCGAGTGCCGCCCAGTCAGGACAGCGGAATCGCGAGACACTAGGCCGAACGGCCTAAGCCGGGGTGCGTTCATCGCACCACGTTGGTCGGTGGGCGCAGAAGGCCTCTCATTTTGCCCGCCGCAGAACGCTCCCTCATAACGTCAACGACGCCAACGGGGTTTGGATGCGGTCCGGCGCGGGGAAATTTTCCGCCGCCCTCGCCCGAGCTCCCGAGGCGCCCGCGGCCCGCGCGCTCCCCATCGAACGGGCCGAAGCCCTGCCGCCGACCCGCCCCGAGAGGGTTGCCATCCGTGCCTGCCCACAACGCCGATCTGGCGCGCCGCCGGGAATCCGCCGACGCCGACCTGCTTGCCGAGCCCATGGAACAGGGTGCCGCCGCCGGCGGGCCGCCCGCTCTCCCCGGGGTGCCCTCGGTGCCAGCCCCCCGGCAGTCGCCGGACGTGGAACCGGAGCTGTTCAGCCACCCGGTGTACCGGAGCAGCCAGCAGCGCGCCGGTAGCGGCCCGGCCACCGAGACCTGGGGACCGGCCACCGAGGCACGGAAGTCCGCGGCCGGGACGCGCGGGGCCGCCCCGACCCCGCCTACCGCCTCCCGGTCCGTTCCGGCGCCGAGGGCGGAGTGGACGCCGGGAGCGGCCGGTCGGCATGCCAAGCCCGGCCGCCGGCGCCGGACGGCCGTCGAGGCCAAGGAGCCCGGCTGGCGGCGTATCGCGCTGACCGCGTTGGCCGTCGTGGTAGCGGTACTGCTCGGTTACGGCGGCATCGTGGCCTTCCAGAGCCGTCCGGCCAGCGAGGAGCAGGCAGCTCCCGCTCCCGCGCCGGCCGCCCCGGCCGCTCCGGCCCCGGCGCCGGCCGACCCGCTGAAGCCGCCCGCGGCGCAGGCTCCGGCCCCGCAGGCGGCCGCGCCGACGCCCCGCACCGGAACCCCGCCGGCGGGCATGCTGGCCCGGACCGGGCAGCGCAGCGGCAACGCGGACAAGCTGACCCTGCCCGCCGGCGGCACCCTGACCGTGTACGACAACTTCCCGATGGCCGGCGCCCCGGCGGTGACCCGGGCCGTCGTGGTGGTGCACGGCACCGGCCGCAACGCCGAGGCCTACTACCAGCGCGCGCTGGCCGCCGCCAAGACGGCCGGCGTCGGCGACCGCACCATGGTCGTCTCGCCGTGGTTCAAGGGCGACAAGGACGACAAGGTCTCCTCCGGCGAGGCGAGCTGGACCAACGACGCCTGGAAGCAGGGCTACCCGGCGCAGTCCTCCGGCGGGGTGTCCAGCTTCACCGCGATGGACAACATCATGGCTACGCTGGCCGACAAGAAGCGCTTCCCCAAGCTCACCCACATCACGCTGACCGGGCACTCCGCCGGCGGCCAGTTCACCCAGCGCTATGCCGCGTTCGGCAAGGCACCGAACGTGCTGAACTGGGTGGACTTCAACTTCGCCGTGATGAACCCGTCGTCCTATGTGTACTTCGACGCGGCCCGTCCGGGGAAGAACGGCGCGTTCTCGGTGCCGTCCGGCTCGAGCTGCCAGGAGTACAACCAGTACAAGTACGGCCTGGACGGCCGGCAGAGCTACCCGGCTCAGCTGTCCGCATCGGCCGCGATGGCCCAGTACGCCTCCCGCCAGGTCACGGTGTTCACCGGCGGCGCGGACACGGTGGACAACGGGGACCTGGACACCGACTGCGGCGCGATGCTGCAGGGCGCCAACCGGATGGTGCGGGGTCAGAACTTCGTCAACCACTTCAAG
This sequence comes from Actinospineispora eucalypti, assembly GCF_039543365.1. Taxonomy (NCBI): domain Bacteria; kingdom Bacillati; phylum Actinomycetota; class Actinomycetes; order Pseudonocardiales; family Pseudonocardiaceae; genus Actinospineispora; species Actinospineispora eucalypti. The sequence goes on from NZ_BAABJP010000001.1 coordinate 637,981, forward strand.
GCGCTCAAGCCCGGCGCACCGCACAAGTTCGTCGTCGTGCCCGGGGTCGACCACGACGGGGAAGCGATGCTGGGCTCCCCGCTGGCCAGGACGGCCCTGTTCGGCGCCTCGGGCAGCTCGAGCTAGCGCGGAACGCGCTCGCCGAGCGCGCGCCCAGTTCGGCGCGCGCGGGAGACACTAGCGGGCGGAGGCGAAGGGGAGTTCGGCGCGGTGGTACATCTGCTGGCTGACCTGGTCGAGCACGTCGGTGAGCTGGCGGGCGACCGGGTCGGTCACGCCGTCCAGGCCGAACCGGGTGGCGGCCAGGTCGTTGCCGGCCCTGGTCACCAGCTGCCGGCCCTCCTCGGTGAGCGTGGCCAGCACGGTGCGCCGGTCGGTCGGGTGGGGCTGGCGGATCACCAGGCCGCGCTCCTGCAGCTGCTCGATGGCCAGCGCGACGGTGGTCTTGTGCACCAGTAGCGCGCGGGAAAGCTGGCCCAGCGGACGCCGCTGGTCGGGCGAGATCAACAGGGTCGCCATCAGCTGGAACGCGGTCTGGGTCAGGCCGTGCGGACGCAGCACCCGGGTCAGCTCGTTGGCCACCAGCTGGTGGATGTGGGTGAGCGCGGAGACAGCCTGGAAGTGCTCCGCGCCCGACTCGCGCTGCGTGTTCCAGGGCAACAGTGCCATGGCTGAGGTCCCTCCGGCAGGATCCCTAAATTCTATATTCTATGGAATCCGCGCGTCCATCCGCTGAACGAGGGATCTAGCTAGTGTGTGGTGACTTCACAGCACCTTACCGTATTTGTCTAGCCCTCGGTAGTCTAGACACCAACGATTATTTAATACAACAGTGTTAGGATAATGGGGTGAGCGAACACGTCGACGTAGTGGTTATCGGGGCCGGCCACAACGGGCTTTCCGCGGCGAACTACCTGGTCAGAGGGCGGAAACGGGTACTCGTCCTGGAGCGGCGGGAGATCGTCGGGGGGTTCGCCACCACCGAGGCGACGGTGCCCGAGGCGCCGGGCTACCTGATGAACACGTACGCCGCCGACTTCGTGCTGGGCAACATCCCGCCCACCGTCGACGACGAGCTGGACCTGGCCCGGGAGGGCCTGCGCTGGGTCCGGCCGGACCCGTTCTACAGCTACCTGGACCCGGACGGCGGGTCGTTCGCGTTCTGGCGCAGCGTGGACCGCACCGCCGAGGAGATCCGCCGTTTCTCCCCGGCCGATGCGCGCGCCTACCCGGAGTTCAACGCGGTGCTGCGCGACCTGTGGCTGACCGCCGCGCCGTACCTGCGCGGGCACCCGACCCGGGTCCGCCCGGCCGACGCGGTGCGGATTCTGGGCGGCGCGGTGCGGCGGCGGCGGAACCTGGCCCGGGCGGCGCGGATGCTGGTCAGCTCGCCCGGCGCGATCATCGAGGAGTGGTTCGAGAGCCGCCAGGTGCGGGCGGCCATGGCCAACTTCGCGGTGGCCACCATGTGCTCGCTGGACGAACCGGGCACCGGGATCATCATGGCGATGATGGCGCTGCAGCACGAGTTCGGCGTGCGCCGGCCGGTCGGCGGCATCGGCGCGTTCACGGGCGCGCTGGCCGCTTCCGCGCGGCGGCACGGGGCGGCGATCCGCACCGGCACCACCGTCGAGGGGATCGAGCTGCGGAACGGCCGGGCCACCGGGGTGCGCCTGGCCACCGGTGAGGTGATCACCGCGGATCACGTGCTGTGCACCCTGGACCCGTGGACGATGTGCCACCGGCTGCTGCCGGACGGGGCGCTGCCCGAGCGCACCTACCGCGAGCTGCGGGGTCTGGGCATGCTGCGCAACAACATCTCCGCGTTCAAGGGGGACGTGGCGGTGAACGGGCCGGTGCGGCTGCCCCGGCACAGCCGGGAGGCGGAGCTGCTGCCCGGGGTGATGCTGATGGCGCCCAGCCTGGAGTACGTGCGCCGGTCCACCGCCGCCGGGCTGCGCGGCGAGCTGACCGAGGAGGTGCCGCTCTGGCTGGCGGTGCCGTCCGCGCTGGACCGCACGCTGGTCCCCGACGGTGCACCAGGTGAGGCGCTGTACGTGTTCCTCCCCGCGGTGCCCTATGAGCTGGCCGGTTCCACCTGGGAGACCGAGAAGGACAAGCACCTGGACCGGTGCCTGAACATCATCGAGGAGTACGCCCCCGGTCTCACCGGGAACGTGATCGGCGCGCACGCCACCAGCCCGGCCGACCTGGAGCGGATCTCCGGGCTGCACAAGGGCCACCTGTTCCACGCGGACATGAGCCTGGCGCAGTTCGGCCCGTGGCGGCCGGTGCCCTCGCTGGCCGGCTACCGGACCCCGGTGGACGGGCTGCTGCTGGCCGGCGCGGGCAGCCACCCGATGGGCACGCTGCACGGCTGGCCCGGTCGATCGGCGGCCCGGCAGATTCTCTGAGAGGCTGCACCGCATGGCCAACCAGCGCGCGAAAGCAGTCCTGAGCACGGAGGAGCTGCACCAGCTGCTCGACGAACCCCGCACCGTCATGCTCGCCACCATCGGCCCCGACGGACTGCCGCACCTGGCCGCGATGTGGGCGCTGCGGGATGGCGACAACGTACTGATGTGGACCTACGGCAGCAGCCAGAAGGCGGAGAACGTGCGCCGCGACCCGCGCGCCACGCTGATGGTCGAAGCCGGCACCGCCTACAACGAGCTGCGCGGGGCCAGCCTGGACTGCTCGGTGGAGATCGTCGACGACCTGGAACGGAAGCAGCTGGCCGGCGCCCGGATCGGCGCCAAGTACCTGGGCATCTCGCCGGACGCGGTGAGCCCCGACCAGATCCCCGAGCAGGTGCGCAAGCAGGCGGCCAAGCGGGTGCTGCTGGTGTTCAAGCCAACTCGAATCCGCAGCTGGGACCACGGCAAACTCTGAGAGCCCTAAGGTAAGTGCATGTCAGCGCTGACCTTTGCCGGGGTGGGGAAGGACTTCGGCGCGGTCACCGCTGTCGCGGGCCTGGACCTGGAGGTGGCCGCCGGCGAGGCGGTGGTGCTGCTCGGCCCGAGCGGCTGCGGGAAGACGACCACGTTGCGCCTGGTCGCCGGGTTCGAACGGCCCTCGCGCGGGGAGATCGGCATCGACGGCGAGCTGGTCGCCGGGCCGGGCGTGCACGTGCCGGCCGAGCGGCGCGAGGTCGGCGTGGTGTTCCAGAGCTACGCGCTGTGGCCGCACATGACGGTGGCCGAGAACGTCGGCTTCGGCCTCACCACCCGCCGCCCGGTCGCGCGGGCCGAGCGGTCCACGCGCGTCGAGGAGGCGCTGGCCCGGGTGAGGTTGGGCGGGTACGGGCCGCGTTACCCGCACGAGCTGTCCGGTGGGCAGCAGCAGCGGGTGGCGCTGGCCCGCGCACTGGTCACCCGTCCCCGGGTGCTGCTGCTGGACGAGCCGCTGTCCAACCTGGACGCCAGCCTGCGCGAGGAGATGCGGCTGGAGATCCGCCGGCTGCAGCGCGAGCTGGCCACCACGATGATCTACATAACCCACGACCGGACCGAGGCGCTCACCCTGGCCGATCGGGTCGTGGTGCTCGCGCGGGGCCGGGTGCAACAGGTCGGCACCCCCGAGGCGCTCTACCGGCGGCCGCGCAACGAGTTCGTCGCGCTGGCCATGGGACCGGCCAACTTCCTGCCCGGCCCGAGGGGGACGTTGTGCGTCCGCCCGCCGGACATCCGGCTCACAGCGGCCGACGGCGACGGCCCCTCGGCGCGCTCCGGGACCGTGCGGGACGCGGTGTTCCACGGCGACGAGATGCACTACCTGATCGACGTGCCCGGGCTGGCCGACCCGCTGCGGGTGGTCGCCGGACACGCCGCGCCGCGCCACCCGAGGGGTTCCCGGGTGGCGTTCGAGGTGCGCGACGGAGCCAGTTCCCTACTAGTCGACGAGGACACCACCGACCATGCCTAGTGCCCGCCTCGCAGCCGCGCTCGCCACCGGGCTGCTCGTCGCGCTCACCGCGTGCGCCCCGCCGCCGGAGAACCCGGCGCCGGCCGAGTTGCCCACCGACGAGGCCGCACTGGTGGCCCAGGCCAAGAAGGAGGGCCAGGTGGTGCTCGGCGCCGGCGGGCACACCCGCGAGCAGGCCCAGCTGCTCGCCGACGGCTTCCAGCGCAAGTACGGCATCCCGGTCAAGTTCATCCGGGAGACCTCGGGGGACATCGCGCGCAAGACCCAGGCGCAGCTGACCGCCGGGGCGGTGGACTTCGACGTGATCAGCCTGAACGACGAGTCCACGCTGCGCGCCTGGGACGCCGCGAAGGCGCTGGCCGATCCGGCCGTGCCGAACCGGGTGCAGATCCTCAGCGGGCTGGTGAACAGCTCGCCGGCGCCGAGGTACCTGCCGTTCACCTGGAGCGCACTGGGCTACTCCTACAACACCAGCCGGATCTCCGAGGCGTCCGCGCCGAAGACCTGGGCCGACCTGGCCGCGCGGCCGAGCACGTTCGCCGTCTCGGACCCCGGCACGTCCGGGGCCGCGCTCACCTATCTGGCGTGCATGCAGCAGATCGACCCGGGTTTCCTGCCGGCGTTGAAGGGGCGCCGGTCGCTGGTGGCCAGCTCCGCGCTGGCGCTCACCCAGATGCTGGCCACCGGTGAGGCGGACTTCGGGCTGCCGGCGATCGAGTCGGAGGTGGCCAACGCCCGCCGGCACGGCGAACCGCTGGCGGTGGCCTACCCGGAGGGCCGGATCGGTGCGCTGCCGTCCTTCGCGGCCGGGCTGGCCCAGGCGAAACACCCGGCGGCGGCCCGGCTGCTGGTGCGCTACCAGCTGTCCGAGGATCTGCAGCGGGAACAGGCCGGCCAGGGTTCCCGGTCCGTGCTCGGCACCGTGCCGCCGCCGCAGGGCGCCGAGCAGCTGGCCGCCGACCGGCTGGTGATGATCCCGGCGGACCAGGTCAAGGCGCAGAAGGCCGAGCTGGTGCGTGCGTTCAAGGCCAACGTAGGCGGATGATCCGGCCGCGTTCGCGCGAGGCCGGGCCGATGGCCTGGCCGCGCTGGCGCGCGGAGAGGGCGCTGCCCTGGCTGTGGGCGGCGGCGGTGTTTCTGCTGGTCGTGCTGCCGGTGGCCGGCCTGGTCTGGCGCAGCCTGCGGGTGCCCGGTCGAGCCGGGCTGGGGCTCGGCAACTACGCCGCCGCGCTGGTCGAGGACGGGGTGGCCCTGGCGGCCTGGCACTCGCTGGTGATCGGGCTGGGCAGCACGGCGGGGGCGCTGTTGCTGGCGGTGCCGTTCGCCCTCCTGGTCAGCCGGACCGACCTGCCAGGACGCGAGTTCTTCCGGTCGGTCGCGGTGCTCACCTTCGCCGCGCCCAGCTTCATCGCGGCCCTGGGCTGGATCCTGCTGCTCGGCCCGCGCGGCGGGTTGCTCAACGAGTACCTGCTCGGCCCGCTGGGGTTGCCCCGGCTGAACATCTACGGCCCCGGCGGGATCGTGCTGGTGCTGGTGCTGTTCCTCTACCCGCTGATCTTCCTGCCGGTGTCGGACGCGCTGGACAACATGGACGCCCGCCTGGAGGAGGCCGCCGCGTCGCTCGGCGCGTCCCGCCGGCGGGTGCTCCGCTCGGTCACCCTGCCGCTGATCACGCCGACCGTGCTGGCCGGCGCGATGTTGGTGTTCATCAGTGCGTTCGCCATCTTCGGCCCGATCGCGCTGCTCGGCGGGCCGGTCGGCTACGAGACCATCCCGAGCGCGCTGCTGCGCATGATGGCCTTCCCGCCGCGCATCGAGCTGGCGGCGGTGCTGGGGTTGCCGGTGATCGTGCTGCTCGGCGCGATACTGGCCGCGCAGCACCGGGTCCTGGGCCGCCGGCGGTTCGTCACCGGGGCCGGCAAGCCTTTGCGGCCGCGTCGCTGGCGGCTGGGGGTGTGGCGCTGGCCGGCGTTTCTGTTCGGCGCTGCCGTGATGCTGCTCAGCGTGGTCCTGCCGTTCGGGGTGCTGCTGCTGACCTCGTTCCGCCGGGCGGTCGGGTTGCCGCTGCGCCCGGAGAACCTGGTGCTCCTCGACAACTACCGCCTGCTGTTAGCCGAGCCGGGCGTGCTGATCTCCTTCTGGAACAGTCTGTGGATCTCCGCTCTGGGCGCGCTGCTGGCCGTCGCGCTGGCGCTGGTCGCCGGGTGGCTGGCCGCGCGGGGTTCGATCCGGTGGCTCCGCCGGGTGATCGCGCCGGCCATGCTGGCCCCGCTGGCCTTCCCCGGCGCGGTGCTGGGCATCGCCGCGATCATCGCGTACAGCGGCTCCCCGCTGTGGATGGGCGGCACCCTGGGCATCATCCTGGTGGCCTTCGTGATCCGGGTGCTGCCGCAGTCGTACTCCTACCTGGCCGCCGGCTTCGAGCAGCTCAACCGCGAGCACGAGGAGGCGGCCCGCTCGCTGGGCGCCGGCTGGGTGGGAACCGCCCGCCGGGTGCTGGTACCCCTGCTGCGCGGCCCGCTGCTATCCGTGGGAGTGCTCAACTTCGTCCTGCTCTTCCGCGAGCTGGACATATCCGTGTTCCTCTACACCGGCGCCAACCCCGTCGCCCCGGTGTTGTTATACCAACTGGCCATCGAGTCCCGCTTCCAACTGGTCGGCGCCCTCTCCGTGGTAATCCTGGCCATCAACCTCACCGTCGTCTGGCTGGCGAGGCTGGCATTGCGGACGCCGTAACGCGGCGGTGCGGAATCTGGCGTGGCGATGTCTGACACTCTTGGGTGATGATCTGGGCATGAGCGAACAGCCGTCGCGCGGGCGGATCGCGGTCGCCAGCTTCATCGGCACCGCGATCGAGTTCTACGACTTCTACATCTACGGCACCGCGGCCGTACTGGTGTTCGGCAAGTTGTTCTTCCCGGCCTACTCGGACACCGCCGGCACACTCGCCGCGCTGGCCACGTTCGCCGTCGGGTTCATCGCCCGGCCACTGGGCGCGATCCTGTTCGGCCACTTCGGTGACCGGATCGGGCGCAAACAGATGCTGATCGCGTCGCTGCTGGTGATGGGGTTGTCCACGGTGGCCATCGGGTTGGTGCCGCCGTACGCCTCCATCGGGGTGGCGGCGCCGCTGCTGCTGGTGCTGCTGCGGTTCGGCCAGGGCATCGGGCTGGGTGGGGAGTGGGGCGGCGCGGTGCTGCTGGCCACCGAGTACGCCCCGCCGGGCAAGCGCGGGCTGTACTCGGCGTTCCCGCAGCTCGGACCGGCGGTCGGCTTCGTGCTGGGGAACGCGATGTTCCTCGCGCTGAACGCCGGGATGAGCAAGGAGGCGTTCGAGTCGTGGGGCTGGCGGGTGCCGTTCCTGGCCTCCGCCGTGCTGCTGGTGGTCGGCTACTACATCCGGATGAAGATCGCCGAAACGCCGGTGTTCCAGGCGGCGGCCGCCGCCAAGGCCCCCGACCGGGTGCCGTTCGTGGAGCTGCTGCGCCGCCAGCCGGGCGTGCTGGTGCTGGCCACGTTGTCGTTCATCCTGGCCCACACGACCTTCTACACGGTGACCACGTTCTGCGTGTCCTACGGGACCACGAACCTGCACATCCCGCGCGGGACCATGCTCACCGGCGCGATCGTGGCGGCGGCGGTGATGGGCCTGGCCACGCTGTGGTTCGCGCAGATCTCCGACCGGGTCGGCCGGCGCTACATGTGCATGGGCGCGGCGGTGCTGGCCGCGCTGTGGGCGTTCCCGCTGTTCGCGCTGATCCAGACCCGCTCGGCGATCGGGGTGGGCGTGGCGATGGTGGTCGGGCTGCTGGTGTTCGCGCTGCTCTACGGGCCGATGGGGGCGTACCTGCCCGAGCTGTTCCGGGTGCGCTACCGGTACTCCGGCGCATCGTTCGCGTACAGCGCGAGCGGCATCGTCGGCGGCGGGATCAGCCCGCTGGTCGCCACCGACCTGCTGGCCAAGACCGGCTCCACCACCTGGGTGTCGGTGTACCTGATCGGCATCGCGCTGGTCTGCCTAGTCAGCCTGATGGCACTGCGGGAGACCAAGGACGCCGACTTCACCGACGGCCTCAGCGCCGCGCGTGTTTGACCTGACCGGGGCCGCCGCCGTGGTGACCGGCGCGGCCCGGGGCATCGGCCTGGCCGTGGCCCGGGGGCTGGCCGCGCAGGGCGCCCGGACCACGCTGCTGGACCGGGACGCCGAGGCGCTGGCGGCGGCGGCGATCCCGCCGCCGCACCGGACGATCCCGCTGGACGTCACCGACCACGACGCCCTGCGCAAGGCCGTGCGCACCGGGCTGGCCGAGGGCGACCCGCTGATCCTGGTGAACAACGCCGCCCTGCTGCACACCGCGTCGCTGCTGGCCATGGACCTAGACGAGTGGCGGCGGGTACACGAGGTGAACCTGGACGCCGCGCTGGTGGCCACCCAGGCCGCCGCCTCGGTGATGGTCGGGCGCACCGGGCGGATCGTGAACATCGCCTCGGTGGCCGGCAAGCAGGGCGGCGGCCTGTTCGGCACCGCCGCCTACGCCAGCGCGAAGGGCGGCCTGCTGGCGTTGACCAAGTCGGCCGCGCGCGAGCTGGCGCCGGCCGGGATCACGGTGAACGCGGTCGCCCCCGGGCCGGTGGACACCGGGCTGGTCGCCGGAATGGCGGAAGCCGACGCGGCCCGGGTGCGCGGGCTGGTCCCGCTCGGCCGGTTCGGCCGGCCCGAGGAGGTGGCCGCCGCGGTGTGCTTCCTGGCCTCGCACGAGGCCTCGTTCATCACCGGCGAGGTGCTGGACGTGAACGGCGGCCTATTAATGGACTAAGGCTTCTCGAAGTGCTGGTAGTCGATCGGGCTCTGCCAGGAGCCGCCCCAGCCCCAGCCGTGGTCGGTGAACGCGGCGACCGTCCGGTCACCGGCGTGGATCACTCCCCGGTCGGTGCGGTTGCGGTCCTTGAACGGCTCGCCGGCCGGCGGCAGCACCGAACCGGTGCGGCCGATGTACGGGTTCTGTACCGGGTTGATGTCAATTGCCCGGCCGAACGAATGGTTGGACCAACCACCGCCGCCGGTCTTGGGCCGGCAGTTGAATGCCGAGGTGTTGTTGGCCGCCATGGAGCGGTCGTCGTCCGCCCCGTAATGGTCCACTGTTTCCATGCGCTCGATCGGATATCGGTCCGCGCGCAGCCGTTCGAAGATCGTCACAATTTCACCGGCCACCTCTTCCGCCACGACGAGCTCGCCCACCCGCTCGGTGCCGTCGAAGCCCAGGTACGGCACGCGCACCAGGCGCAGGCGCTCCGGCGCCAGTGGGCATCCCGGCCGCCAGCTGGCGCCCAGCCGCTCGGCGGTGACCGGCTGTATCGCCCCGTCATGCCCCGGTTCGCGGGCGTTCGCGGGGTTGGCCGGGGTGGTGGCGCAGCCGGTGGCGGCGAGCACCGCGACCGCGAGGACGAGGGAGCGCATGGGTGGGAACACTAGCGGCCGACTGGCGGGGGCGGCGAGTGACAAGATCCGAAATGCTGAAGGCTGAGTGATCCAGCTAATGAGGATGCTTTTTATCGCACGGAGTAAGGGACTACTCTGTTTGGTCGGTTCGGGTCGGTCATCGGAAGAGACACTGCATGGTTTCCCAAGCGACATCCAGCACGCTTGTCTGGCGTGCGGCTGTCGCGTTCCTGGAGTGGTTCACCAAGTTCCGCTGGGGTTATAAGGCCAGGCTGATGGCCTCCTCCGCGGCACACTTTGGCCCGATCAAGGCCGTGCTCTGGCTGAGCTGGAACATCGCCCGCTACGAACGGACCCGCGCGCGTTTCGGTCCGGTTCGCACGCACCTCATCTGCACTACGATATCGATTATCAACGGCTGTGAGTATTGCACGTACGGCCACGGCTATGCGTTGGAATTGGCCTATCTGCGCCGGTACGAGCGACTCTTCCCGCTCAGCGAGGCGCAACTGGTGGAGCTGCGCCACGAGCCGCCCGCGATGATCCGGCACCGGCTGGTGGAGGCCGTGCTGGCCGCCGAGCTGCACAACGAGGTGCACTACCTGGAGCGCACCATCTCGCTGACGCTCGGCGACGCCCGCCCGACCGACCGGGACGAGGTGTACATCGCGCACCTGGTGCGGATGTTCCGCGTGCTCAACGGGGTGGCGATCGACTCCGGCATCGAACCGGACGAATCGCCCACCCCGATGAACAAGGACCACCTGCTCCGGCGCCGCTACGACGGCATGCGCAGCGGCTGACCTCAGGAAGCCGCGGGGACCTTGTCCAGGAAGCCGTACACCCGGTGCAGCCGGCCCGCCTCGGTCACCGCCACGTCGAACCCGATCACCAGCGGCTCCTCCGCACCCGGCGCGCCGAGGTGCCACTGGAACCGGGCGGTCCCGTGGTGTGTGTCCACCGGCCCGGGCAGGCTGAACTCCAGCCCGGCGAACTGTTGCTGCACGGCGGCGATCGTGGCGTCGATGGCGTCCCGGCCCCGGGCGTCGGCCAGCGGGTCGGTGTAGCCGGCGTCCTCGGTGTACAACTGGTCGATGAGCGCGCGGCGCTGGTCCGCGTCGGTCTCGTTCCACACGTCGATGTAGCGCTGGGCCAGGTCGGTCATGTCGTTGTTGGTCATGACTATGAGGTTGCCAGACTGAGGTAATGGGCGCGATTCCCTCAGAGGTAATGAGTCTGAATCCGATTGACCGGCTCGGGTAGTGTTCGGTTCATGCATCGGTGTTTCCCGATCACCCCGCCGCCCGCCCGCTGAGCGGGCGAACCGGCTTCCCTTTCTGACGCGCGTCTTCGCGCTGTTCGAGTGCGCCCGCATACGCGGTCCCCCTTTCCCTTTCATGCGGGAGCACTCTCATGTCCTCTGTTCTTTCCGTGATCACCGCCGGCGTGCTCTGGGGCACCGGCGGCCTTTCCGGCGCGCTGTTCGGCCGGCTCGCCGACCTGCACCCGATGGCCGTGGCGACGCTGCGGCTGGCCGGTGGCGGGTTGTCCGTGATGTTGTTGCTGGCGTTGACCGGACGGCTGGGCGCGTTGCGCGCGGCCGGCCGGCCCGGCGCGACGCGGGTGCTGGCCGTCGGCCTGCTTACCGCGTCCTACCAGGCGTGTTACTTCGTGGCGGTGTCGCTCACCTCGGTGGGGGTGGCCACCCTGGTCACTCTGGGTTCGGCGCCGGTGTTGGTGCTCGCCGCCGAGGCGGTCGGGCTCCGGCGGCTGCCCGGGCCGCGCCAGCTGCTGGCCATCGGGCTCGCCGTGGTCGGGTTGCTGCTGCTGGTGGGGCTGCCCGGGGTGGGTGGTCGCCCGGGTGGCGCGGGCGGGATTTTCGCCGGCACCCTGCTGGCGCTGGTCTCCGCCGCCGGGTTCGCGCTGCTCACCCTGCTCGGCCGACGCCCGGTCGCCGGGCTGGACGAGCTGACCACCATCGGCGCCGGCTTCGCCTCGGGCGCGGTCATGCTGGGCGTGGTGACGCTGCCCTGGACCGGCCTGGGGTTCACGCCGAGCGTGGCCTCGGCCGGGTTGCTGTGCTTCCTGGCGCTGGTGCCCACGGCGGTGGCCTACTCGCTGTACTTCACCGGGCTGCGCGGGGTCCCGGCCAGCTCGGCGGCGGTGGTGGCGGTACTCGAGCCACTCACCGCCACGGTGCTGGGCGTGCTGGTTCTCGGCGAGCACCTGAGCCTGGCCGGGTCGGTCGGGGCCGGCCTGCTGTGCGCCGCCACCTTGACCGCCGGCGTCGGCACCCGCACTGGCGCGCGGACGGGCTGACCGGACCGTTCGACCCTCGTCCCACCGGTCCCATATGTCCCAACCGCAACGAGAAGCTCGGGCTCGACGAATAGCGGTTGCCGCTTCCGGCATACGTAACGCCGTTTCTATGTCGGAAGCGGCAACCGAAGTTTCCAGAACCCGGGAGAGAGGTCCGGGGGCGGGATCAGACCGGGTCCGAGTCGGCGGGCGCCGTGGCGGGACCGGGGCCGATCCGCGGCGGCGCCGCCGGGAGCGGGCCGGTCAGAATCCGCGGCGGCGCCGGACCGGGGCCAGTCGGCGACGGCGCCGGACCCGGGGCCGGTCGGCGACTGCGCCGCCGGCGTCGGCGCCCGGGTCAGAAGTGGTCGGCGCCGGTGAGTCTGTGTTCCAGCGCGTCCGCAGCCTCGGTGACCAGGCGGAACGGCCGGTCGAACCCGTCCAGGGACAGATCGGCCAGGCTGGCCGCGTGGCGCAGCAGCGCGACGCCTTCCGCCACCACGATGCCGCCGATGTTCGACTCGCCGGCCAGCTCGAGCAGGCGTCGCAGGTCCACGTCGTCCGCCCGGCCGACCGCGGACTCGATCACGATCCAGTCGTCGGCGGGGACGTGGTGCACCGCCACCCGCTGGGTGCGGTCCCCGGTGGTCGGGAGGTGGAACCGGAGGACGTTCTCGGACTGCTGGAAGATCTCGTACCGGACGCGGACGTAACCGATCAGGTCGATCCAGGTGGTGGCCACGGCCGCATGCTAGCGCGGACCGCGCTCGCCGAGCGCGCGCCCAGTTCGGCGCGCGCGGGAGACACAGCGCGGACCGCGCGGGCATCAGCGGCGCACGGCCGGGTCGCCCGATCGCCGGTATCGTCCGGTCCATGTCAGAACTCACGCCTGCGGTCGATCCGGGCGAGGTGGGCCTGGACTCGGAGCGGCTGGCCCGCATCGACACACACTTCGCGCGCTACGTGGACGACGGCCGCCTGGCCGGCTGGCTCGCCGTGGTCGCCCGCCAGGGCCAGATCGCCTACCTGGGCCTCGGCGGGCAGCGGGACACCGAGGCCGGGCTGCCGGTCACCGCCGACACGCTGTGGCGGATCTACTCGATGAGCAAGCCGGTCACCTCGGTGGCCGCGATGACCCTGGTGGAGGAGGGCCGGCTGGAGCTGACCGACCCGATCCACCGCTTCCTGCCCGAGTTCGCCGAGCCGAGGGTGTACGTGAAGGGTTCGGCGGTGAAGCCGGTGACCGTGCCGGCCACCGAGCCCATCCGGGTCTGGCACCTGCTCACCCACACCGCCGGGCTCACCTACGGCTTCCACCACACCCACCCGGTGGACGCGATCTACCGGGCCAACGGCTTCGAGTGGGGTACCCCGAAGGGCCTGGACCTGGCCGCCTGCTGTGAGGCCTGGGCCAAGCTGCCGCTGGTCTTCCAACCCGGCTCGGAGTGGAACTACTCGGTGGCCACCGACGTCCTCGGCCGGGTGATCGAGGTGGTCTCCGGGCAGTCGCTGGACCAGTTCTTCGCCGAGCGGATCTTCGAACCGCTGGGCATGACCGACACCGGCTTCGTCACCCCGGACGTGGAACGCACCGCCGCGCTGTACACCCCGGACCCGCGCACCGGTGAGCGGCGCCGCAACGACGCGATGGGCGCGGCCGTGCTCAAGCCCCGGTCGTGCCTCTCCGGTGGCGGTGGCCTGGTGTCCAGCGCGGCCGACTACCACCGGTTCACCCAGATGCTGCTGGGCGGCGGCGCACTGAACGGCACCCGGGTGCTCGGCTCCCGCACGCTGGCCTACATGGCGCGCAACCACCTGCCGGGCGACCAGGATCTCGAGCAATTCGGCCGACCGCTGTTCGCCGAGTCGCCGATGGCCGGGATGGGCTTCGGGCTGGGCTTCTCCGTGGTGAAGGACGCGGCGGCGGTGCGGAACCTGTGCAGCGAGGGGGAGTTCGCCTGGGGCGGCGCGGCCAGCACCGCGTTCTGGGTGGACCCGCGCGAGGAGCTGACCGCGCTGTTCTTCACCCAACTGCTACCGTCCAGCACCCATCCAATTCGGTCCGAGCTGCGGACCTTGGTCTACCAGGCGGTGGTCGACTGATGGCACTGGCATTCGTGATCAAGGTGGTGGTCACGGCGGTAGCGCTGTGGATCGCCACCATGATCGTTCCCGGACTGGCGGTCGGCGGGGGTGACTCGTCCGCCATGATCCTCACGCTGCTCGTGGTCGCGCTGATCTTCGGCCTGGTCAACGCGGTGATCAAACCGATCGTGAAGACCGTCGGTTGCGCCTTCTACCTACTGACCCTGGGCCTGATCGGGCTGGTGGTGAACGCGCTGCTGTTCCTGCTGGTGGGCTGGATCGCCGACCAGCTGGGCGTGCCGTTCACCGTGGACGGGTTCTGGGCGGCGTTCTGGGGCGCGATCGTGGTCGCTGTGGTCGGCTTCGTCCTCCACCTGATCATCCCCGACCGCTTCGACCAGCGCGGCGGGATCGGCTGAATTCCCGAAACCGCCTCGGTGCACGGGCCGGGCATGGCAGTTTGGCCGGGTGCCGGGGAGACCGTTTCGGGGTAGCGAGGCGATCGCGACGGGCCGGCTGACCCGCGGTCAGCTTCGAAATTCGCGATTCCGGCGGATCCACCCCGATGTGTACGCCCCGGCGGATCTCGAGCTGGACCTGGTTGCACGGTCCTTGGCGGCGTTCGAGTTCGCCAGGGACAAGGGCGGGGTGCTCGTCGGTTACTCGGCCGCCGCCCTGCTCGGGGCGGATTGCGCACCGCTGGATGCGCCCGCCGAGGTAGCGGTGGCCGTCCGCACGAACGCCCGGCCTGGCCTGCGCATCGTGCGCGCTCGCATCGAGGCCGGGGACGTCGTGGCGCGGTGGGCGTGCCGGGTGACGACACCGTTGCGAACCGCGTGGGACCTGGCCCGCCGGTTGGATCTAGTCGAAGCGGTGGTGGCGGTCGACGCGTTGGCTCGGAAGGGACGGTTCGCGCCGTCCGAGCTGCTGGCGCGGCGCGCGAAAGCGCCCGCCGCGCGGGGGTGCCGGCGGCTGGACGGGGTGGTGGAGCTGGCGAATCCCCGAGCGGAATCGCCGATGGAAACTCGGCTACGGCTCGCGCTGCGCCGGGCCGGCCTGCCGATGCCGCGCGTGCAGTACCAGGTTTGCGACGAGCACGATTATGTGGTGGCCCGGGTGGACCTGGCCTACCCGGCGGCCAAGCTGGCCGTCGAGTACGACGGCGCGGTCCACTACGACCCGATCGTCCACGAACGCGATCGTCGCCGGGACAACGACCTCGCCGACCTCGGCTGGCACGTGATGCATCTGTGCGCGCAGGACGCTCTGCCCTCACAGATGCAACACACCGTGGCACGGATACGCGCTCAGTTGGGGATGCGGACACCCAGGGGCGGCTGAAGGCTGTTACGCCCGACCAAAACAGCCATCAGCCGCCACTCGATGGTTAGCCCGCCGGGATGGGCGCGGCCAGGCGGGCGGGGACCGAGGTGTAGCCGCGCAGGTTGGTGGTGGGGCGGCGCTGGGGTGCGCCGACCAGCGAGAGCTCCGGGAACCGCTGGTAGAGGGCGCGCAGGGCGACCTCGCCTTCCATGCGGGCCAGGGAGGCGCCCAGGCAGTGGTGCACGCCGGAGGAGAACGAGAGGTGCTTGCCGGCGTTCTCCCGGGTGATGTCGAAGCGGTTGGGGTCGGTGAACACCCGGGGGTCCCGGTTCGCGCCGCCGAGCAGCAGGACCACGAAGTCCTCCGGCTCCAGCGCGATACCGGCGATCTCGGTCTCCCGCAGCGCGCGCCGGGCGGTGCGCTGCACCGGCGAGTCGAACCGGAGCATCTCGTCCACCGCGTTCGGCCACAGTTCCGGCCGGTCGGCCAGCAGGGCGCGTTGCTCGGGGTGCCGGTCCAGCAGGGCGATACCGGTGCCCAGCAGGTTCACCGTGGTCTCGAAGCCGGCGGCCAGCACGAGCAGCGCGGTGGCCAGCAGCTCGGTCTCGGTGAGCTGATCGTCGTCCTCGGCGTTCACCAGCTGGCTCAGGATGTCCTCGCCGGGGTTGCGGCGCAGCTCGACGAAGTGCCCGCGCAGCCAGTCCAGCAGCGCGTCGATGCCCTCCTGCGCGCGATGGAACTGGCGCAGGCTCATCCCGGGGTCCAACGACGTCGCGGCGTCGTCACCCCAGCGCAGGAAGTGCTCGCGCATGGATGTCGGCGCGCCCAGGATCTCGCAGATCACGATCACCGGCAGCTGGGCGGCGTAGCGCCGGACCAGGTCGACCTGCCGGTTGCCGTCCTTGGCCAGCTCGTCGAGCAGCTCGGTGGAGATCTGTTCGGTGCGCTCGCGCAGCGCGTTGACCGCGCGCACGGTGAACGCCCGGGTGACCAGCTTGCGGTAGCGGCTGTGTACCGGCGGGTCCACGGCCAGCATGGACGGCGGCTCGATCACGCTGCGCGCCGCGCCGGACTCGAACCAGCCCAGCACCGCGCGCAGTGGGCGCGGTCCGCCGCCGAAGGCCACCGTGCCCATCGCGTCCGAGCGCAGCACCTCGGTGGCCACCGCGTGGTGCACGGTGATCCGCCCGCCGGCCAACCCGCTGGCGAACGGCTCGGGCACCCGCAGGCCCTCGTAGTAGGGGTAAGGGTCCGCGTTCACCGCGGGATCGGTGAGCAGCCGGGCGCCCGGGTTGCCCCGGCGCAGTTCGCGCTTGAGCACCAGCCGGATGAGTCCGTGCGTCGCCGCCCACCGCGCCGTGTCTGGAAGCCGCATACGTACACCGTACGGGCGAATTCTCAAGTGGCCAAGCCTCAGATCGGCCAAGCTTCCCGGCGGTAACCGGCGTCCCAGAACATCCACTCGTAGCGGGACGTGGTGAGGAAGTGCTCGGCCACCCGCTCGCTCTCGGCCGGGGCGAGCTCGGCGCCGACCCGGTCGGTGAGCGCCAGCACCGCGTCAACCACGGCCTGGAACTCGTCGCCGCCGTACATGGCGATCCACCGGGCGTACAGCGGGTCCGGGGAGGACCGGGCGAGCAGCTCCTCACCCACCCGCGCGTAGATCCAGTAGCACGGCAGCACCGCGCCCAGGCCCTCGGCGAACGAGCCGTTGTGCGTGGTCGCCAGCAGGTAGCTGATGTAGGCCCGGGTGGTCGGCGCGACCGGCTCGGCGGCGGCCTCCTCCGGCGAGCTGCCCAGCGCGTCCATCAGCTCGGCGTGCAGCTCCCGCTCGGCCGCGATGGCGCCGGCGGCGTGCTCGGCGAACATCACCGTGTCCGCCTCGGTCGGCGCCTTGGCCGCACACACCGCCAGCGCCCGGGCGTACCCGCGCAGGTAGTGCGCGTCCTGCACGATGTAGTGGCGGAACGACTCGCGGGGCAGCGTTCCGTCGGTCAAACCGGTGACGAACGGCTGCGCCAGCACCGCGCGGTAGATGTGTTCGATGCTGGACCAGAGCCGCCCGGAGTACGTCATGGCTACCGACTGTAGTTTCTCGACTACCCAGATGCCACGAGGTTGTTGTCTCAGATACGTGACTGCCGCCGACGTCTGGGTAACCATGGAGCTAGCCATATGCGACTCAGCGCAGAGGCGCCGCCGAATTTTTGCCGACCCAGGCGGAGGTGCCCGGATGTCCGTGCTCAACCCGTTGGACCACCACGAGCGGATGCGGTTGCGCGCGGCCGCGTTCCGCGCCACCCGGGTATACCCGGGGCCGGTCGGTGAGCTGCTCTCCCGCGAGCTGCTCTCCTGGGAGGAGTTCGGCTATCGGCTCGGGTCCCGCGGCCTGGTGATGGGCATCGTGGACGCCGTGATGAACGCCGAGATCGCCCAGACCGAAGCCGCCTGACCCGTGAGTGATTTGTGTGGCTGTAGCCACACAAATCACTCACGGGTCAGCGGATCAGGCCGTCGGCGGCGTCCCGGCGGTCCTCGTCGTCCGAGCTGCGCCGCCGGGTCGTGGTCCGGTCGTCGTCCTCGCCCCGGTCCCGGGTGTTGGCCGTGGCCGTCCGCCTCGGCGTGACGCGGGTGCGCGGCGGCGGCTTGTAGGTCGCCCTCGGCTTGGGGGGTGTCGGGGTGACCACCGGCGGAGGTGGCGGCGGCGTGCTGTACGGCACCGGCGGAGCGCTGTACGGCACCGACGACGGCACCGCCCCGGCGCCGGCCGAGAACGGGTCGGTGGACGGCGCGACGCTCGGTGCGACCTCGCTCGGCGTGGTCACCTCGCTGTACGGCACGGAGTTGGGGATGTCGCTGGTGTCGGTGCTGGACTTCATCGCGCTCAGCCCGAGGATCCCGGCCAGCACCACCACGCCGGCCAGCAGCCAGGCGAGCTTGCGGTTCGACTGGGCGGTGGCCGCCTCTTCCTCGGGCGACTGCGCGGGCACTTTCGGCACCGGTGCGGACATGGAAGCCATGTCCATCGGGCCGGACATGTCCACCGGGTTCATCGGACCCGACATGTTGACCTGGTGCATCGGACCGGACATGTTGGCGGGGTGTATTGGCCCGGACATGTTGCCCGGGTGCATCGGTCCGGCCATCCGGTCGTCGTAGGCAGGCATCACCGTCGTTGCCGCCGCATCCCAGTCGTCCTCCCGCACCGGCGGAGGTGGAGGACCGCCTGGGCTCGGGGAATCATCCACTGTTCCCGGCGCGGCCGCCACCCCGGCTCCCGTGCCGGGCGGTTTGGGTGCATCGGCGCCGGTCCGCGCGCCGTCCGGACCGCCGGCGGCCGCGGCCGCCCCGATCCCGGCGGCCGCCGAGGCGGCTCCCGCCGCGCCGAAGGCAGCGGCTCCCGCGCGCTCGGGCGGCGAGTCGCTCGGCGCCGGGGCCGGGCCGTAGGGGGTGGAGGAGAACGCCGCCGGTTTGGCCGGTGGCTCGGGCTCGTCGCGCTCGGTGTCCGTGGACCGGACGGGGAGCGGTGGCCGGGCCGGCGGCCCCGACTTGGCCACCGGCTTGGCGTCCTCGGCCGGTGCGTCGTCGGGCTTCGCCGGTTCGGGCGCATCCTCGTCGGATGCGGCGGAGCTGGCGTCGTCGCCGGACCCGCCCGGGTCGTCGGTGGGGCCGGAAGTGCTCGCGGGCTCGTCCCGCTCGGGTTCGGTGGATCGGACCGGTCGGGGCGGCGGCGCTTCGGCCGCATCCTCGGCGGGCTCGGCCCGTTCGACCTCGGCGGCCTCGACCTCGGGCTCGTGTACCGGCGCCGGCGGACGGGCGGGCGTGGCCGGACGGTCGTCCTGGTCCCACTCTTCTGAATTGTGGCCGTCCGGACCGCGGTTCTCGGGTGCTTGGCCGTTGGGTCCCCGGTTTTCGGGGGCACGGCTGTCCGGACCGCGGTTCTCCGGAGTCTGGTTCTCCGGCGTCGGGGATTCGGGCGTGCGGTCGTCCGACTTCCGGTTCTCCGCCGGCCGGTTCTCCGGGCTGCGGGCCGGCGACGGTGGTTCGGTGGGGCGGCTGCGGGTGGCCACCTGAGCCCGGTCGGGGGCGTTCATCGGCCGGCCGGGCGGGCGACCCGCGCCGGTCGGAGCGCCGACGGGGCGGGGCCCGCCGTCCGGACGTGCCCCATTTTCCGGTCGAGCTCCGTTCCCCTGGCGTGGTCCGCCGTCCTGGCGTGGTCCGCCCTTCGGCCGGGGTCCGGGTTCCGAGCGCGGACCGCTGTCTCGCGGCGGGCCGTTCTCCGGACGCGGGCCGTTCGCGGGCCGGGGACCGTTGTCCCCGCGTGGTCCGTTTTCCGGACGGGGCGCCTTTTCCTGGCGCGACCCGTTGTCGGGGCCGGGCGCGTTCGCCGGGCGAGGTGCGTTCGCCGGGCGTGGTGCGTTGTCCCCGCGCGGCCCGTTCTCGGGGCGGGGCGGGGACGCGGGGCGGGGGGCGTTCTCGCGGCGGGCGTTCTCCGGTCGGGGGCCGTTGTCGCCGCGAGGTCCGTTCGCGGGGCGGCCTCCGTTCCCGGGGCCGGGCGGGTTGGTCGGTCGGGGTGTGTTGTCGCCGCGGGGTCCGTTCGCCGGGCGGGGGGCGGCGCCGTTGGGTGGGACGGGGCCGTGCGGGCGCACCGGACCCCTCGGCGGTGCGCCCTTCGCCGGCGGTGCGCCGTTGGCGGGGCGTGCACTTCCGGGGCCGGGACCAGGGCCGTTCGGGCGTCCCGGACGGCTTCCGCCGTTGCCGGGCACCGGGCCGTCGCCGTCGATCGGATCGCCGCTGGCCGAGGCAAAGTAGTCGTCAAAGTCCTCGGGCTCGCGGCGGGTTTGCCCCGGTCGTCGTGCCTCGTCCAATGCCATCCCCTGCGCCGCCTCGGTGGTCATCAGGTACGCGCCAAGCCCGGTTCGGTCGAACGCGAACGTGCACCACGGTCTCACGTGCGCCATCTGGGCGACACAGGGGGCCGGCCGAATTCACCTCAGGCGCTCACGTAACTCACGCTTTAGCACCTTGCCGGCAGCGGACACCGGGATTGAATCCACCAGGTGTAGTTCGCGCAAGTGTTTATACGGCGGCAGATCAGCGTTAACCGAGGCCCGCAGCGCCTCGGGGTCCAGGTCGGCGCCGGGGCCGGGTACCACGAACCCCACCGGCAACTCGCCGGCGGCCGGGTCGGGCCGGCCGACCACGGCGGCGGCGGCCACCCCGGGCCGGCCGAACAGCTTCTCCTCCAGCTCCCTCGGGTACACGTTGTAGCCCTTGTAGAGGAGCATGTCCTTCTTGCGGTCCACGATGGACAGGTAGCCGTCGTCGTCCAGCACGCCGATGTCGCCGGTGTGCAGCCAGCCGTCCACCAGCACCGCCGCCGTCTCCTCCGGGCGGTTCCGGTAGCCGAGCATGACCTGCGGTCCCTGGATGCACACCTCGCCGGGCTGGCCGGGGGGCAGCGGTTCCTCGGAGCCGTCCGCCACCACCTTGATCCGGGTGTCGTACACCGGCAACCCGACCGAACCGATCTTGCGCACCGCCGAGCGGGCGGCCGGGCCGGCGGTGGCGCCCATGGTCACCTCGGTCAGCCCGTAGCCCTCGCCGATCACCGCGTCCTCGCCGAACCGCGCGCGCAGCACCTTGATCAGCTCGACCGGCAGCGGCGCGGCGCCGGAGGTGAGGCCGAGGACGCCGGAGAGGTCGCGGGTGGCGAAGTCCGGGTGCGCGGCCAGCGCGGCGAACAGCGGCGGCGCGCCTCCCATGCCGGTCACCCGGAACTTCTCCGCGTCGGCCAGGTAGCGGCCGGGGTCGAAGCGCTGGTGCAGCACCTGGGTGGCCCCGGCCAGCATGGACACGTTCAGGCTGCCGATGGTGCCCATGGCGTGGAACCACGGGGTCAGGTTGATCGCCACACCGGTGCCCAGCCGCCCCGGGTACTCGCCCGGATCACCCATCTGGTCCAGCCACAGCCCACCGGAATCGTCCACCTTGGGCACCGAACCCGAACCCCAGCAGGCGTACTGCAGCGTGTTCACCACGACGTTGCGGTGCGGGATGCGCACGCCCTTGGACCGCCCGGTGGTGCCGCCGGTGTAGCCGAGGTGGGCCAGGTCGCGCGCCGGGTCGATCGCGACCCGAGGGCGGGTGGTCGGCTGGTCGGCGAGGAAGTCCTCGAACTCGTCGCCGAGCAGCACCACGCGGCGCACCGAGGTCTGGGCCAGCGCCGCCTGCAGGGCCGGCGCGGCCGGGGCGAAGGAGACCGCGAGCACCGCGCCCGAGTCGGCCAGCTGGGCGGCCAGGTCGGCCGGCGGGAGCAACGGGTTGGCCGGGCTGTACGTGGCGCCGGCCAGCAGGATGCCGTGGTAGGCGACGGCGAACTCCGGGCAGTTGGCCAGGTGCACCGCCACCACGTCGCCGGTGCCCACCCCGGCAGCCCGCAGCCCGTGGGCGAACGCGCAGGCCCGGCGGTACAGCTCGGCGTAGGAGAGCTCGCGGCCGTCCATGTGTAAGGCCACCCGCTCGCCCCAGCGGGCCGCCGCGCCGGCCAGGATCGCGCCGGCCGGGACGTCCGGATACTCCAGGCTGCCGGGCGAGGAGACGATCACCGGGCACCGCCGGCGGTGAACGCGACCGGCAGCTCCTTGATGCCGTTGATGAACATCGACTGCAGCCGCCGGGGCGGCGCGGTGGCGTGGATGTCCGGGATCCGGGTGAGCAGCTCGCGGAACATCACCTTGATCTCCCGCCGGGCCAGGTGCGCGCCCAGGCAGAAGTGCGGGCCGGGGCCGCCGAAGCCGATGTGCGGGTTGGGCGAGCGGAGGATGTCGAACCGCTCGGGCGCCTCGAAGTGCCGGGGGTCCCGGTTGCCGGCCCAGTAGAACATCAGCACCTTGTCACCGGCGTCCAGCCGCTGCCCGGACAGCACGGCCGGCTCGGCCAGGTTGCGCCGCATGTAGATCACCGGGGACGCCCAGCGGACGATCTCCTCCACCGCGCCCGGGGTGCGCTTGTCCAGGTCGGCCAGCCACAGCGCGCGCTGGTCGGGGTTCTCGGTGAGCAGCTGGATGCCCCAGCTGATCGCGTTGCGGGTGGTCTCGTTGCCGGCCACCACGAGCAGGATGAAGAAGGACGCCAGCTCCTCGGGGGTGAGCGACTCGCCGTCCACCTCGGCGTTCAGCAGGGCCGAGGTGAGATCGCCGGTCGGGTTCTTGGCCCGCTGCGCGCCCAGCTCGCGCACCAGTTGGGCCAGCTCCATGCCGGACTGGAGCAGTGCGCCGAAGAAGTTGCCGTCGGCCACGTACTCCGGGTCCTGCGCGCCGAGGATCACGTTGGTGTGGTCGAACACGAACTTGTGCTGGCTTTCCGGGATGCCCATCATGTCGCAGATGATGGTCAGCGGGAGCTTGGCCGCGATGTCGGTGACCGCGTCGGCCTCGCCCCGCTCGAGGATGTCGTCCACGATCTCGGTGGCGATCCGGGAGACGTTGTCGCTGAGCGCGTCCAGCATCTTCGGCGTGAAGCCCCGGGACACGATGCGGCGCAGCCGGGCGTGCCGGGGGTCGTCCATGTTGATCATCGAGCCGAAGAACTCGTTGAGCTCGACCGGCGTCTCGTTCGGCCCGGTCGCGTTGGGCTCCGAGTTGTAGATCGCCGGGGTGCGGCTGGCGGTGACGATGTCGTCCAGCTTGGTCAGCGCGTAGTAGTCGCGACCCGGCTCCATGTGCTCGACCACGGGCGGGGAGAAGAACGGCAGCTCGGCGCTCTCCCTTAACTCGTTGAACGCGGCGTGGCGCTCCTCGATCGACCGGGTCCAGAACCCGGCGATGTCGGACAGGTCCAGGGTGGCGGCGCTGCCGGTGGTCGTCATGGTTCGAGCATGCCGACAGTTGCGCCGGCAGGCCAGACGCGCGTTCGTACGTTGTACGTGACGTCTGTCACGCGGTCGGCGTGAATGCCACCGGCAGGCTCTTCACGCCGTTGATGAACATCGACCGCAGCCGCCGGGGTGGCGCGGTGGCGTGGATGTCCGGCACCCGGGTCAGCAGCTCGCGGAACATCACGCCGATCTCCCGGCGGGCCAGATGCGCGCCCAGGCAGAAGTGCGGGCCGGGTCCCCCGAAGCCGATGTGCGGGTTGGGCGAGCGGAGGATGTCGAACCGGTCCGGCGCCGCGAAGTGCCGGGGGTCGCGGTTGGCCGCCCAGTAGAACAGGGCCACCTTGTCGCCCCGGTCCAGGCGCTGCCCGGACAGCTCGGCCGGCCCGGTCAGCGTGCGCCGCATGAACATCACCGGCGACGACCAGCGCACGATCTCCTCCACCGCGCCCGGGGTGTGCTTGTCCAGGTCGGCGAGCCACAGCGCGCGCTGGTCCGGGTTCTCGGTGAGCAGTTGCAGGCCCCAGCTGATCGCGTTGCGGGTGGTCTCGGTGCCGGCGACCACGAGCAGCGAGAAGAACCCGGCCAGTTCCTCCGCGTCCAGCGCCTCGCCGTCGATCTCCGCGTTGAGCAGTGCGGAGGTGAGGTCGTCGGTGGGGTGGGCGGTGCGCTGCCGGACCAGGTCGTCGGTGAGCTCGCGCAACGCCCGGATGGCGTCCTGGAACGCGGTCAGCATGGTGCCGCCGGGCGGCACGTACTCCGGGTCCTCGGTGCCCAGGAAGATGTTCGACTGGTGGAAGACGAACTCGTGCTGGCTCTCCGGGATGCCCATCATGTCGCAGATGACGATCAACGGCAGCCGGGCGGCCAGGTCGGCCACCGCGTCGCACTCGCCGCGCCCGGCCACGTCGTCCACCACCCGCCGGGTGATCCGGGCGACGTTGTCGGTCAGAGCGTTCAACATCTTCGGCGTGAAGCCCCGGGACACGATGCGGCGCAGCCGGGCGTGCCGGGGGTCGTCCATCGCGATCATGGACGTGATCAGGCCCTTCGGCCGGTCCACCACGCTGGTCACGCCCCGCCGCGAGCTGTACACGCCGGCCGCCCGGCTGGCCGCGACGACGTCGTCCAGCCGGGTCAGCGCGTAGTAGCCCGGCCCCGGCGGGAAGCCGTCGAACACCGGCTCGGCGAAGAACGGCAGGCCGGGCCGCGCCCGCAGCTCGTCGAACGCGGCATGGCGTTCCTCGATCGGAAGGGTCCAGAACCCCGCGATGTCGGAAAGGTCCGGCTGGGCACGCGTGACGACACTGTCGGTGCTCATGTGACGAGCGTAACGAGCGCGGAACGCGCTCGCCGAGCGTGCGCCCAGTTAGGCGCACGCGGGGATTACCCCGTTACTTTGCGAGGGCACCTATTGCGGCGCGGACCTCCCGCACGAAAATCTCCGGCTGCTCCAACGCGGCGAAGTGGCCGCCGCGGGGCGACTCGCCGTAGTAGCGCAGCTCCGGGAAGCGGAACCGGACCCAGCGCTCGCTGGCCTGCCCGATCTCCTCCGGGAACCGGGTGTAGGCGCTGGGCGCGGTCACCGCCACCGGCTCCTTCAGGAACTGGCCGAAGCTCTCCCAGTACAGCCGGGCCGAGGAGGTGGCGCTGTTGGTCAGCCAGTACATCATCACGTTGTCCAGCAGCACGTCGCGCGGCACCGCGTTCTCCGGGTGCTTCACGCCGTCCCGGGCGCAGTCGGTCCAGGCGTGGAACTTCTCCACGATCCAGGCCAGCTGCCCGGCGGGCGAGTCGGCCAGCGCGTAGCCGAGGGTCTGCGGACGGGTGGACTGCTGGGTGGAGTAGCCGGCCTCCTGCTCCGCGTAGTGCCGCAGCCGGCCGAGCATCTCCTGCTCGGCCGGGGTCGGCTCGCCCAGCTCGGCGAACGCGGCCGGCGAGGACAGCGCCATGTTGACGTGGATGCCCCGCAGGCCCGGCGGGTTCTGGATGCCGAGCACCGCGGTGACCAGCGAGCCCCAGTCCCCGCCCTGGGCGTAGTACTCGGCGTACCCCAGCTCGCCCATGAGCTGGTGCCAGGCGCGGGCGATGCGCTCCGCCCCGGTGCCCGACACGGTGGGCTTGGCGGAGAAGCCGTAGCCGGGTAGTGCGGGGATGACCAGGTGGAACGCTTCGCTCGGGTCCTCGGGGTCGGTCAGCGGGGCGATCACCTCCAGGAACTCCAGCACCGAGCCCGGCCAGCCGTGCGTCATGATCAGCGGGCGCGCGTCCGGGTGCTTCGAGCGGATGTGCAGGAAGTGGATGCCCAGCTCGACGCCGTCCACCTTGAGCTCGGCGAAGAACTGCGGGTGCGCGTTCAGCCGGGTGGCCACCCGGCGCATGTCGTAGTCGTTGCGCCAGTAGTCCACCAGTTCGCGCAGGTAGTCCCGGGGGATGCCCTGGGACCAGTCCGCGACGGGTTCCTTCTCCGGGAAGCGGGTCTGCGCCAGCCGTTGGCGCAGCTCGTCGATCTGGGCGTCGGTGATCTCCACGGTGAACTGCCGAACCTGGGCCATGGGTTGGAGGCTAGCGGCGATCACCGACACTTGCGCGGTCACGGAGAACTTCGCGCAGTCGTTCCGCGAACGCCGGCGGGTCCTCCACGAACCCGACGTGGCCACCGGGGAACTTGGCGGGGCGCCGGTCGAGCGCGGCGGCCAGCCCGTTGGAGGTGCGCTCGCAGAACTGCCCGCCCGACTCCTCGCCGATGCCGATCACGATCTCCGGCCCGCCGGCGAGGGCGGCCAGATCGGGTTTCCAGTAGGTGGTCGGGCGGATCATGTGCTCGTACTGGTAGCGGTCGTCCGCGCGGGCCTGTGGGGTCGCCGGCAGCAGCTGGTCGACCACCTCGGCCGGCAGCTGGATGCCGGCGTTGGCCAGGAACTTCACCCAGCCGCCCCGCACGTCGCCCGCCAGGTAGGTGGTGATCATGTCCTCGGTGGCTTCGCGTGCGCGCGCCCGGTCTTGCTCGGTGGGCAGGAACTCCAGCAGCGGCGGTTCGTGCGCGACCACGGTGTGCAGCCGTTCCGGGAACGCCTGCGCGCAGGCCAGCGTGCTCACCGCGCCGCCACTGGACGCGAGGACGGCGGCCGGCCCCGCGTCCACGTGTTCGATCAGCCGGGCCAGATCGCCGGCGCGCTGCTCGGGGGTGGAGTCGCGGTCCGGGTCGGCCAGCCGGCTGCGGTTGATGCCCCTCGGATCGGTGGTCAGCACGGTGTGGTCCTCGGCGAGCAGGTCGGCCAGCGGGGCGAACGCGTCGGCGTCCATAGGGGCGCCCAGCAGCACGACCAGCGGGCCGGCGCCGCGCAGCTCGTAGTAGAGGTGGCCGTCGGGGGTCGTGAGGATCATGGGGTCTCCTTCTGGTTGTCCGTAAGGGGAGACTCCCGGGGTGGCGGGGAATCATCGCCGGCCGCCGGTTTTGGTGGGGTGTGGGTTCTTCAAGGGCGCTTGGACGGCCGCGGTCGGGGTGGTCTTCCGCCGCTTGGGTGCCGGCCGGTGCGTTCGGGCCTCGGCTCCTGCCTGCTACGCACGGTCACCGCCGAGCCGCTTTCCGTCGACGACATCCACCTGAGCGGGGTTCGATCATGGGGTGCACCCCGCTCACGTGGATCTCGATGAATCGGCGGCCGTCACAGCCCCCGGCACCCGACCACCGTCCGTAACCAGATCCCGAACCCGCGCCGGGCGAACGCACGGGCGGCACCCGGGCGGCGGAAGATCGGCCGCCGCTGGTGCCCCAGGACTCCCAGCAAACCCACTCGCACCAAGCGGGAAATAGCCGCGGCAAATTGTCAGGGGGCGCTGGCACACTCGCTCGCATGGGTGAAGTGACGACGCGCGTGGCCACCGAGGATCCGGATCTCGAGCGGGCCAAGGCGGGCGACGACGCGGCGTTCAGCCGGCTGGTGGA
The DNA here is from genome assembly GCF_039543365.1 of Actinospineispora eucalypti. Classification (NCBI taxonomy): domain Bacteria; kingdom Bacillati; phylum Actinomycetota; class Actinomycetes; order Pseudonocardiales; family Pseudonocardiaceae; genus Actinospineispora; species Actinospineispora eucalypti. The sequence goes on from NZ_BAABJP010000001.1 coordinate 664,876, forward strand.
GCCGTTGCGCCGGGAGCTGCACGCGCACTGCTACCGGATGCTCGGGTCCATCCATGACGCGGACGACGCGCTGCAGGACGCGTTGCTGCGGGCCTGGCGCGGGATCGCCCGGTTCGAGGGGCGCTCGTCGCTGCGTTCCTGGCTGTACACCGTGGTCACCCGCAGCTGCCTGGACACCGCCGAGCGGCGGGGCAAGCGGGCACTGCCGGTGGATCTCGGCCCGGCCAGCGACCACGCGGTGCTGCAGGACACCCCGCTCACCGAGGTGGCCTGGCTGGGGCCGTACCCGGACTCCGCCCTGGCGGACGGCCCGTCCGCCCCGGATGCGCACTACGAGCAGCGGGAGGCGGTGGAGCTGGCGTTCGTGGCCGCCTGCCAGCACCTGCCCGGCAACCAGCGGGCCGCGCTGGTGCTGTTCGAGGTGCTCGGGTACTCGGCCGCCGAGATCGCCGGCATCATGGACACCTCCACCGCCTCGGTGAACAGCGCGCTGCAGCGAGCCCGCTCGGTGGTGGCCACCCGGGTTCCCGAGCGCACCCAGCAGCAGACCGCGCGGGAGGTCGGCGATCCGCGGGTACGCGAGCTGGCCATCGGGTACGCCGACGCGCTGGAGCGTGGCGACCCGGATGCCCTGGTCGCGCTGCTGACCGAGGACGTCACCTGGTCCATGCCGCCACTGGCGAACTGGTACACCGGCCGGGACGTGGTGGTGGACTTCGCCCGCCAGGTCCCGCTCTCCACCTGCGGCAGCTGGCGGACGCTGGTGACCAGCGCCAACGGCCAACCCGCCGTGGCCGCCTACCGAAAGGTGAACCGGGACGACCCGACCGCGCGCCACACCGCCTGGTCGATCAACGTGCTGACCCTGCGGGACGGCCTGATCGCCGAGATCACGTCGTTCCTGGACCCGGACCTGCTGCCGCTGTTCGGCCTGCCCAGCTCCCTGCCCTAGGTCCCGCGTGCGCCGAACTGGGCGCGGCCGTAATCAGCTGGGCGGCGGAGCACTGGCCTCCGACTGCTCGGCCAGGGCGGCGCGGCGGCGCCGGGCGACGGGTAGCACCACCGGGATGAGCAGCGCCAACGCCACCACGATCCACAGGGTGACGGTGATCGGCCCGGAGACCAGGATCGCCGGGTCGCCCTCGGAAAGGGCCAGCGCGCGGCGCAGCTGGCTCTCCGCGATCGGCCCCAGGATGAGCCCGACCACGGCCGGCGCGACCGGCACCTCGGCGTAGCGCATGAGCAGCCCGAGCAGCCCGATCGCGCACAGGATGACCAGGTCCACCGTGGTCCCGCCGGCGGCGAACGCGCCCAGCGTGGCGAACACCAGCACGCCCGCGTAGATGCCGTAGGCCGGGATGGTGAGCAGCTTCGCCCACACCCGCGCCAGCGGCAGGTTCAGCACCAGCAGCATCACGTTGCCCACGTACAGGCTGGCGATGAGCGTCCACACCAGCGGGCCGGACTCGGCGAACAGCCGCGGACCGGGCTGGATGCCGTAGGACTGGAAACCGGTGAGGATCACCGCCGCCGTGGCCGAGGTCGGCAGCCCGATGGTGAGCAGCGGGACCAGCACGCCGGCCGCCGCCGCGTTGTTCGCCGCCTCCGGGCCGGCCACGCCCTCGATCGCGCCGTGGCCGAACTCGTGCCGGTGCGCGGACAGCTTCCGCTCCAGGCTGTAGGACAGGAAGGTGGGTACCTCCGCGCCGCCCGCCGGCAGGCTGCCGATCGGGAAGCCCAGCGCCGTGCCGCGCAGCCACGCCGGCCAGGACCGCCGCAGGTCGGCGCGCGAGAGCACCGCCCGTTCGCGCAGCGGTTGCACGGTGGTGCCGCCGGTGCCGGAGCGGGCATGCGAGAACGACTCGGTCAGCGCGAACAGCGCGACCACCACGATCACCACGTCGATGCCGTCCAGCAGCGGCGCGACACCGAAGGTGAGCCGGGGCTGGCCGGTCTGCACGTCGATGCCGATCAGCCCGATGGCAATGCCGACCAGCAGGCTGGCCAGGCCCTTCAGCAGGTTCGGCCCGAGCAGCGCGGAGACGGTCACGAACGCCACCGCCATCAGGGCCACGTACTCCGGCGGGCCGAAGGTCACCGCGAACTTCGCCACCACGGGGGACAGGAAACTCAGCCCGATGGTGCCGATCGTGCCGGCCACGAAGCTACCCAGCGCGGCGGTGGCCAGCGCGGCGGCGGCCCGACCGGCGCGGGCCATCTTGTTGCCCTCCAGCGCGGCGATCATGGAGGCGCTCTCGCCGGGGGTGTTCAACAGGATGGACGTGGTGGACCCGCCGTACATGCCGCCGTAGTAGATGCCGGCGAACATGATCAGCGCGCTGGCCGGCTCCAGCCGGAAGGTGACCGGCAGCAGCAGCGCCACGGTCAGCGCCGGCCCGATGCCGGGCAGCACGCCCACGGCGGTGCCGATGGTCACCCCGATCAGCGCCCACAGCAGGTGTTCCCAGGTCAGCGCGCTGGCGAAGCCGTCGAGCAGCAGTTGGAACTGATCCATCAGAAACCCCACGGGCCGACGGGCAGGCTCAGCCCGATCAGCCGGTCGAACACCAGGAACGCGATCGCGGCCACCGCCCAGCCGTAGGCGAGCACGTTCCAGCTCCTCGGCGCGCCGAGCAGCAACGCCGCCGCCGCGAACAGCCCCGCCGAGCTCACCACGTACCCGACAATCGGCAGCAGCACCGCAAACGCCAGCAGCACGGCCACCAGCGCGCCAACCCGCCACCAGCCTCCGGCCGCAGATTTCCACGCAGAGCTGCTCTGCGTGGAAATCTGCGACATTCCGTCGCCTGATTGCGAGTCCGGCTCCGGTTCCGGCTTCTCCGGTGACCTGAACCTCAGCGCCGCCCGCGCCTGGACCAACAGCCCCGCACCGACCAGACCGAGCAGCGCACCGATCGCCACCGGCGCCGCGCCCGGCCCCAGGCCCGGCCCACCGGCCGGCCGCCGTGCACCGTCGGCGATCATCACTACCGCGCCGACCAGCAACAACAGCGCAAACAGCGCGGTCGCGCGCTGGGTGGTCCGTTCCGACTCCGGCATGCCGCTCACCGCAGCCCGATCGACGCGAGCACCTGGGTGACCCGGTTCTGTTCGTCGGTCACGAAGCGGGTGAAGTCCGGGCCGGCGAGCGTCGCCTCGCCCCATCCCCGCCGGGCCAGCGCGTCGCGCCAGGCCGGGGTCCGGGTCATCGCCACCAGCAGTTTCTCCAGGCTCTCCCGCTGTTGCGGGGAAATTCCGGGCGGCGCGACGACGCCCCGCCAGTTCTGCAGCTCCACGTCCACGCCGCCCTCCCGCAGGGTCGGCACATCGGGCAGCGCGGGCACCCGGGCCGGCGAGGACACCGCGAGCGCGCGCAGGGTGCCGGCCTGGATCTGCGGGAGCAGCTCGGACACCCCGGAGATGCCGGCGGTGGACCGCCCGGAGAGCAGCGTGGTCAACGCCTCGCCGCCCCCGGAGTGCGCGATGTAGTTGACCTTGGAAGGGTCCGCGCGCAGGGCCTGGGCGATCAGGCCGGCCAGGATCTGCTCGGCGCCGCCGGCCGAGCCGCCGGAGATCGACACCCCCGGCAGGTTGGTCCGCATCGCCGTGACCAGGTCGTTCATCGAGCGCACCGGAGAGTTCGCGGTGACCACGATGACCTGGTAGTCGGTGGTGAGCCGGAGCAGGGGCGTCGTGTCGGCCAGAGTGTTCGGCGCATGGTTGCGCTGGATGGCGCCGACCATGATCAGCCCGGTGACCATCAGCTCGGTCGGCTCGCCGGTGCGCCGGACGAACTGGCTCAGCCCGATGGTGCCGCCCGCGCCCTCCACGTTGTACACCTCGGTCCGGCCGACCAACTCGCGCAGCGCGGACTGCATCTCACGCGCGGTCTGGTCCCAGCCGCCGCCCGGCGCGGCCGGCGCCATGATGCGCAGCTGCCGGCCGTCCAGCACCTGCTGCGCGGCCGAACGGGCCGGCGCGGGTGCGGTAATCACGATCAGCGCGGTGGCCAGCAACGCCACGGCCAGGGGCAGCCATTTCCCGTAGTTCGCTCTCGGCATGCCCGCCCATCCCCGCCGCCCGGCGCCACCGGTAATCGATGTCCAGTTGTATTTATCAGGCGCGTTTGCCCGTGTCAGCCCGTGCGCGAGTGTCTTAGTAGTGACTTAGTTCTGGGCGGCCCGCGGACACTAGGCGGCCCGCGCGAGCTGGCCGCGGAACCAGGCGGTCAGGCCGGCGTCCACCTCGGCGGCCAGCGGTAGCTGCGGCGCCGGCTCGATGCCGGGGTCGTCGGCGAGCGGGTGCCCCAGCCCGGGGATCGAGAGCAGCTCGGACCGCTGCCCCAGCGCGGCGACCAGGTCCAGGGCGTCGGCGCGCAGCGCCGGGTGGTCGTCCTCCCCGCTGACGACCAGCAGCGGCGCGCGGATGGCGTCGGCCTTGGCAACGAAGTCCAGGCGGTCGACGACCTGCTCGGTTTCGGAGTCGTAGGGGTACTCACCGGGGAACAGCTCGACCACGGAGCGCATCCGGATGGCGGCGTTCACCACGGCTCCGGCGAACACCGGGGTTTCGGTCTCGGCAAGGACCCGCAGCGCCACGGCCCCGCCCAGGGAACCGCCGAGCACGCCGATCGGCCCGTCCCCGACCGGCAGCTGGGCCCGGATGGACTCCAGCGCGGCCGGGAGCTCCTCAGTCGCCTGCTCGACGAACGGGTTCAGGAAGGACATGAGCGGGTCCTTCTGGAACAGCGCCACGATCGCGTCAGTGCTGCCGCCGACCATGCGCGCCCCGCACATCGGCATGGCCAGGTGCACCCGCCAGGCGGGCACGCCGGCCATCGGCAGTGCGGCGGCGAACGCGGCGTCCGACCTCGGCGCGTCCAACATGTGCCAGGTGACGATCAGCGGCGCGGCGCCGCCGGCGGCCGGCGGCAGTGCGGTGAACGGAACTCCGGCGGCGTTGCCCTTGATCGGTGTGGGCGGGTGGGCGGGCGGGTGCATTGGCCCACGGTAGAGCGGCCGCCACTCGCCGGGAACGGTTATCGCCACCGGCGAAACCGCGCGCCGGTCGCCGCTAGTGCCCGGCCTTCCGCAGCGCCCGCAACAGCGGGATCGACTCGATCTTCTCCTCGGTGAGCTCGTCCCACCGCACGCCGTCCGCCGGCCGGGGAGCGCGCTCGGCGCGCGCGTCGATGATCCGTTCCGGGGTGACGATCAGGTCGACCGGGGCGTCGTGCGGGGCGGTCGGGATCTCCCCGGTGGCGCGCACCTGCAGCTCGTGCACCGTGGTCACCACCAGGGTGTCCGGCCCGATCAACCCGGCCGCGCTGGCCAGGGCGAACTCCAGGTCGGCGAATCCGCCGCCCTTGCCCAGCCGGGCGCCGTCCGTGCCGACCGCCACGCAGCCGCTGATCACCAGGTCCACCGGCGCGAGCTCGTCCACCGGTACCCGGCGCGCGCTTCGGGTGGCCCCGGCGATGGAGGCGGCCTTTCGCGGCGGGTCGGCCAGGTCGTCCGGGTCCAGCAGGAAGAACGGGTTCTCCTCGGCCAGCCTCGGCACCGCCATGTACACCGTCTTGCCGTCACGCAGCGCGCGCTCGCGGACCGGTAGCTGCGCCGAGTCCGGGTTGGCCTTGATGGTGCGCGCGGCCCGCCAGAAGTCGGTCTCCCGCAGCCGCTCGGCGGCCGCCTCGGCGCCGATGAAGTTGGAGATCCGGTTGCGCGCGCCGGGGAACCGGGACGCCTTGCCTTCGGTCAGCGCGGTCCACACGTCGTCGCGCAGCGCCGCCTTCGCCTTCAGTACCTCCGGGTCGCCGCCCGCATCATGATCATGCCGTTTGCCCCGCACCCGCGTACCTTATGCGCCGCTGCGCGGTGCTCGTGAGTGGCGAGTGTCGCTATAGCCACACTCGCCACTCACGGGTTCAGCCGGCGCCGAGCTGGTCCAGGGCCTGCTTGGCCCCGGGGTGCAGCGGTACCGGGGCGGTGTCCCGCGCGCTGGTCAGCAGGATGTCCTTGGCGGCCGGGTTGGTGGCGACCAGCTTTTCGGTGCTCTGGTAGAGCGTGCGGGTGAGCACGCAGGCCAGGCTGGCGTCCATGTCGGCCGGCACCAGCAGCAGGTTCGGCACCACGATGGTCTGCGTGTCAACGGCGCCCGGGTAGGTCGAGCCGGCGATGGTCGCCACCCGGTAGACCGGGTTGGTCCGCTGCAGCGTGTCCACCACGCCGGAGGTGTCGATCAGCTTCACCCGGTCGCGCATGCTGGTGAACAGGTCGGTGATGTTCGGCGTGGGCAGTCCGGCCGAGTAGACCAGCGCGTCCACCGTGCCGTCCTTCATGCCGTCGATGGTGGCGCCGATGTCCAGCCGCTGCGCCTGGATGTCCTTCGCCGGGTCCAGGCCGGCGGCGGCCAGGATCCGGTTGGCGATGACCTCGGTGCCGGACTTGGGCGAGCCGGTGGACACCCGCTTGCCGCGCAGGTCGGCGATGGTGTTGATGCCGGCCTCGGTACGCGCCACGACCTGGGTGTAGTTCGGGTAGATCTGGCCCAGCGCGGCGATCTTCTGCGGTTTGCCGTCGAACGCCCCGGCGCCGTTGACCGCGTCCGCCGCGCTGTCGGCCAGCGAGAACGCCACCTGGTGGGTGCCCGCGCCGAGCTGCTGGATGTTCTGCACCGAGGCGCCGGTCTCGGCCGCCGTGGCCTTCAGCTTGCCGCCGGTGGCCTCGGTGACCAGCTCCCCGTAGCGGCCGCCCAGCACGTAGTACACGCCGCCGGTGTTGCCGGTGGCGATGCTGATCCGGGTGTCCTTGGTGATCTCGCAGCCACCGGGGGCGGCGGTGGCGTCGGCCGGCGCACCGGTCTGCCTCCCGCCGCATCCCGCCGTGACCGCTAGCGCGCCGGCGACCAACGCCACCAGTGCCGTCCTGGCGAACCTCATCTAAAGTCCCTCCCCGACCTGCCGAACGTCAGATCCGCGCCGCGCGCGGATCACGAGGTGGATCATTACAGCGCACGCCAACAGCGCAAAGCCGGAAATGATCGTGGCGGGCGCAAGATAGAGCAGAAGGAGTGCCGCCGGCAGGCAGAGCGCGCGCTCCACCAACCCGGCCCGGTCGACCAGCCAGCCCCCGGTGACCACGGCCAACGCCGCCACGGCCGCCGACGCGACCAGCGTCGTCCACAGCACGGTGACCGCCGACCCCTCGGTGAGCAGCGCCGCGCCGTTGTCGGTGAGCACGAAGGCGAACGGCACCAGGAACGCCGGAAGGGTGTACTTGGCCGCCTGCCACATGGTCGGGATGACCTTGCCGCCGGTGATCGCGGAGGCGGCCACGGCGGCCAGCGCCGTCGGGGGTGTCACCTCGGAGAGCACCGCGAAGTAGAAGATGAACATGGCCGCTTCCGGCGGGGCCACGCCCAGGTCGGTGAGCGCCGGCCCGACGATCACCCAGGCGATGATGAACGACGCGGTCACCGGCACCGCCAGGCCCAGCGCGGAAACCGCGATCGCGGCCAGCACCACGGTCACCACCAGCACGCCGGTCGGGTTGTCGGTCACCGCCCGCGCCGCGCCGACCAGAATCGACGCCAGCTGCAGGCCCAGCCCGGTCTTGGCGATGGTGGACGTGATGATCCCGGCCGCCGCACACACTGCCGCAACCGCCAGCACGCTCCGCAGCCCGAAGGCCAGCGCCTGGAACAGGCGCTTCGGGGTGAGCGCGTTCCGCTTGTCCAGGAAGGACAGCACCAGCTGGATGCCGATCGCGTACACCACGGCGGTGAACGGCGGGATGTCCAGCGCCAGGAAGACCACGATCACCACCAGCGACAGCAGGTGGTAGCCGTACCGGCCGAGAATCCGCCACGGCCCGGGTGCCCCCGGCTCGCGAACGGTGACCGCGCTGGTGCCGTGCCGCCGCGCGTCGATCTCCACCGCCAGCAGGATGCCCAGGTAGTAGAGCAGCGTCGGCACGATCGCCCAGAGCAGTACCTGCAGGTAGGAGACGCGCAGATACTCGGCGATGATGAACGCCGCCGCGCCGAGGGTCGGTGGCGAGAGGATCGCCCCGATGCCGGCCGCGGCCAGCATTCCGCCGGCGTTCTCGGCCGGGTAGCCGGCCCGGCGCAGGATAGGCCAGGTCACCGAGCCGAGGCTGACCGTGGTCGCCGCGCCGGATCCGGAGACCGTGCCGAGCAGGAACCCGGACAGCGTCACCGTCCGTCCGGGCGCGGTCCGCGAGCGGCCGAACGCGGCGAACGACAGGTCGATGAAGAACCGCCCGGCCCCGGACAGGTCCAACACCGCCGCATACAGCGCGAACAGCACGATGTAGCTGGCCGCCACGGACAGCGGTACTCCGTAGAACCCGGACGCGTCGTTGTACAGGCCGTTGATGATCTCGTCGGCGTTCAGCCCCTGGTGCGCGATCGCCCAGTTCTGCGGCAGCAGCCCGCCGTAGTAGGAGTACGCCAGCGCGAGCAGGCAGGCCGCCGGCAGCACCCAGCCCGTGGTGCGCCGGCACGCCTCCAGCACCAGCACCAGCAGCACTCCGCCCGCGACCAGGTCGGCCGGGCTGAGCAGACCCTGCCGGTCCAGGAACGCGTCATACCCGGTGAGCGCGGGATACAGCGCGACGACCAGCGACGCGGCGGCGAGCACCCAGTCGGCCGGGCCGGGGTTGTCCGGCCGGCCGGCGTTCCGTCGCCGCGCCGTGGCGCGGTAGCAGAGAAACACCAGCGGCAACACGCAGGCCAGGAACAACATCAGCGCGTACTGCCGACCGGCGGCCAGCGGGAAGAACACCTGGTACAGCGAGAACACCGCGATCAACGCGGCGGCCACGTCCACCGCCCGGAGCACCCAACCGCTGAGCGCCCGCGCCGGCCGCTCGTCGTCGTACCCCGCGAGCGCCTCTTCCCCCGGCGCCGCCTGCGTGAGAAGAGGGTTGGCGGGCGTGTCAGAAGAGTCGGGCGTGCCAGAAGAGTTGTCGGGCGTGCCGGCCGCGTCGTCGACTGGCTGACTGGTCGACTCCGACCCGCGCTCCGGCATGCGCTGACGGTATCCGGGCACGCGCGCTTTCGTCACCCAACGCACCCGGGATCTTGGACAACCTTAATCCCGCCGTGTCCTCGGCGAGGCCGAGGAATCCATGACCGAGCTGATCACGGTGCCCATCCGGGCAAGAAATCTTCCGGACGGAGACAAGAACCTAAACCATCATTGATAGCCTTTCTATTTGCACCGTCGTCGCGCTCCCACCGGACCACGCGGCATTCATCGAGGTGTTTGAGTGTCGTGGATCTACCTGGACGGAACGAGCTAGGGTCGTTACCGGCGCATTCCGTGATGCCGGCCCGAGTGGTTGACCATTCGGTGGTACGTCCGGCGGATCCGGCGCTTGATGTGGCGGGCCTCGCGGAAGCGTGGCCTCCCGCCGGGCGTCGCCGCCCGTTGGGTCGATACGTGGCCCCCATCGTGCCGCTTGCGACGCGGCTCCCGTCCGTACCTGAACGTCAGCCCACCGGACGGTCAGGGAGTCCGGCAGCGGCTCGATCACATCGCCCGGGCAAATCGCGATCAGCCCGAGTGCCCTGGCGGGCTGGCGCCGCAATGGGTCGGTCACCGTCCCGGACCCTTGCAATCGCACGATCACCTCGATCTCCTCGCGCACGTTTTCTCGTTGCGCGCACTCAGGGAAACTCGACGCTCCGAACCGCGGGTATCCGCCCGCCGGCCCAGGTAAGCGCGGAACGTGACCATCGCGCACGGGGTCGCCGATCGTGAAGTTGATTCGAACATGCGTTCATGTTAGCATAGATTTCGTTCGGGATGACAAGCTCGGGAGCGAGGATGAGTGGACGCGTCACTTCCGCCCGCAAGGCAACAAAAGCACCGCCATCACCAGTAGTAACGACGCGGGCCTGTCCAGGCCCGGGGCCACCATGATCCGCACCGGTGATCGCGCGCAGGCCGGCGTGATCACCTCGGCGCGATCACGCTGGCCCCGGCGGGCGGGTAGGCCGGATGGGCGGGAAACGGCCGAGGTCGGCTCGGCCGACTTTCGTCAGGCCAGCCTTGTCAGACCAGCCTTGTGAGGTCAGCCCGGTCAGGCCGGCTTGGTTGGGTCAGCATCGGTCAAGCCGGTACGGAGAGGCCGCTCGAGGTGCGACTCCAGCCGGAACCGCCGAGTGCAACCGGCCCGCCACCGCGCGCCCGCCTCACCAGGGTCACCGAGTCGATCTCCTGGCCGGTGTCCGCGATCGTCTTGACCGTCATGGTGGAGTCCGCGCCGGCGGCGCCCGGCACGACATCCACCGAGAGCATCGCGTAATCCAGGTACCGGGATTGTGACCAGTCCACGGTCTCCGGGGTCTTCGCGCCGTCGGAGGTGTTCAGGAAGCTGTTGACCATGGTGCCGCTGTCGGGGCCGGTGTTGCCCCGGTAGCGGTCGGTGACGCCGTCCTGCCACGAGTAGCGGGGCCGGCCGCCCGAGCCCACGCAGATGTAGGTGGTGCCTTCGGTCTCGGGTCGGATGGTGGCGCCGTCCGGCGCGGCCAGCACGCTCCGGCCGGCCCGGATCGGGTTGGTCCGCTCGTACTGGTGGTTGTGCCCCTGCACCACCAGGTCCACGCTGAACTCGTCGAACAGCGGGGTCAGCGCGGCGCGCACGCCACCGTCCGAGGCGTGCGACTTGCTGGTGGCGTACGCGCAGTGGTGGAAGAACGCCACGATGAAGTCGATGTTCGGGTCGGCCCGCATGGCGGCCAGGGTGCGCCGCACCCAGTCCACCTGGGCGCCGCCGCTGTACCCGGTGTTCGCCCGGATCTCCGTGGACAGGTCGTTGGCGTCCAGGCTCAGCACACCCAGATTGGAGTAGCGGAACGTGTAGACCGAAGGGCACCCGTGAGGCCCGGTCGCCGGGAGGTCCAGCCGGGCCAGGTGGCCGCCGTAGCCGTGCCGCGTGCCGCCGGACTTGTTGTCGTCGTAGAGCGCCTCCATGTCGTGGTTGCCGGTGGCGAACATCCACGGTGTGGTGGCGGCGCTGGACTCGATGCTGGCGAAGTAGGCGGTCCAGGTGGTCGGGTCGAAGTTGTCGAACCCGGACTCCGCGTCCTTGGGCGCGTTGTTCCGGATCGGCTGGCCGTCCCCGCTGGGGTTCGCGTAACAGATGTCCCCGGCGAGCAGGTGGAACGCCGGCGCCTTCTTGGTGATCAAACTCACCAGAGAGGAGGCCGGGGTCGCCGTGCGGCGGTCGTCGCCGGGCTTGTAGTACTCGTCGGAGAAGCCGTTGAGCTGGGGCTTCGGGACGTTGACGCCCTGGTCGCCGAAAGCGGTGAAGCTGAACGGCGCACGCCCGGCGGGCGCGGTCCGGAAGGCGGCATCCGGCCCGGTCCAGCCGTCCGCGAGGCGGAACCGGTAGTGGTACTCGCGCCCGGGCTCCAGGCCCCCGGCCAGGCCGTGCACGAAGAACTGGTCGGCGGCGCGGATCGAGCCGTCCTGCTGCGGGACCTGGCTGACCAGCTCCCGGACCTCGGCTTCCAGCGTGGCGCCGTAGCCGGTGTCGGTGCCGTAGTCGATGAAGACCTTGCCGGCCGGCTTGACGGTGAGCTCGCCGGCAATGGCCATCTGCCGGGTCGGATCCGCGCCGAAGGACAACCGGCGCCCGGTCACCCCGGGCAGTGCGGCCGGCGCGGCCCCGGCCCCGGGTCCGGCGGCGGGTCCGGACGAGGTGCCACAAGCGGCCAGCGCCGACCCCAGCCCGCCGACCAGGCCCAGCCCGGCCAGCGCGCCCGCCGCCCCGCGCATCGCGCCGCGCCGGCTGACCGGTCGCGCCCGCAGGAAGCCGCGCACCCAGTCGCGCTGCTCGGCGATGGTCATCCGGGCGGCCAGCGCGGCCGGCACACCGACATCGGGGGTTTCCCCCGGAGGAGAGGGCAAGGTGGGGTCCGGTCGCGTCATGGCTGAACTATCGCCAGCGACCCCACCCGTTTCCACCCGACTCTCAGTGAACGCTGGGTGAACGACCGCGAGGGAGCCCCTGATTTCATCTCCGTCGCGGGCGTTGTGTAGCATCGTTCAGGCGACGGCGGGGTAACCCCCGCCAAGCAGAGCTGCCCCTTTAGCTCAGTCGGCAGAGCGTCTCCATGGTAAGGAGAAGGTCTACGGTTCGATTCCGTAAAGGGGCTCGCATGGCGGTGTAGCTCAGTCGGTAGAGCAAGCGGCTCATAATCGCTGTGTCGCCGGTTCAAGTCCGGCCACCGCTACAGAGCCGGTAAAACGGCAAGACAGTGCAGACTCGAGCAGGAGAGACCAGTGGCCGCCACCGACGTTCGTCCGAAGATCACCTTGGCGTGCGAGGTGTGCAAAAACCGGAACTACATCACCAAGAAGAACCGGCGGAACAACCCCGACCGGCTCGGCTTGAAGAAGTACTGCCCGAACTGCAACGCGCACCAGGCTCACCGCGAGACCCGCTGACCGCGCCGCGGTGCTCGACGAGTCCTACGTAGGTCGCACGCTCCCGCCGTCCCCGCCCTTCCAGGTCGGCCGGGAGAAGGTGCGCGAGTTCGCCACGGCGATCGGCGAGTGCAGCCCGCTCTGCCACGACGTGGCCGCCGCGCGGGCCGCCGGTCATTCGGACCTGGTCGCCCCACCCACCTTCCCGGTGGTGTTCACCATGCCTCGCATCGAGGCGTTCCTGCGTGACCCCGGCTTCGGCTGGCGGTTCGAGGGCACCGTGCACGGCGGCCAGCGGATCGACTTCCAGCGCCCGATCTACGCCGGTGACGAGCTGGTCACCACGATCAACGTGGTGTCTCTGGTTACCCGCGCCGGCACCCACATGCTGACCCTGCGCTGCGGCGTGACCGACGCCGACGCCGCCCCGGTCTGCGAGACCGAGGCGCTTTTGCTCAGCCAGGCGGAGTCATGACCGACTTCGTGGAAGGCGCCGAGCTCCCAAGCCTGCGGGTACACCTCAACCGCACCGACCTGATCCGCTACGCGGCCGCGTCCGGCGACTTCAACCCGATCCACTGGAACGACCGGGTGGCCGATTCGGTCGCGCTGCCCGGCGTGGTCGCGCACGGGATGCTCACCATGGCCCTCGGCGGCCGGCTGATCACCGACTGGCTGGGTGACCCCGGCGCGGTGCTCGGCTACCAGGTGCGCTTCACCCGCCCAGTGCCCGTGCCGGACCTGGTGTCCGGCGTGGACCCGGACGCGGACACCGCAGGCGCCGAGATCGACCTCACCGGCAAGCTGGTCAGCGTCACCGAGGCCGAAGACGGTACTCGCGTCGGCAAGGTCGACATCACGGTCAAGTTCGACGGCCGGACCGTGCTCGGCCGCAGCAACGCCACCGTTCGCCTGCCCTGACATAAATCGGCTCTGATCTGGGCTGATTCACCTGTTCAGCCCTACACGTAAGCGCTTCCGGTTGCCTTCGGCATGCGCGTTGTGTTGTCCTTCCGGGCAACCGCGTGACCTGGACGCCGCCTTGCGGTGTTGCGAATCGCGCGTCATGATGCGCAGTTAGAAATAGCCGTCTGTGTCGCATCAACGGTGATGCGGCCGGAGACGAGCCGGAAGGGGGAAGGTTCCGGCCTCGGCCGGGACCGCCATCAAATGACCATCGCGGACTCGGCCCGCAATCCGTCCGACAAAAACCAACCCGCCTCGGACTCGGGGCAAGCTGCCCAACCCGCCCCCGCGGAAGGCGGCGGCCCACCCCCGCACGAGTCGCCCGGCGAACGGCCCAACACCGACCGCGTGGTGTTCGGCGTCGCCGCCGTCCTGGTGCTGGCGTTCATCGTCTGGGGCGTGACTAGCACCCATTCGCTCAGCGCGGTCGCCAAGGCCGTGCTGAAGGGCGTGATGTACGGCGGCGGCTGGGCGTTCGTGCTCGCCGCCACCTCGTTCGTGGTGTTCGCGCTGTACCTGGCGGCCAGCCGGTACGGCCGTATCCCGCTGGGCGGCGACGACGAGGAGCCGGAGTTCCGGACCTCCTCCTGGGTGGCCATGATGTTCAGCGCCGGTATGGGCATCGGCCTGATGTTCTTCGGTGTGGCCGAGCCGCTGCACCACTTCAGCGAGCCACCGCCGGGGACCGTGCCGGGCGGATCGGACGCCGCGCTGGACATCGCGATGGCCACCACGCTGTTCCACTGGACGCTGCACCCGTGGGCGATCTACGCGGTAGTCGGCCTGGCCATCGCCTACAGCACCTTCCGCAAGGGCCGCAAGCAGCTGATCAGCTCGGCGTTCGCGCCGCTGTTCGGTTCGCACCGGTCGGACGGGCCGATGGGCAAGGCCATCGACGTGCTGGCCATCTTCGCCACGCTGTTCGGCTCGGCCGCGTCGCTCGGGCTCGGCGCGCTGCAGATCGGCGCCGGCCTGCAGGCCGGCGGGTTCACCGCCCAGACGGTCGGCAAGTCGCTGCTCGTGGTCATCATCGTGGTGCTGACCATCTGCTTCATCGTCTCCGCCGTCACCGGCGTGGCCAAGGGCATCCAGTGGCTGTCCAACGTCAACATGGTGCTGGCCGGGGTGCTGGCGCTGTTCATCTTCGTGTTCGGCCCGACCATCCTGATGCTGAACCTGCTGCCCACCGCCGTCGGCGACTACTTCCGCGAGCTGGCCGAGATGTCCGCCCGTACCGCCGCCAGCGGCGGCGACGCCATGCAGGCGTGGCTGTCCAGCTGGACGGTCTTCTACTGGGCGTGGTGGATCTCGTGGACGCCGTTCGTGGGCATGTTCATCGCCCGGATCAGCCGGGGTCGCACCATCAAGCAGTTCATCGTCGGCGTCATGCTGATCCCCAGCCTGGTCAGCCTGCTCTGGTTCGCCATCTTCGGCGGCGCGGCGATCAGCATCCAGCGCTCCGGCGTCGACCTGGCGTCGCAGACCCAGGAGCAGCAGCTGTTCGGCGTGCTGAACCACTACCCGCTCGGCGGGGTGCTCAGCGTGGTGGCGATGCTGCTGGTGGCGATCTTCTTCGTGTCCGGTGCGGACGCCGCGTCCATCGTGATGGGCACGCTGTCCCAGCGCGGCACCATCCACCCGACCCGGCCGGTGGTGATCTTCTGGGGCGCGGTGATGGGCACCATCGCGGCGATCATGCTGCTGGTCGGCGGGGACGAGGCGCTGACCGGCATCCAGAACATCACCATCATCATGGCCGCGCCGTTCGCGCTGGTGATGATCGTGCTCTGCATCGCGCTGAACAAGGACCTGCGCCACGACCCGCTGGTGCAGCGGGACAACCGGTCCAAGGAGAAGGTGGAGAACGCGATCGTCTACGGGCACACCCGGTACGGCGACGACTTCCACCTGCGCGTGGAGCCGAAGCCGGGTGCGAAGGACAACGGCACGCCTTAGCCGGCGGCGCGCCGGGCGAGTGACGACGGCACCGCGCGGACCTGCGGAAACTGATCTTCCCAGGCGGGCCGACCAGCGCGATTGGGAGGCCAAATGCGCGGTGCCGTACACTCGCATCGGCTGGCGCGTCACTGGCTGGTGCGCGCCATGGTCGGTGCTGGCCAAGCCATAGGGGTGTAGCTCAACTGGCAGAGCAGCGGTCTCCAAAACCGCAGGTTGCAGGTTCAAGTCCTGTCACCCCTGCCACCGCGTGCGTTGGCTCGAAGGACGAGATAGGAACAACAGCCGGGAAGTAGGGAAACGTGACGGCCGAACTGGAAGGCAAGAAGGGTCGGCCGACCCCGTCGCGGGACGGGCGCGGCGTCAAGCAGTCCCTGCCCTCCCGCCTCGTGCGCTACCTGCGCGAAGTGGTCGCCGAGCTCCGGAAGGTCATCTGGCCGACCCGGAAGGACCTGGTGACGTACACCCTGGTGGTGCTGGTTTTCGTCTCCTTCATGGTCGCGCTGGTGGCAGGGCTGGACTTCGCGTTCGGCAAGGCCGTCTTCGCGGTCTTCGGAAACGGATAGCCGGGAGCCGGCGGAGTCACATCGCCGACCGGGCGACCAGCCGGGCAGCGAACCAGGCAGGAAAGGAAGCGAGACGCAGTGACCTCCCACGAGGGTGGGCCGGAGCTCACCGGCGACGCCCCGGAAGACGAGGCGTACCTCGGTGACGGCGCGGAGCCGGCCGAGGCGACCGAAGAGAGCACCGCGACCGCCGAGAGCACGGTAGTCGACGAGGACGACGTCGACACCGACGACGCGAACGACGCCGCCGCCGGGGCGGACGAAGCCGACGAGTCGGACGAAACTGACGAGTCGGACGAAACCGACGGGGCGGACGACGCCGACGAGGTCGGCGAAACCGCCGAAGCGGCCGAGACCGCTGACGAGGACGACGACGCCGACCCGACCGAGGAGATGCGCGCCGCGCTGCGCCGTGCACCCGGTGACTGGTACGTCGTGCACTCCTACGCCGGCTACGAGAACAAGGTCAAGAGCAACCTCGAGACCCGGGTGCAGACCCTGGACGTCGAGGACTACATCTACCAGGTCGAGGTGCCCACCGAAGAGGTCACCGAGATCAAGAACGGCCAGCGCAAGCAGGTGCAGCGCAAGGTGCTGCCCGGCTACATCCTGGTTCGGATGGAGCTGAACGACCAGTCCTGGGGCGCGGTGCGCAACACCCCCGGCGTGACCGGGTTCGTCGGTGCCACCTCCAAGCCGTCCCCGCTGACCATCGACGAGGTGCTCAAGTTCCTGCTGCCCAAGCAGGAGCAGGAGCGCAAGCCGGCCGCCGGCAAGGCGGCGGGCGAGGCGGCCGCCGGCAAGCCGGCCGTCGAGGTGGACTTCGAGGTCGGCGAGTCGGTGACCGTGATGGACGGGCCGTTCGCCACGCTCCCGGCCACCATCAACGAGGTCAACATCGACGCGCAGAAGCTCAAGGTGCTGGTGTCGATCTTCGGCCGGGAGACCCCGGTGGAGCTCTCGTTCAACCAGGTATCCAAGATTTAGCCCGGGTCGCGGCAGGGCGACCGGGCACAGTTAGGTAAGAGGAAACAAGGACATGCCACCCAAGAAGAGGAAGCTGTCCGCGATCATCAAGTTGCAGATCGCGGCCGGCCAGGCCACCCCGGCGCCGCCGGTCGGCCCCGCGCTGGGCCAGCACGGCGTCAACATCATGGAGTTCTGCAAGGCCTACAACGCGGCCACCGAAGCCCAGCGGGGCAACGTGGTTCCGGTGGAGATCTCGGTCTACGAAGACCGCTCCTTCACCTTCGCGCTGAAGACCCCGCCGGCGGCGAAGCTGCTGCTGAAGGCGGCGGGCGTCGACAAGGGCAGCGGCGAGCCGCACCGCCTCAAGGTCGCCTCGGTGACCATGGACCAGGTGCGCGAGATCGCCCAGACCAAGATGCCCGACCTGAACGCCAACGACATCGACGCCGCGGCGAAGATCATCGCTGGCACCGCCCGTTCCATGGGCATCACCGTTCAGAGCTGAACTCAAGCACCTCAGTGGGAGAGCCGGGCGCGGCTCGTCACCACGATCTGACCGAAGGACAGACACATGAAGCGCAGCAAGAACTACCGCCAGGCGGCGGAGCTGATCGACCGGTCCAAGCTGTACAGCCCGCTCGAGGCTGCCGGCCTGGCTAAGGAGACGTCCAAGACCAAGATGGACGCCACCGTCGAGGTGGCCATGCGGCTGGGCGTTGACCCCCGCAAGGCCGACCAGATGGTGCGGGGCACCGTGAACCTGCCTCACGGTACCGGCAAGACCGCCCGGGTGATCGTCTTCGCGGTCGGCGACAAGGCCGACGAGGCGACCGCCGCCGGCGCGGACGAGGTCGGCTCGGACGACCTGATCGCCAAGATCCAGGGCGGTTGGCTGGACTTCGACGCCGCCATCGCCACCCCGGACCAGATGGCCAAGGTGGGCCGCATCGCCCGGGTACTCGGCCCACGCGGCTTGATGCCCAACCCGAAGACCGGCACGGTCACCCCTGACGTGACCAAGGCGGTCAAGGACATCAAGGGCGGCAAGATCAACTTCCGGGTGGACAAGCAGGCCAACCTGCACCTGGTGATCGGCAAGGCCAGCTTCGGCGCGGAGCAGCTGGTGGAGAACTACGCCGCCGCGCTGGACGAGATCCTGCGGGCCAAGCCGTCCGCCGCCAAGGGCCGCTTCCTGAAGAAGATCACCTTCTCCACCACCATGGGTCCCGGCATCCCCGTCGACCCGAACCGCACCCGCAACCTCACCGCTGACGAGGCCCCCACCGCCTAATTCCCGGCGAGTCGGGGATCTAGGTACGGCGAGTCGGGATTTGAGGTACGGCGAGTCGGGAATCTGAGTGCGGCGAGTCGAGGATCTGGGTACGGCTCGAACGAGTTTGACCGGACCGCCCGGTGCGCAATTGCGGACTTCCGCATCGCGCACCGGGCGGTTTCGTGTGTCCGGCCAGGGGGCCGCGCGGGCCGGGGCAACCCGTGCCGTATCATGGTGAAAGTTCCACCGGAGACCGCTGGTTTCCGCTCGCCCCCGGGTGAGTGGACGAAGGCCCCGCTCGAAGCGGGCGGCCCGCGCAGGAGGACGAGGTTGTTGCCGCGCGTCGCGTGTTGTCACGCCGCGCTTCACGCCCCGTGCGCCCTGCGCCGGGGCGTTCGTCGTCTTGCGGGTCCGGGTCTTGCGGGTCCGGTGGTGCGACCCACCTACCGCTAGATGAGGAGGCCGAGATGGCACGGCCCGACAAGGTCGCCGCTGTCGAGGAGATCGCCGAGCGCTTTCGTGGTGCCAGCGCCTCGGTGATCACCGAATACCGCGGTCTGACCGTGACGCAGCTCGCCGAGCTGCGGCGGGCGTTGGGGGGCTCGGCAAGCTACCGCGTCGCGAAGAACACGCTGGTCAAGCGTGCGGCCGCCGACGCGGGTGTGCAGGGACTGGACGACCTGCTCGTCGGTCCCACCGCCATTGCCTTCGTCACCGGTGAGCCGGTCGACGCGGCGAAGGCGTTGCGCAACTTCGCCAAGGAGCACAAGGGCCTGGTGATCAAGGGCGGCGTGATGGACGGCCGCCCGCTGACCACCGACGAGGTCAACAAGCTCGCTGACCTGGAGTCCCGCGAGGTCCTGCTGGCCAAGCTGGCCGGCGCGATGAAGGGCAACCTGGCCAAGGCCGCCGGGCTGTTCAACGCTCCGGCATCCCAGGTCGCCCGGCTCGCCCAGGCGTTGGCGGACAAGCGTGCCGCCGAGGGCGGCTCCGCCGAGTAACCACCCCAGCCACGATCCAACCGATCCACCGCTAGAGAGGAACCGCCATCATGGCGAAGCTGTCCACCGACGAGCTGCTCGACGCGTTCAAGGAGATGACGCTGCTCGAGCTGTCGGAGTTCGTGAAGAAGTTCGAGGACGTCTTCGAGGTCACTGCCGCCGCTCCGGTCGCGGTCGCCGCCGCCGGCCCCGCCGCCGGTGCCGCCGCCCCGGCCGAGGAGGAGAAGGACGAGTTCAACGTCGTCCTCGAGGCCGCCGGTGACAAGAAGATCCAGGTCATCAAGGTGGTGCGCGAGCTCGTTTCCGGCCTGGGCCTGAAGGAGGCCAAGGACCTGGTCGAGTCCGCCCCGAAGCCGATCCTGGAGAACGCGCCGAAGGAGGCCGCCGAGGCCGCCAAGGCGAAGCTCGAGGAGGCCGGCGCCAAGGTCAGCCTGTCCTGACCCGCGCAGTCGCCTAAAGGGGCGGATCCGAGAAATCGGGTCCGCCCCTTTTGCGTGTCCGGTCCTGGGCGCCCGCATGTTGCGTCGGCTCCGGCGGGCGGGGCGCCGTACCCGAATCCCCGACTCACCGTGCACGAATCCCCGACTCGCCGGGCACGAAACCCCGACTCGCCGGAGTTGGGAGGTTAGGTGGCGGATAGGACGTTTAGGGCGTATTCGGTGTAGCGGGTGGCTACGTCTTCCGGGGTCAGGGGGAGGTCCTGGCGGAACCAGGAGGCGACCGAGATGGCCATGGTGACGACCGCGCGGCTGGCGTCCAGGGGGTAACGCGTGCGGAACAGGCCGCGGGCCGAGCCGTCCAGCACGGCCTGGTCGACCAGGCGCTGCACCTCGGTGCGGGCGTGGGCGATGCGCCGGCGGCTGGGCTCCTCCAGGCTGCGCATCTCGGACAGCGCGATCAGGCCGAGCCCCTTGCGGTGGCAGTGGTAGAGCACCAGGGCGTGCACCAACAGCTCCAGCCGGCGGACCGGGTCCTGGCCGCCCTCCGCGTCGGCCGCGTCCAGCCGCCAGCGCAGGTCGGCCATCGCCGCGTCCAGCACGGCGACCAGCATGTTCTGCTTGCTCGGGTAGTGGTGGTAGAGGCCCGGCACGGAAAGGTTGGCCCGCTCGGCGATCTTCCGCATGGTGGTGCCGTGGTAACCGAAAGTGATGAACCGGTCCGCTGCTGCGTCCAGGACGGGATCAAAATCTGGCATTGGGGAGAAATCTCGCCAGTTCGCCACCGTCCGTAATGCAGCGTTCATGCGGCGACCTTATGCCTGTCACCCGATCAGTGGGAGACCCGGTGCGGGGGAAGAGTGATCTGATCGCCGCGCGGTCGGTCCGCGGGGTCAGGTGACCGGGTCGATGCCCCAGCCGGCGAACACCGCGTCGGTGTCGCCGCCGGCGACCGGCGGGGTGGCCGGCGCCGCGGCGGGTGTGCGGGAGAACCGGGGAGCCGGTGCGGCCTGGCGCACCCCGTCCACCTCGATCAGCGTGTTCCGCGCGGCCAGGTGTGGGTGGGCGGGAGCCTCGGCGAAGGAGAGGACCGGGGTCACGCAGGCGTCCACGTCGGCGAACACCTTGGTCCAGTGCTCACGGGTCTGGGACGCGAACGCCGAAGTGAACAGTTCACGCAACCGGGGCCAGCCGGACCGGTCCATCTGCGCCGGCAGGTCCCCGCCGGACAGCCCCAACCCCTCGACCAGGAGCGCGTAGAACTGTGGCTCCAGCGAGCCGACGGCCATCCAGCCGCCGTCCGAGGTCTGGTAGGTGTCGTAGAACGGGCAGCCGCCGTCCAGCAGGTTGGACCGCCGGCCGTCCTTCCAGCCGTTCATGCCCAAGAACGACCACACCATCTGCACCAGCAGGCTGGCGCCGTCCACCATGGCGGCGTCCACCACCTGCCCCTGGCCCGAGGCGACCCGCTCCTGCAGCGCGGCCAGCACGCCGATGACCAGCAGCATGGACCCGCCGCCGAAGTCGCCGACCGCGTTCAGCGGCGGGATCGGCTTCTCCGCGGTGCCGATGGCGTGCAGCGCGCCGGTGAGCGAGATGTAGTTGATGTCGTGCCCGGCCCGGGCCGCCATGGGGCCGTCCTGGCCCCACCCGGTCATCCGGCCGTAGACCAGCCGGGGGTTGCGCGCGAGACAGTCCGAAGGGCCGACGCCCAGCCGCTCGGTCACCCCCGGGCGCAGCCCCTCGAGCAGCACGTCGGCCTTCTCGACCAGGCGCAGCACCGTCTCGACCCCGTCGGGAGCCTTGAGGTCGGCGGCCACCGAACGGCGGTTGCGGAGCAGATAGTCCTTCCCTCCGCCGCGCAGGTCCAGGCCCCGGCCGGCCGGCCGCTCCACCCGCACCACGTCCGCGCCGAGGTCGGCGAGGATCATCGCGGCGTGCGGCCCCGGGCCGATTCCGGCCAACTCCACGACCTTGACTCCGGCGAGCGGTCCAGCCACGGTGGCTCCCTTCAGGGTTCGGAGCCTTGAGCTTAACGGTTGTTCAGGAGGCCCGCTGGCCGCCGCCGTTCCGCTGGTTGGGCAACGTTCGGGGCACTCTTCCTACCGTCGCGTAACCCTTACACGCCCTTATCGTTGCGCCCACAGGGGACATCGTCCGGAAGAGAGAGGGATAGCTCGCCCTCTTCGGGCCGGCTCGTGTGACCCGTCGAGACGCCATCCGGCGGTTCGAATTCGACCGAAGCTGCACGACTGGAGCCGCGGTGAGCACTCCGCTGATCGAGCGTTCGAGTTCGGTTCTGCGGCAGGTAGGAAAGATTTTCGCGCTCGGCCTCGACGTCGTGCGGAACATCTTCCGCCGGCCATTCCAAGCGCGCGAGCTAATCGAACAGCTCTGGTTTATCGCCAGCGTCTCGATCCTGCCCGCCGCACTGGTCTCCCTCGCCTTCGGCGCGGTCATCTCGCTGCAGCTGGGTTCGTTGATCAAGCAGATCGGTGCGCAGTCGTTCACCGGCGCGGCCAGCGTGCTGGCCAACGTGCAGCAGGCCTCGCCGATCATCTGCGCGCTGCTGATCGCCGGCGCCGGCGGCACCGCGATCTGTGCCGACCTGGGCGCCCGCACCATCCGCGAGGAGATCGACGCGATGGAGGTGCTCGGCATCTCCCCGATCCACCGGCTGGTGGTGCCCAGGGTGCTGGCCGCGACCATCGTCGCGGTGCTGCTCAACGGCCTGATCACCATCGTCGGCGTGGCCGGCGGGTACTTCTACAACATCGTGCTGCAGGGCGGCACGCCCGGCGCCTACCTGGCCGGGTTCTCGCAGCTCGCGCAGCCGGCGGACCTGGTCATCGGCGCAATCAAGGCGGTCTTCTTCGGCTTCACCGCCGGCGTGGTTGCCGCCTACCGGGGGCTCAACCCGGCGCCCGGCGCGAAGGGCGTCGGAGACGCGGTGAACCAGTCCGTGGTGATCAGCTTCGTGCTGGTCTACCTGATCAACGTGGTGCTCACCACGGTCTACCTGGCGATCGTGCCGATGAAGGGGAGCTGAGGCGATGGCGCGCGGCTCAAACCTGGCAAAGCGGACGGTCGAGGGACCGCTCAAGGCGCTGGACCAGCTGGGCGACCAGGGCTGGTTCTACGTGCGGGCGGGCGGCTGGGCCGGCCGCACCATCACCAGGTACAAGAAGGAAGTCCTGCGCATCCTCACCGAGGTCACCTTCGGTGCGGGCGGGTTGGCGCTGGTCGGCGGCACGGTGATCATCGTCGCGCTGCTCACCTCGTTCACCGGCGCGGTGGTCGGCCTGCAGGTGTACGCCGGGCTGAACCAGATCGGCGCGGCCGCGTTCACCGCGTTCATCGCCGCCTACTTCAACACCCGGGAAATCTCCCCGCTGGTGGCCGCGATCGGGCTGACCGCGACGGTGGGCGCCGGGTTCACCGCGCAGCTCGGCGCGATGCGCATCTCCGAGGAGATCGACGCGCTCGAGGTCATGGCGGTGCCCAGCCTGCCGTTCCTGGTGACCACCCGGTGCATCGCCGGCTTCATCGCCATCGTGCCGCTCTACGCGGCCGGCCTGCTCACCTCGTACCTGGCCTCGCGGCTGACCGTGACGATCTTCTACGGCCAGTCGCTGGGCACCTATGACCACTACTTCGACCTGTTCCTGCCGCCCATCGACATCTTGTACTCGTTCTTCAAGGTGTTGATCATCGCGATCCTGATCATCCTCATCCACTGCTACTACGGCTACCGGGCGTCCGGCGGGCCGGCCGGCGTGGGTGTGGCGGTGGGCCGCTCGGTGCGCGCCTCACTGGTGATCATCTTTGTGCTGGACATCGCGGTCAGCCTGGCGCTGTGGGGCTCTACGACGACGGTGAAGATCTCGTAATGGCCGACCAACTCCCCGCGGCCGCCCGCCGGATCACCGGCCTGGTGATGGTGGCCATCGTGATCGCGCTGCTGGCGCTGTGCTACGCCGCCTATAGCAAGGTGTTCACCTCCGTGGTCCCGGTGACCATGCGGATCGCCCAGGTGGACAACTCCTTCGCCCCGCAGGCCGAGGTGCGCCTGCACGGCGTGGTGGTCGGCGAGGTCACCGACGTGACCAGCGACGGCAGCCAGGCCGAGGTCACGCTCGCGCTGCAGCCGGACAAGGTGGCGCACATCCCGGGCAACGTGAGCGCTCAGCTGCTGCCCAAGACGCTCTTCGGCGACCGGTACGTGGCCCTGAAGGTGCCGGACAACCCGACGGCGCAGCGGATCCGGGCCGGCGACGTGATCCCCCAGGACCGCAGCTCCACCACGGTGCAGATCGACCGCATCTTCGACCGGCTGCTCCCGGTGCTGCTCGCGGTCAAGCCGATGGACCTGGCCAACACCCTGGGCGCGATCAACCAGGGTCTCTCCGGCCGGGGCGAGAAGCTGGGCCGCACGATCAGCCAGCTGCACGCGTACCTGAAGGAGTTCAACCCGGCGCTGCCCGAGCTGACCGCCGACCTGCGCGCGCTGCCCCCGTTCACCGACACGTACAGCAAGGCGGCGCCGGACCTGATCGAGGGGCTCACCGACGCCACCGTCACGACGAACACGCTGGTGGACAAGCGGGACGACTTCGCCGAGCTGTACGACCAGCTGACCGACACGGCCAACGACCTGGACGACTTCCTGCGGGACAACAAGGACGACATCATCGACCTGGTCCGGGTTTTCCGGCCGACGGCCGAGCTGCTCGCCCGCTACTCGCCGGAGTACGTCTGCCTGTTCACCAGGCTGAGTGACGCGGTGCCGCTGGGCTTCCCGGCGTTCGGGTTCGACAAGGAACGCCCGGCGCTGCAGGCCACCACCGAGCTGGTGCTGCACCGGGGCAAGTACATCCCGCACCGGGACGAGCCGGAGTACACCGACAACCGGGGTCCGGCCTGCTACGACAACACACCCGACCTCGAGCAGTACCCGGGCGGGCCGTACCAGGACGGGTCGTTCCACCCGCCGGCCACCGCGACGGCCGCGCTGGGCAACCTGCTCACCGGTGGCCTGTTGAGCCCGGTGCTCGGCACCAACACTGAGAGGCGGGGTCGATGAGCTTCCTGCGCGGTCTTGGCGGGCCGCTCACCAAGTTCCTCATCTTCGCCGTGGTCACCCTCATGTGCACCGCGGTGCTGGCCGGCACCATCGCCAACCGGGTGGGCGGGGACCAGACCACGTACTACGCGAAGTTCACCGACGCGACCGGCGTGAACAAGGGCGACGAGGTCCGGGTCGCCGGCGTCCGGGTCGGCCAGGTGGACGAGATCACCGTGGCCGACAACAAGCTGGCTCAGCTGGAGTTCTCGGTGCGCAAGGACCTGGTGCTGCCCAGCACCACCCGGGCCACCATCAAGTTCCGCAACCTGGTCGGCCAGCGCTACATCGCCCTGGAGCAGGGGCCGGGCAAGCCCGGCGAGCGGCTGATGGCCGGGGCCACCCTGCCGGTGGAGCAGACCCGTCCCTCGGTGAACCTGACCCAGCTGTTCAACGGGTTCCGCCCGCTGCTGCAGGCGCTGTCCCCGCAGGACGTGAACCAGCTGTCCTTCGAGCTGGTCCGGGTGCTGCAGGGGGAGGGCGGCACGGTGCAGAGCCTGCTGTCCCACACCGCCTCGCTCACCTCGACCATCGCGGACAAGGACCGGGTGATCGGGGAAGTGATCAACAACCTGAACCTGGTGCTGGACACGGTGAACGCGCGGGACGCCGAGTTCACCCAGCTGGTGATCACCGTGCGGGAGCTGGTGCAGGGGCTGTCCAAGGACCGCAACACCATCGGCGAGGCGGTCGAGTCGCTGGGCGACCTGACCGACGCCACCGCCGACCTGCTGCACGACGCGCGGCCGCCGCTGAAGGACGACATCAAGCACCTGGGCGAGCTGGCCGAGAACCTGAACGACAACGAGAAGATCCTCAGCCACTTCCTCGCCACGCTGCCCAAGAAGCTGGACATTCTCATCCCGCTGGGCACGCACGGCGGCTGGTTCAACTTCTACCTGTGCGACCTGAGCGGGACGCTGACCCTGCCGGACGCGCTGCCGCCGCCGCTGGGGGGCCTGAGGGTGGAGCTACCGGTGATCAAGAACCCGGCTGAGCGGTGCATCGGCCGCAACCCGGATGCGCCCGAGCCGATCCGGTGGGGGAACAAATGACCCCGTTCAGTGAGCGCAACCCGATCGTCATCGGGTTGGTCAGCATGGTGGCCATCGCCGCCCTGCTGTTCGTCGCCTACCGGGTGGACGCGCTGCCGGTGATCGGTTCCGGCCCGGAGTACCAGGCCGAGTTCTCCGAGGCCGCCGGGCTGGCCACGAGCAACGAGGTGCGGGTGGCCGGCGTGAAGGTCGGCAAGGTCACCGGCGTGGAGCTGGCCGGCGACCACGTGCTGGTCACGTTCCGGGCCAAGGGCGTGCAGATCGGCGACGCGAGCACCGCGTCCATCCAGATCAAGACGCTGCTCGGCGACAAGTTCCTGTCCGTCGAACCGGCCGGGGACAAGGAGCTGAGCAAGCCCATCCCGCGCGAGCGGACCGTCGCCCCCTACGACGTGGTCCAGGCGTTCAACCAGCTGTCCGACACCGTCCGCGAGCTGGACACCAACCAGCTGGCCGGCAGCCTGCGCACGCTGTCCGAGACGTTCAAGGACACGCCGGACGAGGTGCGCACCTCGCTGGACGGGCTGAGCCGACTGTCGGTGACCATCGCCTCCCGGGACGCCCAGTTGGCGCACCTGCTGGACGGCACCAACCAGGCCACCCACCTGCTGGCCAACCGCAACGAGGACATCAACCGCATCCTGTCCGACGGCGCCAAGCTGCTGGACGAGCTGCACAACCGGGAGCGCGCGATCAAGCAGCTGCTGGACGGCACGCGCGACCTCTCCCGCGAACTGCGCGGCCTGATCAAGGACAACGAGAAGCAGATCGGCCCGACCCTGGACCGGCTGGACCGGCTCACCCGGACGCTGGAGAAACACCTGGACGAACTGACCGCCGGCATCCGCCGGGCCGGGCCGTTCGCCACGGTGTTCGGCAACGCGATCGGCAACGGCCACTGGTTCGACAACTACATCGACGGGCTGCTGAACCCGGACCTGCCCGCCGCGGCGCAGACCGGTCAGCTGCCGCTCGGGGTGCTGCCGAGGCTCGGGGGTGACAAGTGACCGCGCCGACGGGTAAGCCGACGGGCAAGCGCTGGCTGGGTCCGGTGGCCATCATCGCGGTGGTGGTCATGGCGGTGGTCGCCGGATGCGGCTACGGGCTGCCCGGGGGATCCGGCAACAAGTACTCGGCCATGGTGACCAGCATGGTCGGCGTCTACCCCGGATCCGACGTGCGGGTGCTCGGCGTGCCGGTGGGCACGGTGGACAGCGTGGTGCCGGAGGGCAAGCTGGTCCGGGTGAACTTCCACGTCGACTCCGACGTGAAGGTGCCGGCCAACGCGATGGCGGCCATCGTGGCGCCCACCGTGGTCGCCGACCGCTACCTGCAGCTGTCCCCGCCGTACACCGGCGGACCGACCATGCAGGACGGTGAGGTGATCCCCAAGGAGCGCACCGCCGCCCCTGCCGAGTACGACGAGCTGCTGGCCAGCGCGCAGAAGCTGACCAAGGCGCTCGGCCCGCAGGGGGTGAACGACAACGGCGCGCTGTCCCAGGCGCTGAGCACCTTCGCCAAGAACCTGAACGGCAACGGCGAGAAGATCAACACCACCCTGGGCAACCTGTCCCAGGCCACCACCACGCTGTCCGCGTCGCGGGAGAACCTGGCCGGCACGATCCTGGGCCTGCAGTCGTTCACCACCAACCTGAAGGCCAACGACGGCCAGGTGCGCGAGTTCACCGAGCGGTTCGCCCAGGTCAACCACTTCCTGGCCGGCGAGAGGGAGAACCTCGCGGACACCATCAAGGAGCTCTCCGAGACCCTTGACGACGTGGCCGAGTTCGTCCGGGACAACCGCAAGGGCATCCGGGTGAACGTGGACCGGCTGGGCAAGATCCTCGAGCGGGTGCACGACGAGAAGCAGTCCCTGAACCAGCTGCTGGACGTCGCGCCGATGGCGCTGAACCAGCTGGCCAACACCTACAACGCGTCCTCCGGCACCATCGACGCGCGGGCGAACACCGTGAAGATGCTGCTCTGCCAGCTGGCCGCCGCGCCGGTGGTCGGGGCGATCGTGGTGCTGATCCTCGGGCCGCTGCTGCCGCCGGGCACCTTCGAGAGCTGCTCCGGGGCGGTGGCGGGGCCGAACCTGATGCCTACCCAGGCGCTGTCCCAGCTGAAACTGCCGGCTGGCTTCAACCTACAGAGCCTGCTGAAGCCCGGCTCCGTACCCGCGCCCGGCGCTCCCGGAGCGGCCCCGCTGCCCGGCGCGGCCAAGCAGCAGGACGCCAAGCAAGAGAAAAAGGAAGAGTCCGAGGAGAAGCCCAAACCGGAAGGCCTGCTCGGCGGCCTGTTCGGGGGCGGACGATGAGGCGCGCGACGCGACTGGCCGGAATGGCCGTCTCGGCCGCCGTGCTGGCCGGCACCCTGGCCGGCTGCGGCCAGCTGAACCTTTCGTCCGTACCGCTGCCCGGCGGCGCCGACCTGGGTGCCCAGCCGTACGAGGTGACCGTGCAGCTGCGGGACGCGATGGACCTGGTTCCGCAGGCCGGCGTGAAGGTGAACAACGTGACGGTCGGCCGGGTGACCACCGTGGAGCTGGACCCGGCCAACTGGCGGGCCGACGTGCACGTGGTGCTCAACGGTGACGTCAAGCTGCCGGCCAACTCCACCGCCGAGCTGAAGCAGACCTCGCTGCTCGGCGAGAAGTACGTGGAGCTGTTCCCGCCCCGGGACGCCCCGGCGCAGGGCGCCCTGGCCGAGGGCGCGGTCATTCCGCTGGAGCGGACCAACCGCTTCCCGGAGACCGAAGAGGTGCTCGGCGCGCTGTCGATGCTGCTCAACGGTGGCGGCATCGGCCAGGTGCAGAGCATCGCCGCCGAGCTGAACAAGGCGCTGGGCGGCCGGGAGGGCGACGCCAAGGCCCTGCTGCACGACTTCAACACGCTGACCACCACCCTGGACGCGCAGCGCACCGACATCACCCGGGCGCTGGACGGCCTGAACAAGCTGTCCGGCAACCTGGAGGGCCAGCGCGGCAACCTGGACCAGGTGCTCACCGACCTGCAGCCCGGCCTGCAGGTGCTGAACGAGCAGCGGGACGACCTGGTCGGCATGCTGCGCGCGCTGGACCGGCTGTCCGACGTGG
This sequence comes from Actinospineispora eucalypti, assembly GCF_039543365.1. Classification (NCBI taxonomy): domain Bacteria; kingdom Bacillati; phylum Actinomycetota; class Actinomycetes; order Pseudonocardiales; family Pseudonocardiaceae; genus Actinospineispora; species Actinospineispora eucalypti. Next base: position 693,772 of record NZ_BAABJP010000001.1, read on the forward strand.
CCCGCGAGGTGGTGCACCGCAGCCACGACGACTTCGTCGCCGACCTGAAGGCGTTGCGGCCCACCCTGCGTGAGCTGGAGCGCACCGGTGACGCGTTGCCCAAGTCGCTGGAGATCCTGGGCAGCGTGCCGTTCACCGACGCGTCCCTGGCCGCGATCAAGGGCCAGCACATGAACCTGAACCTCATCCTGGACCTGAACCTGCAGGACCTGCTGAACAACCTGGGTGGCGGCCTGGTGAACCTGCCGGCCTCGGCGCCCGACCTGAACACGCTGCCCTCACTGCTGGCGCCGCTGACCGGCGGCGCCTCGGGTCCCACCGCGAAGCAGCCGCCGAACCCGCTCGCCGACCTGCTGGGAGGCGGTAAATGATCACCCGCGCGACCATGCTGAAGGTGGGCGTGTTCGTCGCGCTCACCGTGCTGCTGGTGCTCTACGTCGGCGCCCGGTTCCTGGGCCTGTTCGGCTTCATCGGCGCGCGCGACTACACCGTGCGCATGCCGCTGTCCGACGCCTCCGGCCTCTACACCCGGGGCGAGGTGACGTTCCGGGGCGTGAAGATCGGGTCGATCGGCCCGATCGAGGTGACCGAGCGCGGCGCACTGGTGAACCTGGTGCTCGAGGGCGGCGGCCCGAAGGTGCCGGCCGACCTGCGGGCCATGGTGGCGGACCGGTCCGCCGTCGGTGAGCGGTACGTGGACCTGCGGCCGAACAGCGACACCATGCCGTACCTGAAGGACGGCGACACCATCCCGGCCGACCGGGTGGACACCCCGGTGCCGGTGGCCGACGTGCTGACCAGCCTGGAGCAGTTCACCGCCAGCGTGCCGCTGAACGACCTGCGGCTGGTGGTGGACGAGCTGGGCAAGGGCTTCGACGGCCTGGGTCCGAAGCTGCAGCTGCTGCTGGACTCGACCAGCTCGCTGACCGAGACCGCGCACCTGTACCTGCCGCAGACGCTGACGCTGATCCGGGACGCGCGCACGGTGCTGAACACGCAGAACGACCTGGCCAACCCGATCAAGTCGTTCAGCTCGGACCTGAAGCTGATCACCGCCCAGCTCCGGGAAAGCGACGGGGACATCCGCGAGCTGGTGGACACCGCGCCGGATGCGGCCAAGGAGGTCAGCAAGCTGCTCGACGAGTCCGGCGACGGGCTCAGCCAGACCATCCACGAGGGCCTGGGCATCAGCCGGATCACCCGCGACCACCTGCGCGGCATCCAGACCATCCTGCAGGTGTACCCGGGCATGGCGGCCGCGCTGCCCACCGTGCTGCCGAACGACGGCACGGCGCACCTCGGCTTCGCGCTCAACATCAACGACCCGCCCCCGTGTGAGAAGGGCTACGAGGCCACCGTCAAGCGGGCCGGCACCGACCTGACGCCGGCGCCGATCAACTACCGGGCCTACTGCCGGGAGCCGCTGTACTCGGTGACCGACGTGCGCGGCATCAAGCCGCAGTACCCGTTCGTGAACGGCAAGCCGGGCAAGGTGCCGGAGTGGTTCCGCCTGTTCTACTCGGACGGGCCTCAGGCGGGCATCAACGGCGACCCGAAGCACGGTGGCCACGACCAGGATTCCCACCAGCCGACCTCCGGCCCGCTGCCCGCGTTGCCGCTGCTCGGCACGCCGGCGGCGGAGTCGGTACCCGCGCCGCGCTGACCCGTCCGGGGGTGCGAGCGGGGCCGTCCAGGCCCGGCTCTAGTCTTCTAGGTTATGGATTCCGGTCTGTCGCGTCGGCGTGCCGGTCCGGCCGGCCGGCACACGCGCGTCCGCCCGGGTCCGGACCGGATTGCCATGTGGACCCGGGTGGCCGCCGTGGCGGCCGGGCTCGGGCTGGTCGGGGCGGTTGCCCTCGGCGTGTTCTGGTGGAACGCCGGACACGGCTCCACCGCCCAGGCGGCGCAGGCGCGGGGTGTCGCGCTGGACGCCGCCGGGCGGATCGCGGTGAACCTGCAGACCCTGGACGCGGGCGCGGTGGAGCAGGGCCTCACCGCGTGGGAGGACTCCGCCACCGGCGCCCTGCTGGAGGAGTTCCAGCGCAACCGCAAGCGCTACGCGGAGGACCTGCGCAAGGCGCAGAGCAGCACCACCGCGCGGCTGGTCAACGCGGCCATCGCCGACCTGGACGCTCCCAACGGCCGGGCGACCGCCATCGCGTCGGTGGACGTCACCCGAACCTCCTCGGCGAACGGTGCCCCGAAAACACCGGTCACCAAGCGGATCCGGGTGCAGATGGAGCTGGTCCGGGTATCGGACACGGTGTGGAAAGCGGACGCGGCCGGCCCTGTACCGTCGTGACCCCCGTTAGGAAGTCGACGTATGCCCCCTCGTGAAGGTGAGACGCCTGCCGAGGTCGACGTGGTGAGCCGAGGCAGGCACCGGTACATCGAACCGGAGCCCACCCCCGACGCCCCCGAAGAGGAGCCCGACCCCTACTCCGCGCGACACCGCTACCGCCCCACCCAGGTCCACGGCCCCACCCCGCCCCCGCCCGTTCGCGACCTCCGCGAGGAAACCGTCGCCGACCTCTTCGCCGCCGTCAGCGAGGACGATGACCCGTACCGCGAGTCGGCGTTCTCAGCACACCGAGTCGACGATCTGAGCACACCGAGTCGACACTCTCAGCACACCGCCGGGCCGGGCGCGACCCCGTTCGGCGGGCCGGACCTCACTGCCGATGCCCGTTTCCGGGAGGTCGACCCCCTGGAGGACACCGGCCGGATCGAGCGGGTGACCGACGACGGCTCCCCGTTCGACCGCCCCGCCGACTACGGCCGCTACCGCATCTACGACGGCACCGCCTCCGACACCGGTGGGCCGGCCCCGGCCGGCCGCCCGATCGGCGGCTCCGGTGGGTTCGATGCGGTCGGGGGTACGGGCGGTTACGGCCCGGCCGGTGAGGCCGACGTGGTCGAAGCCAGCGGCGGGCATGACGTGGTCGCCGGGACCGGCGAGCTCGATGCGTCCGCTGGGACCGGCCGGCATGGCATAGTCGCCGGCCCCGGCGAGGTCGATGCGTCGGCGGGTACCGGCCGGCATGGCGTGGTCGCGGGGACCGGCGGGTTCGGAGCCGCCGCCCGGACCGGCGGGACCGGGGCGATCGGCGGGATCGGCGCCGCGGCGGGAACCGGCGGTCACCGGACCGACGACGACGCCCCGGATGACGAGTTCAACGAACGCGGGGACAAACGCCCCGAGACGGACGGGATCGACGGGGACGAGAGTCCCGACGACGAGGACCGGCCCGATGCGGACGGCGCGCCGGAGCCGGAGGGCGCCGAGGAAGCCGTCGCGCTCGAAGAGGAACTCGACGAGGAGCCGGTCGACCGCAAGCGGTTGCTCCGGGTGAAGGTGCTCGGCGCGGTGGCCGCTGTCTCCCTGCTGGCGTGCGTTCCGCTCGGCTTCGGCGCGTGGCGGGCGAACGGGTCCGCCGAGCTGGAGAACCGTGCGTTCCTGGACACCGGCGCGACCGCCCAGCTGGCCGGCCAGGTCAGCGACGCCATGATCGCCGCGTACTCCTACGATTTCCGCAACATGGCGGCCAGCGAGTCGGAAGCACGCGCGGTGATCACCGGTGACTTCGTCGCCGAGTTCACCCGCAACTTCGAACCCCTGAAGAAGGTCGCCCTGGAGCAGCAGCTGGTGCTGCAGACCACGGTGCCCATCGCCGGCGTGACCGACCTGCGGGGGGACACCGCCCGGCTGCTGATGATGGTGAACCAGCACGGCACCAAGGGCGCCGCCAAGGAACCGATCGCGGTGAACGCCCCGCTGGTGGTGGAGGCGCGCAAGGTCGACGGCCGATGGAAGATCGCGAGGGTTAGCCCACAATGAGTCCAGCCAATACCGTGCAGGGGGTCCCCGGCGAGTCGCCGATGGCGGCCCGGCCCGGCGACCTTCCCGTCCTGGAGTCCAAGTCGGGCGGCCAGTGGAAGTTGCTGGTGATCCTGGTTTCGGTGCTCGCCGTGGTGGGCGTGGGTGCCGCCGGCTGGACCGGTTTCAGTTGGTGGAGCACCGTGCGGGACAGCACGGCGTCCACCGAGACGGCGACCGCGCGGGACGGCGCAATGAACGCGGTGAAGGACCTCGCCGCCGTGCTGCAGACCGTGGACGCCAACCGGCCCGAGGACAGCATGAAGTCCTGGGAGGAGGCGAGCACCGGCCCGCTGCTGGCCAAGCTGACCGACGAGCGCGCCAAGTTCCTCGACGACCTGAGGAAGAAGCCGACCACCAGCTCCGCCGCCGTGATCGATGCCGCACTGGTCGACCTGGACGCCAAGGCCGGCACCGCGAACGCGGTCGCCGCGCTGGACGTCACCCAGTCCTCCATCGTGCGCGGCCAACCCGAACCCCCTATCGTCCGCCACCTGCGGGTGAAGTTGGCGCTGAGCCGCACGTCGGCCGGCTGGAAAGTTTCCAACTCCGCCCTCGTGAACGCCGGATAGCAGGAGCCCAGAACCCGTGACTGTGCAGCGCCGTACCCCGAGCGACGAGCACCCGACGGAGGTGTTCCGGCAGATCTGGGACGCCGAACCGGGCGACCCCGACGAGTACTTCGGCGACGCGGTATCCGCCGAGGACCCGGGCCGCCCCGGGCCCCGGCCGCCCGCCGCCGCGCCCGCCACCCCGGCACCGGCCGCGTCGGAGCCGGCGGAGGGGGACGGTGGCGACGAGTGGGACTGGGGTCACGACGAGCCCGAGGGCAACCGCTACCAGCGCGAGCAGCCGCCGGCGGCCCACCGCGAGACTCCGGCCTACCCGGACGACCCCGGTTACCTGGACGGCTCGGACGACCGGTACCTGGACGAGCCGGACCACACCGGCTACCTGGACGAGCCCGGCCGACGGGTTGCCGGCCAGCCGGATCACCGGGGAGCGCACGCCGAACCGGCCGACGAGCCCCCCGCACCGGCCCACCACGCCGACGCCCACCAGGCGGACACCTACCAGCCGGACACCTACCGGTCCGGCCCGGCTCACGAGGCCGATGCCTTCGAGGCCGATGCCTACCAGGCGGACGCCTACCGGGCCGAGCCGGCTCACCAGGCGGACACATACCCGGCGGACGACTACCAGGGCGGCCCGGCCGACCACGCGGATGCCTACCCGGCCGGACCGGCCCACCGGGCGGACTCGTACCAGGACGAGCCCGAGTACCAGGAAGACGCATATCCGGAAGCCTCGGAACCGGCCGCCACGGACGACCGGCCTTCGGCCGAGGCCGAGTACGCCACCCAGATAATCGACGCGGTCCCCGACGAGCCGGCCGACGCCGGCGCGCCACTGGACTCCGGCGGCACGAGTGCCCTGCCGGCTCAGGCGGATTCCCGGGGTACGAGTGCGTTTGCCGCCCAGCCAGATCCCGGCACCAGCGCCCTGCCCGCCCAGCCGGGCACCAGCGCCCTGCCGGCCCAGTCGGGCACCAGCGCCCTGCCCTCCCAGTCGGGGACCGGTGCGCTGCCGGCCCAGCCTCGTTCCAGAGACGCCGGCGCGGCTTCCGAGGGGGGCGCGGGCGATGCCGACGAGACGCCGGCCCGGTCCGGCGCCCCGGCGCTGCCCCGGCGGATTCCCGGGCGCACGACGTCCGGCACGGACTCGGCGTTCGGGGAGCAGGACGAGCGGCGGGGGGACGTCTTCCCGGCCCCTCTGCGCCTGCCCGATCTGCCGCCCTCGTTGCGCGCGCCCAGCCCGGAGCCGGCCGACGACGACCGGCCCGCCGGCGGCGTGGCCGAGCAGCTGTTCGGCAGCCCGAGCGGCCGGGCGGAGCAGGCCGACACGGTCATCTTCGACCGGGTCAGCCACTCGAGCTTCGGCACCGGGGACCGCTCGGAGCCGGCGGACCAGGCCTCCGCCCGGACCGACGACCCCGACCCCGCCGAGCCGGCCGACCGCGCCACCGACCCCGCCGAGCCGGCCGGCCGCGCCAACGACCGCGCCAACGACCGCGCCGGCGACCGCGCGGCCGGCCGCCGGAAGCGCGCCGAGCAGGCAAAGCGGTCCACGTCCCGGGCCGCCTCCACCAGTGCCGCCGTGGGCGGCGACGGAGCCACCGGCGCCATCGCCAGCGGCTCCGTCGCGGGTGCGGCCGTGGCCAGCGGTGCGCTCGGCAGCGGCCCGGCCACCAGCGGCTCCGCCACCAGCTCCGCCACCAGCTCCACCAGCGGCTCCGCCACCAGCTCCACCAGCGGCTCCGCCACCAGTTCGGTCGGTGGTCCGGCCACCGGCTCGGCCGGCAGCGGTTCGGCCGGCGGCAGTGGCTCGGCCAGTGGCAAGGAGATCGACGAAGCCGAGCGGGAGCGCCGCGCCGAGGCGGCGCTGACCGAGACCGCCGCGCATCCCGGCCCGCTGGTCACCGACGACGATCAGGCGGACACCGATCGAGACCCCGATGAGTCCGACGGCGGGTCCGACGGCCCGACCGCCCGGCGCGCGGAGGGAACCGCCGCCAGCTTTGCCGCTCGACCGCCTACCGCTGATCCCGCCGACCCGACCACCCAGCTACGGCTGCCCGATTTCGCCGCCAGCGAGCAGACCGCGCTGATCGACGCCGCCGTGGACCCGGACGGCCCGCCCGGGTCCGGCCCGAGGCGCACCAAGTCGGCCGCGCGCGCCGAGGCGAAGGCCGCGCAGCCCACCGAGGTCATCCCGGCCGCCGTGGGCGACCTGCCGAAACCGGCGAGCCCGGCCAGGAAGCGCCCGGCCGCCAAGAAGCCGGAGACCGCGAAGTCCGAGACGCCGCCGGCCCGCGCGCCGGTCCCGCTGATCCTGGTGCTGCTGCTGGTCGCGCTGGCCGGGGCCGGCGGCGCGTACTTCTGCTACACCCAGGGCAAGGTGGCCGAGGAGAAGAACCAGGCGCAGAACGTGGCGTACCTGGACCCGGTGGCCACCAGTGAGGTGAAGCGGCAGATCACCCGGGCGGTGGAGGCCATCTACAGCTACGACTACACCCGGCTGGACCAGAGCGAGCAGCTGGCGCTGGCGTTCATCACCGGTTCGTACTCCGAGGAGTTCAAGGGGAAGTTCCAGCCGGTGCGGCTGCACGGCGTGCCGCAGAAGGCCGCGCTGGTGTCCAAGGTGGTGGAGATCGGCGTGAAGTCGGTGTCCGCGCAGAACGCCGAGCTGCTGGTCATGGTGAACCAGGTGGGCCGGAGCGCGGCCAGTCCACAGCCACTCAAGGCCACCATGCGGCTCAGCGTGACGGCTCAGCGGGCGGACGGTCAGTGGAAGGTCTCCGGGGTCAAGACCCGGTGACCGTCCGTAGGCAGGCACCGCCGGAAAGGCGCCGGTCGTCCGCCGAAAGAGACCACTTACCGACGATTAGCCTCTTGACTCCGGGAGCGAGGCACGTCACTCTTGGTGGCGCGATGGTTGCTCTGGTGACCACTCTGGACAGCGGCTGCATTTGCAGCTAGACTGCCTCTTTGCGCTGCCTTCATTCAGAAGACCTGACCCTGCCACCGGTCTGTGCTCGATCGAGCGACAGATCGGAACAGCCGGGTCAGCGTGTTCTGAATGAGGGGAGCGCACTGACAACACAGGCAACGCGTCGCTTCCGCACTACCAAACGGCCAGTCGGACCCGGACCTCCCGCCGGACCCCGAGCCGCTGCGCCCGACGGTACTCGCCCGAGACGACGCATGCCAGACGAGCGTAGCTCTCGGAAGGACGCATCTTGGCTGTCTCCCGCGCCACCGCGACCACTGTGCCCAACGTTTCCGCCAACCCGAATTTTCCGGGCGCTCCCACCCGAGTCTCCTTCGCGAAGATCCGAGAGCCGCTCGAGGTTCCCGATCTACTGAACCTGCAGATCCAGTCCTTCGAATGGTTGGTCGGCGACGAGGCCTGGTTCGAGCGCCGGGTCGAGGCCGGCGAGGAGCTCCCGGTCGGCGGGCTGGAGGAGATCCTGGCGGAGATCTCCCCCATCGAGGACTTCTCCGGTTCCATGTCGCTGTCCTTCTCCGACCCGCGCTTCGACGAGGTGAAGGCCTCGGTCGAGGAGTGCCGGGACAAGGACATGACGTACGCGGCCCCGCTGTTCGTCACCGCGGAGTTCACCAACAACAGCACCGGCGAGATCAAGAGCCAGACGGTGTTCATGGGTGACTTCCCGGTGATGACCGACAAGGGCACCTTCATCATCAACGGCACCGAGCGTGTCGTGGTGTCCCAGCTGGTCCGGTCCCCGGGCGTGTACTTCGACCACACCGTGGACAAGGCCACCGACAAGGACGTCTACTCGGTCAAGGTCATCCCCAGCCGGGGTGCCTGGCTGGAGTTCGACGTCGACAAGCGCGACACCGTGGGTGTGCGCATCGACCGCAAGCGCCGCCAGCCGGTCACCGTGCTGCTGAAGGCGCTGGGCTGGACCGCCGAGGCGATCCGCGAGCGGTTCGGATTCTCGGAGACCCTGCTGGCCACCCTGGAGAAGGACCACACGGCCGGGCAGGACGAGGCGCTGCTGGACATCTACCGCAAGCTGCGCCCGGGCGAGCCGCCGACGCGCGAGTCCGCGCAGACCCTGCTGGAGAACCTGTTCTTCAAGGACAAGCGCTACGACCTGGCCAAGGTCGGCCGGTACAAGGTGAACAAGAAGCTCGGCCTCAAGGTGGCGCCGGAGTCCGGCACGCTGACCGAGGACGACATCATCACCACCATCGAGTACCTGGTCCGGCTGCACGCCGGGGACACCACGATGGCGGTGGGCAGCGGCGAGGACGCGGTCGAGGTCCCGGTGGAGACCGACGACATCGACCACTTCGGCAACCGGCGCCTGCGCACGGTCGGCGAGCTGATCCAGAACCAGATCCGGGTCGGGCTCTCCCGGATGGAGCGGGTCGTCCGCGAGCGGATGACCACCCAGGACGTCGAGGCGATCACCCCGCAGACCCTGATCAACATCCGCCCGGTGGTGGCGGCGATCAAGGAGTTCTTCGGCACCTCGCAGCTGTCCCAGTTCATGGACCAGCACAACCCGCTGGCCGGGCTGACCCACAAGCGCCGGCTGTCCGCGCTCGGCCCGGGCGGCCTGTCCCGCGAGCGGGCCGGCATGGAGGTCCGGGACGTCCACCACAGCCACTACGGCCGGATGTGCCCGATCGAGACGCCGGAAGGCCCGAACATCGGCCTGATCGGCTCGCTGGCCTCCTTCGCGCGGGTCAACCCGTTCGGCTTCATCGAGACGCCGTACCGGAAGGTCGTCGAGGGTGTCGTCACCGACCAGATCGACTACCTGACGGCGGACGAGGAGAACCGGCAGGTCATCGCCCAGGCCAACGCGCCGCTGGACGAAGGCGGCAAGTTCACCGAGCCCCGGGTGCTGGTCCGGACCAAGGGCGGCGAGGTCGACTTCATCAGCCCGCGCGGCGTCGACTACATGGACGTCTCGCCGCGCCAGATGGTGTCGGTGGCCACCGCGCTGATCCCGTTCCTGGAGCACGACGACGCGAACCGCGCCCTGATGGGCGCGAACATGCAGCGCCAGTCGGTCCCGCTGTTGCGCAGCGAGTCCCCGCTGGTCGGCACCGGCATGGAGCTGCGCGCCGCCGTGGACGCCGGCGACGTGCTGGTGGCGGACAAGGCGGGCGTGGTCGAGGAGCTGTGCGCCGACTACATCACCGTGATGGCCGACGACGGCACCCGGCAGACCTACCGCCTGAACAAGTTCGCGCGGTCCAACCAGGGCACCTGCAACAACCAGAAGCCCATCGTGGACGAGGGCGACCGGGTGGAGATCGGCCAGGTCATGGCCGACGGGCCGTGCACCGAGAACGGTGAGATGGCGCTGGGCAAGAACCTGCTCGTGGCGATCATGCCGTGGGAGGGCCACAACTACGAGGACGCGATCATCCTCTCCCAGCGGCTGGTGCAGGACGACGTGCTCACCTCGATCCACATCGAGGAGCACGAGATCGACGCCCGGGACACCAAGCTGGGGGCCGAGGAGATCACCCGGGACATCCCGAACGTCTCCGAGGAGGTCCTGGCCGACCTGGACGAGCGGGGCATCATCCGGATCGGCGCCGAGGTGCAGCCGGGCGACATCCTGGTCGGCAAGGTCACCCCGAAGGGCGAGACCGAGCTGACCCCGGAGGAGCGCCTGCTGCGCGCCATCTTCGGCGAGAAGGCCCGCGAGGTGCGGGACACGAGCCTGAAGGTGCCGCACGGGGAGAACGGCAAGGTCATCGGCATCCGGGTGTTCTCCCGCGATGACGACGACGAGCTGGCCCCGGGCGTGAACGAGCTGGTTCGGGTGTACGTGGCCCAGAAGCGGAAGATCTCCGACGGCGACAAGCTGGCCGGACGGCACGGCAACAAGGGCGTGATCGGCAAGATCCTGCCCGCCGAGGACATGCCGTTCCTGCCGGACGGCACGCCGGTGGACATCATCCTGAACACCCACGGTGTGCCGCGCCGTATGAACATCGGCCAGGTGCTGGAGACCCACCTCGGGTGGATCGCCAAGTCGGGCTGGGAGATCGAGGGCACGCCGGAGTGGGCGTCCAAGATGCCCGAGGAGCTCTACGCCGTGCCGCCGAACACGAACACCGCGACCCCGGTGTTCGACGGCGCCAAGGAGAACGAGATCACCGGGCTGCTCTCGTCCACCCGGCCGAACCGGGACGGCGAGCGGATGGTCGGGCCGGACGGCAAGGCCCAGCTGTTCGACGGCCGCTCGGGCGAGCCCTACCCGTTCCCGGTCGCGGTCGGCTACATGTACATCCTGAAGCTGGCCCACCTGGTGGACGACAAGATCCACGCCCGCTCCACCGGCCCGTACTCGATGATCACGCAGCAGCCGCTGGGTGGTAAGGCGCAGTTCGGTGGCCAGCGCTTCGGTGAGATGGAGTGCTGGGCCATGCAGGCCTACGGCGCGGCTTACACGCTGCAGGAGCTGCTCACCATCAAGTCCGACGACGTGGTGGGCCGGGTCAAGGTGTACGAGGCCATCGTCAAGGGCGAGAACATCCCGGAGCCGGGAATTCCCGAGTCGTTCAAGGTGCTGCTCAAGGAGCTGCAGTCGCTGTGCCTGAACGTGGAGGTGCTGTCCAGCGACGGTGCCGCCATCGAGATGCGCGACACCGACGACGAGGACCTGGAGCGGGCGGCGGCCAACCTGGGCATCAACCTGTCCAGTCGGCCGGGTTCCGACTCCATGACCGTCGACGACATCGTCCACTGACCGGCCCTCTAGCAATACTTTTAGGAGACTGAAGCCACGTGCTAGACGTCAACTTTTTCGACGAGCTGCGCATCGGCCTGGCCACCGCCGAGGACATCCGTCAGTGGTCGTACGGCGAGGTCAAGAAGCCCGAAACGATTAACTACCGCACCCTGAAGCCGGAGAAGGACGGCCTGTTCTGCGAGAAGATCTTCGGTCCGACGCGGGACTGGGAGTGTTACTGCGGTAAGTACAAGCGGGTCCGGTTCAAGGGCATCATCTGTGAGCGGTGTGGCGTGGAGGTCACCCGCACCAAGGTGCGCCGCGAGCGGATGGGCCACGTGGAGCTGGCCGCCCCGGTCACCCACATCTGGTACTTCAAGGGTGTGCCCAGCCGGCTCGGCTACCTGCTGGACCTGGCCCCGAAGGATCTCGAGAAGATCATCTACTTCGCGGCCTACGTCATCACCAGCGTGAACGACGAGCTGCGGCACAACGACCTGCCCACCCTCGAGAACGAGATGGGCGTCGAGCGCAAGCGGACGGAGAACCGGCGCGACGCGGACCTGGAGGCCCGCGCGCAGAAGCTGGAGGCCGACCTCGCCGAGCTGGAGGCGGAGGGGGCCAAGAGCGACGTCCGCCGCAAGGTCAAGGAGGGCGGCGAGCGCGAGATGCGCCAGCTCCGCGACCGGGCCCAGCGCGAGCTGGACCGGCTCGAGGAGATCTGGAACACCTTCGCCAAGCTGTCCACCAAGCAGCTGATCGCGGACGAGATGCTCTACCGGGAGCTGTACGACCGGTACGGCGACTACTTCACCGGTTGCATGGGCGCCGAGGCGATCCAGAAGCTGGTGCAGACCTTCGACATCGAGGCCGAGGCGGAGAACCTCCGGGAGACCATCCGCTCCGGCAAGGGCCAGAAGAAGCTGCGCGCGCTCAAGCGGCTGAAGGTCGTCGCCGCGTTCCAGGTCACCGGCAACAACCCGGCGGGCATGGTGCTGGACTGCGTTCCGGTCATCCCGCCGGACCTGCGCCCGATGGTGCAGCTGGACGGTGGCCGGTTCGCCACGTCCGACCTGAACGACCTGTACCGCCGGGTGATCAACCGGAACAACCGGTTGAAGCGGCTGATCGACCTCGGCGCGCCCGAGATCATCGTGAACAACGAGAAGCGGATGCTGCAGGAGGCCGTCGACGCGCTGTTCGACAACGGCCGCCGCGGCCGGCCGGTGACCGGTCCGGGCAACCGCCCGCTCAAGTCGCTGTCCGACCTGCTCAAGGGCAAGCAGGGGCGGTTCCGCCAGAACCTGCTGGGCAAGCGCGTCGACTACTCCGGCCGTTCGGTCATCGTGGTCGGCCCGCAGCTCAAGCTGCACCAGTGCGGCCTGCCCAAGGGCATGGCGCTGGAGCTGTTCAAGCCGTTCGTGATGAAGCGGCTGGTGGACCTGAACCACGCGCAGAACATCAAGTCCGCCAAGCGGATGGTGGAGCGCGGCCGCTCGCAGGTGTGGGACGTGCTGGAAGAGGTCATCGCCGGCCACCCGGTGCTGCTCAACCGGGCGCCCACCCTGCACCGGCTGGGCATCCAGGCCTTCGAGCCGCAGCTGGTGGAGGGCAAGGCCATCCAGCTGCACCCGCTGGTCTGCGAGGCGTTCAACGCCGACTTCGACGGTGACCAGATGGCGGTGCACCTGCCGCTGTCCGCCGAGGCCCAGGCCGAGGCGCGGATCCTGATGCTGTCGTCGAACAACATCCTGTCCCCGGCCTCCGGGCGGCCGCTGGCCATGCCCCGGCTGGACATGGTGACCGGCCTGTTCCACCTGACCCGGGAGCGCGACGGCGCCATCGGCGAGGGCCAGGCGTTCTCCTCGCCGGCCGAGGCCGTGATGGCCTACGACCGGCAGGCGCTGCACCTGCAGGCGAAGATCAAGATTCGGCTGATCGACGCGACGCCGCCGGCCGACCGGGCCGCCGAGCTGACCGAGCAGGGCTGGGTGCCGGGCGAGGCCTGGCTGGCCGAGACCACGCTGGGCCGGGTGCTGTTCAACGAGCTGCTGCCGGGCGACTACGCGTTCATCAACGAGCCGCTGCCCAAGAAGCGCCAGGCCGTGATCATCAACGACCTGGCCGAGCGGTACTCGATGACCGAGGTCGCGCAGGTGCTGGACCGCCTCAAGGAGGCCGGCTTCTACTGGGCCACCCGGTCCGGCGTCACCCTGGCCATCGACGACGTCGTGGTTCCCCCGCGCAAGCAGGAGATCCTGGACGGCTTCGAGGCCAAGGCGGAGCAGATCAACAAGCGCTACCAGCGTGGTGCCCTCTCGCACCAGGAGCGCAACGACGAGATGGTGAAGATCTGGACCCAGGCCTCCGAAGAGGTGGCCAAGGCGATGGAGGAGAACTTCCCCGCCGACAACCCGATCCCCACCATCGTGCAGTCCGGCGCGGCCGGCAACATGGCCCAGGTCCGGCAGCTGGCCGGCATGAAGGGCCTGGTGGCCAACCCGAAGGGCGAGTACATCCCGCGCCCGATCAAGTCCAACTTCCGCGAGGGCCTGTCCGTACTGGAGTACTTCATCTCCACGCACGGCACCCGGAAGGGCCTGGCGGACACCGCGCTGCGCACCGCCGACTCGGGTTACCTGACCCGGCGTCTGGTGGACGTCTCGCAGGACGTGATCGTGCGTGAGGTCGACTGCGGCACCGAGCGCAGCATCATCATGCCGGTCACCGAGCCGGCCGGTGACGGCCGGATCGCGCACCGGTACCTGCGCACCAGCGTGTACGCGCGCTGCTCCGCGCAGGACGTGTACGACTCGGACGGCAACCTGCTGGTGGCCCGGGGTGACGACCTCGGCGACCCGGCGCTGGACCGGCTGGTCTCGGCCGGCATCGAGCAGATCAAGGTGCGCAGCGCCCTGACCTGCGCGTCCGCCACCGGGATCTGCGGGATGTGCTACGGCCGCTCGATGGCCACCGGCAAGCTGGTGGACGTCGGCGAGGCGGTCGGCATCGTGGCCGCCCAGTCCATCGGTGAGCCCGGTACCCAGCTGACCATGCGTACCTTCCACGTCGGTGGTGTTGCCGGCGACGACATCACCACCGGTCTTCCCCGGGTCACCGAGCTGTTCGAGGCTCGGGTGCCCAAGGGCAAGGCGCCCATTGCGGACGTGGACGGCCGCATCGCCATCGAGGACGGCGACAAGTTCTGGAAGATCACCCTCACCCCGGACGACGGCGGCGAGGAGATCGTCTACGAGAAGCTGTCCAAGCGGCAGTGGCTGGCCATGACGGTGGTGGACGGCGAGGAGCGGCCGCTGGCCGACGGCGACCACGTGCACGTCGGGCAGCTGTTGCTCGAGGGCACCGCCGACCCGCACGAGGTGCTGCGGGTGCTGGGGCCGCGCGAGGTGCAGCTGCACCTGGTGCGTGAGGTGCAGAAGGTGTACCGCACGCAGAGCGTGGACATCCACGACAAGCACGTCGAGGTGATCGTCCGGCAGATGCTGCGCCGGGTGACCGTCATCGACTCGGGCGCCACCGAGTTCCTGCCCGGTGCGCTGGCCGAGCGGGCCGAGTTCGAGAACGTGAACCGGCGCGTGGTGTCCGAGGGTGCCGAGCCGGCTTCCGGCCGCCCGGTGCTGATGGGCATCACCAAGGCCTCGCTGGCGACGGAGTCGTGGCTGTCCGCGGCCTCGTTCCAGGAGACCACCCGGATCCTCACCGATGCGGCGATCAACGGAAAGCGCGACGGCCTGGTCGGGCTCAAGGAGAACGTCATCATCGGCAAGCTCATCCCGGCCGGTACCGGCATCAACCGGTACCGCAACATCGAGGTGCAGCCCACCGAGGAGGCCCGCGCGGCCGCCTACGCCCTGCCGAACTACGACGACGGGTACTACGCCCCCGACGTGTTCGGCACCGGCACCGGCGCCGCCGTCCCGCTGGACGACTACGACTTCGGCCGCGACTACCGGTGAACGTGTGCGGGGCCGACGGGCCCCGCGCATCCGGTTGTCCTGACTGAAGTTCGACCCCGGGGAGCCGGGGTCGGGTACCACTCTCCCGTGGTGGTGCCCGACCCCGGCCCCCCTTTTCGTGATTCAGTGCCTTCAGCACGGTGATTCAGTCGGTTTGGCAGGGTGATTCAGTCACTTCTGCCCGTGGTTGCCGGTCGGCCGTAGGGTTTGGGTGTGGCCGATCAGCTTCCCCATGCCCTGAACGACCCCGAAGAGTTCGCCAACGCGCTGGCCGGGCGGCGCCCGGCGGTCTTCCTGGACTACGACGGCGTGCTCACCCCGATCGTGGAGCGTCCGGAGGACGCCCGGATGTCCCCCGAGATGCGTGACGTGGTGCGCGCGCTGGCCGACCGGACGCCGGTGTGCGTGGTCAGCGGCCGGGACCGCTCGGTGGTGCAGGACCTGATGGGCGTGACCGACCTGGTCGTCGCCGGCAGCCACGGCTTCGACATCTGGCACCCGCAACGCGGCACGCTGCAACACCCGGCCGCCTCGGGCTTCGAGGACCTGGTCGGCGAGCTCACCGACCGGCTGCGCCGCGAGGTCGGCGGGCTCGACGGCGTGCAGGTGGAGCCCAAGCACGCCTCGGTGGCCGTGCACTACCGACGCGCCGGCTCGGCAGCGCGGAACGCGGTCGCGGACCTGGTCCGCACGCTGCTCACCGAGCGCCCGGACGAGATCAAGGTGACTCCCGGCAAAATGGTCTACGAGCTACAACCCAAGATCGACTGGAACAAGGGTCGCGCCGTCGACTACCTGATCGACACCCTGGGCCTGAACCGCCCCGACCTGGTCCCCGTCTACCTGGGCGACGACGTGACCGACGAGGACGCCTTCCGAGCCCTGCGCGACCGGGGTGTCGGCGTCTACGTGGGCGACCCCACCACTCTCGACCGCCCCACCCAGGCGCACTTCCACCTGACCACTGTCCCCGAAGTAACTCGCCTCCTCGCCTCCCTAGCCCTCTAATCCCTAACCCTCACCGCCACCCCGGCGAGTCGGGGATCTAGGTACGGCGAGTCGGGAGTCTAGGTACGGCGAGTCGGGAATCTGAGTACGGCGAGTCGGCGTTTCTAGCACCCAGAGTCGGCGTTCTCAGCACCTTGACTCGGATGCCTCATCTCCCGTGCCGTACACGAATCCTCGACTCACCGTGCACGAGTTCCCGACTCGCCGTACCTAGATCCCCGACTCGCGGGGGCGGAGCGGGGTGGAGCGGGGTGGAGCGGGTGGCTCGGGGTGCTGGGAGTGCCGGTTCGGGGGGATGGGAGGGTTGGGGGTGTGATGTTTCGGGGCGCGATTTTTGACGTGGACGGGGTGCTTGTCGACTCGCCTCATGAGGCGGCTTGGCGGGACGCGCTGCGCGAGTTGATGGAGGGCGACTGGGCGGACATCGCGCCCCGAACCACCTGGACCCCGGACGCGTTCACCAGCGAGGTGTACCAACGAGTGCTCTCCGGCAAGCCCCGGATGAGCGGCGCGCGGGACGCGCTGGCCCACTTCCAGGTGCCCGACCTGGACCGGCACACCCAGGAGTACGCCGACCGCAAGCAGGCCATGATCGTCGAGCTGATCGAGCGCGGCGCGTTCCGGGCGTTCGACGACGCGCTGCGGTTCGTGCGGCGGGTACGCGCGCTGGGCATCCCGACGGCGGCCGCGTCCTCGTCCAAGAATGCCGGCCTGATGCTGAAGAAGATTCAGCTGGAGGACGGGCTGACCCTGGCCGACGCGCTGGACGTGGACATCTCCGGCCGTGACTTCGCCCACGGCAAGCCGGCGCCGGACATCTTCCTGGCCGCCGCCGAGGAGCTGGGGGTGTCACCGGAGCAGGCGTTCGTGGTGGAGGACGCCCCCAGCGGGGTGGCGGCGGCGAAGGCGGGCCGGATGGCGGCGCTCGGCGTGGCCAGGGCCGACGACGCGGAACTGCTGCACGCGGAGCGGGCCGACCTGGTGGTGACCAGCCTGGACCAGGTGGACACCGCGCAGCTCGGCGAAGGCAGACTGCGGGCCACGGAATAGCGCCGACAACGCAAAACCGCTGGCCGCAGTGGGCCTACCGATCGGCGAACACCCGCTCCCGCGCCAACGCCGGCGGAACCGCCCCGGCGACGGCCCGGCGACCCCGAGCGCCGCGGGCACACCCGACTCCCACCCGAGCGGTACCCCGGACGAGACCAGGCCTCGGAAGCCGGCCGGCCTTCCCCACGGCGTACCCGACGTGGGGAATGTTCCCGGCCAGCGGCGTGTTTGATGATGGGCATGCTTGCGGAGGAGACTCTCTTCGGGCACGCTCGGAGAAGCGAACCGACCCGTTTTGACCCTGTGCGGACGGGCCGGGTATCCTTTGCGGTAGTGCCCGGCAATGTCGGGCCGCTCCGCGTGCTCGTTGCCGCCGTAGCTCGCCAGCGCTTTCACCGCGCTGCCGCGAATGCGACCAGCGGTTCAACGGAAACGCGGGTCACCCCGGAACCTCCAACGGTGGGCCTTTGCGGGCCCGCCACGAGACGGCGCCGAGGGCGACACGCCCGACCTCGGGTTACGGAGTACTCCGGGGGCGCGCGCGGTTCGCCCCGCCGGTGCCACCAGCACGAACCAAGCACGACCCCGCAGGAAGCAGTCACACCAGCGCCAAAGACCAAGGGAAGAAGTAGCCGGTTTCATGCCCACGATCCAGCAGCTGGTCCGCAAGGGCCGCGAGGACAAGGTCGCCAAGACCAAGACCGCCGCGCTGAAGGAAAGCCCACAGCGCCGAGGGGTGTGCACCCGTGTGTACACCACCACGCCGAAGAAGCCGAACTCCGCGCTGCGCAAGGTCGCACGTGTGCGCCTGTCCAGCCAGATCGAGGTCACCGCCTACATCCCCGGCGAGGGCCACAACCTGCAGGAGCACTCCATCGTGCTCGTGCGCGGCGGCCGGGTGAAGGACCTGCCCGGTGTTCGCTACAAGATCATTCGCGGTTCGCTGGACACCCAGGGTGTGCGCAACCGCAAGCAGGCGCGCAGCAAGTACGGCGCGAAGAAGGAGAAGAGCTAATGCCTCGCAAGGGCCCGGCTCCCAAGCGGCCGCTGATTTCCGACCCGGTGTACAGCTCGCCGCTGGTGACCCAGCTGGTGAACAAGGTGCTGGTCGACGGCAAGAAGTCGATCGCCGAGCGCATCGTCTACGAGGCCCTCGAGGGCACCCGGGACAAGACCGGCACCGACCCGGTGGTCACCCTCAAGCGCGCGCTGGACAACGTGAAGCCGTCCATCGAGGTGAAGAGCCGCCGCGTCGGTGGCGCCACCTACCAGGTGCCGATCGAGGTGCGACCGGCCCGGTCCACCACCCTGGGCCTGCGCTGGCTGATCACCTACTCCCGGCAGCGCCGCGAGAAGACCATGGTCGAGCGCCTGATGAACGAGCTGCTGGACGCGAGCAACGGGCTGGGCGCCGCGGTCAAGCGCCGCGAGGACACGCACAAGA
Source organism: Actinospineispora eucalypti (assembly GCF_039543365.1). Taxonomy (NCBI): domain Bacteria; kingdom Bacillati; phylum Actinomycetota; class Actinomycetes; order Pseudonocardiales; family Pseudonocardiaceae; genus Actinospineispora; species Actinospineispora eucalypti. The sequence continues at coordinate 712,416 of NZ_BAABJP010000001.1, forward strand.
TGGCGGAGTCCAACAAGGCCTTCGCCCACTACCGGTGGTGACCGGGCCGACCGTCCGGGCAATACCACCCACCGGCCGCGCCGACAGGCAGCGGCCGCCCCACTAGAGCCACCCACGCAGAGAGGGGGGAGTACGACCATGGCCCAAGAAGTGCTTACCGACCTGGGCAGGGTTCGCAACATCGGCATCATGGCCCACATCGATGCCGGCAAGACCACTACCACCGAGCGGATCCTGTACTACACCGGCATCAACTACAAGATCGGTGAAGTGCACGACGGCGCCGCCACCATGGACTGGATGGAGGAGGAGCAGAAGCGCGGCATCACCATCACGTCCGCCGCGACGACCTGTTTCTGGAAAGACCACCAGATCAACATCATCGACACCCCGGGCCACGTCGACTTCACCGTCGAGGTGGAGCGCAATCTGCGGGTGCTCGACGGCGCGGTCGCGGTGTTCGACGGCAAGGAGGGGGTCGAGCCGCAGTCCGAGCAGGTCTGGCGGCAGGCCACCAAGTACGACGTCCCCCGGATCTGCTTCGTCAACAAGATGGACAAGATCGGCGCGGACTTCTACTACACCGTCCGCACCATCTCGGAGCGGCTGGGCGCCACTCCGCTGCCCATCCAGCTGCCCATCGGCGCCGAGAGCGAGTTCACCGGGGTCATCGACCTGGTGCGGATGCGCGCGCTGACCTGGCGCGGCGAGGTCAAGATCGGTGAGGACTACACGGTCGAGGAGATCCCGGCCGACCTCGCCGAACAGGCCGCCGAGTACCGCGAGAAGCTGGTCGAGGCGGTCGCGGAGACCGACGACGACCTGATGGAGCGCTACCTCGGCGGCGAGGAGCTGTCCGTCGACGAGATCAAGCAGGGTATCCGCAAGATCGTGAACGAGCGGATCGCCTACCCGGTGCTGTGCGGCTCGGCGTTCAAGAACAAGGGTGTCCAGCCGATGCTGGACGCGGTGATCGACTACCTGCCGGCGCCGATCGACCTGCCGCCGGTGGAGGGCCTGCTGCCCGACGGGGAGACCCCGGCCAGCCGCAAGCCCACCAAGGACGAGCCGTTCTCCGCGCTGGCGTTCAAGATCGCCGTGCACCCGTTCTTCGGCAAGCTCACCTACATCCGGGTCTACTCCGGCCGGGTTCCCTCGGGCGCTCAGCTGATCAACTCGACCAAGGACCGCAAGGAGCGCATCGGGAAGATCTTCCAGATGCACGCCAACAAGGAGAACCCGGTCGACGAGGCCCTGGTTGGCCACATCTACGCGGTGATCGGTCTCAAGGAGACCACCACGGGCGACACGCTCTGCGACCCGCAGAACCCGATCGTCCTGGAGTCGATGACCTTCCCGGAGCCGGTCATCTCGGTGGCCATCGAGCCGAAGACCAAGGCCGACCAGGAGAAGCTGTCCACAGCGATCCAGAAGCTCGCCGAGGAGGACCCGACCTTCCGGGTCAACCAGGACGAGGAGACCGGCCAGACCATCATCCAGGGCATGGGTGAGCTGCACCTCGAGGTGCTGGTCAACCGGATGAAGTCGGACTTCAAGGTCGAGGCGAACATCGGTAAGCCGCAGGTGGCCTACCGGGAGACGATCACCAAGACCGTCCCGAAGCACGACTACACGCACAAGAAGCAGACCGGTGGTTCCGGCCAGTTCGCGAAGGTGATCATCGCGCTGGAGCCGCTGCAGACCACCGACGGCGCGCTCTACGAGTTCGAGAGCAAGGTCACCGGTGGCCGGGTGCCGAGGGAGTACATCCCGTCGGTGGACGCCGGCGCCCAGGACGCCATGCAGTACGGCGTGCTGGCCGGGTACCCGCTGGTCGGCATCAAGCTGACCCTGCTGGACGGTGCGTACCACGAGGTCGACTCCTCGGAAATGGCGTTCAAGATCGCCGGGTCGATGGCGCTGAAGGAAGCGGCCAGGCAGGCCAAGCCGGTGCTGCTGGAGCCGATGATGGCCGTCGAGGTCACCACGCCCGAGGACTACATGGGCGACGTGATCGGCGACCTGAACTCCCGCCGCGGCCAGATCCAGGCGATGGAGGAGCGGGCCGGCACCCGGGTGGTGAAGGCCCTGGTCCCGCTGTCCGAGATGTTCGGGTACGTGGGTGACCTGCGGTCCAAGACCCAGGGCCGGGCCAACTACTCGATGGTCTTCGACTCCTACGCCGAGGTTCCGACCAACGTGGCGAAGGAAGTCATCGCGAAGGCCACCGGGGAGTAACGCAAACCCGGATTCAGCCAGGTCAGACCGGGGGAGTAGCGTCCCCGGTCCGATCTGCAAAATGACAGACCTGCCGTCAGCACGGCGGAAAAACGTAAAGATCACAGTCACGGAGGACCCAGCAGTGGCGAAGGCGAAGTTCGAGCGGACCAAGCCGCACGTCAACATCGGCACCATTGGTCACATCGACCACGGCAAGACCACGCTGACGGCGGCCATCACCAAGGTTCTGCACGACAAGTACCCCAACCTCAACGAGGCCAGCGCGTTCGACCAGATCGACAAGGCCCCGGAAGAGCGGCAGCGCGGTATCACGATCTCCATCGCGCACGTCGAGTACCAGACCGAGAAGCGGCACTACGCACACGTGGACTGCCCCGGTCACGCCGACTACATCAAGAACATGATCACCGGTGCGGCGCAGATGGACGGCGCCATCCTGGTGGTCGCGGCCACCGACGGCCCGATGCCGCAGACCCGCGAGCACGTGCTGCTGGCCCGCCAGGTCGGCGTGCCCTACATCGTCGTCGCGCTGAACAAGGCCGACATGGTCGACGACGAGGAGATCATGGAGCTGGTCGAGCTCGAGGTCCGCGAGCTGCTCAGCTCGCAGGAGTTCCCGGGTGACGACCTGCCGATCGTCCGCGTCTCCGCGCTCAAGGCGCTCGAGGGCGACGGCGAGTGGGCGAACAACATCCTCGAGCTGATGGACGCGGTGGACGAGAACGTCCCCGAGCCGGTGCGTGACACCGACAAGCCGTTCCTGATGCCGGTGGAGGACGTGTTCACCATCACCGGTCGCGGCACCGTGGTCACCGGCCGGGTGGAGCGCGGCATCGTCAAGGTGAACGAGGAGGTGGAGATCGTCGGCATCAAGGAGAAGTCGATGAAGACCACCGCCACGGGCATCGAGATGTTCCGCAAGCTGCTCGACGAGGGCCAGGCCGGCGACAACGTGGGCCTGCTGATCCGCGGCATCAAGCGCGAGGAGGTGGAGCGCGGCCAGGTCATCTGCAAGCCGGGCTCGATCACCCCGCACACCGAGTTCGAGGCTCAGGTCTACATCCTGTCCAAGGACGAGGGTGGCCGGCACACGCCGTTCTTCAACAACTACCGGCCGCAGTTCTACTTCCGCACCACCGACGTGACCGGCGTCGTCACCCTGCCGGGTGGCACCGAGATGGTCATGCCGGGCGACAACACCGAGATGAGCGTTCAGCTGATCCAGCCGATCGCCATGGAGGACGGCCTGCGGTTCGCCATCCGTGAGGGTGGCCGTACCGTCGGCGCGGGTCGGGTTACCAAGATCCTGAAGTGATGCAAAGTCTCAGCGGGTGATCAGTTGGTCACCCGCTGAGACGCGCATTACAGAAACAACCTGGGAAAGACCCCCGATTTGGGTTGCCAATAAGCGGTGTGGCATCCTTGACGGGTTGCTTGCGGGAGCCGGTCGGCATCGATTGGTTTGTGCCGATCGGCTTCTGTGCGAGCGGGTCCGCTCCGGCGGGCTAGGACTAGCCAGTCCCCTCCGAGTCAACGAGAACCGGGCACGAGTCTGTGCCCGGGGCGCGACACGCCCGACCGCGTGGACCGGATGGACAAGGCAAAACGCGTGCAGAACAGCGGCAGGAAGAAGAGGACGGCCGACCACATGGCGGGACAAAAGATCCGCATCAGGCTCAAGGCCTACGACCACGAAGCGATCGACGCTTCCGCTCGCAAGATTGTCGAGACGGTTACGCGGACCGGCGCTCGGATCGTGGGACCGGTGCCGCTGCCGACCGAGAAGAACGTTTACTGCGTCATCCGCTCGCCGCACAAGTACAAGGACTCGCGCGAGCACTTCGAGATGCGGACGCACAAGCGGCTGATCGACATTCTCGACCCGACGCCGAAGACGGTCGACGCGCTCATGCGCATCGACCTGCCGGCCTCGGTCGATGTGAACATTCAGTAGGGGCTGGGCGGAAATGACTAGCAAGCAGGAGAACCAGGTGACCGGCATCCTGGGCACCAAGCTCGGGATGACGCAGGTGTTCGACGAGAGCAACCGCGTCGTGCCGGTGACCGTGGTGCGCGCCGGGCCGTGTGTGGTCACCCAGATCCGCACGCCGGAGAACGACGGCTATTCGGCGGTTCAGCTGGCCTTCGGCCAGGTGAAGCCGACGCGGGTGAACAAGCCGGAGACCGGGCACTTCAGCAAGGCCGGGACGACCCCGCGTCGCCACCTGGTGGAGCTGCGCACCTCGGATGCCGGCGAGTACCAGCTGGGCCAGGAGATCACCGCCACCGCGTTCGAGTCGGGCGCGCTGGTCGACGTGGTCGGCACCAGCAAGGGCAAGGGCACCGCCGGCGTGATGAAGCGCCACGGCTTCCACGGCCTGGGTGCCAGCCACGGTGTCCAGCGCAAGCACCGCTCGCCGGGCTCCATCGGCGGCTGTGCCACTCCGGGCCGCGTGTTCAAGGGCCTGAAGATGGCCGGCCGGATGGGCCACGCGCGGGTGACCAGCCAGAGCCTGACCGTGTACCGGGTTGACGCCGACTCCGGGCTGCTGCTCATCAAGGGCGCGGTTCCCGGCCCGAAGGGCGGCCTGGTACTGGTCAAGACCGCCGCGAAGGGTGAGGCCAAGTGACCGCGAAGCTGACCGTTCGCACGCCGAACGGGGAGACCGACGGCGAGGTGGAGCTGCCCGCCGCGATCTTCGACGTGCCGGAGAACAAGCACCTCATGCACCAGGTGGTGGTGGCCCAGCTGGCCGCCGCCCGCCAGGGCACGCACAAGGCCAAGACCCGCGCCGAGGTCAGCGGTGGCGGCGCCAAGCCGTACCGCCAGAAGGGCACCGGCCGGGCCCGCCAGGGTTCCACCCGGGCGCCCCAGTACGCCGGCGGCGGCGTCGTGCACGGCCCGGTGCCGCGCGACTACAGCCAGCGCACGCCCAAGAAGATGAAGCAGGCCGCGCTGCGCGGCGCGCTGTCCGACCGGGCGCGCAACGACCGGGTGCACGTGCTCTCGGAGATCACCGCCGGCCGGCCTTCCACCAAGAAGGCCCGCGCGCTGATCGCCGGCCTGACCGAGCGCCCCCGGGTGCTCGCGGTCGTCCCCCGCGATGACGAGGCCGGCTGGCTGTCGCTGCGCAACCTGCCGAACGTGCACGTGATCGCGCCCGACCAGCTGAACACCTACGACGTGCTGGTGAGTGACGACGTGGTGTTCACCGCCGAGTCGCTGCGCACCTTCCTGGCCGGCCCGGTGCAGACCCGCCGCGCCGCGAAGGCCAGCGCGCGTTCGAGTGAGACGGAGGAGGACCAGTGATCCCCGATCCGCGCGACGTACTGCTCGCGCCGGTGGTCTCGGAGAAGAGCTACGGGTTGCTCGAGGAGCGGCAGTACACCTTCCTGGTCCCGCCGTCCGCCAACAAGACCGAGATCAAGATCGCGGTGGAGAAGGTGTTCAAGGTCAAGGTGGTCAGCGTGAACACGCTGAACCGCCCGGGCAAGCGCAAGCGCACCCGTTCCGGGTTCGGCAAGCGCAAGGACACCAAGCGCGCGATCGTGACCCTCTCCGAGGACAGCCGGCCGATCGAGATCTTCGGATCGGCGAGCTGAGGGGCTGAGGAGTAAGCATGGGCATCCGTAAGTACAAGCCGACCACGCCGGGCCGTCGCGGCTCCAGCGTGGCCGACTTCGCCGAGATCACCCGGTCCACCCCGGAGAAGTCGCTGATCCGCCCGCTGCACGGCACCGGCGGTCGCAACGTGCACGGCCGGATCACCACCCGGCACAAGGGTGGTGGCCACAAGCGCGCCTATCGGCTGATCGACTTCCGCCGGGCCGACAAGGACGGCGTGCCGGCCAAGGTCGCGCACATCGAGTACGACCCGAACCGCACCAGCCGGATCGCGCTGCTGCACTACGTGGACGGCGAGAAGCGCTACATCATCGCGCCGGACAAGCTCAAGCAGGGCGACAAGGTGGAGAGCGGTCCGCGCGCGGACATCAAGGTGGGCAACAACCTGCCGCTGCGCAACATCCCCACCGGCACCGTGGTGCACGCCATCGAGCTGCGTCCGGGCGGCGGGGCCAAGATGGCCCGCTCGGCCGGCGCCCGCGTGCAGCTGGTCGCCAAGGACGGTCCGTACGCCCAGCTGCGGCTGCCTTCGGGTGAGATCCGCAACGTGGACGCGCGCTGCCGGGCCAGCATCGGCGAGGTGGGCAACTCCGAGCACTCCAACATCAACTGGGGTAAGGCCGGCCGGATGCGCTGGAAGGGCAAGCGCCCGACCGTGCGCGGTGTGGCGATGAACCCGGTTGACCACCCGCACGGTGGTGGTGAGGGCAAGACCTCCGGTGGTCGCCACCCGGTGAACCCGGCCGGTAAGCCCGAGGGCCGTACCCGCCGGACCAAGCCAAGTGACAAGTTGATCGTCCGCCGCCGGCGCACCGGCAAGAAGCGTTAACGAGCAGGGGAGGTAGAACAAGATGCCACGCAGCCTGAAGAAGGGCCCATTCGTGGACGACCACCTGCTCAAGAAGGTGGACGTGCTCAACGAGTCGGGCAAGAAGACCGTGATCAAGACCTGGTCGCGCCGCTCCACGATCATCCCGGACATGATCGGCCACACCATCGCGGTGCACGACGGGCGCAAGCACGTGCCGGTCTTCGTTTCGGAGTCGATGGTCGGGCACAAGCTCGGCGAGTTCGCCCCGACCCGCACTTTCCGGGGTCACATCAAGGACGACCGGCGCTCCCGCCGCCGCTGAACCACGCGCACAAGGAAGCTGAGGAAGAGATGGCTGCACCCAGCCAGGACACGACCGGCACGGAGTCGGAGCGCGCCGTCGCGCGGGCCCGGCACGTCCGGATGAGTGCCCGGAAGGTTCGCCGCGTCATCGACCTGGTGCGTGGTCAGCGCGCGGTGGACGCGCTCACGGTGCTCAAGTTCGACCAGCACGCGGCCAGCGAGCCGGTGTACAAGGTGGTGGCCAGCGCCATCGCCAACGCCGAGCACAACCTGGAGCTGGACCGGGAGACGCTGTTCATCGCCACCGCGTACGTGGACGAGGGCAAGACGCTGCCCCGGATCCGCCCCCGCGCGCAGGGCCGGGCTTACCGCATCCGGAAGCGCACCAGCCACATCACGGTCGAGCTCGAGTCGCGGCCCGAGACGCAGCAAGCCCGCGCCGGCCGCTCCGCGAAGGGAAGGACCCGCTGATGGGTCAGAAGATCAATCCGCACGGCTTTCGGCTGGGCATCACCACGGACTGGAAGTCCCGGTGGTACGCCGACAAGCAGTACGCGGAGTACGTGAAGGAAGACGTCGCCATCCGGCGCATGTTGTCCAAGGGCATGGAGCGGGCCGGCATCTCCAAGGTGGAGATCGAGCGCACCCGTGACCGGGTCCGGGTGGACATCCACACCGCCCGGCCGGGCATCGTGATCGGCCGCCGCGGCGCGGAGGCCGACCGCATCCGGGGCAAGCTGGAGAAGCTCTCCGGCAAGCAGGTGCAGCTGAACATCCTCGAGGTCAAGGGCTCCGAGGCCGACGCCCAGCTGGTTGCGCAGGGCGTTGCCGAGCAGCTCTCGAACCGGGTGGCGTTCCGCCGCGCGATGCGCAAGGCGATCCAGACCGCCATGCGTTCGCCGCAGGTCAAGGGCATCCGGGTGCAGTGCTCCGGGCGCCTGGGCGGCGCCGAGATGTCCCGCTCGGAGTTCTACCGCGAGGGCCGTGTGCCGCTGCACACGCTGCGCGCCGACATCGACTACGGCCTGTTCGAGGCCCGCACCACGTTCGGCCGGATCGGCGTGAAGGTGTGGATCTACAAGGGTGACGTCGTCGGTGGCCGTCGCGAGCACGCCGCCGCGCAGGCCGCCGAGCCGAGCCGTGGCCCGCGCCGCGACCGGCCCACCCGCCGCCGCTCCGGTGCCTCCGGCACCACGGCGACCAGCACCGACGCCGGCCGCGCGGCGGCCAGCTCGTCCGGTGAGAAGGCCCAGCCGACCGTCACCGCGACCGCCGAGTCGGGCACCGCGCCCGCCGAGCCGAGCAGCAGTGGGGAGGGCTGAGTCATGTTGATGCCTCGCAAGGTCAAGCACCGCAAGCAGCACCACCCCAAGCGGAGTGGCGCGGCCAAGGGCGGCACCAGGGTCACCTTCGGTGACTTCGGCATCCAGGCCCTCGAACCGGCCTACGTGACCAACCGGCAGATCGAGTCCGCCCGTATCGCCATCACCCGGCACATCCGCCGTGGTGGCAAGGTGTGGATCAACATCTTCCCGGACCGTCCGTTGACCAAGAAGCCGGCGGAAACCCGGATGGGTTCCGGCAAGGGCAGCCCCGAGTGGTGGGTCGCCAACGTGAAGCCGGGTCGCGTGATGTTCGAGATGAGCTACCCGAACGAGCAGACCGCTCGGGAGGCGCTCCGTCGCGCGATCCACAAGCTGCCGATGCGCTGCCGCATCGTGACGCGTGAGGGTGGTGAGTTCTGATGGCTACTACCGGAGCAACTTCGGCGTCAGAGCTGCGCGAGCTCACCGATGAGGAGCTGGTCCTGCGCCTGCGGGAGTCCAAGGAGGAGCTGTTCAACCTCCGCTTCCAGATGGCCACCGGGCAGCTGGACAACAACCGGCGGCTGCGTACCGTCCGGCACGACATCGCGCGGGTCTACACCGTGATGCGCGAGCGTGAGCTGGGCTTGTCGGCCGCTCCGATCGACGATGAGGGAGCGGCGTGATGGCCGAGAAGGGGCCGGTCAAGACCCCCAGGACGGAGACGACCCGGGGCTACCGCAAGGTCCGTGAGGGCCTGGTGGTCTCGGACAAGATGGACAAGACGATCGTCGTGTCGGTGGAGGACCGGGTCAAGCACCCGCTCTACGGCAAGGTCATCCGCCGGACCAACAAGGTCAAGGCGCACGACGAGCAGAACACCGCCGGCGTGGGCGACCGCGTCCGGCTGATGGAGACCCGTCCGCTGTCGGCCACCAAGCGGTGGCGGCTGGTGGAGATTCTCGAGAAGGCGAAGTAGCGATGATCCAGCAGGAATCGCGGCTGCGGGTCGCGGACAACACCGGTGCCAAGGAGATCCTGTGCATCCGGGTGCTGGGCGGGTCGGCGCGCCGTTATGCGCGGATCGGCGACATCATCGTCGCCACCGTCAAGGACGCCATCCCGGGCGCCGGGGTCAAGCGGGGCGATGTGGTGAAGGCCGTGGTCGTGCGCACCGTCAAGGAGAAGCGCCGCCCGGACGGTTCCTACATCCGGTTCGACGAGAACGCCGCCGTGCTGATCAAGCCGGACGGTGAGCCCCGAGGCACCCGGATCTTCGGCCCGGTGGGCCGCGAGCTGCGCGACAAGAGGTTCATGCGGATCATCTCGCTCGCGCCGGAGGTGCTCTAAATCATGAAGATCAAGAAGGGCGACACCGTTGTGGTGATCGCCGGCAAGGACAAGGGCGCCAGGGGCAAGGTCATCCAGTCCTACCCGGCCAAGCAGCGCGTGCTCGTCGAGGGCGTCAACCGGATCAAGAAGCACACCCGGGTGACCACCACGCAGCGCGGTGCGCAGTCCGGCGGCATCGTCACCCAGGAGGCGTCGATCCACGTCTCCAACGTGATGCTGGTCGACCCGGAGGGCAACCCGACCCGGGTTGGCCGGCGTGTGGTCAAGGACGACGAGACCGGCAAGGTCAGCCGCGTCCGGATCTCCAAGCGCACCGGGAAGGAGATCTGATGTCCACCGCTGTCGAAGCGCGCGAGCTACCCCGGCTGAAGGCCCGTTACCGCGAGGAAATCGCCGGGAAGCTGAAGGACAAGTTCGAGTACGCCAACGTGATGCAGGTACCCGGCCTGGTCAAGGTCGTGGTGAACATGGGCGTCGGGGACGCCGCCCGTGACTCCAAGCTGATCGACGGCGCGGTGCGGGACCTGGCCACCATCACCGGGCAGCGGCCCGAGGTGCGCCGGGCGACCAAGTCGATCGCGCAGTTCAAGTTGCGCGAAGGCATGCCGATCGGTGCGCGGGCCACCCTGCGTGGGGACCGGATGTGGGAGTTCCTGGACCGGCTGCTGACCATCGCGCTGCCCCGGATCCGGGACTTCCGGGGGTTGTCGCCGACGCAGTTCGACGGCAACGGCAACTACACCTTCGGCCTGTCCGAGCAGTCCATGTTCCACGAGATCGACCCGGACTCGATCGACCGTCCGCGCGGCATGGACATCACGCTTGTGACGACCGCCAACACCAATGAGGAAGGTCGGGAGCTGCTGCGGCTCCTGGGCTTCCCGTTCAAGGAGAGCTGATCAGCTGATGGCCAAGAAGGGGCTGGTCAACAAGGCCGCGCAGACGCCCAAGTTCGGGGTGCGCGGCTACACCCGGTGCCAGCGGTGCGGGCGTGCTCGCGCCGTGCTGCGCAAGTTCGGGCTGTGCCGCATCTGCGTGCGCGAAATGGCGCACCGCGGCGAGCTGCCCGGAGTGTCCAAGTCTTCCTGGTGATCTCGTAATCACCGGAGAACCGAACACCGGAGGCCTCCAGCAAGGGGGAACCGCGGTGAGAAAGGTGACGGGGTCACCATGACGATGACCGACCCGATCGCAGACATGCTCACGCGTCTGCGCAACGCCAACTCGGCGTACCACGACCGCGTGGTCATGCCGCACTCGAAGCTGAAGGTGGCGATCGCGGAGATCCTCCAGAAGGAGGGCTACATCGCCGGCTTCGACACCGAGCAGGCCGAGGTGGGCCGCTCCCTGGTTGTCGACCTGAAGTACGGCCGCAACCGGGAGCGCAGCATCGCCGGCCTCCGGCGGGTCTCCAAGCCCGGCCTGCGGGTGTACGCGAAGTCCACAAACCTGCCGAAGGTGCTCGGCGGCCTCGGGGTGGCGATCATCTCCACCTCGTCCGGCCTGATGACCGACCGGCAGGCGAGCATGCGTGGGGTAGGCGGGGAAGTCCTCGCCTTCGTCTGGTAGGGGGTCCGCGACCATGTCACGTATCGGAAAGCTCCCGGTCCAGGTGCCCAACGGCGTCGACGTCAAGATCGACGGCCGCACGGTGACCGTGAAGGGCCCGAAGGGCAGCCTCGAGCACACCGTGATCGAGCCGATCGCCATCGAGCGCGGCGACGACGGCACGATCCAGCTCACCCGGCCGGACGACGAGCGGCGCAGCAAGGCCATGCACGGCCTGTCCCGCTCCCTGGTGAACAACCTCGTGGTCGGCGTCACCGCCGGCTACGAGAAGAAGATGGAGATCCACGGGGTCGGTTACCGGGTCGCGCTCAAGGGCTCCACCCTGGAGTTCGCGCTCGGCTACAGCCACCCGATCTCGGTGACCGCGCCGAACGGCATCACCTTCGTCGTCGAGAACCCCACCCGGTTCTCGGTGCAGGGCATCGACAAGCAACTGGTCGGTGAGGTCGCCGCGAACCTCCGCAAGCTGCGCAAGCCGGACCCCTACAAGGGCAAGGGCGTGCGCTACGCCGGCGAGAACATCCGGCGCAAGGTCGGAAAGACGGGTAAGTGATGGCTACGAAGACTGTCGGTTTGCGGGTCTCCGCGCAGCGGCGTCTGGCGCGGGCGCGCCGGCATGCCCGGCTGCGCAAGAAGATCAATGGCACTCCGGAGCGGCCCCGCCTCGTGGTCAACCGCAGCGCGCGGCACATGAACGCGCAGCTGATCGACGACGTGGCCGGCCACACCGTGGCTTCGGCCTCCACCATGGAGGCGGACGTGCGGGCGCTGGACGGCGACAAGAAGGCTCGCGCGGCCAAGGTCGGCGAGCTGCTCGCGGACCGGGCCAAGTCGGCCGGCGTCACCGCGGCCGTGTTCGACCGGGGCGGCTACAACTACCACGGCCGGATCGCCGCGCTCGCCGATGCGGCGCGCGAGGGCGGGCTGGAGTTCTGATGAGTGTTCACATGGAAGGGAACGTCTGATGCCGGGACGCACGCGGCGTGACGGCGGCCAGGGCGGTCCGGGTGGCGGCAGCGGCGATGGCCGCTCCGACTCCCGGGACCGTCGGGACCGTCGGGACGGAGGCCGTGGCGGGGCGGCCCAGGAGAAGACCCCGTACATCGAGCGGCTGGTCACCATCAACCGGGTGGCCAAGGTCGTCAAGGGTGGTCGTCGGTTCAGCTTCACCGCGCTGATGATCGTGGGCGACGGCGACGGCATGGTCGGCGTCGGCTACGGCAAGGCCAAGGAAGTTCCGGCCGCCATCGCCAAGGGCGTGGAAGAGGCCAAGAAGAACTTCTTCAAGATCCCGCGCATCGGCGGCACGATCGTGCACCGGGTGCAGGGTGAAGCGGCCGCCGGTGTGGTCCTGCTGATGCCGGCCAGCCCCGGTACCGGGGTCATCGCCGGTGGTCCGGTGCGCGCCGTGCTGGAGTGCGCGGGCATCCACGACGTGCTCTCCAAGTCCCTCGGCAGCGACAACGCGATCAACGTGGTGCACGCCACGGTGGCCGCGCTGAAGAGCATCCAGCGTCCCGAGGAGGTGGCCGCCCGGCGTGGCCTGCCGCTGGAGGACGTCGCTCCGGCGGCGATGCTGCGCGCTCGCGCGGCCGCCGCGGCTGGGAAGGGTGCGTGATGGCTTCGCTCAAGGTCACGCAGACGCGCAGTACCATCGGCTGCAAGCAGAACCAGCGCGCCACCCTGCGCACCCTCGGGCTGCGCAAGATCCGCCAGTCGGTGGTACGGGATGACACCCCGGCGGTGCGCGGGATGATCAACACCGTCCGCCACCTGGTCACGGTGGAGGAGGTTGACGCGAAATGACGATCAAGATTCATCACCTGCGCCCGGCGCCCGGCGAGAAGACCGCCAAGACGCGGGTCGGCCGTGGTGAAGGTGGCAAGGGCGGCAAGACCGCCGGCCGCGGTACCAAGGGCACCAAGGCGCGGAAGACCGTGCCGGCCGGCTTCGAGGGTGGGCAGATGCCCATCCACATGCGGCTGCCCAAGTTGAAGGGTTTCCGCAACCGGTTCCGCGTCGAGTACCAGGTGGTCAACGTCGGCGACCTGGCCCGGCTGTTCCCCAAGGGCGGCCAGGTCGGCCCGGACGAGCTGGTCGAGGCCGGCGCGGTGCGGAAGAACGAACTGGTCAAGGTCCTCGGAGACGGTGACCTGGGCGGCGTGAAGCTGGAAGTGAGCGCGCACAAGTTCTCCGGCAGCGCTCGGGAGAAGATCGCCGCCGCCGGCGGCACCGCCAGCGACCTTTAGCCGACACCGGCCCAGACGGCCCCTCGGGGCGCGTCTGGGCCGGCTGTTAGCATCGACGGTCGTCGGCGTCCTGGCTGGTAGCGGCCGGATGTGAGTATTCAGCACGGCGTCGCGTGCACATTCCACGGCGACGCCCCAGCACGGGAGGATCGCACACGGTGCTAGGCGCGTTCCGGTCGGCATTTGCGACGCCGGACCTCCGAAAGAAGATCCTCTTCACTCTCGGGATCGTGGCTGTCTACCGGCTGGGCGCCACGCTGCCCTCGCCGGGTGTCTCCTACCCCAACGTGCAGGCATGCATCGCGGAGGTGGAGCAGGGTGAGAACCAGAGTGTCTACGCCCTGATCAACCTGTTCAGCGGTGGTGCGCTGCTGCAGCTGTCGATCTTCGCGCTGGGCATCATGCCCTACATCACCGCGAGCATCATCGTCCAGCTGCTCACCGTGGTGATCCCGCGGTTCGACCAGCTGAAGAAGGAAGGCCAGTCCGGCCAGACCAAGCTGACGCAGTACACCCGGTACCTGACCATCGGCCTGGCCATCCTGCAGTCAACCGGGATCGTCGCGCTGGCCGACCGGGGCGGCATGTTCGGCAACTGCGACAAGCCGATCATCCCGGACTCCACCGTCTACACCCTGGCCGTCATCGTCATCGTGATGACCGCCGGCACGGCGGTGATCATGTGGCTGGGTGAGCTGATCACCGAGCGCGGCATCGGCAACGGCATGTCGCTGCTGATCTTCACCTCGATCGCGGCCCGCATCCCCACCGAGGGTGGCGCCATCCTGACCAACCAGGGCGTCATGGTCTTCGTCGGGATCTGCGTGTTCGGCCTGGCGATCATCGCCAGCGTGGTGTTCGTCGAGCAGGGCCAGCGGCGCATCCCGGTGCAGTACGCCAAGCGCATGGTCGGCCGCCGGATGTACGGCGGCACCTCCACCTACCTACCGCTGAAGGTGAACCAGGCGGGTGTCATCCCGGTCATCTTCGGCTCCTCGTTGCTCTACCTCCCCGACCTGATCTCGCGCCTCTCCGGCAATGCGGACAGCGCCTTCAACCGGTTCGTCCAGACGTACGTGTCGGACGGCGCCAGCTGGGTGCACATCGCGCTGTACTTCCTGCTCATCGTCTTCTTCACCTACTTCTACGTGGGCATCACCTTCAACCCGGAGGAGCGGGCGGAGGAGATGAAGAAGTACGGCGGGTTCATCCCGGGCATCCGTCCCGGCCGGCCCACCGCCGAGTACCTGCAGTTCGTGCTCAGCCGGATCACCCTCCCCGGGTCGCTGTACCTGGGCGTGATCGCGGTGCTGCCGAACTTCTTCCTCGGCATCACCTCCGCGGGCAACAACCAGAACTTCCCGTTCGGTGGAACCGCTGTGCTGATCATGGTGGGTGTGGGGCTTGACACTGTGAAGCAGATCGAATCTCAGCTCATGCAGCGGAACTACGAGGGCTTCCTCCGTTAATCTGGAGTTTTTCGAGGCTGCTATCACGAGAAGGAAGGTCGGTGTCGCGTGCGACTGGTATTGGTCGGCCCGCCGGGCGCGGGTAAGGGGACGCAGGCCGTTCGGCTCGCGGAGCGTCTCGACGTCCCGCACATCTCCACCGGGGACCTGTTCCGAGCCAACCTCGGTCAGCGCACCGAACTCGGCCTGGCCGCGCAGCGGTACATGGACGCGGGCGAGCTGGTGCCGGACGAGGTGACCGTGGGCATGGTGCGGGACCGGCTGGCCGATGAGGACGCCGCCAAGGGCTTCATCCTGGACGGCTTCCCGCGCACGCTCACCCAGGCGGACGGGCTGACCTCGCTGCTCACCGAGACCAGCGACGAGCTGGACGCGGTGGTCGCGCTGGACGTGCCGGAGGAGACGCTGATCGCCCGGTTGCTGGGGCGCGGCCGCGATGACGACACCGAGGACGTGATCCGCCGCCGCCAGGAGGTCTACCGCGAGGAGACCGCCCCGCTGCTGGAGTACTACGCGGACCGGCTGGTCACGGTGGACGCGGTCGGCGAGGTCGCGGAGATCACCGACCGGATCGTGGAAGCTTTGGGGAAGGCCTGACAACGGATGTGCGGGCGGTTGGCCGGCCTCCGGGACCGGTTCGGGCCGGGGGGACGGCCCCTGGAGCGCAAGACACGTGACGAGCTGGACGCCATGCGCGAGGCCGGGCTGCTGGTGGCCCGGGCGCTGGCCTCGGTGATGGAACACGCCAAGGCCGGGGTCAGCACCCTGGAGCTGGACGCCGTGGCCGAGCAGACCATCCGGGACGGCGGCGGAGTGCCCTCGTTCCTCGGCTACCACGGCTTCCCGGGCAGCATCTGCGCCTCGGCGAACGACCAGATCGTGCACGGAATCCCCTCCGCCGAGCAGGTGTTGGCGGACGGTGACCTGCTGTCGGTGGACTGCGGGGCGATCGTGGCCGGGTGGCACGGCGACTCGGCGGTGACCTTCGGCGTCGGCGAGGTGTCGGCGGCCGACCTGGCGCTGTCCGCCGCCTGCCGGGAGGCGCTGGAGGCCGGCATCGCGGCCGCGCTGCCCGGTGGCCGGCTCACCGACATCTCGCACGCGGTGGAGACCGCTTCGCTGGCGGCGGCCAGCCGGGACGGCGTGGACTACGGCATCATCGCCGAGTACGGCGGGCACGGCATCGGCACCAGCATGCACATGGACCCGTTCCTGCCCAACCTGGGTGCGCCCGGTCAGGGCCGCCGGCTGGTGGCGGGCGGGGTGCTGGCCATCGAGCCGATGCTCACCGCCGGCACCGCCGAGACCCGCACGCTGGAAGACGAGTGGACCGTGGTCACCGTGGACGGCTCCCGGGCCGCTCACTGGGAGCACACCGTGGCGATCACCGACGACGGCCCCTGGGTGCTCACCGCCCCCGCCTGATCCAGTCACTTCAGCACGCTGATTCAGTGAGTTCAGCACGCTGGTTCAGTGGGTCCAGCACGCTGGTTCAGTGGGTTCAGCACGCTGGTGGCGGATGTGACCGGCGAGCTCAGCCGCTCGCATCCCCAGCCGTCCGGCGCATGTGTACCACCTCTTCCTGCTCGAACGACTGAATCACCGTGCTCAGGTGACTGAATCAGGAGTTGCGTATACTGTCTACAGAATGCTTACCAAGTCTTTAGCTGTTAGCCTCGCCACGCCGAAACGCGCTTGCACTGGACGCATGCCGGGGCATGGTCAATGCTTCGCGCTGTGACTGCTACAGGTGAAGCGGCGGCCGCGCGCCGCACGCGGATAGGTGTGCCCCGCGAGTCGGGTGCGGGCGAGCGACGGGTGGCTCTGGTGCCCAAGGTCGTCGAGCGCCTGACCGGCAAGGGCCTGGAAGTCGTCGTCGAGACCGAGGCCGGGCTGGCCGCGCTGCTCCCGGATCAGCAGTACACCGACGCCGGCGCCACCATCGGCGACCCGTGGGCCGCCGACGTGGTGGTGAAGGTCGCGCCGCCCAGTGACGAGGAGATCGCCAGGCTGGGCCGGGGCACCACGCTGGTCGGCTTCCTGGCCCCGTTGGCCCACCCCGAGGTGATCCAGAAGCTGGACGAGGCCGGCGTGCGGGCGTTCGCCATGGAGTCGATCCCCCGGATCTCCCGGGCGCAGTCGATGGACGCGCTGTCCTCCCAGGCCAACGTGTCCGGTTACAAGGCGGTGCTGGTGGCGGCCACCGAGTCGACCCGGTTCTTCCCCATGCTGACCACCGCCGCCGGCACGGTGAAGCCGGCCACCGCGCTGGTGCTGGGCGTGGGCGTCGCCGGCCTGCAGGCGCTGGCCACGGCGAAGCGGCTGGGCGCGCGGACCACCGGTTACGACGTGCGGCCCGACGTGGCCGACCAGGTGCGTTCACTGGGAGCGCAGTGGCTGGAGCTGGGTATCGAGGCCGCCGGCGAGGGTGGCTACGCCCGCGAGCTGACCGAGGACGAGCGGGCCGAGCAGCAGAAGCGGCTGACCGACGCGATCACCGGGTTCGACGTGGTGATCACCACCGCGCTGGTGCCCGGGCGCCCGGCGCCGAAGCTGGTGACCGCCGAGGCGGTGCGCGGCATGAAGCCGGGCAGCGTGGTGGTGGACCTGGCCGGCGAGACCGGCGGCAACTGCGAGCTGACCGAGCCGGGCCAGACCGTGGTCCGCCACGACGTCACCATCGCCTCCCCGCTGAACCTGCCGGCCGGCATGCCGGAGCACGCCAGCGAGCTCTACTCGCGCAACGTGTCGGCGCTGCTGGAACTGATGATCGACGACGAGGGTCGCCTGGCGCCGGACTTCTCCGACGAGGTGCTCGACAAGTCGTGCGTCGCGGGCAAGGAGGCGAAGTAATGGAATCGACCCTGTTGGCGAACCTGGCGATCCTGGTGCTGGCCGGCTTCGTCGGCTTCGCGGTGATCTCCAAGGTGCCGAACACGCTGCACACCCCGCTGATGTCGGGCACCAACGCCATCCACGGCATCGTGCTGCTCGGCGGCATCGTGGTGCTCGGCCTGGACGGTGCGCACCTGGACGTGTTCAGCAAGGTCCTGCTGGTCATCGCCATCGCCTTCGGCACGATCAACGTGGTCGGCGGCTTCCTGGTGACCGACCGGATGCTGGGCATGTTCAAGGGCGGCCCGAAGCGCGGCGAGGCGAAGGTTGAGGAGAAGGCGTGAACACCCTGGTCACCTCGCTGTACATCGTGGCGTTCGCGCTGTTCATCTACGGCCTGATGGGCCTGACCGGCCCGAAGACCGCGGTGCGCGGCAACTGGATCGCCGCCGTCGGCATGGGCATCGCGCTCATCGCCACGCTGCTCCTGCCCGGGATGTCCACCTGGGTGCTGATCCTCATCGGGATCGTGATCGGCACGCTGCTCGGCGTGCCGTCGGCGCGCCAGGTGAAGATGACCGCGATGCCGCAGATGGTGGCGTTGTTCAACGGTGTGGGCGGCGGTGCGGTGGCGCTGATCGCCTGGGTGGAGTTCCGGGACGCGCCCGGCTACGTCGGGCACCCGACCTACTTCGTGGTCGCCTCCCTGTTCTCCGCGGTCGTCGGGTCGATCTCCTTCTGGGGCTCGCTGATCGCCTACGGCAAGCTGCAGGAGATCCTGCCCGGCCGGCCGATCGGGCTCGGCAGGGCGCAGATCGGGCTGAACGCGCTGTTGCTGGTCGCCGCGATCGTGCTGGCCGTGGTGATCGGCACCGGCGGCACCTCCGAGCTGCTCATCGTCGGTGTGCTGCTGATCGCGGCGGTGCTCGGCGTGATGGTGGTGCTGCCCATCGGCGGCGCGGACATGCCGGTGGTGATCTCGCTGCTGAACGCGTTCACCGGCCTGGCGGCGGCGGCCACCGGTCTGGCGCTGTCCAACACCGCGATGATCGTCGCGGGCATGATCGTGGGCGCGTCCGGTTCCATCCTGACCGACCAGATGGCCAAGGCGATGAACCGGTCCATCCCGTCGATCGTGGCCGGTGGCTTCGGCGGCAGCGGAACGGCGGTGGGCGGCGCGGACGGCGTGGACCGCACGGTCAAGTCCACCAGCGCCGCCGACGCGGCGATCCAGATGGCCTACGCCGAGCAGGTCGTCGTGGTGCCCGGCTACGGCATGGCGGTGGCGCAGGCGCAACACGCGGTGAAGGACATGGCCAAGCTGCTCGAGGCCAAGGGCGTCACCGTCAAGTACGCCATCCACCCGGTGGCCGGCCGGATGCCCGGGCACATGAACGTGCTGCTGGCCGAGGCGGACGTGCCGTACGAGTCGCTCAAGGAGATGGACGACATCAACGGCGAGTTCGCCCGCACGGACGTCGCCCTGGTGATCGGCGCGAACGACGTGACCAACCCGGCCGCGCGCAACGACTCGTCGAGCCCGATCTATGGCATGCCAATCTTGAATGTGGACGAGGCGCACAACGTGATCGTGCTGAAGCGCTCGATGAACTCCGGGTTCGCCGGCATCGACAACCCGCTGTTCTACTCCGACCGCACGTCCATGCTCTTCGGCGACGCGAAGAAGTCCGTCAGCGAGGTCACCGAGGAGCTAAAGGCCCTCTAACCCCCTCGACCTGATTCAGTCACTTCAGCAGGGTGGTTCAGTCACTTCTGGCGCCAGAAGTCACTGAACCACCCGCCAGAAGTCACTGAATCGCGATTTTGGGTGGTGGCGGGGCATTGGAAACGGTGTTATGGTAACGGTGTTTCCAATGCGGAGGTGGGAGTCATGAGCGCTCAGGCGTTGCGGGCGGCTGACGTGGACCGGGCGCGGGTGGCGGACCGGCTGCGGCAGGCGCACGACGAGGGGCGGATCAGCCTGGCCGAGTTCGACGAGCGGGTGGCGGCGGCCTATGCGGCCGTCACCTACGACGAGCTCGGGCCGCTGACCGCCGACCTGCCGGCCAGGGAGGTCGGCGTGCGGCGGTCCGGGTGCGGGTCGTCGCGCGGGCGGGCGGTGGCGTTCCGGATCGAGTCGGCGGCCTGGCTGTTCGCCAGCCTGGTGAACCTGATGATCTGGGCGCTGGTGTCGGTCGGCGCCGGTGCGGCGGTGTATCCGTGGTGGATCTGGGTGGCCGGGCCGTGGGGTATGGTCCTGCTGTTGCGCCGGATCGCGCCGCGCCGCTACGCAGGTCGCTGAACTCGCGCACTACCCGGTTTGGGATGGGTGCGCAAGGGCACGTACACTGTTGGTACGGCGCGTTCTTGTGCGCTGGTTCCGTCGTGCCTCCCCGCACTCTCGGTCCCGGTGTAGGCGCGTGCCCACCATAAGACGAGTTCGTTACGAAACGCGGAGGACATGGCCAAGAAGGACGGGGCACTCGAGGTCGAGGGCCGCGTGGTCGAACCACTGCCGAACGCGATGTTTCGCGTGGAGCTGGAGAACGGTCACCGGGTGCTCGCGCACATCAGCGGCAAGATGCGGCAGCACTACATCCGCATCCTGCCGGAGGACCGAGTCGTGGTCGAGCTGTCCCCGTACGACCTGAGCCGCGGCCGTATCGTCTACCGCTACAAGTGACGACGAGTACAAGAAAGCGACGGACGTGAAGGTCCAGCCGAGCGTCAAGAAGATCTGCGACAAGTGCAAGGTGATCCGCCGTCACGGGCGGGTCATGGTGATCTGCGAGAACCTGCGCCACAAGCAGCGCCAGGGCTGATCACCCGCACCCAGCAGTCGACATAGAGGTCCTTCCCGCACCTGCCCGCTCATGAGGAGCGGGTTCGCCCCCGGAATCCAGGCCGGGGCCCGGTCACCGAGGTGAACCGGGGCGGTCGGGAAGCACACCTGGACGAAACAGACGAGGAGAACACCGCCGCATGGCACGGCTATCCGGCGTCGACCTCCCCCGCGAGAAGCGGTTGGAGATCGCGCTGACCTACATCTACGGCATCGGCCGTAGCCGCTCCAAGGACATTCTCACGTCGACCGGCGTGAACGGCGACCAGCGCGCCCGCGACCTTTCCGACGAGGACCTGGCCAAGCTCCGGGACTTCATCGAGAACAGCTACCAGGTCGAGGGTGACCTTCGCCGGGAGGTCCAGGCGGACATCCGCCGGAAGATCGAGATCGGCTGCTACCAGGGCATCCGGCACCGTCGTGGCCTGCCCGTGCACGGCCAGCGGACCAAGACCAACGCCCGTAGCCGCAAGGGTCCGAAGAAGACCGTGGCCGGCAAGAAGAAGGCAGGTAAGAAGTAATGCCGCCGAAGGGTAGGGCCGGTGCCGGGCCGAAGAAGGTCCGCCGCAAGGAGAAGAAGAACGTTGCGCACGGCCACGCGCACATCAAGAGCACCTTCAACAACACCATCGTGTCCATCACCGACCCGCAGGGCGCGGTGATCGCCTGGGCCTCGGCCGGGCACGTGGGGTTCAAGGGCTCCCGCAAGTCGACCCCCTTCGCCGCGCAGATGGCCGCCGAGAACGCGGCCCGCAAGGCGCAGGAGCACGGCATGCGCAAGGTGGACGTGTTCGTCAAGGGTCCCGGTTCCGGCCGGGAGACCGCGATCCGTTCGCTGCAGGCCGCCGGCCTCGAGGTCGGCACGATTTCCGACGTCACCCCGCAGCCGCACAACGGCTGCCGTCCGCCCAAGCGGCGCCGGGTCTAGGGGAGGAGAAGCAGAGATGGCTCGCTACACCGGCCCCATGACCCGCAAGTCCCGCCGGCTGAAGGTCGACCTCGTCGGCGGTGACCAGGCGTTCGAGCGTCGCCCCTACCCGCCCGGCCAGCACGGCCGGATCCGGGTGAAGGAGACCGAGTACCTGCTGCAGTCGCAGGAGAAGCAGAAGGCCCGCTTCGCGTACGGCGTGCTGGAGAAGCAGTTCCGCCGCTACTACGAGGAGGCCAGCCGCCGGGAGGGCAAGACCGGCGACAACCTGCTGCAGATCCTGGAGTCCCGGCTGGACAACGTGGTGTACCGCGCCGGCCTGGCGCGCACCCGCCGGATGGCCCGCCAGCTGGTCAACCACGGGCACTTCGTGGTCAACGGCCACGCGGTGGACATTCCCAGCTTCCGGGTGTCCCAGTACGACATCATCGACGTGCGGCCGAAGTCGCTGAAGATGGACCCGTTCATCATCGCCAAGGAGACCCAAGGCGACCGCCCGGTCCCGGCGTGGATGCAGGTCGTGCCCGAGAAGCTGCGGATCCTGATCCACCAGCTGCCCGAGCGCGCGCAGATCGACACGCAGGTCACCGAACAACTAATCGTCGAGCTTTACTCCAAGTGATCGAAGCCAGGAGGCGCGCTGGCGGCGTTCTCCCTCGCTTGCGTGCTCCAGCACGCGGCGCTCGGTGCGGCCTTGCCAGCCCGCCACCTGGCTCCGATCAGAGCAATACCCCTGAGGGGCGGTAGGGAGCCTCGCAGGTCGCCGGCCCTGGGCCGGCACTCGCGGCGTCAAATAGCGGTCGCCGTGGAACGAAGGAGAAAACGAAGTGCTGATCTCTCAGCGTCCCAGTTTGACTGAGGACACGGTTGGCGAGACCCGGTCACGGTTCGTGATCGAGCCGCTGGAGCCGGGTTTCGGTTACACGCTCGGCAACTCGCTGCGCCGGACCCTGCTGTCCTCCATCCCGGGGGCGGCGGTCACCAGCATCCGCATCGACGGCGTGCTGCACGAGTTCACCACGGTCCCCGGGGTGAAGGAAGACGTCACCGACATCATCCTGAACCTGAAGGAGCTGGTGATCAGCTCCGAGGAGGACGAGCCGGTCACCATGTACCTGCGCAAGCAGGGGCCGGGCACGGTCACCGCCGGTGACATCGTGCCGCCGGCCGGGGTCACCGTGCACAACCCGGACCTGCACATCGCCACCCTGAACGACAAGGGCAAGCTCGAGGTCGAGCTGGTCGTCGAGCGGGGCCGTGGCTACGTGCCGGCGGTGCAGAACAAGGTCTCCGGCGCGGAGATCGGCCGGATCCCGGTCGACTCGATCTACTCGCCGGTCCTCAAGGTGACCTACAAGGTCGAGGCGACCCGCGTCGAGCAGCGCACCGACTTCGACAAGCTGGTGCTGGACGTCGAGACCAAGCCGTCCATGACCCCGCGCGACGCGCTGGCCTCGGCCGGCAAGACGCTGGTCGAGCTGTTCGGCCTGGCCCGCGAGCTGAACGTGGACGCCGAGGGCATCGAGATCGGCCCGTCCCCGCAGGAGGCGGACACCATCGCGGCCTTCGCGATGCCGATCGAGGAGCTGGACCTGACCGTCCGGTCCTACAACTGCCTCAAGCGCGAGGGCATCCACACCGTGGGCGAGCTGGTCGGGCGCAGCGAGGCCGACCTGCTGGATATAAGGAATTTCGGGGCCAAGTCGATCGACGAGGTCAAGATGAAGCTGGTCGGACTGGGCCTCGCGCTGAAGGACAGCCCCCCTGGGTTCGACGCCTCCCTGGCCGGTGGCGGCGACTACGACGGTGTGAGCTTCGACCCGGACCAGCTCGGCGACGACGGCCAGGACTACGCCGAAACCGAACAACTGTAGCCTCCGGCTACCCGTGAGTGGAAAGTGTGGCTATAGCCATACTCGCCACTCACGGGCGCCGAAGGCGCAAACCTCCGTGAGTGGCGAGTATGGCTACGCCTTCGGCGCCGCGAAGCGGTAGCCACACTTTCCACTCACGGGCGTGACGAAGGAGCGCAAAATGCCACAGCCCACCAAGGGGCCCCGCCTTGGCGGCTCGCCGGCGCACCAGCGGTTGATGCTGGCCAACCTGGCCACGTCGCTGTTCGACCACGGCAAGATCACCACCACCGAGGCCAAGGCCAAGCGGCTGCGCCCGTACGCGGAGCGGCTGATCACCAAGGCCAAGCGGGGTGACCTGCACAATGTGCGGGAGATCGCCAAGGTCATCCGGAACAAGACCATCCTGCACCGGCTGACCAGCGAGCTTGCTCCGCTGTTCGCCTCCCGCAACGGTGGCTACATCCGGATCACCAAGACGCTGCCGCGCAAGGGCGACAACGCCCCGATGGCGGTGATCGAGCTGATCACCAGCGAGACCGTCTCCGCCGAGGCGGACCGGGCTCGCCGGGTCGCCGGGTCGCGCCAGGGCAAGAAGGCCGAGACCACCGAGGCCAAGGCGGACGACACCGCCGACGCCAAGGCGGACGAGGCCGCCGAGGCCAAGGCCGAGGAGACCAAGCCCGAGGACGCCACCGAGGCCAAGGCCGAGGACGGCGCCGAGGCGAAGGCCGCCGAGGCCAAGTCCGACGACGCCAAGTCCGACGACTCGACCCAGGCGTCCGAGAAGAAGGACGACGGCTCCTGAACGTCCCCGCTCCGCTCGTCAGGGCGCGGCTGGACATCAGCTACGACGGCACCGACTACTCAGGTTGGGCCGTGCAACCCGGCCGGCGCACCGTGTGCGGCGTCCTCACCGAGGCGCTCAGCACATGTGTGCGCCGGCCGGTTGCGTTGACGGTGGCCGGGCGGACCGACGCCGGCGTGCACGCCACCGGGCAGGTGGCGCACGTGGACCTGCCGGCGGAGACCGAGCTGGGCGATCGGCTGGTGCGCCGGCTGGCCCGGTTGCTGCCGACGGACGTGCGGGTGCGGGCGGTCACCGAGGTTCCGGCGGAGTTCGACGCGCGGTTCGCCGCGCTGCGCCGGCACTACCGGTACCGGGTGGCCGTCGGGCCGCACGGGGCCGAGCCGCTGCGGGCCAGGGACACCGTTTCCTGGCCCTACGGCGCCGATCCGGCCGCGATGAACGCGGCCGCCGAGGGTTTGCTCGGGGAGCACGACTTCGCCGCCTACTGCCGGCACCGGGAGGGCGCGACCACCATCCGCGAGCTGCAGCGGCTGGTCTGGGCGCCGGTGCCGGGCGAGGACGGCGTGCTGGCCGCCGAAGTCAGCGCGGACGCGTTCTGCCACTCGATGGTGCGCAGCCTGGTGGGCGCCCTGCTCGCCGTGGGGCGGGGCCAGCGGCCGGTGGACTGGCCGGCCGGGCTGCTGCGCCGCGCCGAACGGGCCAGCGATGTCGCCGTCGCCCCGGCGCACGGGTTGACCCTGACCGGGGTGGACTACCCGCCGGATGCCGAACTGGCCGCGCGTGCCACGATCACCCGCAGGGTCCGGCTGCCGGCGCACATCGCGCCACGGCCACCCGCACGCTGATCGCGGGCCGTGCGGCCGGCGCGGAGAGCCGAGCTGGGAGTGGCGATGGAGGAGCAGCAGACCGACACGGATGCCCTTGGCGCGTTCGGCACCAACGCGATGCCGGCCCGCGACGAGGACCCGTTCGCCGACCTGGACCCGGCCTCACTGGTGGACCCGGCCGCGCCGACCGCCGCGGTCGCGGGTGCCGCCGCCGCTGGCGCCGCCGCGGTGGCCGCGAGTGCCGCCCCGGAGGCGCAGGACCCGGTGACCCGGCACTACACCCGCAGCGCACTGCTCTCCTCGGTGCTGGACGCGGTCGCGGCGGCCGGCAAGTCGGTCGCGCCGCTGGACTCCGACGACGTGTCGCCGATGGACGAGATGCACACCGGCTCCCGGCTGGCCACCGAGCGGGTCGCCGAGCTGCTCGCCCCCGAGTCCGGTGCCCAGGTCCTGGACCTGGGCTGCGGGCTGGGCGGGTCGGCCCGCTACCTGGCCCGCCACCACGGCTGCCAGGTCACCGGGGTGGACCTGACCAGGGAGAACATCGAGGTGGCCGAGGAGCTCACCAAGCGCTGCGGGCTGGCCGAGCAGGTGAGCTTCCGGCAGGGTGACGTGACCGCGCTGCCGTTCGGGGACGACGCGTTCGACGGCGCGGTGATGCTGCACGTCGGGATGAACGTGGAGCACAAGGCGGCGCTGTGCGCCCAGGCGGCGCGGGTGCTGCGGCCGGGCGGGCGGCTCGTGGTCTACGACCTGATGACCGACACCGAGGACGGCGCCGAGCTGACCTTCCCGCTGCCCTGGGCGAACCACGAGGAGATCAGCTTCGTGGAGCCGGTGGCCGAGTACCGGCGGGTGCTCGGCGAGGCCGGGTTCACCGTGGGTGAGGAGCAGGACCTGCGCGAGCCGGCGCTGGCCCAGTTGGCCAAGCTGCGGGAAATGGCCAAGGAGGACATGCCGCCGATCGGCATGCACGTGGTGATGGGCGACAGCTTCTTCGTGAAGATCCGCAACCTGGGCCAGGCCATCGCGGACGGCCGCCTGGTGCCCACCCTCCTGGTCGCCGAGCTGACTTGAGTTCTTCTCGCCGAGCTCTGCCGAGCTCGGACGGGTAGATTCGCCAAACCGCCACGGCGGTGGGGGTGGCGCGGCTACGGTTTTCGCGTGGCGCGGGAACCGGTGACCCGGGTTCAGCTGGACGCTTACCGCTTCGGTCAGCGTCGGTTGGAGTCCGCGCTGGCCCGGCGTGATCCGGTGCCGCTGCACGAAGAGCTCCGGGGTCAGCGGCGGGTGGTGGCCACCGGGATGGCGCTGGGCATGGTCGCGCTGCTGGGTGCGGTGCTGGTCTCCATGCTTTTCCCCAAGCCGCGGTGGAACATCCACGAGGTGGTGGCCGGCAAGCAGTCCGGCCGGATGTTCGCCGTGATCCACAACCCGGACCGGCTGGTCCCGGTGACGAACCTGGCGGCGGCCCGGCTGGTCCGGTTCGCGGCGGAGAAGGCCAACGCCGGCGGCGGGGCGGCCGGCGGTCCGTCGACCGGTGAACCCAAGCAGATCGACGACGCCGTGCTGGACCAGGCGCCCCGCACCGCGCCGGCGGCCGTCCCCGGCGCGATCGCCGCGCTGCCCGTGCCCAACGCGCGCGAGGGGATGCCCCGGGGGCCGTGGGTGCTGTGCGACACCGACGGGCGCAGCGTGCTGGTCGCCGACGCCACCCCGGCGCCGAAGCTGGACGGTCCCGACGCGTTGCTGCTGACCGGCGGCGGGCGGGACTACCTGGTCATGGGCGGCCTGAAGCACGCGGTGGAGAGCACCGAGGCGCGGTCCGCGTACGGGTTGGCGGACGTGCCAGCCCGGGCGGCCTCCGAGACCCTGCTGGACGTGATCCCCACCGGTGTACCCCTGACCGGCGGCCCGCGCCCGCAGAGCGCCGGCCAGCGCAGCGCCGGGCTGCCCGGGCGACAGGTCGGGGACGTGGTGCGGGTGGTCCGGCCCGGTCAGGGGGATGCGTTCTACCTGGTGCTCATGAACGGTGTGCAGGAGGTCGGCGAGCCGGTGGCGAACCTGCTGCGCGCGGCGAACGGCGCCGACCGGAGCCGCCCGCCGGACAGCCTGCGCGCCGAGGAGATCAATGCCGCGCCTCGCTCCAAGCTGGCCGGCGTGGAGAGCCTGCCGAGGCTGTTCCCCAGGATCGCGCCGGAGACCGCCACGGTGTGCCTGCGCTGGAACGGCCGCCTGGGGGAGATTCTGGCCGGCAAGGCACCCCCGCTGCCCGAACGCCGCACGATGGCCCCGCTGTCCCAACAGGACGGGGCCGGGCCGAAGCTGGACGCGGTGGCTTTCCCGGCGAAGACCGCACTGGTCGCCTGCGCGGTGGCCCGGGAGTCGGACTGCCAGCGTCCGAGGCGCGGCGGGGAACGGGTGCAGGGCGCGCTCTGGCTGCTGTCCGAGACCGGTGCGGCCTACCCGGTGGCCAACACGGACACGGCCGATGCGCTGGGCATCGCCGAGGCGATCCCGGTGCCGGTGGAGGCGCTGCGCCTGCTGCCCACCGGCTCCACCCTGGACGTGGCGCAGGCCCAGCGAACGGTGGACGTCCTGGTCGCGCAGACGAACTAAAACTCGGTAAGTACCCGCGAACGGTTGACTCTGACTTACCGTTCGTGCAGACTTACCGACATGCCCGCGAGCACCGCCGCCGTACTGGACGCCCTTGGCGACGCGACCCGACGTTCGATCCTGGATGAGCTGGTCGACGGACCGCTGGCGGTGGGCGTGCTCGCCGGGCGGCTGCCGGTCTCCCGGCCGGCGGTCTCCCAACACCTGCGGGTGCTGAAGAACGCGGAGCTGGTGGTGGAGTCGGTCAACGGAACCCGCCGCCTGTACCGGATCAACCCGCCCGGCTTCGAGGTGGTGCGCCGCTACTTCGACCGCTTCTGGGCGCAGACGCTGGACAACTTCGCCGCGCTCGCCGAAGCCGAGGCGGCCAGGGACAACCCCGAGGAGTCAGACCGATGAGCATCCAATCCACCACCGAGGTGACCGTGCGCCGCGAGGTCCTCGTGCCGCTGCCGCCGGACCGGGCGTTTGCGCTGTTCAGCACCCGGATGGGCGAGTTCTGGCCCAAGACGCACTCGATCGGCTCCGCGCCCCAGGCCGACGTGCTGATCGAGCCGAGGGACGGCGGCCGCTGGTACGAACGCGGCACGGACGGCAGCGAGTGCGAGTGGGGCCGGGTGGCCCGCTGGGCCCCGCCGGGCGAGCTGGTGCTGCTCTGGCAGATCAACGCCGACTGGGCCTACCAGGCCGACTTCGAGACCGAGGTGGAGGTGTCGTTCACCGGGCAGGCCGACGGCACCCTGGTGACGATGCGGCACCGGCACCTGGAGCGCTACGGCGACCGGGTGGCCGCGATGCGGGAGAGCCTCGAGTCCGCGGGCGGCTGGGACGCGATCCTGGACGCGTTCGCCGCGCTGTCGCGGGAGTAGTCGCGTCTACCGGGAGCGGTTGCCGGGTGTGCGCACGCGGGCGGCGCCGATGGTCCCGGCGGTCAGGCACGCGAGCAGGGCCAGCACACCGCCCCACACGGCGGCCGGTCCGGCCGGGGGCGGATGGGGTGAGGGGGCCAGCAACAGACGGCCATCCGCGGCGCCGGCCGGGTCGGAACGGGGCGGGGCGAGCACGGCGGGCTGACGGGTGAGCGCCTCGAGCGGGTTGATCGTGCCGTAGCCGAGGGTGTCGGAGCGGCCGGCCGAGTGCTGGCTGGCGGTGGCGGTGATCCGGTCGATGATCTGGCCGGGGGTCAGGTTCGGGTAGCGCGCGTGGATCAGTGCGGCCAGCCCGGACACCGCCGGCGCGGCGAAGCTGGTGCCGTCGATCGCGGAGACCTGCTCCAGGCCGTGCAGCTTCTCGGTCACCGCGCCGGTCACGCCCAGCGAGGCGACGCCCTCGCCGGGGGCGGCGACGTCCAGCCACGGGCCGGGGACGGTGAACGAGGACGCCCCGCCGCCCGGCCCGATGGATGCCACCGCCAGCACGTCGTCGTCGAACCACGCGGGAAACGGCACGATGCCCGGGTTCGGCCCGGTGCGGCAGGTGGTCGAGGTGTTGCCGGCCGCCGCGACCACCACCGCGCCGTGCCGCACCGCGTGCCGGATGGCGGCGCGCAGCGCGGCGGCGCCGACCGCGTCGGCCGGCGCGCAGGCCACCTCGGAAATGTTGATCACGTCCGCGCCCAGGTCGGCCGCCCGGCGCACCGCCCGGGCCAGCGAGGCGATGTTGCCGGCGGTCCCGGTGCCGCCGGCCGGGTCGGAGTAGGACTCGCTGGTCTGCCGGACGGCGATCACGTCGGCCTCCGGGGCCACCCCGGAGAACCCGGTCACCGGGTCCGGCGCGGCGGCGGCGATGCCGGCGACCGCCGTGCCGTGCGCGTCGCAGTCCTGGGTGCCGTCCCCGGTGGCCACGAAGTCACCGCCGGCGTAGAGGCGCCCGCGCAGCAGCGGGTGCGGGTTCACCCCGGTGTCGATCACCGCGATGCGCACCCCCTTGCCCTTGGTGCCGGCCGCCCGCCAGGTCTCCTCGAGGTTCAGCAGCTGTTGGCCCCACAGGTACGGCTTGGCCGTCTGCTCGGTGAGCACGGTTGGCGTGGTGGCGCACACCTTGTCTCCCCGGCGCACCCCCGGCACCGGGGTGGGCGTGCCGCTGGGCAGATACCGGGCATCCGGCGGGGGCGGCGCGGGGGCGGGCGCGGAAAGCGCGGTCGGCCCGGGGGCGGGCGCGGTGGGAGCGACGGCCGCGGTGGGTGCGACGGCCGCGGTGGGAGCGACAGTAGCGGTCGGCGCGGCCGCCGGCGAGGTGCCGGCCAGCACCAGCGAGACCATGACCAGCGCGGCGCCCAGCGTCGGTTTCACAGGCCGCGCAGCTTCGAGTAGAGGTCCAGCACGGCCAGCGCCAACGGGAAGGTGGCGACCACCAGGATCGCCTCCACCACGTCGGCCGTCCGGCGGGCCACCGGGGACGACTCCCGCCGCCCGGCCAGCCACACCAGTCCGAACGCCACCGCGCCCGCCACCAGCAGCCCCGGCGCACCGATCAGCCGGGCCAGGTCGGGGCCGCGTACGGCCAGCCCGGCGGCCAGCCCGGAGCCGGCGAGCAACCCGGCGGCCATCGGCGCGGCGGAAGCGGCCGCCGTGGCGTAGCACCGCGAGCGCAGCATCAGCGCGCACACCACCACCGAGGCGAACGCCGGCCCGGCCCAGCCGCCGGTCCCGGCGGCCAGCAGCGCACCGAACCCGGCGACCGCCGACGCCCCGATCACCAGCCCGGCCAGGTACGTGTGCGCCAGCTGGGCCTGGTAGCGGATCTCCTCCGGGGCCGCGAAGTCCCACTGCTGGTCGGCCGCGATCATGTCCTCCGGGCTGGTCGGGATCACCGGTGGCGGCAGTCCGGCCAGCCGCACGCTCACCCGGGGCAACAGCGGCAGCAGGCCGACCGCGACCGCCGATGTCGCCGCCGCCAGCCCGCCGAACGAGGCCACGTCGAACACCCCCAACAGCGCGGCGAACGAGGTCAGCCCGGCCGCCAGCACGGTTGCCACCAGTGCGGGCGCGGCGGTGGACAGCAGGGCGACGGCGGTCGCCGAGGCGGCCGCCGCCAGCGCGCTGGCCAGCAGCAGGTGCCCGGCGCCGGGGGTGCCGGGCAACGCGGCCAGCCCGGTGACGGCGGCCAGCGGCACGGCGGCGAAGGCCAGCGCCACGGCCACCGACCCGGCCACCCGGTCCGGTTCGTCCGCGCCGGACCCGGCAGCGGCCGCCCCGGAGCCGCCACCGGCGCTGCCCCGGGCCCCGGCACCGGCTACCGGGCCGGCGGCCCCCCGGACACCGGCGACGGAGGCGCCTCGGGCCCCGGCGGCCGAGGTGTCGTTTCGCCCCTGCGCGGCGCGCATCGCCCCGGCGAGCATTCCGACCACCGCGAGGCCGCCGATCACCGCGGCCACCGGGTTCGCCGCCGGATCGGTCAGCCCGCGTGCGCCGGCCAGCAGCACCGATGCGCCCAACGCGGCGAGCAGCCCGGCGATGATGCCGGCGGTCCGGCGGCAGCGTTCGGTCCAGGGCAGCACGGCGAACGGCTCCGGCTCGGCGCCGGCGGCGGAACCCCAGGCGCCCGGCTCGCCGTTGGCCGGCGCGACGGCCTCGGCCACCGCGTCCACCGGGTCGTCGAACACCGGTGGCGGGGGCGCCTCGGCGTTGCGGCGCAGCCGCAGCAGGTCCCCGTCCAGCACCCCCAGCCCGGCCAGCGTCGCGCCGGGGGGCAGCGCCGCGCCGGCGGCGGCGGCCAGGCACCAGCTGGCCGGGGCGTCCGGGTGCGGCACCGGCAGCGGGCCGGTGTGCGGGTTGGGCTGGCCGGGGACCTCCCCGGCCAGCTCGGTGAGCATCGGCACCAGCTCGGCCACGGTCAGGTCGGTGGGCAGGGCCAGGTCCATCCGGGTCTGCGGGGCGAGCACGGTGACCCGGCAGAACTGGCCGCCCTCCACCCGCGGCGAGGGCTGCACTATCTGCGTCTCCGGACCGGCCAACCCAGCGTTCGGCCTGGTCATGGTGCCTCCCGAGGCATGGCGAGATCACGGTCTGTCCCGGGCGGATGGGTTTTCCCAAACGGCCCCGGCGACCTCGGTCGGCTTCTTAGTATTGCCGGGCCCGATCGGCCGTGAGGGCGGTTTGGGAAACGGATTCTTTCGGGAGGCGCCGATGAGTACCCGCGTGGTGCGCCGCGCGCCCCGCCGGCCGGCGCCCCGGTTGCCCGGCGGCGAGCTGCCGATGGAGCCGCCGCCGGAGCCGGCCAAGCCGGTGCCGGCCGGGCTCGGTCAGAAGCTGATGCCGGCGTTGATGATCCTCGGCTCGGTCGGGTTCATCGTGGTGATGGGCATGCAGAACCCGTCCAGCCCGACGTCCTGGGTGTTCGGCGGGATCTTCGCGCTGTCCACCATCGGCATGATGGCCGGCGGCATGGGCCGGGGCGGCAGCCAGCGGGCGGAGACCGACGAGAACCGCCGTGACTACCTGCGCTACCTGGCCCAGGTGCGGCGCCGGATCCGGGAGGTGGCCGCGCGCCAGCGGGCGTCGCTGGAGTGGACCCACCCGGACCCGGCGGCGCTGCTCGGCCTGCTCCAGTCGGACCGGCTGTGGGAGCGCCGGGACACCGATCCCGACTTCGCCCAGCTGCGGGTCGGCCGGGGGCGGCAGCGGCTGGCTACCCGGCTGGTGGCGCCGCAGACCGGGCCGCTGGACGAGCTGGAGCCGGTGTGCGCCTGGGCGTTGCGCCGGTTGCTGCGGGCGCACGCCGTGGTGCCGGACCTGCCGGTGGCGGTGGCCTTCGGCGCGCTGCGCCGGGTCAGCCTGCACCCGCTGGCCGGTCCGCACGGCCGGGCCCCGGCGCTGGAACTGGCCCGGGCGGTCCTGGCGCAGTACACGGTGTGGCACAGCCCGGCGAACGCGCTGGTCGCGGTGATCGCCTCGCCGGCCGCGATGCCCCACTGGGACTGGGTGAAGTGGCTGCCGCACGCGCAGCACCCGGCGCTCACCGACCAGATCGGCGCGCTGCGCATGGTCAGCTCGGCGCCGGGCGACGTGCTGGACTGGCTGACCGCGATCCCGGGCGGCGGGACGGAGGGGGCGGCGCGGCTGCTGGTCGTGGTGGACGGCGTGGACGTGCGGCGGGCTGGCGCGCAGTGGCTGGACCGCCCGGAGGTCACCGTGTTGCGCGTCGCCGAGCTGCCCACCTCGCCCACCACCGCCACCGAGGGCGTGCCGGCCGGCGGGGAACGCGGCGAGCTGGCGCTGCTGGTGGACGCCGAACGGCTGGGCGCCGGCGTGCAGACCGGGCGAGGACCGGTGGATACCCGGTGGATCGGCCGGCCGGACGGCCTGGGCCTGGCCGAGGCGAGCGTGCTGGCCCGCCGGATGGCCCGGTTCCGCGCCCCTCGGGAGAGCGAGCCGGACACCGGCCGCCCGCTGCGCGGCACCGTCGGCCTGCCCGAGCTGCTGGGCATCGACGACCCGGCGACGGTGGCGCTGGCCCGGGCGCGCTGGCGGGATTCGCCGGTGGACCGGCTGCGCGTGCCGATCGGCATCGGCGAGCACGGCGAACCGGTGCTGCTGGACATCAAGGAGTCCGCGCAGGGCGGGTCCGGGCCGCACGGGCTGTGCATCGGCGCCACCGGCTCCGGCAAGTCGGAGCTGCTGCGCACGCTGCTGCTCGGGCTGGTCGCCACCCACCCCTCGGACGAGCTGAACCTGGTGCTGATCGACTTCAAGGGCGGCGCGACCTTTCTCGGCATGGCCGGGCTGCCGCACGTCTCCGCCGTGATCACCAACCTGGCCGACGAGCTCTCCCTGGTGGACCGGATGGCCGACGCGCTGGCCGGGGAGATCAACCGCCGGCAGGAGCTGCTGCGCAAGGCGGGCAACTTCGCCAGCGTGGCCGACTACGAGCGGCACCGCCGCACCGCCCCTCGGACCGGCGCCGGGCTGCCGCCGCTGCCGGCGCTGTTCATCGTGGTGGACGAGTTCTCCGAGATGCTGGCCCAGCGGCCCGAGCTGGTGGACCTGATGGTGACCATCGGCCGGCTGGGCCGCTCGCTGCAGATGCACCTGTTGCTGGCCTCGCAGCGGCTGGACGAGGGCCGGTTGCGCGGGCTGGAGTCGCACCTGTCCTACCGGATCGGGCTGCGCACGTTCTCCCCGGCGGAGTCGCGCGCGGTGCTGGGCGTGCCCGACGCGTACAACCTGCCGCCCATGCCGGGCTCCGGCTACCTGGCGCTGGGCACCGACGAGCTGGTCCGGTTCCGCGCCGCCTACGTCTCCGGGCCGCGCGCGGCGACCGCCGGGCCGGCCTCGGTGGCCGGTGCGCCCCGCCGGCCGGTGGCGTTCAGCTCGACCCGGGTGGGGCCGGACCCGCGCGAGCGGGATTCCGAACCGACCCTGGTGTTCGACGGCGCGCTGGTTCTGGCGGACGGGTCGCCGGGCACGGGGGCGTTCCCGGTGTCCAGCGGGCCGGCGAACGCGCCGAACGCGCCCAGCGTCATGGACGAAATGGTGACCGCCCTGATCGGCCAGGGGCCGCCGGCGCACCCGGTCTGGCTGCCGCCGCTGGAGGAGCCGCCCGCGCTGGACACCCTGCTGCCCGCGCTGGGCCGGGGCCCGCGAGGGCTGGGCACCCAGGCGCCGGGCGAGCTGCGGCTGGCGCTGGGCCTGATCGACCGGCCGTTCCACCAGCGCTGGGACCCGCTGTGGGTGGACCTCTCCGGGGCGGCCGGGCACGGCGTGGTGGTCGGCGCGCCGCAGTCCGGAAAGTCCACCGTGCTGCGCACCCTGATGCTCGGCCTGGCGCTGAGCCACACGCCGCGCGAGCTGTCCATGTACGCGCTGGACTTCGGCGGGGGCATGCTGGCCGCGCTGTCCGGGCTGCCGCACTGCGGCGGGGTGGCGGACCGCCAGCAGCCGGACCAGGTGCGCCGCACGGTCGCCGAGCTGACCGCGCTGCTGGCCGACCGGGAGCGCTCCTTCCGGGCCGCCGGCATCGACTCGGCGGCCGAGTTCCGCCGCCGGAAGGCGCGCGGGGAGTTCGCCGATCCGCACGGCGACGTGCTGCTGGTGGTCGACGGGTACCTCACGCTGCGTAGCGAGTACGAGGAACTGGAGCAGCAGCTGCTGCCGCTGGCCACCCGGGGGCTGTCCTACGGCATCCACCTGGTGGTGTCCGCGAACCGGTGGACCGAGCTGCGCCCCGCGCTGAAGGATCTCCTGGGAACCCGGGTCGAACTGCGCCTGGGTGATCCGTCCGACTCGGATTTCGACCGGCGGCGTGCGGCGTCGGTGCCGGCGAAGCCCGGCCACGGGCTGACGGCCGACGGCGCCCAGTGCGTCATAGCCCGGCCCATGATCGACACACTGGGTGACGATCTCGCAGCCACCGTGGCCGCCCTCGCCGACGCCTGGGAGGAGCCGCCGGTGCCCTCCGTGCGGCTGCTGCCGGACCGGATCGACTACTCGGAGGTGCTCGCCCTCGCCGGGTCCGGGTCCCCGCACGTGCTGCCGATCGGGGTGGACGAGGCGCGGCTGGAGCCGGTACTGCTGGACTTCGACGCCGACCCGCACCTGATCTGCCTGGCCGACGACGAGTCCGGCAAGACCAACCTGCTGCGCGTGCTGGCCGGCGGCGTGGTTCGCGGGCTGGACCCGGAACGGGCGCGGATCGTGCTGGTGGACTACCGGCGCACGCTGCTCGGCCAGGTCCCGGACAGCCACCTGATTGGTTACGCCAGCGGCGCCAAGGTGGCCGCCGAGGTGGTCCGGGACATCGCCGACTCGCTGCGCCGGCGTTTGCCCGGCCCGGACGTGACCCCGGCGCGGCTGCGGGACCGGTCCTGGTGGTCCGGCCCGGAGCTGTACCTGTTGGTGGACGACTACGACCTGGTTGCCGGGGCCGGCGCCGGGGCGGCCGGTTCGGCCAACCCGCTGTTGCCGCTGATGGAGTTCCTGCCCCAGGCCAAGGACGTCGGCCTGCACCTGGTGCTGGCCCGGCGCTGCGGCGGGGTCGGCCGGGCGATGTTCGAGCCGGTGTTCAGCCGGCTGCGGGAGCTGGCCACGCCGGGGCTGATGATGAGCGGCCCGCCCGACGAGGGGCCGATCCTGGACGGGCTCCGCCCGGAGCCGCTGCCGCCGGGGCGGGGCGTGCTGGTCGGCCGCCGGTATGGCAAGCGGCGCATGCAGGTGGCCTGGTACGAACCGGATCTGGAAGGCCCGGGTGACGGCGGGTGACCCTCGGCGCCGGGCTGATTCCGCCGCAATCCCGGGCGCGCGGGGAATGGGTCACGCCGGCCCGGGCGGGGTTGGCGGCCGCGTTGGTCACCGCCGCCGTGCTCTGGTTCGCGGACGTCGCCGTGCCCGAGCCGGTGGCGGGTGACCTGCTCGCCCAGTACGGCTACGCCGCGCGGCTGCCCGAGGGCTGGGCGCACACCGGCGGCGAGCCGTCGGCGCGGCGGGTGGTGCTCACCCCGGTGGCGGCGCCGCGCGGCGTGGAACTGATCGCGCTGGAACGCCGACCGCTGGGCTACGACGCGCGGGCCGAGCCGGCCCGGGCGGAACGGGAGCTGGTGGACCGGTACCACCGGGCGATACGGGACGGGGCGGTCCTGGACCGGCTGGACCCGCGCGCCCGGTTCGCCGGCCGGGCGGCGATCAGCTACCGCCAGCTCCTGCCGGGGCTCGGCGCGGAGGTGGACTGGTACGTGGTGTTCGACCGGGACAACCAGCTTTCCGTCGGCTGCCAGCACACGCCGCCGGGCGCCGGACCGGTGCGCGAGGCCTGCGCCCGGGTGGTCGCCACGGTCCGCCCGCTGCCCGGCTGAGGCCGCTATGGCTCTGCGTGGAGATACGCAACACCCACCGGTGTTCGCAATCGCACACGAAACCGGTCGTTCGGCCGTGCCGGGAAGGGGCCGGCTGCCAGCGTGACGGGCACCAGCACCGGCCGCCCGGCCGGTGCCGCGGCGAGAGGCAGTGATCGAGGATGGCAGGCAGGTACGGGACCACGACCGAGGAGATGCAGCGCGCCGCGCAGCATGTCCTCCAGGTGAACGAGCAGGTGCAGGGCCGCCTCGCCGGCCTGAGGGGCCAGCTGGAGCCGCTGGCCGGTGCCTGGCGCGGCGAGGCGGCCACCGCGTTCCAGCAGCTGATGATCCGCTGGGACACCGACGCGCGGAACCTCAACGAGGCGCTGCGCGGCATCGGCGAGGCGATCTCCGGCTCCGGGCGCAACTACCAGCAGGCTGAAGAGGCGCACACCCAGTCCATGTCGCAGATCCGCTCCGCGCTCGGCTGAGCCGCGCGACCACCGACCAGAGTTCGAGGAGAGCAGATGCCCGAGATCTTGGTGACCTTTGGTGAGATCGGTAACGCCCAGCAGAGCGTGGTGACCACCGCGCAGCAGATGAACCAGCAGCTGGAGGACCTCAAGCGGTTCCTGCAGCCGATGGTGGCCACCTGGACCGGCGCGGCGGCCGAGCAGTACCAGGCCCAGCAGCGCAAATGGGACACGGCGGCCGCCGACCTGAACCAGGTGCTCTCCCAGATCGGGGTGGCCCTGGGGCACGCGAACGAGCAGTACCAGCGGGTCGAGCAGGCCAACGCGGCCCGGTGGACCTGAGTGACGTGGGGCGGTTGCGGGGCCCTCGTTGCGGGCCCTGCACCCACCCGTTTTGACCCTGCCGGAACGCGACGCGTATCCTCGGAGGTCGTTGTGCCGAGGACGTTCGGTTGGACTCGTGGTCGAGCTGGTCCGGGCACCCCAAAGCTCCCGCTGGTAAGAGACGACGAGGTAGGTCCGTGCGCACGTTCAGTCCGAAGCCCGCCGAGGTCGACCGGGCCTGGCATGTCATCGACGCGACCGACGTCGTGCTCGGCCGGCTGGCCACCCACGCCGCCACCCTGCTGCGCGGCAAGCACAAGCCGATCTTCGCCCCGCACGTGGACACCGGTGACTTCGTGGTCATCGTGAACGCGGAGAAGGTGGCCGTCTCGGGCAACAAGCGCGAGGACAAGTTCGTCTACAAGCACAGCGGCTACCCGGGCGGCCTGCGCCAGCGCTCGGTCGGCGAGATGCTGGACAAGCACCCCGACCGGCTGGTGGAGAAGGCGGTGAAGGGCATGCTGCCGAAGAACAAGCTGGGCCGGGCGATGGGCAAGAAGCTGAAGGTCTACGCCGGCCCGACGCACCCGCACAGCGCGCAGCAGCCCCAGCCCTTCGAGATCACGCAGGTCAGCCAGTGAGCGACGAGCAGAACGCAGAAGTGGAAGAGGCACAGCAGGTGAGCACCCCCGTCGAGGAGACGCCGGTCAGCGAGAAGGCGCCGGAGAAGGTCGCTGAGAAGGTCAGCGGCAAGCCGGTGCAGACCGTCGGCCGCCGCAAGGAGGCCGTGGTCCGCGTCCGGCTCGTCCCGGGCAACGGCAGCTTCCGGCTGAACGGCAAGGACCTGGCGACCTACTTCCCGAACAAGGTGCACCAGCAGCTGGTCAAGGACCCGCTGACCACCTTGGACAAGGCGGAGTCCTACGACGTGCTGGCCAGCCTGCGCGGCGGCGGCATCTCCGGGCAGGCCGGCGCGCTGCGCCTGGCCATCGCCCGCGCGCTGATCGAGCTGGACAGCGAAGACCGCCCGGCGCTCAAGTCGGCCGGTTTCCTGACCCGGGACGCGCGGGTCAAGGAGCGCAAGAAGTACGGCCTGAAGAAGGCCCGCAAGGCCCCGCAGTACAGCAAGCGCTGATCGGCCGATGGGCCGGCTGTTCGGTACAGACGGCGTCCGGGGCCTGGCCAACGTCGAGCTGACTCCCGAGTTGGCGCTGTCCGTCGCATCGGCGGCGGCGCAGGTACTCGCGGAGAAGGACCGGTCGCACCGACCGGTCGCCGTGGTCGGCCGGGATCCCAGGGCCAGCGGGGAGATGCTCGAGGCGGCGGTTGCCGCCGGGCTCGCCTCGGCCGGGGCGGACGTGCTGTGCGCCGGGGTGTTGCCCACCCCGGCGGTGGCGCACCTGGTCGCGGATCTGGGCGCCGACCTGGGCGTGATGATCTCCGCGTCGCACAACCCGATGCCGGACAACGGCGTGAAGCTGTTCGCCGAGGGCGGGCACAAGCTGCCGGACGCGGTCGAGGACGCCGTCGAGGCGCGCCTGGACGCGCCGCGTACCCGTCCCACCGGCGCCGAGGTCGGCCGCGTGCGGGAGCTGAAGGACGCCGGCGAGCGTTATCTTCGTCACCTTCTGGTGGCCGGCCTGCACGGCTCCCCGGTGGCCTCGCTGGCCGGGCTGCGCGTGGTGGTGGACTGCGCGAACGGCGCCGCGTCCACGCTGGCCCCCGAGGCGTACCGGCGGGCCGGCGCCGAAGTGATCGCCATCAACGCCGAGCCGGACGGGCTGAACATCAACGAGGGGTGCGGGTCCACGCACCTGGACGTGGTCGCCGGCGCCGTGCGCACGCACGGCGCCGACCTGGGCATCGCCCACGACGGTGACGCCGACCGCTGCCTGGCGGTGGACGCCTCCGGCGCACCAGTGGACGGCGACCAGATCATGGCGGTGCTCGCGCTGGCCCTGCGGGAGAGCGGGGAGCTGCGGGCGGACACGCTGGTGGCCACGGTGATGAGCAACCTGGGCCTGCACCTGGCGATGAACCAGGCCGGCATCACGGTGCGAACCACGGCGGTGGGCGACCGGTACGTGCTGGCC
Organism: Actinospineispora eucalypti; assembly: GCF_039543365.1. Taxonomy (NCBI): domain Bacteria; kingdom Bacillati; phylum Actinomycetota; class Actinomycetes; order Pseudonocardiales; family Pseudonocardiaceae; genus Actinospineispora; species Actinospineispora eucalypti. Next base: position 751,715 of record NZ_BAABJP010000001.1, read on the forward strand.
GAGCTGCGCGCCGGCGGCTACACGCTGGGGGGCGAGCAGTCCGGGCACGTGGTGCTGCCCGGCCACGCCACCACCGGTGACGGCCTGCTCACCGCGCTGCGGCTGATGGCCCGGATGGCGTCCACCGGTCGCGGGCTGGCCGAGCTGGCCGGCGTGGTCGAGGTGCTGCCGCAGGTGCTGCACAACGTGCGGGTCGCCGACAAGGCCGCCGTCGCCGACGCGCCCGAGGTACGTGAAGCGGTCGCCAAGGCCGAGGCCGAGCTGGGTGACCACGGCCGCGTCCTGCTCCGCCCCTCCGGCACCGAACAACTGGTCCGCGTCATGGTCGAAGCCCCCACGAGTGAGGAAGCCGACCGAGTGGCCACCGCGTTGGCCGCGGTAGTCGCATCCACCCCCTGATCCAGTCACTCCGGCACACCGATTCAGTCACTCCGGCACACCGATTCAGTCACTTTGGCCTGCTGAAGTGACTGAATCAGCCTGCTGAAGTGACTGAATCGGGGTTAGCGGGCCAGGAGGATTTCGGTGCGTTTGAGGTCGCCGTAGGCGACCTCGTCCAGCTTGCCGTCTCCGGTGAAGACGCGGAGCAGGAAGGCGGTCAGGAGGGCGCGGGAGAGGCGTGCGGTGCCGGTGTGCGGCTTGCCGGCGAGCAGCGTGTCGAACCAGTTCCGCCCGGACAGGAAGCCGAGGTGGTTGGCCTTGGGCAGGTTGCGCAGCAGCACCGGCCCGGCCCACTCGGTGGCCACCGGTTCCGCGTTCCCGGGCAGCGGGCTGACCTGGTCCTTGCCCGCCGCGAGGTGCAGCGCGGGCGCGTGCACCCGTTCGGCGGCCGCGATCGCCGAGGGGTAGGTCTCGGAGAGCGCCAGCGTGGCCACCGCCGCCACCGGCTCGCCGAGTGACTCCCGGTCGGCCGCCGCGAGCACCGCGCAGCCGCCGCCCATGCCGTGCCCGGCCAGGGCCAGCCGGGTCGGGTCCACACTGATCCTGCCCTCGCCCAGCCGGACGTTGGCGCACACCTCGAGCGTGGTGCGCAGGTCGGCGCTGAACCGGGCGTGGCTGGGCACCGGGCCTCGGAACGTGCCGGGCGCGGCCGCCACGATGCCCCAGGAAGCCAGGTGGCGCAGCAACGGCAGGTACCGCTGGGGGGTCTGCATCCAGTCGTGGCCGAACGCCACCGCCGGCCGGCCCAGCCCGGTCGCCGGGGTGTAGAGCACGCCGGGCAGCCCGACCAGCCCCAGGTCACCGCGCAGCACCGGGTGCGGGCCGTCGCCGCCCAGCGCGGCGATTGCCTTCTTGGCCGATCCAGGCAGGTCCGGCGCCTTCGGTGCTCGGGTACGAACCACGGCCCAGACGCTATCCCATCAGGACGAGGCGCCCATTTGCCCCTCGTTAGAGTGGGGCGCATGTGCGGAATCGTGGGCTACGTAGGCAGCCGGCCGGCGCTGGACGTCATCCTGGACGGCCTGCGCCGGCTGGAGTACCGGGGCTACGACTCGGCCGGGGTGGCGGTGCTGGACGGCGCCGGAGGGCTGGCCGTCGAACGCAAGGCCGGCCCGCTGGCCAACCTGGAGACCCGGCTGGCCGAGGTCGGCACCACCCAGTTCAACGGGACCACCGGAATGGGGCACACCCGCTGGGCCACCCACGGCGGACCCACCGACCGCAACGCCCACCCGCACCGGGACAACGCGGGCAAGGTCGCCGTGGTGCACAACGGCATCATCGAGAACTTCATCGCGCTGCGCGCCGGGCTGGAGGCCGACGGGGTCGAGCTGACCAGCGACACCGACACCGAGGCCACCGCCCACCTGGTGGCCCGCGCCTACGACGAAGGCCCCACGGCCGGTGACCTCGCGGCCAGCGTGCGTGCGGTCAGCCGCCGGCTGGAGGGCGCGTTCACCCTGCTGTTCACCCATGCCGACCGGCCGGGCGAGATCGTCGCGGCCCGCCGGTCCTCACCGCTGGTGGTGGGCCTCGGGGACGGGGAGACCTTCCTCGGCTCGGACGTGGCCGCGTTCATCGAGCACACCCGGGACGCCGTCGAGCTGGGCCAGGACCAGGTGGTCACCATCACCGCCGACGGCTACACGGTCACCGACTTCGCCGGCGAGCCGGTCGAGGTCAAGCCGTTCCGGGTCACCTGGGACCTGGCCGCCGCCGAGAAGGGCGGCCACGACTACTTCATGCTCAAGGAGATCGAGGAGCAGCCCACCGCGATCGCGGACACCCTGCGCGGACACCTGATCGACCGGCGGATCGTGCTGGACGAGCAGCGCCTGGCCGACGCCGACCTGCGTGACGTGGACAAGGTGTTCGTGGTGGCCTGCGGCACCGCCTACCACTCCGGCCTGCTGGCCAAGTACGCCATCGAGCACTGGACGCGCCTGCCCGTGGAGGTCGAGCTGGCGTCCGAGTTCCGCTACCGGGACCCGGTGCTGGACCGGCAGACGCTGGTGGTCGCGATCTCCCAGTCCGGCGAGACCATGGACACCCTGGAGGCGGTGCGCCACGCCAAGGAGCAGAAGGCCAGGGTACTGGCCATCTGCAACACCAACGGCGCGCAGATTCCCCGCGAGTCGGACGCGGTGCTCTACACCCACGCCGGCCCGGAGATCGGGGTCGCCGCGACCAAGACGTTCACCTCGCAGATCGCCGCCACCTACCTGGTCGGGCTGGCCCTGGCCCAGGCCCGGGGCACCAAGTACCCGGACGAGGTGGCGCGCGAGTTCGCCGAGCTGGAGGCCATGCCGGCGGCGGTGGCTTCCGCGCTGGAGGCGGTGGACGCCACCCGCGAGCTGGCCTACGACCTGGCGCTGTCCCGCGCGGTGCTCTTCCTCGGCCGGCACGTGGGATACCCGGTGGCGCTGGAGGGCGCGCTCAAGCTCAAGGAGCTGGCCTACATGCACGCCGAGGCGTTCGCCGCCGGCGAGCTCAAGCACGGCCCGATCGCGCTGATCGAGCAGGGCCTGCCGGTGGTCGTGGTGATGCCGTCGCCGAAGGGCCGGGCGGTGCTGCACGCCAAGCTGCTGTCCAACATCCAGGAGATCACCGCGCGGGGCGCGCGCACCGTGGTGATCGCTGAAGAGGGTGACGAGACGATCCGCCCGTTCGCCCACCACCTGCTCGAGGTGCCGGCCGTGCCGACGCTGCTGCAGCCACTGGTGTCCACAGTTCCGTTGCAGGTCCTGGCGGCGGAGATCGCCCGCGCGCGGGGTTACGACGTGGACAAACCGCGCAACCTGGCCAAGTCCGTAACCGTGGAGTGATAAAGCGTTATTCAGATTTCGGGGAGGGCTCCCAACCGGTTCCTGGTCGGATAGGTCATGGGTGGTAGAGACCACCGACCTTCAAGGGGAGCCCGACATGAACAACTTCGCCAACGACGACCGGCGCAGCACCGGCGAGGTCGCGGCGGCCGCCGCCGCACTGATCCGCATGCTGGGCACCGAGGACCAGACCGTGCGGACGGCCGCCGAGGCCGCTCTGTACCCCATGATCCTGGAACACTGGGAGATCGTCTACGCCGAGATGGCGCGCGCCCGGGTCCGCTCGGACGACCCGGCGGCGATGCAGCGGATGCGCAACGCGTTGCGCCCCAGGGAAGCCCTGCGCCTCGTGCGTTGATCCGCACGATGTCTCCCGCGTGCGCCGGACTGGGCACACGCTCGGCGAGTGCGGAGCGCGCTGCGTTTCCCGCGTGCGCCGGACTGGGCGCACGCTCGGCAAGCGCGTTCCGCGCTAGCGTGGGGCCCGTGCTTGGGATGTGGGGTGCGGACCGGATCCGGGCCGCTGAGGACGTCTTGCTGGCCCGGACCCCGGAGGGGGCGTTGATGCGGCGGGCGGCCCACGGGGTGGGCCGATACGCCGCCGACCTGCTCCGCGAACACACCGGCGGGGTGGCGGGCCGCCGGGTGACGCTGCTGGTGGGCGCGGGAAACAACGGCGGGGACGCGCTGTGGGCCGGCTACGAACTGCGCCGAGGGGGCGCGCGGGTGACCGCCGTGCTGCTGGCCCCGGACCGGGCGCACCCGGCCGGGCTGGCCGCCTTCCGCCGGGTCCGGGGCCGGGTGCTTACGGGCGACTCCGCCGGAGCGGGCATCGGGCGGGCGCCCGACGGAGACACCGCCGGGGACGCGGTCGCCGGGGCGCACCTGGTGATCGACGGAATCGTCGGCATCTCCGGCCGGGGGGCGCTGCGCCCGGCGGCGGCCGAGCTGGTCGCCCGGGCGGAGGCGGCCGGGGTGCCGATCCTGGCGGTGGACCTGCCCAGCGGGGTGGACCCGGACACCGGCGCGGTGGACGGCCCGGCGGTGACCGCGACCGCCACGGTGACCTTCGGCGGCCGCAAGCCGGTGCACGCGCTGGCCCCGCACCACTGCGGGCCGGTCCGGCTGGTGGACATCGGCCTCGCGCCGCACCTGCCGGACCCCGACCTCTACCAGCTGGAAGCGGCCGACGTGGCGGCGCGCTGGCCGGTGCCCGGGCCGGCCGACGACAAGTACACCCAGGGCGTGGTGGGCATCGCGGCCGGTTCGGCGGTGTACCCGGGGGCGGCCGTGCTGGCCACCGGGGCGGCGGTCGCCGCCACCTCGGGCATGGTCCGGTTCGCCGGCGGCGCCGCGGACCAGGTGCGTTCGCGCTGGCCGGAAGTGGTCGCGGCCGGATCGGTCGCCGACACCGGGCGGGTGCAGGCGTGGACCGTCGGACCGGGCATCGGAACCGGGGGCACCGGCCGGGACGTGCTGGCGTCGGTGCTGGACGCCGGCCTGCCGTGCTGCCTGGACGCCGACGCGATCACCCTGATCGGCGCCGACCCGAACCTGGCCGACGCGGCCTACGAACTGCCGGCCGTCTACACCCCGCACGACCGCGAGTTCGCCCGGCTGACCGGCGCCGAGGTGGGCCCGGACCGGGTCGGCGCGGCCCGGGCCGCCGCCGCCAAGCTCCGGGCCACGGTGCTCCTCAAGGGCAACGTGACCGTGGTCGCCGCCCCGGACGGGCGCGCACTGGCCAACCCCGCCGGCTCCTCCTGGGCCGCCACGGCGGGTTCCGGGGACGTCCTCTCCGGCCTCATCGGCGCCCTGCTCGCCGCCGGCCTGGACCCGTGGTGGGCCGCCGGCTGCGCCGCCTTCGTGCACGCCCGAGCCGCCCAGATCGCCGCCGGCCCCCCTCCCGGCATCCCCATCGGCGCGAGCGCACTCCTAGCGGCCATCCCCGAAGCCATCCGCCAAACCCGCACCCCCTAACCCCGATTCAGTCACTCCAGCACGCTGGTTCAGTGACTTCAGCACGCTGGTTCGGTGACTTCAGCACGCTGATTCAGTCACTCCAGCACGCTGATTCAGTCACTTCAGCACGCTGGTTCAGTCACTCCAGTACCCCGGTTCGGTGACTTCGGCCGGCCGATTCGCCCCCAGGATGAGGGCGGGCTCACAGAAGCTACGAGCCGGGGATGAGACCATGGAGAGCATGTCCGTCATTGAGGGGCCCGGCGCCACATCGCCGGGAGACGGCGCGCTGACCGGGGCCGACGCGGCGACACCACGCGCCGAAGCGATCGTCGACCTGGCCGCGATCGAGCACAACGTGCGGTACCTGGCGTCCACGGCGGCGGCGTCCGGCGCGGCGATGATGGCCGTGCTGAAGGCCGACGGGTACGGCCACGGGGCGGTGCCGGTGGCCCGCGCCGCACTGCGGGCGGGCGCGACCTGGCTGGGTGTCTGCACGATGGGCGAGGCGCTGGCGCTGCGTGCGGGCGGGATCACCGCGCCGGTGCTGAGCTGGCTGGACCTGCCGGACGACGACTACCGGCCGGCCGTGGCCGAAGGCGTTGACCTGTCCGTGGCCTCGGTGCGCCAGCTGGCCGCCGTGCGCCTGGCCGCCGGGCGGGCCGACCGGCCGGCCCGGATCCACTTGAAGATCGACACCGGGTTGAGCCGCAACGGCAGCGCGGCCGCGGACTGGCCGGAGCTGGTGGACGCCGCCGCGAAGGCCGCCGCCGACGGATCGGTCGAGGTGCTCGCGGTCTGGTCCCACCTGGCGCACGGTGACGAACCGGCGAACCCGACGCTGGACGCCCAGGCGCAGAGGCTGGACGCGGCGTGGCGGGTGGCCACCGAGGCCGGGCTCAACCCGATCCGGCACATCGCCAATTCGGCCGCCACGATGACCCGGCCGGACCTGCACTACGACCTGGTCCGCGCGGGAATCGCGGTGTACGGGCTGGATCCCCTCGGCCGTCCGGTGGCGGACACCCCGCTGCGCCCGGCGATGACGTTCCGGGCCCGGGTCGCGCTGGTGAAGCGGGTGCCCGCCGGCGAGGGCGTCTCCTACGGGCACGAGTGGAGCACCCCGGCGGAGACCACCCTGGCGCTGCTGCCGGTCGGCTACGCGGACGGCGTGCCGCGCCGGCTGGGCAGCCGGCCGAGCGGGGTGGGAGGCATGCGGGTGCTCATCGGCGGCCGCTCCCGGCCGGTGGTCGGCCGGGTGTGCATGGACCAGGTCATGGTGGACTGCGGTGACTACCCGGTCGCCGAGGGTGACGAGGCGGTGTTGTTCGGCCCCGGTGACCGGGGCGAACCGACCGCCCAGGACTGGGCCGACGCGCTGGGCACGATCCACTACGAGATCGTTACCGGGTTGCGCGCCGGGCGGGTGTCCCGCACGGTGGCGGAGTGAACCGAAAACGCCGGATCGCCGGCGGGGTTATCGGTGGCGTCCTGGGCGCCGCCGCGACCGGGGCCGCCGTGGGCGTGGCCACCCGGTGGTCCCGCCTGTCCAGGGAACGCCGGGCGATCGAGGCGGACAGCGGCGCGACGCCCGAGCTGGGGCTGCTGCCGCCCGGCACGCCGTGGTCGGTGACCGCGGACGACGGCGTGCGGCTGGACGCCGAGGTGGTCGAGCTCACCGGTGGCCCGAACGGGGGCCGCAAGCGGAACGACGGGCCGTCACAGACCGTGGTGCTGGTGCACGGCTTCGCGCTGGACCGCCGGTGCTGGCACTTCCAGCGCCGGGCGCTGGCCGAGCTGGCCGACCCCCGGGTGCGCCTGGTGCTGTTCGACCAGCGCGGGCACGGCCGGTCGGAGCGCCCGCCCCGGGAGAGCTGCACCATCGCCCAGCTGGGTGAGGACCTGGACGCGGTGCTGCGGGCGCTGGCCCCGGAGGGGCCGGTGGTGCTGGTCGGCCACTCCATGGGCGGCATGGCGATCATGGCGCTGGCCGAGCGGCACCCGGAGCTGTTCGCCGACCGGATCGCCGGCGTGGCGCTGCTGTGCACCTCGGCCGGGGAGATCGGGTCGCAGGGCCTGCCGGCCACCTTCATGTCCCGGTACAACCCGCTGACCAGGACGGTCGGCGCACTGGCCGGATGGCAGCCCCGGCTGGTGGAGCGGGCCAGGCGGCTGATCGGCGACCTGGTGTGGGGCGTCACCCGGGCCTACGCCTACGGCGACAGGAAGGTGGCGCACTGGCTGGTGGACTTCGTGCACCAGATGATCAGTGCCAACGCGGTGGATGCGCTGATCGACTTCGTGGACACGCTGAACACCCACGACCGGCTGGCCGCCCTGCCCGCGCTGGCCCGGTGCCGGACGCTGATCGTGGCCGGCGAGGCGGACCGGATGATCCCGCTCCGGCACGGTGAGGTGATCGCCGCCGAGCTGCCGGATGCCACCATGGTGCGGCTGCCCGGGGTCGGCCATATGGCGATGATCGAGCAGCCGGAACAGGTGAACGAGGCGCTGGCCGAACTGCTGCGCCGGGTGGCCGCCGACCGGCCTGGCGGGGTGGTCGGCGCGCTGCGCAAGCTGCGGAAACGAGCATGACGATGATGACCGAGGAAACCACCCGGTACGAGTTGCCCACCGAGGCGGACACCGAGGCGCTGGGCGCGCGCATCGGCGCGCGGCTGGACAAAGGGGACGTGGTGCTGCTGGCCGGGCCGCTCGGCGCCGGCAAGACGGTGTTCGCCCGGGGGATCGGGCGCGGGCTCGGCGTGACCGGTGCGGTCACCTCGCCGACCTTCGTGATCGCCCGCGAGCACCCGCCGGCCCCGGACGGCCGCGGCGTGGCGCTGGTGCACGTGGACGCCTACCGGCTCAACTTCGGCGCCAACGCCCGGGCCGAGCTGGACGACCTGGACCTGGACACCGACCTGGCCGCGGCGGCCGTGGTGGTCGAGTGGGGCGAGGGCCTGGCCGAGACGCTGGCCGACCGGCACCTGCTGGTGCGGCTGACCAGGAGGGACGACGACAGCCGGGTGGCCGAGCTGACCTGGACGGGCGCATGATCGAGGCAGTGATCTTCGACTGGGGCGGCACGCTGACCCCGTGGAAGGAGATCGACCTCCTGACCCAGTGGCGGGCCTACGCCGACATCCTGCACCCGGATGACGACCCGCGCGCGGCCGAGGTGGCCCGGGCGCTGGTGACCGCCGAGCAGGGCCGGTGGGCGCGGATCAAGGCGACGCACCGGGCGTTCCGGCTGGCCGAGGTGGTGGCCGACGCGGCCGAGGCGCTGGGCCGCGACGTGCCGTACCGGGAGGAGGCGCTGGCCGCCTACCGGGAGCGCTGGGTGTTCGCCACGCACACCGACCCGGAGGTGGCGCCCACCCTGGACGCGCTGCGGGCCCGCGGCGCCTCGCTGGGCGTGCTGTCCTCCACCGCGTGGCCGGCCGCCTGGCACGAGGACTGGCTGCGCCGGGACGGCGTGTTCGACCGGTTCGACGCCTGCGTGTGGAGTTCCGACCTGGACTGGACGAAGCCGCACGCGGAGGCGTTCCAAGCCGTCCTGGCCGCCGTCGGCGTGACCGACCCGAGCCGGGCGGTGTACGTCGGTGACCGCCCGTTCGACGACGTCTCCGGGGCCAAGGCGGTGGGCATGCGCGCGGTGCTGGTGCCGCACAGCAACATCCCGGAGGACCAGCGGGTGCCGGTGGACGTGCACCCGGACGCGGTCATCCAGCGCCTCTCCGATCTCCCGGCCGTACTCGCCGACTGGTGACCGTCGTAGGCTGACCGCGTGCATGTGTTGGCCCTGGATACCTCGACGGACGTGGTCACGGTCGGTCTGGTCCGCCTGGACGCGGCCGGGCCACAGGTGCTGGCCGAGCTGGTCCGGCCGGGCGCCCGGCAGCACGGCGAGCAGCTGATGCCGGCCGCGCTCGAGGTCTGCGCGCGGGCCGGTTATCCGCTGGCCGAGGTGGACGCGGTGGTGTGCGGCAACGGGCCGGGGCCGTTCACCGGGCTGCGCGTCGGCCTGGTCAGCGCGGCCGCACTGGGCGACGCGCTGGACGTTCCGGTGTACGGGGTCTGTTCGCTGGACGCGGTCGCGGCGGTGGCCGCGCCGGGTGACCCGCTGGTGGTGGTCAGTGACGCCCGGCGGCGGGAGGTGTACTGGGCGGCCTACGACGGGGCCGGCCGGCGCACCCGCGGCCCGGAGGTGTCGGCGCCGGCCGCGCTGGCCGGGCGCATCGGCGAGCTGGGCGTTCACCGGGTGGCCGGGCCGCTGGCCGGCCGGTTCGCCGCCGAGTCCGGGCTGGCCGAGCTGCCCGGCCTGGTGCCGACCCCGGCCGGGCTGGTCGCGGTGGCCCGCGCCGACCTGCTGGCCCGCCGCGCCCCGGACCCGCTGGAGCCGCTGTACCTGCGCCGCCCGGACGCGGTGCCGCCGGCCGCGCGCAAGCGGGTCACCGCCTGAGCCGGCCGCCCAGATGACCAGCCCCACCATCACCGTCGGCCCGCTGTACCGGCAGGACGCCGAGGCCTGCGCCCAGCTGGAGAAGCTGCTGTTCCCCGGGGACGACCCGTGGTCGGCGCGGATGTTCCGCGACGAGCTGGCCGTCGGCCACTTCTACCTGGCCGCGCGGGACGGCACCCGGCTGGCCGGTTACGGCGGACTGGCCCTGATCGCCGGGCCGCCGCACGCCGAGACGGAGATCCACACCATCGGCGTGCACCCGGACTACCAGCGCCAGGGCATCGGCCGCCGCCTGCTGGCCGGCCTGCTGGCCCGCGCCGACGAGCTGTCCGCCGTCGTGTTCCTCGAGGTCCGCACCGACAACGAGCCGGCGCTGGCGCTGTACGAGGACACCGGTTTCGAACGGCTGGGCCTGCGCCGCAACTACTACCGCCCCAGCGGCGCCGACGCGTTCACCATGCGCCGCCCGGCTCGACAACCGTGAGCTTCGGAAAATAACGCCGGAAAACGCCGCGGTCCCGGGTCAGTAGTCGATCGGCCTGGTGGGTGCCGTGCGCTCCAATCATGAAGTCGGCGACAACCCGGCTTCGTGGCCCGCCGGCTCGCCGATAAGCGCGCCAGGCTTCCCCGGCGGCCGAGGCCGAGAGCATGTTCAGCGCCGAGAACTCGGCGCCGAGCTCGCGCAGAGAATCATCGGCGGCCTTGGGATCGCCGAAGTAGGCGACGATCTCGGCCCACACCGCATCGCAAATCACCAGCCGGCCGGTGTCCAGACTCCGACTCACCGCATCTCGGGCCGCCGGCCCGAACTGGTCGTCTACGAACAGGTCTATCAGCACGTTGGTGTCAATGGCGGTGATCACGGCAGTTCGACGGGTCCGCGAATCTCATTCAGGAACTCGTCCGCGCTCTGGCCGCCCCGGAGGATGCCGTACACGCTGTCCACGGGGTCGCGCTGGCGTACCTTGTGGGCCACCAGCCGCCCGTCCTCCACGGCGAACTCCAGCGTCTCGCCGGGCTCGATCCCCAGCTCCCTGCGGAGCTGCTTGGGGATCGTCACCTGCCCCTTTTCGGAAACCGTCGCTTTCATACTCGAAGAGTAGGAATTCCTACCTCCGACGTCAAGTCCGGTTCAGCCCTGCCTTGCGGTCCTCGATGACGAAGCTGGCGCGGGTTTCGGCCGGGGCGTCGGGGCGGGAGACATAGGGCACCACGCGGAAGTCGGCGGTGATCGTCTCCGGGGTGATCCGGGTGCGCACGTACCCGCGCCGGTTGTTGAAGAACCTGATGTGCGGGTTCTCCTTCAGGACGCCGGCGGTCTCCGGGCGGTCCTCCGAACCGTCCCCGCCGGAGGCGATCGACGAGCTCACCAGCTCGGTGCCGACCACCGGCGAGGCCGGGTCGTCGAACCGGGTCTTCACGTCCGCCGCCCAGTGCGCGTGCACGTCGCCGGTGAGCACCACGGGGTTGCGCACCTTCGCCTCGGTCCAGCCGTTCACCACCCGGTCCCGCTGGCCGACGTAGCCGTCCCAGGCGTCCGGGTTGTACACGCGCGCGCCGTCCCGGGGGATGGCCAGCTGGGACAGCATGACCTGCTGGCCGAGCAGGTCCCAGCGGGCGGTGGAGCCCCGGAACCCGTCCAGCAGCCAGGACTCCTGCTCCGCGCCGAGCAGGCCGCGGGCCTGGTCGGTGCGCTCCGGGCAGTCGCTGGGGTACTTGTCCCCGCACGGCTGGTCGCCCCGGTACTGCCGGGTGTCCAGCATGTGGAAGTTGACCAGCCCGCCCCAGGCCACCCGCCGGTACAGCCGCATGCTCGCACCGGTGGGCCGGGCGTTCGCGCGCAACGGCACGTTCTCGTAGTAGGCGCGCAACGCGGCCTCCCGGCGGGCCGGGAAGTCCGGGTCCGGCTTCTCCGGAACCATGTCGGCCCAGTTGTTCTCCACCTCGTGGTCGTCGTAAACCAGCAGCCACGGCGCGATAGCGTGTGCGGCCCGCAGGTCCGGGTCGGCGTGGTACTGGGCGTACCGGCGCCGGTAGTCGGCCAGGGTGCGCTCCTCGTCGCCCAGGATGGGCCGGACCACGGGGGTGCTCCCCGAGGGTTGCGCGCCGTACTCGTAGGTGTAGTCGCCCAGGTGCAGCACCAGGTCCGGGTGCTCCTCGGCGATCCGCCGGTACGCGGTGAACAGCCCCTGCTCGTAGCGGGCGCAGGAGGTGAAGCACATGGTCAGCGGGCTGAGGGCCGGGCCGGCCGGGGTGGTCCGGGTGCGCCCGGCCGGGGAGACCTCGCCGCCGGCCCGGAACCGGTACCAGAGCTCCCGGTCGGCGGGCAGCCCCACCGGTTCCACGTGTACCGCGTAGCCCAGCTCGGCCCCGGTGCGCGCGGTGCCGCGTTGCAGCACCTCGGCGAACCGCTGGTCGGCGGCGACCTCCCAGTCCACGTCGATGGTGTCGGTCGGGCCGCCGGGCATGCCGCCCAGCCCGTCCGGGTGCACCGGGTCGCGGGCCAGCCGGGTCCACAGCACCATCCCGTCCGGCCCCGGGTCCCCGGAGGCCACGCCCAGTGTGAACAGCCCCGAAGGCGCCGGTGCGGCGGGCGCGGGTGCGGGAGGCGTGGCGGGCGCGGGTGCGGGCGTGCACGCGGCGGCTCCCACGGCGAGCGTGGACAACGCGCCGACGCGCAACGCGGTACGGCGGGAGACGGGTGTGATGGGCACGGTCCCAGCAAAGCGTGCGCCGGCTAACGGCGGGTGAACTCCGCACCGGTTGTCAGGAGTTGGGTGATCGTCGTTCGTGGCGGTTGAGCCTCGAATTTCGCGGCGGAAGCGCCGCTGACGGCGATCACGCCCGGGGCGGCGGGCCGGAAGCCGGGCGGATGGGCGGTCCACCGGTTCTGGCCTGGTGATCGTCCGGGCCGGGCACCCGGCGCGCCGAGGGGTGGACGTTGAGCGTTGGCACTCTCGTGGGTAGAGTGCCAACTACGCGGCAGCACGGAGCCCCGGCACCCGCGACGGCGGGGCGCCGCAGCCGACGTTCGAGAAGAACAGATCGCAGAACCCCAGGAAGGGGAGGGCACACTCGTGGCGAGCGTGAACATCAAGCCGCTCGAGGACAAGATCGTCGTGCAGGCCAGTGAGGCCGAGACGACGACCGCGTCTGGCATCGTTATCCCGGACACCGCCAAGGAGAAGCCCCAGGAGGGCAAGGTCCTGGCGGTGGGCCCGGGTCGGGTCGACGACAACGGCAACCGGGTTCCGGTGGACGTGAGCGTCGGCGACGTCGTGATCTACTCCAAGTACGGCGGCACCGAGGTCAAGTACAACGGCGAGGAGTACCTCATCCTCTCCGCCCGCGACGTGCTCGCGGTCGTCAACTGACACCTCGGATCAAGTAGCAACGACGCCGCCCCGGCCCCGGCTGGGGCGGCGTCGTCGCCGTTTAGGACGGAGGCGCGGGCAGCGTCTCCCCGTTCGGCTGCCGGTAAAAGGAGAGAAATGCCAAAGCAGATCAATTTCGACGAGTCGGCGCGGCGGGCGCTGGAACGCGGGGTGAACCAGCTCGCCGACGCGGTCAAGGTCACCCTCGGCCCGAGGGGCCGGCACGTGGTGCTGGACAAGAAGTTCGGCGGCCCCACGGTGACCAACGACGGTGTCACCATCGCCCGCGAGGTCGACCTGGAGGACCCGTTCGAGAACCTGGGTGCCCAGCTGGCCAAGACCGTGGCCACCAAGACCAACGACGTGGCCGGTGACGGCACCACCACGGCGACGGTGCTGGCCCAGGCGATGGTCGCCGAGGGGCTGCGCAACGTGGCCGCCGGGGCCAACCCGTCCGCGCTCGGGCAGGGCATCGCGGCGGCCGCCGACAAGGTGGCCGAGGTGCTGTCGGCCAAGGCCAAACCGGTGTCCGGCAAGAAGGACATCGCCCAGGTCGCCGCCGTCTCCTCCCGGGAGGTGGAGATCGGTGAGCTGGTCAGCCAGGCCATGGACGCGGTCGGCGAGAACGGCGTGATCACCGTGGAGGAAGGCTCCACGCTGGCCACCGAGCTGACCCTCACCGAGGGCCTGGCGTTCGACAAGGGCTACCTGTCCCCGTACTTCGTCACCGACTCCGAGTCCATGGAGGCGGTGCTCGAGGACGCCTACATCCTGTTGCACCGGGAGAAGATCAGCGCCATCGCCGATCTGCTGCCGCTGCTGGAGAAGGTGCTCGGCGAGGGCAAGCAGCTGCTCATCGTGGCCGAGGACGTCGAGGGCGAGGCGCTGTCCACCCTGGTGGTCAACTCGATCCGCAAGACGCTGCGGGTGTGTGCGGTGAAGGCGCCGTACTTCGGCGACCGGCGCAAGGCGTTCCTGGACGACCTGGCCATCGCCACCACGGCGCAGGTGATCAACCCGGAGATCGGGCTGAAGCTGTCCGAGGCCGGCCTCGAGGTGCTGGGCAAGGCCCGTCGCATCGTGGTCACCAAGGACGACACCACGATCATCGAGGGTGCCGGGGCCAAGGACGACGTGCAGGCCCGGATCGCCCAGATCAAGGGCGAGATCGAGACCACCGACTCCGAGTGGGACCGGGAGAAGCTGCAGGAACGGCTGGCCAAGCTGTCCGGCGGCGTTGCGGTGATCAAGGTCGGGGCGGCCACCGAGACCGCCCTCAAGGAGCGCAAGCACCGCATCGAGGACGCCGTCGCGGCCACCCGCGCGGCGGTCGAGGAGGGCATCGTGCCCGGCGGTGGCTCCGCCCTGCTGCACGCGGCGGCCGAGCTGGCCGACGGCCTCGGCCTGAAGGGCGACGCGGCGACCGGTGTGGCCATCGTGCGCCGCGCGCTGGAGTCCCCGGTCCGGTGGATCGCCAACAACGCCGGTCAGGAGGGCTCGGTCGTGGTCGCCAAGGTGGCCGGCCAGGACTGGGGCAAGGGCTTCAACGCCGCCACGCTGACCTTCGGTGACCTGGTTGCCGACGGCATCGTGGACCCGGCCAAGGTGGCCAAGTCGGCGGTGATCAACGCCGCGTCGATCGCCCGCATGGTGCTCACCACGGAATCCACCGTGGTGGACAAGCCGGAGGAGCCGGCGCCCGCCGCCGGTGGGCACGGCCATGGCCACGGGCACGGCCACGGCCCTGGTTTCTGACGCGATCAGACCGGGCCGTCACGCAGAAGCGGCAGCTCCCCTCAGTGGAGGGTGAGCTGCCGCTTTCGCGTGCGGATCAGGCCGTCGCGCTCGGACTCCGAGAGGCCGCCCCAGATGCCGTAGGGCTCCTGGACGCGCAGCGCGTGCCGGCGACACTCCTCCAGCACCCCGCAGCCGCCGCACACGGCCTTCGCCCTGGCTTCCCGGTTGCTCCTGGCCGGGCCGCGTTCCCCTTCCGGGTGGAAGAAGAATGCGCTGTCCATACCACGACAGGCGCCGTTGAGCTGCCAGTCCCAGATGTCCGCGTTGGGTCCTGGCAGCCTGCGCGTGTCAGCCATGTTTCCTACCCCCGGTACACCTACCGTGGGCTCGAGCCTGAAGTGCAGGTTCGCCGCCCGATTTGAACAAGCATTTGACGGTCACATTAGGTTCGGGTTTCGGGTCTGACAAGACTCTGGTGCTAAGCAGTGCTCACGATCAGCTTGTCCGGGTGAATCGGCTGGCAGAGGGGTTGACATGGGCTTATGCCCGGTCCGGGCCGCCTTCGGGGACCAGCCTGAGGCACAGCTCACAGTCCGGTCGGGTGACACCCCGGTGGAACGGTGGTTAGCCGCCGTGGTGTTCGGCGCCCGCGGTGACTACGCCGCCGCCGCCACGCTGCTGGCGACCCTGCTCCGGGCAGCCGACACCCCGGCCGCCGTCCGGGCGCACGCCGCCGTCACCCGTGCGGCCCATCTGCGCCAATTGGGCGGGCACCGGGCCGCGCGGCGGTTTGACGGGATGGGCCTGGCCCTGGCGGGCCAGGCCCCTGTGAGTGATTTGTATGGCTATAGCCATACAAATCACTCACAGGCCCCGGCCGCGGACGCGGCCGGGGCAAAAATCGACGCCCTGATCGGCCTAGCCGCCGACGCGATCGGGTTGGCCGACCCGGACCTGGCCGAACGGCTGCTGGACCTCGCCCGTGACCCGGCCGGGGGTCACCCGTCCTGGCGCCCGAAAGTGCGCTGGCGGTGGGTGCGCGCCGAGCTCTCACTCACTCGTGGGCGACCCGCCGAGGCGCTGGAGTACGCGGAGGAAGCGGTAGCCGGGTCCCGGGCGGCCCGCGCCACTCGCCACGAGATCAAGTCTGAGCTGCTGCTCGCGGTTGCCCGGGCCGGCGCGGGTCACCCGACCGCCGAGCTGGCGGATGAACTCACCGGACTGGCCGAGCGTGCGCACACCGCCCGACTGGACACCCTGCAATGGCCCATTCAGCTGATGCTGGCCGACGTCAACCGGTCCACCCGGCTGGGCCGTTCGGGCGACCACCGCCGCCGCGCAACTGAAATTCTGGCCCGGATTCGGGTCCGAACAGACCCACAAGGGCGCGTCGTGATGGACCGCTCACCCTGGGTGCCCAAGGTGTGAGACACTGCACTGCTCCATTCGGACGCCTGTCACCCACCCGAGAGCTGCCGCTCACCGCAATCTTCCCGAATGGAGTGCAAAAATACGCCCTGATCGTGTCAAGGCGGGTACTCTGCCAGCCGATAAGGGGGAGATATGTCACCCGGCTGCAGGAAGCAGCTGTTTGGAAGGAGTCCCTGTGACGACGGTACTGATCTGCGACGACCGTCGCAGCGTTCGTGAGGGGCTCACTCGCGTGATGTCCGCGGTGCCGGGGGTGCACCGGATCGATTGTGTGGCGCACGGTGACGAGCTGCTGGCGCGGTACTCCCGCCAGCCGGTCGACGTCGTGCTCGTGGGCACTCAGCGCGCTGTGCCCACCGGCGTCGAGGCGACCCGTCGCCTCGTCGCGGCGCACCCTCAAGCCAATGTCATCGTCTTCGGTGCCCCCGATGACGCTGGCAGCATCGCAGCGGCCATTGCCGGGGGAGCTCGCGGCTACCTGCGTTGGGACGCCTCGCGCCCCGAGCTGGTTGCCGCGCTGGCGCACACGCTGGCGAGCACCGCCGTTCCGACCCCTCGTGCCCCCACTGATCCCGGTGTGCAGCTGACCGAGCGTGAGCTGCAGGTTCTACGCGGGATGAGCCAGGGCAAGAGCAACGGTCAGATCGGTCGTGAGCTGTACCTTTCCGAGGACACGGTCAAGACCCACGCCCGCCGGCTGTTCCGCAAGCTCGGTGTGCGAGACCGCGCGCAGGCTGTCGCGCACGGGTTCCGCCGGGGCCTGGTTTCCTAGGTTCCGGGGGTTGGTTGCGTTCGGCGTCCGCCGTTTGCCGTGAGTGCCGGATACCGGATGAGGTGATGTTGGTAGCCTCATCCGGTTTTCGGTGTGCTTACGATCAAATTAGGCTCGAATTAACCCGAGCACACCGGCTAGCGTGTAGCTCCCCGGGGGTAATGGGGTTGTCCTGGCGCACGGCGCTGTAGGTTCGCCCGGGCACAGGAGGGGCCGTGTCGGTGACACCTGGACGACTGACTGCGATGAGTAGTGCGAGTAGTGCGCGAGATGGTTCGAACGACGAGTTCGACCAGTACCTCGGCGCCGCGATCCGTGGCGACCGCGTCGCGGTGGACTACGTGCTGCGCACGATTCGCCCGCTGGTCGTCCGCTACTGCCGGGCCCGCCTCGGCCGCTCGGAGCGCACCTTCGCCTCGGCCGACGACGTGGCCCAAGAGGTGTGTATGGCGGTGCTGACGGCGCTGCCCAGCTACCGGGACCAGGGCCGCCCGTTCCTCGCCTTCGTGTACGGCATCGCGGCGCACAAGGTGATCGACGCGCATCGCGCGGCCGGGCGTAACAAATCCGACCCGGTGGCCGACATACCGGACAGCCCACAGGTGGGCGACGGGCCGGAGCAACAGGCGCTGCGCTTCGAGTCCGCCGGCGAGATGGGCCGCCTGCTCGAAGTGCTACCGGAGAAACAGCGTGAAATCTTGGTACTGCGGGTGGTGAACGGGCTGTCCGCCGAAGAGACCGCGGAGGCGGTCGGCTCCACCCCGGGTGCCGTTCGGGTTGCGCAGCACCGGGCGTTGGCCCGCCTGCGCAAGGCCATGACCGAGGGCCGGTAGGGGAGGTGGTCCGTGATGAGTAATCGCTTCGGTCGCGGTGGCCGCTCCTCCAGGGGCGGCAGAGACGGCCGCTTCGGCTCGCCGTACGACTTCTCCACCGAGGACGCCGCCGACGTCACCGAGCGGCTCGACCCGGTGGACATGATGGCCATCCGGGCCGACGAGGAGCTGCTCGACCTGCTGGCCGCCGGCGGCCAGGCCGGCCCCCGCCCCGGTGGCGGCGCGGTCCGGCCGATGGCGCCCGGCCGGGGACCGAGGGTGCCCGGCCCGCGCACCGGCATGGGCGCCGGATTCAACGACGACCAACAGCTGTTCGCCATGCTGGCCTCGTGGCGCGCCGACGTGCACTCGGAGCCGTTCCCCGAGCTGGTCAGCGTCGAGGAGGCGTCCGAGGCGATCGTCGCCGGCCAGCGGGCCGCCAACCGGGGCCGGCGCCGGCTGATGCCGGTGACCGCGGCCGCCGCCGTGGTCCTGCTCGGCATGGCCGGCGTGTGGGCCGGGGCGACCAATGCGCTGCCCGGCGACCCGCTGTGGGGGGTCTCCCGGGTGATCGACGGCAACCGGGCCAAGTCGGTGGAGGCGCAGTACCGGGTGACCTCCGCGCTGACCGCCGCCGAGCAGGCGCTGTCCGAGGGCCGGGTGTCCGAGGCGCGCGCCAAGCTGGCCGAGGTGCAGCCGGACCTGGACAAGGTGCACGACCAGCAGCAGCGCGAGAAGCTGAGCAAGCGCAGCCAGACCCTGCTGGACTCCACCGAGGAGAGCCGCGAGGGCGAGCGGGTCGACCTGGACGAGAGCGGCGCCCGCCGGGACCGCGACCGTGATCGGGACCGCGACCGCGACCGGCGCGAGTCCGGCGAGAGCGGCCGGCCCGGCTCCGAGTCGAGTGACCCGAGCCACGACCCGTCGGTGCTGCGCGAGTCCGATCCGTCCCGGCCCTCGCACGAGGTGCCTTTCCCCGAACAAATGCCTAACCCGAAACCCTATCCGGGTAATGAAGGGTCTCGGCCTTTCCCGATGCCCAACCCGAACCCGTTCCCGGGTCCGGAAAAGCCGCATCCGACGACCAGGCCGGAGGAACCCCGGCCCTATCCGCTCCCGGGTGGGGAGCAGATTCCGACCAATCCGGCGAATCCTGGCCTGCCGTTCCCGGGTGGCAACAGGCCGTATCCGTTCCCCGGCCCGATGCCGTTCCCGCAGCAGCCAGTGCCGAAGACCACGCAGCAGCAGCCGGAGCAGCAGCACCAGGACCGGACCACCAAGCCCGCGCCGAGCAACCGGCCGAGCCAGGAGAACCGTCAGCCGAGCGGCGGTGAGCGGACGACCAGGCCGAATTCGGAACACCCGGACCGGGGCCAGTCGGATCACCCGCGGCGCGAGTCCGGTTCGGACTCGGGTTCCGGCGGCAACTCGAACCAGCGCGAGGGCGAGCGCGGCGGTTCCCGGCCGGAAAACGGTACCGGCGCGGACCGGGGGCCGAGCGGCGAACAGCGGCGCGGCGAGCCCGATTCCGGTAACGGCGGCCAGTAGCCCGTCCGCGATTACGTTCGGTATTTCCCCGTGCTCTCAGGTGCGCTAAGTGGGACACCTTATTCCCGAATGTGCGTCCAAATGGCGGAATGAGTTCGCCTTTATGCCCAACCGCAAATCAAATTGATCCAGGTCACTCGACGGGGCGTAACACGTTGGTGTGTCCCGCCGATGTACAGGACAGTTCGCCGCGCCGAAGCGGGGTGCGGGCGAAGCGACGTCGATCGTTTGATGGAGGTGGTCTGTAGATGCGTGACGAACGTGGCAAGCGGAGTCGCCGCGGTCGCGCCGGCCGCCGTTCCCAGTCGGTCGGGCTTGGTTCTCCCTATGACTTCTCCACGGATGATGCGGCGGACGCGCGGGTCGACCCGGTGGACCTGTTAGCCATCCGGGCGGATGACGAGCTGCTCGACCTGGTGGTTGCCGGTCGGAGCGCGGGGACCGGCGCCGCGGGGCCGGTCGGACTGGGCACGGACCCGAGGTTGGGCGCGGGTATTCACGACGACCAGCAGCTGATCGCGCTGCTGGCCGCGTGGCGGGCGGACATCGACTCGGAGCGCTTCCCCGACCTGGTGACGGTCGAGGAGGCATCCGAGCTGATCACCGAGGGGGCTCGCCGGTCGCGGCCGAGGCGCCGGCTCATGCCGGTGGCATCCGCCGCCGCCGTGGTGGTGCTCGCCATGTCCGGCATCGCACTGGGCGCCGGGAACGCACAGCCGGGTGACGCGCTGTGGGGCGTGTCCCGGGTGCTCAACGGCGACCGCGCCAACTCCGTGGAGGCCGCGTACAAGGTCACCTCCGCGCTCACCGAGGCGCGCCAGGCGCTGGCCGAGGGCCGGGTGACCGAGGCGCGCGCCAAGCTGGCCCAGGTGGAGCCCGAGCTGGCCAAGGTGAAGGACGGCGACGAGCGCGCCCAGCTGAGCCGGCGCAGCGCCAACCTGCTCGAGTCCACGGACCAGAGCGAAGAGGGCGAGAGCACGCAGACCGACGAGGACGGCGTGCGGGTGACCAGGCCCAACCGGCCCGACGAGCCCGGCTCCGGCCACTCGACCGACCCCCGGTCCGGCCGGCCGGACCCGTCGTCCGACCCGAGATCCTCGGACCCGAGGTCGTCCGACCCGAGGTTCGCCGATCCCCGGTTTGCCGATCCCCGGTCCGGCGAGCCCAGCGCGGACGTGCGGTCCACCCGGCCCAGCACCGATCCGAGGAGTGCCGAGCAGCCTCGGCCCACCCGGCCCAACCCGAGCACCACCGAACCCGAGCCGTCCGCCGATCCCCGGTCCGGCCAGCCAGGTCCCGGACAGGGGCCGGGATCCGGCACCGGCCAGGGACCGGGCTCCGGACCGAGCGAGGGGCCGGGCGCGGGGCAGGGCCCCGGTTCCGGACCGGGCTCCGGCCCAGGCCAGGGCCCCGGTCCGGAAACCGGCGACAAGCCCGGTTCCGGGACGAACCCGGGCGGCGGACCGACGCCGGGCGCCGGCGGACCGAAGCCGTCCAACACCAGCCGGCCCGGGGTGGAGAACCGGCCCGGCGGCCCGATCACCACCCGGCCGGTGGCCACCACCCGGCAGACTGGTCCGGTGCGGCCGACCACGGCCGAGCACGAACAGCAGCAGCGTGAGCAGCGCGACGACCCGCGCACCGGTGAGCGCCGCCCCCCGCCGCAGGACCAGCAGACGCAGGAACGCTGAGAAAAAGCTGAGAGTCAGCTCACGCTGAACACGGCGTCGGCGTAGCCGCGGCAGTAGTCCCAGGTGACGTAGTGGCTGGGGTCAGGGTCGAAGGCCGGCTCGTGCTTGCGCATGTGCCCTTCGTCCAGCAGCTGGCGGAGGCTGGCCCGCAGCAGGTTCCACTCGTGGAAGTGCTGCTCGCCGCAGTCCACGCAGTCCACCACCAGGCCCCGGATGCCGCGTTCCTCCAGCAGCGCCTGGTAGACGGCCAGGTCGCTGAGATCCTCCACGATCTCCTCGCGCTCCTCGGCGGTCAGCGGCTCGGGCGCCTCGTCCTCGGGCAGGCTGTCCAGTGCCCGCGCGGGGTCGTTCGGGTCGCCCGCAAACGGGTCGGGCGGAAGGGCATCCTGCGGCACGCGTAACACGGTACCTGCATTCGACTGAGCCGGTGGCGGCGGTGACCCAACAAAATACGGCCGTGACCTGGACGTGATCCCCTCGGGGCGGCGGCGCCGGCCGAGCCCGCGCGGCCGTGTGGGCCGCCCCGATAGGATCGGGTAACCGCGACCGAGGGGTGGATCATCGCATGTCCGTCGAGCTGACCACCGAGCCGACCGCCGGGCTCCCGTCCAAGTTCGCCCGCCTGGGGCTGACCTTCGACGACGTGCTGCTGCTCCCGTCCGAGTCCGACCTGCTGCCCAGTTCCGCCGACACCAGTACCCAGCTGAGCCGGAACGTGCGGCTGCGGGTGCCGCTGGTGTCCAGCGCGATGGACACGGTGACCGAGGCGAGGATGGCCATCTCGATGGCCCGCCAGGGCGGCATGGGCGTGCTGCACCGCAACCAGTCCCCGCAGGAGCAGGCCGCGCAGGTCGAGGTGGTGAAGCGGTCCGAGGCCGGCATGGTCACCGACCCGGTCACCTGCGCGCCGGACGCCACCCTGCGGGAGGTGGACGCGCTGTGCGCCCGCTACCGGATTTCCGGCGTCCCGGTGACCCACCCGGACGGCACGCTGCTCGGCATCATCACCAACCGGGACATGCGGTTCGAGGTCGACCACTCGCGCAAGGTCAGCGAGGTGATGACCCGCCAGCCGCTGGTCACCGCCCAGGTCGGGGTGACCGCCGAGGCGGCGCTCGGCCTGCTCCGCCGGCACAAGATCGAGAAGCTCCCGATCGTGGACGGCGCGGGAATCCTGCGCGGGCTGATCACCGTCAAGGACTTCGTGAAGACCGAGCAGTACCCGCTGGCCACCAAGGACCCGGACGGCCGGCTGCTGGTCGGCGCGGCCGTCGGCGTCGGCGAGGACGCGGTGGAGCGGGCGATGCTGCTGACCGAGGCCGGCGTCGACGTGATCATGGTGGACACCGCGCACGGCCACTCCCGCCGCGTGGTCGAGATGGTCGCCCGGCTGGCCAAGGAGACCGGCGACGGGGTGGACGTGGTCGGCGGGAACGTGGCCACGCGGGAGGGCGCGCAGGCGCTGGTGGATGCCGGCGCGGACGGCGTCAAGGTGGGCGTCGGACCGGGCTCCATCTGCACCACCCGCGTGGTGGCCGGGGTGGGCGCGCCGCAGATCACCGCGATCTACGAGGCCTCCCTGGCCTGCGCGCCGGCCGGTGTGCCGGTGATCGGCGACGGTGGCATCCAGTACTCCGGGGACATCGCCAAGGCGATCGCCGCCGGGGCTAGCTCGGTGATGCTTGGCAGCCTGCTGGCCGGCACCGCCGAGGCGCCCGGCGAGCTGATCCTGGTCGGCGGCAAGCAGTTCAAGACCTATCGGGGCATGGGTTCGCTGGGCGCGATGCGTTCGCGCGGGAACGACACCGGCGGCAAGTCCTTCTCCCGGGACCGCTACGCCCAGGACGACGTGCTCAGCGAGGACAAGCTGGTGCCGGAGGGCATCGAGGGGCGGGTGCCGTTCCGCGGCCCGCTCAGCCAGGTGATGCACCAGCTGCTGGGCGGCCTGCGCTCCGGCATGGGCTATACCGGCGCGGCCACCATCCCCGACCTCCAGCAGGCCCAACTGGTCCGCATCACCCCCGCCGGCCTCAAGGAAAGCCACCCCCACGACATCACGATGACCGTGGAAGCGCCGAACTACGTAACCCGCTGACCCTCGCTGATTCAGTCACTTCAGCAGGCTGGTTCAGTCGGTTGGGCATGCTCGCATACGCTTGCCGGCGTGCGTGACCTAGTAGAGATCGGGATGGGGCGTAGCGCCCGGCGGGCCTACGACCTGCAGGACATCGAGATCGTGCCGTCGCGGCGCACCCGCACCTCGCAGGAGGTGTCCACCGCGTGGCAGCTGGACGCCTACCGGTTCGAGATCCCGCTGGTGACCCACCCGACGGATGCGATCGTGTCCCCGGCCAGCGCCATCCGCATCGGCCAGCTGGGCGGCCTCGGGGTGCTGAACGCCGAGGGGCTGTGGGGCCGGCACGCCGACCCGGAGTCGGCGCTGGCCCAGCTGGTGGACGCGGTGGCCAAGGAGGACGTGCCCGGTGCGGTGCGGTTGTTGCAGCGGCTGCACACCGCGCCGATCCGGGACGACCTGCTGGCCGAGGCGCTGCGCCCGGTGCGCGAGGCCGGGGTCACCGTGGCCGCCCGGGTCAGCCCGCAGCGCGCCCGCGAGCTCACCCCGGCGCTGCTCGCGGCCGGCGTGGAGATCCTGTTCGTGCAGGGCACCATCATCTCGGCCGAACACGTGTCGGCCAGCGAGCGGGAGCCGCTGAACCTCAAGCAGTTCATCAACGACCTGGACGTGCCGGTGGTGGCCGGCGGGGTCGGCGACTACCGCACCGCGATGCACCTGATGCGCACCGGCGCGGCCGGCGTGCTGGTGGGCTACGGGCAGTCCCTGGCCACCACCACCGACGCGGTGTTGGGCATCGGGGTGCCGATGGCCACCGCGATCGTCGACGCCGCCGCCGCGCGCCGCGACTACCTGGACGAGACCGGCGGGCGGTACGTGCACGTGATCGCGGACGGCGGCATCACCTGCTCCGGGGACATCGCCAAGGCGATCGCCTGCGGGGCGGACGCGGTGATGCTCGGCGAGCAGCTGGCCGACGCGGACGACGCCCCGGCCTCCGGCCTCTACTGGACGCCGGCCGCCGCGCACCCCTCGCTGCCCCGCAGCGAGCTGATCGGCCTGGAACCCGCCGGCCACAACTTGGACACGGTCCTCTTCGGCCCGGCCGACTGGCCCGACGGCTCGGTCAACCTGTTCGGCGCCCTCCGCCGCGCCATGGCCAAAACCGGCTACTCCGACCTCAAGGAGTTCCAACGGGTCGGCCTGACCATCCGGAGATAGCGCCTCGACATATCGCTGGTTCCGCCACCCCATATCGCGGGTTAACCCAGGCGGTGTCGCGGATTCACGCCTGGCGGAATCCGCGACACCGCCTGGTGGTGCCCGCGATATGGGTTAGGGGGCGCCGCCGGGTTCGGGGCCCTGGTAGGCCTCCTGCGAGGAGTCGTCCATGCCGACCTCGTAGCCGATGGACGGGTTCAGTTTGTTGCCTCGGATTACCGCGCCCGTGGAGTCGTTCTTGAGGGCGAAGGCCTTCTTGATCGTGCCGGCGATCTCGTTGCCGATGATCTGCGCTTCCTCGAAGTCGTCGAGGTAGATGGCCTGGCCGGCCCGGTTCTCGCAGTAGTTGTTGCGGAAGATCAGCTTCTCCGAGTTGCCCTCGCCGATGCCGTCCCCGGCCGAGCTGTCCGGGCCCTCGGCGATCAGGCAGATGTTGTCGATGTCCTCGCACCGGTTGGCCTCGATGCGCACGTTCTGGCTGGGCGGGCGTTTCTCGTCGGTGGCGAAGGTCTGCATGCAGTCCGCGTGCCGCTTGTCCTGGCCGACGGTGTCGGAGATGGTGTTCCGCTCGATCACCAGGTCCCGGCCCCAGAAGCGGATGCCGTCGCCGTCGTTGTCCCTCGGCGAGCGGATCGTGTTGTTGGTGAACCGGATGTTGGTGCCGTTCAGCGACGCGCCGGGGGCCTCCGGCTTCTGCAGCGCCAAGCCGTCCACCACGACGTTGCTCGCCTCGATGCTGATCCCCGAGCTGATCGCCCGGCCGCCGCCCAGGATGGTGATCGGCCGGTCCGGGGTGCCGGAGTTGCGCAGCATCAGCCGTTCGCCGGACACGTTGCCGGTCAGGCAGATGCGGTCACCGGGCAGCGCGCTGCCCAGCGCCTGCCGGGCGCCGGCCGGGTCGGAGGCCTGCTTGGTGCAGTTGGCCAGCGCGGCGGGCGGGCCGGCGCCCGGGGTGCCGGGCGGCGCCGCCGGCGCCGTCGGCCCGCCGCCGCCGGGCACGGTCGGGGTCGGGGCCGAGCAGGCGGTGGCCAGCGCGGCCACGGTCAGCGCGATGGCGCTGGCCAGCAGGGCGGCCGAGGAGGCGGGGCGGTTCAGGCGCATGCCCCGAAGCTATGAACGGTGCGGTTACCGGCTCGGCTGGATCAGGTTAGCTGCCGGTAAAACGTCCTCCGGTTGGAGCATTTTGCCGTCGCCTAACCGGCGCTGGCCTGGGGATAAGGAAGCCGTTCCTAGCGTCGGTGGCATGGGAGCCCAGCTGCTGGTGGTGGAGCGGGACGAGACCATCGGCAGCATCCTGGCCACCAGCCTGACCGGCGCCGGCCACCGCGTGATGTGGCGGCGCACCGGCCCGGCGGCGCTCGCCCAGGCCGCACGTACCCGGTTCGACCTGGTGCTGCTGGACCTCGGGCAGCCCGGGGAGAGCGGGATCGAGCTCTGCCGGCGGCTGCGCGCGCAGGCCCCGGACGCGGTGCTGATCGTGCTGTCGGTGCGGGCCGAGACCCTGGACGTGGTGCTCGGGCTGGACGCCGGCGCGGACGACTTCCTGGCCACCCCGGTGCCGTTGCGCCGGCTGCTGGCCCGGGTGGGCGCGCACCTGCGCCGCCGCCCGGCGGCTGCACCCGGCACCCCGCCGGTGGAGCTGGGTGACCTGGTGCTGGACCCGGTGGCCCGGCGGGTGACCGTGGCCGGCCGGGAGCTGTCGCTGCGGGCCAAGGAGTACGACCTGCTGGCCCGGTTGGCCGAGCAGCCCGGCCGCACGGTGTCCCGGGACGAGCTGATCGCCGACGTGTGGGACCCCCGCTGGCGTGGGCCGACCAGCACCCTGGACGCCTACGCGCGAACCCTGCGCGCCCGGCTCGCGGCGGCGGGCGGCCAGGTGCCGGTGGTGGTCACCGTGCGAGGTCGCGGACTGCGCCTGGACCAGCGCGCCGACCCGGACGCTCTTAGCGGCTCTCAGTCTTCGGCG
Organism: Actinospineispora eucalypti; assembly: GCF_039543365.1. Classification (NCBI taxonomy): domain Bacteria; kingdom Bacillati; phylum Actinomycetota; class Actinomycetes; order Pseudonocardiales; family Pseudonocardiaceae; genus Actinospineispora; species Actinospineispora eucalypti. The sequence goes on from NZ_BAABJP010000001.1 coordinate 778,034, forward strand.
GCCTTGCCGAGCACTTCGGAGATCAACCCGGCCATCCGCAGGTCCAGGGCGGTGATGCCGCCGGCCGAGTGAGTGGAGCAACGGAAGGTGAGGGTGCGCCAGCGGATGTCGATGTCCGGGTGGTGACCCTCCCGCTCGGCCACCTCGGCAACCTGGTTGACCACGGCGATCGCGGCCGGGAAGTCCCGCAGCGCGGCGTCGAGCACGATGGCGTTCGAGTCGCGTGACCACCCGGGGAGATCTTCCAGGCCGGCGGTGACGGCGGCTTCTTCCAATAGATCAGCCATGGGGGCATGCTGCCGCACCCGGGCGGCTTGGTCACGGGCTGGTGCGGAAGTCGTAAGCTGAGAAACTGAGAACAAGCTGAGAAGCCCAAATCTCAGCCACAGGATATCCGCGTAGCGTCCCTGACGTGCCAAGAGTACTGGTGGTGGATGACGAGGTCGGCGTGCGGACCGCCCTCGGACGGGGGTTGACCGCCGAGGGTCTGGACGTGGTGACGGCGGCGGACGGCCCGACCGCGTTGCGCGCCGCACTGACCGGCAGCTTCGACCTGATCCTGTTGGACATCATCATTCCCGGGCTCTCCGGTTACCGGGTGCTCGAGCAGCTGCGGGCCGAGGGCGTCGACACGCCCGTGTTGCTACTCTCGGCCAAGGACGGCGAGGTGGACCAGGCCGACGGGCTGGACCTCGGCGCGGACGGCTACCTGGTCAAACCGTTCTCCTTCATGGTGCTGGTGGCCCAGGTGCGCGCGCTGCTGCGGCGCCGGGAGGCGGAGCGCGGCCAGCCGGGCCGGCGGCTGCGGCTGGGCGAGCTGATGGTGGACCCGGCGACCAAGCAGGTGGCCTGGGGCGGCCGGCAGGTGGAGCTGTCCCCCCGCGAGTTCTCCGTGCTCTACGCGCTGGCCAGCCGGCCGGACACGGTTCTCAGCAAGGACGAGCTGCTGCGCATGGCCTGGGGCGGCGAGGACGCCGCCAGCCGCAACGCGGTGGAGGTCTACGTCGGCTACCTGCGGCGCAAGCTGCAGGCGGTGGGCGCGGGGCACCTGTTGCGCACGGTGCGTGGCCACGGGTATCGGGTCGGGGCCACGGGGTGAATCCGCCGGCGGTGCTCACCGGTTGGTGGAGCCGCCGCAGCCTGCGGGTGCGGATCACCCTGGCGGTCGGCGGTGTCGCGGTGCTCGCCCTCGGCGCGCTGGCCTGGGTGGCCGCCCAGCTGATCGGGATCACCATCGCCGGCGGGGTGGACGTCGAGCTGGCCAAGGCCGCCGCCGCCGCGACCGGCCGGTTGACCGAAGGGGTCCCCGAGGACTCGGTGATGCCCGACGCGGTGGACGGCATCTCCGGGCAGATCGTGGTCCGGGTGACCGACACCCAGGGCCGGGCGCTGGACGACGGCCCGCCGCTGGGCCTCGACTCGAACCTGCTGCACCGGCTGACCGAGAGCAACGCGGTCACCGAGCACGGGCCGGACGGCCCGACCCGTTGGCTGGGCGTCGCGGTGGTGGCGCCGGACGGCTCGCACCGGCTGATCCTGGCCAGCGCCGACCTGGTCGGTTACCCCTCGGTACTGCGCCGGGGGGCCATCGGGCTGTGGTTCGCCGCGCTGCTCGCCGCCGTCGGGGTGACGCTGGCCGCGTGGACGGCGGCCGGGCTCGCCCTGCGCCCGGTGGACCGGATGCGTTCGGCGGCGGTCAGCCTGCCGCCGGGGGAACGCCTGCCGGTGCCCACCCCGAAGGACGAGCTGCGGGCGCTGGCGGTGGAGCTGAACGAGCTGCTGGCCCGGCGGGACAACGCGTCGGCCCGGCTGGAGCGCTTCACCGGGGACGCCGCGCACGAGCTGCGCTCGCCGGTGGCGGCCATTCGCGCGCAGGCCGAGGTGGCGGTGCTGCACCCCGACCCGGAGCTGGTGGAGGAGACACTGCGCTCGGTGGCCACCGAGGCGGCCCGGCTGTCCGAGCTGGTATCCGACCTGCTCGCGCTGGCCAGGGCGGACGCCGGCGCGCGCCCGCCGGCCAGCTCGGTGGACCTGCTGGAGGAGGCGGACAAGGCCATCGGCCGGGCCGAGGTGACCGTGGACTGCCTGGGCACGGCGCCGGTGGACGGGGTGCCGCCGGAGATCGAACTGGTCACGCCCGACCCGGTCTGGGCCGCCGCCTCGCCCGGTGAGGTGGCGTTGGTCCTGGACAACCTGCTGGCCAACGCGCGCCGGTACGCCAGCGCCAAGGTGCGGATCTCGGTGCTGCCGGCCGGGCGGGCGGTGCGGCTGCTGGTGGACGACGACGGGCCGGGCGTGCCGCCCGAGGACCGGCGCCGGGTGTTCGACCGGTTCACCCGGCTGGAGGCCGGCCGGGGCGGGGTGAGCGGCGGGGCCGGGCTGGGCCTGGCGCTGGTCGCGGCCCTGGTGACCGGCCGCTCCGGCACGGTGCGCATGACCACCAGCCCGGCCGGTGGCGCGCGGGTCGAGGTGCGCTGGCCGGCCGGTGAGCCGCCGGCCTGGGCGCGTGCGGCGGCCGAGGACCCGTGGCCGGTGGCCGGCCCGCGCGAGGCGTGGTGACCCTGCCCCCGGGCGCCGCGAGCGCGTTGCGGTAATAGTGGTCCGCGTGGCGGACGTTTCTGATGGGATCTGCGGTGTCGAGTGAGGACGTGGTCGTGGTCGGGGCGGCGATCGTGCGGGAGGGGCGGCTGCTGGCGCAGCTCCGGTCCGAGCCACCCGAGGTGGCCGGGCGCTGGGAGCTGCCCGGCGGCCGGGTGGAACCGGGTGAGTCCGAGCCGGCCGCGCTGCGCCGGGAGTGCGCCGAGGAGCTCGGGGCGCTGGTCCGGGTGACCCACCGGATCGGGCCGGACCTGCCGCTGCACGCCGGATACCTGCTGCGGGTGTACGCCGCCGCGCTGCTCGCCGACTCGCCGGAACCGCGTCCGGTGGAGCACGCCGCGCTGCGCTGGGTGTCGGCCCCCGAGCTGCCGGGCCTCGACTGGCTGGACGCGGACCGCGTGCTCCTCCCCGACCTGGCCGACCTGCTCACCGGCTGACCGCTGCCCCAAGAGTGATCGCCGTCCGTGGCGGATTAGCGTCGAAATTCGACGCTGAACCACCAGAGACGGCGATCACCCTGGGCGAGGCCGAGGTGGGGTGCGACACGGCGGGCGGATCTGTCGCGGGGGGCCAGGTATCCTGGGCATACCGCCTCTTTGACCGACCAGGAGTACACGCGTGCCTACTCAGGCTCCGGACCGTCCGCACACGGCCGTCCGCACCGACCTGCGCAACGTGGCCATCGTTGCGCACGTCGACCACGGAAAGACCACGCTGGTGGACGCGATGCTGCGCCAGTCCGGGGCGTTCGGCGACCGCGCCGAGCCGCTGGACCGGGTGATGGACTCCGGTGATCTCGAGCGGGAGAAGGGCATCACCATCCTGGCCAAGAACACCGCGGTGCGCTGGCGTGAACTGATGGTGAACGTCATCGACACCCCCGGCCACGCCGACTTCGGCGGCGAGGTGGAGCGCGGGCTTTCCATGGTGGACGGCGTGCTGCTGCTGGTGGACGCCAGTGAGGGGCCGCTGCCGCAGACCCGGTTCGTGCTGCGCAAGGCGCTGTCGGCGCACCTGCCGGTGGTGCTGGTGGTGAACAAGACCGACCGCGCGGACGCCCGCTGCGAGGAGGTCGTCAACGAGTCGCTGGAGCTGCTGCTCGAGCTGGCCGACGAGCTCCAGCTCGGCGAGGACGTGACGACGAACCTGCTGGACCTGCCGGTGGTCTACGCCAGCGCCCGGGCCGGCAAGGCGTCCCGGATCCGCCCGGTCGACGGCACCGTGCCGGAGGCGGACGACCTCACCGCGCTCATGGAGGTGCTCGCCGAGGCGGTGCCGCCGCCCGCCGACGACCCGGACGCCCCGCTGCAGGCGCACGTCACCAACCTGGACGCGACCACGTACCTGGGCCGGATCGGGCTGTGCCGGATCCGCGCCGGGCGGCTGCGCCGGGGCCAGACGGTGGCCTGGTGCCGCGCGGACGGCTCGGTGCAGAGCGTGAAGATCACCGAGCTGCTGCGCACCCAGGCGCTGGAGCGGGTGCCGGCGGACGACGCCGAGGCCGGGGACATCGTCGCGGTCGCCGGCATCCCCGAGCTGATGATCGGCGACACGCTGGCCGACCCGGAGGACCCGCGCGCGCTGCCCCGCATCGAGGTGGACGAGCCGGCCATCTCGGTCACCGTCGGCATCAACACCTCGCCGCTGGCCGGCCGGGACGAGGTGTCCGGCACCAAGCTCACCGCCCGCCTGGTGCGCAACCGGCTGGACAGCGAGCTGGTCGGCAACGTGAGCCTGCGGGTGCTGCCCACCGAGCGGCCGGACGCCTGGGAGGTGCAGGGCCGGGGCGAGCTGGCGCTGGCCATCCTGGTGGAGCAGATGCGCCGGGAGGGTTTCGAGCTGACCGTGGGCAAGCCGGAAGTGGTCACCCGGACCATCGACGGCAAGCTGCACGAGCCGTACGAGCGGCTGTCCGTGGACGTGCCCACCGAGCACCTCGGCGCGATTACCCAGCTGCTGGCCGCGCGCAAGGGCGAGCTGATCCAGATGACGCACGGCGAGACCCGGGTGCGGGTGGACTACGCGGTGCCGTCGCGGGGCCTGATCGGCTTCCGCACCGAGTTCCTCACCGTGACTCGCGGGGCCGGCATCGCCGCCCACGTCTTCGACGGATACCGGCCGTGGGTGGGTGAGCTGCGCACCCGCCGCTCGGGTTCGCTGGTCGCCGACCGCACCGGCCCGGTGACCACCTACGCCTGCATGCAGCTGGCCGACCGGGGCACCATGTTCGTCGCGCCGGGTACCCAGGTGTACAGCGGCATGGTGGTCGGCGAGCACACCCGGGGCGACGACCTCGAGATCAACATCTGCCGGGAGAAGAAGCTCACCAACGTGCGCAGCTCCACCGGTGAGGAGCTGGAGCGGCTCACCCCGCCGGTGATCCTCTCGCTGGAGCAGGCGCTGGAGTTCTGTGCGCCGGACGAGTGCGTGGAGATCACGCCCAGCGCCATCCGGGTGCGCAAGGTCGAGCTCGACCCGCACCTGCGGGCGCGCGCCCGCGCCCGCTCCAAGGCCGCCGCCCGCTGAGACCCGCCGTCAGCCCACCTAGTCCGCCCGTCGCCGGGCGGATGCGGGGTGTCCCGGTGCGTTTGGGAGGATGCCAGCGGGTCGGGGGTGTAGGAGGAGGTGTTTGTGCGACGGGCTGGGGTCGGTGCGGTCGGTGCACTTCTGGTCGCCGTGCTGAGTCTGCTCGCGGCGTGTAGCAACGAGCTCCCGCCGGAGGCCGTTCCGGCGGCTCCCGCGCCGCCGCCGCTACCCATGCCGGCCACTCCTGAGCAGGGCAAACGGATCCTGGTCGGGGTCGACGACCTGGGTACCGGGTTCAACCCGCACCTGGCGTCCGACATCTCGCCGGTGTCCACCGGGGTGGCCTCGCTGGTGCTGCCCTCGGTGTTCCGGCCGGGCCCGGACGGCTCGCGGCAGCTGGACACCACCGTGGTGAGCAGTGTGAAGGTGGCCTCCACGGCGCCGTTCATGGTCAGTTACGAGATCAACCTCGCCGCCGCGTGGTCGGACAATGCGCCGATCGCCGCCGAGGACTTCGTCTACCTGTGGCAGCGCATGCGCTCCGAGCCGGGCGTGGTGAACAACGCCGGCTACCGGATGATCACCGAGGTGCGCTCGCGGGCCGGCGGCAAGGCGGTGGACGTGGTGTTCGCCCAGCCGTACCCGCAGTGGCAGACGCTGTTCGACAACCTGCTGCCCGCGCACCTGCTCAAGGACGCGCCGCGCAGCTGGGCGACCGCGCTGGCGGAGAGCATCCCGTCGTCCGGCGGCCCGTTCGTGCTGAGCGCGGTGGACCGGGCGCGCGGGCAGCTGGTGCTGGCCCGCAACGACCACTACTGGAGCACCCCGGCCGTGGTGGACAGCCTGCTGCTGCGCCGGGTGGACGCGAACGCGCTGGCCGACGGGCTGCGCGGGACGGACATGCCGCTCGCGCAGGTCTGGCTGGACCCGGACACGCAGGCGGCGCTGGCCCAGCTCGGCCAGCCGGCGAAGCTCCAGCCGGTGGCCCAGCCGATCGTGGTGCAGCTGGGCATGCGCGCCGACTCCGGGGTGCTCGCCGACCAGCGGGTCCGTCAGGCGGTCGGCGCACTGCTGAACCGGGATACCTTGATCAAGATCGGCACGGCCAACGGGCTGGGCGGGGTGCGGGCGGACGCCCAGCTGCTCGCTCCTTCGGAGCGCGGCTACCACCCGACCGTGCCCGCCGGCGCGCCGACCCGGCCGGACCCGGTGCTGGCCACCCACCTGCTGAACGCGGCCGGCTACACCCGCGACGCCCAGGGCCGGTGGAACCGCCAGGGCCAACCGCTGACCATCACGGTCGGGGCGCCGGCCGACCGGCCGAGGTTCTCCCAGATCGCCGAGGAAGCCGTCCGGCAGCTGGACGCGGCCGGGGTACAGGCGCGCGCGGTCACCGCCAACGGCTCCGCGCTGCTGGCCGACCCGACCGTGGTGCCGACCTCGCCGACCAGCGCGTCCGCCGCGCCTTCCGAGTCCGCCGCGCCGTCCGGTCCGCCGTCGCCCGGGATGAGCCGGGTGGCCAGCAGCTCGGTGGCGCCGAAGGCGGCGCCCATCCCGCCGTCCGGTCAGCCGGTGCATCCCACGCCGGTACCCGGCGCCCCCGGCGCCGCCGCACCGGGCGCCGGGGCGCAACCGGGGGCACCGGTGGCCACGCCGGCCCCGTCCAGCTCCGGCGCGGCACAGTCCGGGACGCCTTCTTCCGGCGCCGCCGCGCCCGCCCCGGCCGGCGTGGTGGTGGACCTGCAGGTGATGCCGAGGGGCCTCGGCGCCGATCTGGCGACCTCGGCGGTGTCCAACTACGGCTGCCCGCCGGGAATGGCGGGCGTGGCCACGCCGGCCCGCAACTCCACCGGGTTCTGCCTGCTCAGCCTGCAGCCGACGTTGGACGCGCTGGTCGGTGGCGCGCTCTCGCCGGAGCAGGCGGCCGGCGGGGTGGAAGCCACCCTGTGGGCGCAGCTGCCGGCCATCCCGCTGTTCCAGCCGGTGACCACGCTGGTCACCGTGCCGAGGGGGGACGAGCTGACCGGCGGGGCGAGCCCCGGCCCGCTCACCATCGGCCCGCTGGGCACCGCCGGCCGCTGGCAGCCCAGCATCCAGTAGTGGATCGTGTTATCACCCAGTAGGGTCCGCCAATAGCGAAATGCCGTTGCGGAGGGGGCAGCGATGGGGGTACGCGCACGGACCGCGGTCGGGGCGCTCGGGGTGGTTGCCGCCCTGGCGCTGGCCGCCTGCTCCGCGGGCACAAATGAGGCCGGGGACGACGTCGGCCGGGAGCAGAACCTGGCGCCCGGCGCGATCGGCGCGGTGGACCAGCCGTACAACCGGCCCAAGGTGGCCGACATCGGCGAGGTCAAGGTCACCGTCGAGGAGAGCTTCCAGGACTACAACAACAACACCGGCGCGGCCAACAGCCTGGCCAACGACTACTTCAAGCCGATGTGGGCGCCCTCGCCGTACTTCCTGGACAGCGACCTGAACCTCAAGATCGACCGTGACTACATGGAGTCGATCACCGTCAAGTCGGCGAACCCGCAGGTCGTGGAGTACAAGTGGCGGCCGGAGGCGGTCTGGTCGGACGGCGCCCCGGTCGGCTGCAAGGACATGTACCTGCTCTACCTGGCGGCGGTCAGCCCGACCAGGGCGTTCGACTCCGCGCCGCACGGCTACAACCAGATCTCCAAGTTCGACTGCTCGCCGGACGGCAAGACGGTCACCGTCACCTTCGGCACGCCGTTCGCGGACTACCGGGGCCTGTGGTCGGCGGCCTGGCTGGCCGGCGGGCAGCTGCTGCCCGCGCACATGCTGGAGCAGCGCACCGGGATCCCGGACATCACCAAGGTGCCGGTCGACAAGGACACCCCGGAGGCGCGCCGGGCCGGGCAGTTCTTCACCCAGGGCTGGAGCGACTTCGACCCGTCGGTCGGGCTGTCCGCCGGGCCGTACCGGATCGAGAGCGCGGTGCGCAACCAGCGCATCGTGCTGGTGCGCAACGAGCGCTGGTGGGGCAACCCGGGCGGCCCGAGCAAGATCACGACCACCGCGGTGCGGGACGCGCAGGCGGCCGTGCAGCAGATCCAGAACAAGGAGGTCGACGTCACCGGGTTGCAGGCCGACCCCACGGTGTCCGAGCAGCTGCGCGCCTCCGGCGAGTTTCGCCTCTACGCGCGCGGCGGGCAGACCTACGAGCACCTGGACTTCAACATGGCCCGGCCGCTGTTCCGGGACCACCCCGAGCTGCGCAAGGCGGTGGCCGCCTGCGTCAACCGGCAGGACATCGTGGACAAGCTGGTCAAGGGGGTCGACCCGAACGCCAGGCCGCTGGGCAACTTCCTGATCAACCCGAACGAGCCCGGCTACCAGGACCACTACGCCGGCGTGGGCGCCGGCAACGCCGACCAGGCCCGCAAGCTGCTCACCGACGCCGGCTGGGCGCCGGGGCCGGACGGGGTGCTTGCCCGCAACGGCCAGCGGGCCAGCTTCCGGATCGGGCACAAGCTGGTGGACCGGCGCAACCAGACGGTGCAGCTGATGGCCGGCAGCTGCCGGCCGGCCGGCATCGAGATCACCGATGCCGGGCAGGAGGCGTTCAACGACCAGATGCTGCCGGCCGGTGAGTTCGACGCGGCGCTGTTCGCCTGGGTGGGCACGCCGGTGAAGTCGACGCTCACGCCCAACTACACCAGCAAGGCCAAGGGCGGGGTGGCCAACTACAACGACTACTCGAACGCCAAGGTGGACGAGCTGCTGGCCCGGGCGAACACCGAGCTGGACTTCCCCACCCGGCTGGCCACCTTCAACGAGGCCGATCAGCTGATGTCGCGGGATATGCACAGCCTCCCGCTGTTCCAGCTGATCGACTTCTCGGCCGCGCAACGTAACATTCAGCCGGTCAGCTACCTGAGTACCGGCGGGCCGTTGTGGAACGCGTTCGCCTGGCAGAGAACCGGCTGACGGGGGAGGCACAAGCTCGTGCTCCGGTACGTGATCCGGCGGGTGTTGATCGCGGTCCCGCTGCTGATCGTGGCCTCGGTGTTGACGTTCGCGCTGACCACGGCGATGGGTGACCCGCTAGGCGAGTGGAAGATGCTCCAGCCCCGGACCCCGGAGGAGATCTCCGCCCAGTACGAGCGGATCGGGTGGAACCGGTCGGCCCCCGAGCGCTACCTGGACTGGGCCGGCGGGTTCGTCACCGGTGACTGGGGCACCACGATCACCCCGGGCAGCGGGACCGAGGACGTGCGCTCGGAGATCGGCCGGGCGCTGGGGGTCACGCTGCGGCTGGTGGTGGCGGCCGAGGTGCTGGCCCTGCTGATCGGCATGGCCATCGGGGTGGCCGGCGCGGTGCGGCAGTACTCACCGTTCGACTACACGGCCACCGGCCTGGCGTTCTTCATGTTCTCCATGCCGCTGTTCTGCGTCGCGGTGATCCTCAAGTTCGGCGGCATCCAGCTGAACAACTGGCTGGAGAGCGCCGGCCTGGACCGGTGGATCGTCACCTCGGGGCCACCGGACGGCGGGTTCTCCGGCGGCTTCTTCTCGGCGATCTACTCCTACACCGGCGCGTTCCTGTTGCCGGTGCTGTCGTTGGTGGCGATCCAGTTTGCGCTGTACAGCCGGTTCCAGCGGGCGTCCATGCTGGACGTGCTGAACGCCGACTACGTGCGCACCGCCCGCGCGAAGGGGCTGACCCCGGCCCGGGTGGTGGTGCGGCACGCGCTGCGCAACGGGCTGATCCCGGTGCTCACCGTGTTCGCACTGAACCTGGGCATCCTCATCGGCGGCGCGGTGATCACCGAGACGGTGTTCGGCTGGCGCGGCATGGGGCAGCTGATCGTGGACGCGATCACCAAGAAGGAGCCCTGGATGGTGCAGGGCTGGATGATGGTGACCGCCATCGTGATTATCGCGTTCAACCTGGTCGCGGACGTCGTGTACGCCTACCTGGACCCGAGGATCCGCCTTGGTTGACACAACCGCTACTCCGACGGTGGCCGGCGTCGCGTTCGAGGTGCAGGCCCGGGCGCAGTGGCGGACCATCCTGCGCCGGTTCGTCCGGCACCGCGCCGCGCTGGCCGGCATGGTGGTGTTCGCCCTGCTGCTGCTGTTCGCGTTCGCCGGGCCGCTGGTGTGGACCGCCTCGCTGGACGCGGGGCAGGGCGGCGGCAAGCTGCCACCCAGCGCCGAGCACCCGTTCGGCACCGACCGGATCGGCCGGGACATGCTGGCCTCGGTGATCTCCGGTACCCGCTTCTCGCTGCAGATCGCGCTGGTCGTGGCGGTGGTGGCGACCGGGATGGGGGTGCTGCTCGGCGCGCTGGCCGGTTACCTGCGCGGCTGGGTGGACGCCACGGTGAGCCGCATGATTGACCTGCTGCTGTGCATCCCGCCGCTGGTGATCACCGCTGTGCTGGCGCGCAACACGTTCACCCTGGCGCCGTCGGCGCAGAACGCCAGCAACTGGCTCACCGTGGCGCTGATCATCGCGCTGTTCACCTCGTGGTTCCCGGTCGCGCGGACCATGCGCGGGATGGTGCTGTCGCTGCGGGAGAAGGAGTTCGTGGAGGCGGCCCGGGCGCTCGGGGCGTCCACGCCGAGGATCGTGTTCCGGCACATCCTGCCCAACACGGTGGACGTGATCATCGTGAATGCCACGGTGACCGTGGCCCAGGCGGTGCTGCTGGAGTCGGCGCTGTCCTTCGTGAACCTGGGTGTGCACCGGCCGGAGGCCTCGCTGGGGCTGCTGATCAACGAGAACAAGAACGAGCTGGCCACGCTGCCCTGGTTGTTCTGGTTCCCGTTCGTGTTCATCGTGCTGATCTCGCTGTCGGTGAACTTCATGGGGGACGGCCTGCGGGACGCCTTCGACCCGAGGCAACGGAGGGTCCGGGCATGACCGAGGATCTCCTCGAAGTGAAGGACCTCGAGGTGTCGTTCGGCACCGAGGACGGCACGGTGCGCGCGGTGCGCGGGGTGTCGTTCGGGCTGCGCGCCGGGGAGGTGCTCGGCGTGGTCGGCGAGTCCGGCTGCGGCAAGTCGGTCACCGCGTCGGCGATCATGGGACTGCTGCCACGCAACGCGAGCCTGGCCGGTTCGATCAAGCTGGCCGGCTCCGAGCTGGTCGGCGCGGAGGCCAAGGACCTGCGCGAGCTGCGCGGGAACCGGGTCTCGATGATCTTCCAGGACCCGATGACCTCGCTGAGCCCGGTCTACCCGGTCGGCTGGCAGCTGGCCGAGGCGTACTGCGCGCATCATGACGCGCACACCCGGGTCGGCTGGGCCGAGGCGGTGGACGCGCTGGCCCGGGTGGGCATCCCGGAACCGAGGCGGCGGGCCAAGCAGTACCCGCACGAGTTCTCCGGCGGCATGCGGCAGCGCGCGATGATCGCGATGGCGATCATCAACGACCCGGAGCTGATCATCGCCGACGAACCGACCACCGCGCTGGACGTCACCGTGCAGGCGCAGATCCTGGAGACGCTGACCGGGATCTCGGCCGACACCGGCGCGTCGATCATGCTGATCACCCACGACCTGGGCGTGGTGGCCGGGGTGGCCGACCGGGTGCAGGTGATGTACGGCGGCACGCTGGTCGAGTCGGCCGCGGTGCGCGACCTGTTCGCCGAGCCGCGCATGCCCTACACCGCCGGGCTGCTCGGCTCGGTGCCGCACCCCGAGCAGGTGGGCCGGCCGCTGGTGCCCATCCCCGGATCCCCGCCGTCGCCGCTGCGGCTGCCGCCCGGCTGCTCGTTCGGCCCGCGCTGCCCGCTGGCCCAGGACCGCTGCACCGAGGCGGAGCCGGAGCTGGTGGAGATCGACATCGACCACTGGGTGCGCTGCCTGCGCTGGTCGGAGCTGGAGCCGGCCGCGCTGGCGGAGGGGGAGGAGCGGCCCGGTGAGTAACTTTTCCACCCAACCCCTGCTGGTGGTGCGGGACCTGGTGAAGGACTTCCCGGTGCGGGGCGGGGGGATCATCCCGCGCACCGTCGGCCAGGTGCGGGCGGTGGCCGGGGTGTCGCTGGACCTGCGGCCGGGCGAGACGCTCGGGCTGGTGGGCGAGTCCGGCTGCGGGAAGTCCACGGTGGGCCGGTGCATCCTGCGGCTGCACGAGCCGACGTCCGGCTCGGTGGTGTTCGCCGGCGAGGAGCTGACCACCGCCGACCCGGCCCGGATGCGCTCGCTGCGCCGCGACCTGCAGATCGTCTTCCAGGACCCGTACGCCTCGCTGAACCCGCGCTGGACGGTGAACGACATCGTCGCCGAGCCGTTCGAGATCCACCGCCAGCTGGACGACGTGCAGTACAAGGTGGACGAGCTGCTGGAGCTGGTCGGGCTCAACCCGGAGCACCGCAACCGCTACCCGCACGAGTTCTCCGGCGGGCAGCGCCAGCGGATCGGCATCGCGCGCGCCCTGGCCCTGCGCCCCCGGCTGGTGGTGCTGGACGAGCCGGTGTCCGCGCTGGACGTGTCGGTGCAGGCCGGCGTGATCAACCTGCTGGCCTCCCTGCGCGAGCGGCTGGGCGTGGCATACCTGTTCATCGCCCACAACCTGTCGGTGGTCCGGCACATCTCGGACCGGGTCGCGGTGATGTACCTGGGCAAGATCGTGGAGACCGGCACCCGGGCGGAGATCTACGCCGGCGCGCGCCACCCGTACACCCAGGCACTGCTGTCCGCCGCGCCGGTGCCGGACCCTCTCGTGGAGCGCCGCCGGCAGCGCATCGTGCTCACCGGTGAGGTGCCCAGTCCGCTGGACCCGCCGTCCGGCTGCCGGTTCCGCACCCGTTGCTGGAAGGCCCAGGACATCTGCGCCCAGGAGGAACCCCAGCTGCTCGAGGTGGACGGATCACCGGCCAACCACCGGGCCGCCTGCCACTTCCCCGAACCCGCCGAGTCCGCCCTCCCGGTGACTTCCGCGGGCTGAGGGTGTCGGGTGCGGGTTTAACGATCGGCTTGGACGGGCCGGCTTGGGTTTCTGGCTGGTTGGGGTGCCGCCCGCCGCTCGTCACCGAGCGCTGGCTCAGTCCGGTCGACGGCGCGGTTGGACCGGACCCACCCAGCACTCGGTGAACGTAGCCGCCGACCCGCAGTCACATCTGCCCCACCCGTCGCGCCTCGGTGACTCAGAGTGAGCATCGCCTGGTCGCGCAGGCCGGCTGGGGGCGTCGAGCGTGTCGCTCGCTGAAGCCGCCCCCAACCCCACCGGCCGCAGCTACGCTCCGCACTCGCATCGCGACAGGCGGCACTCAAGCCCACAAGAAGCCCCAGCCCGCCCGTCCAAGCTGATCTTTAAACCCGCACCCGTATACCGACGCCCGCCCAGCCGCGCGGCGTCGGAATTGACGGTCAGAACTTGCGGGCTTCGCGGGCTTGTTCGGCGGCGGTGATTACCGCGGCGAGGGGTGCGCCGGTGGCGGCCAGGACGGCGGCGGCCACCGCGCCTTCCACGAAGGGGGCGTCCACGAGCACCAGGTCGGGGCGGTTGCGTTCGGCCAGCACGGCGCGCGCGGTGAGCACCGAACTGCCCAGGTCGGGCAGGACAGCCACGCCCGATCCCCGGTCCACCCGGCGAATGGCGGCGTCGATCAGGTCGTAGCTGGTGCCGAGCCCGCCGTCCTCGGTGCCACCGGCCACGGCCACCGCATCGGCCGCCACGCCCAGTTGGCCGAGTAGGTCGCGCAGTCCGGAAGCCAGTTCGGCGCTGTGGGACACGAGTACGATCCCGACAGGTTCAGCCGGTTCGACCGTATCGCTGGACATGCCGGTATGGTTTCATGGCTGAACAGCATTCGGCAATTCTGAAACGAGGTCGACGGTGGTTCAGTCCGTGCAGCGCGCCGCGCGGCTGCTCGGCCACCTGGCCGAGGGCGGCCCCCGACTGGGCCTGGCCGAGCTGGCCGAACGGCTCGGCGTGGCCAAACCCACCGTGCACGCCCTGCTCCGCACGCTGGAGGGCGAGGGCCTGGTGATGAAGGACCGGCGCACCGGCCGGTACGCGCTCGGCCCCGGCGTGCTCACCCTGGGCAACGCCTTCCTGGAGACCCACGAGCTGCGCATGCGCTCGCTGACCTGGGCCGACCTGCTCGCCATGCGGGCCGACGAGGCGGTCTGGGTGGGCGTGCTGACCGGCTCGCGGGTGCTGGTGGTGCACCACGCCTTCCGCCCGGCCGGCGCGGTGCAGATCCTGGACGTCGGGGCCAGCCTGCCCTGGCACACCTGCGCGCTGGGCAAGGCGATGGTGGCGTTCGCCCCGGCCGGCCTGCGGATGGAGCTGCTGGACGGCGAGCTGCCGCCGCTGACCGGGCACAGCCTGGTCGACAGGGCGGCGGTGTCCGGCCAGCTGGCCGAGGTGGGCAACCTCGGCTACGCCGTCGAGAACCAGGAGTGCGCGCTGGGCGACGCCGGAATCGCCGCGCCGGTGTTCGACCGGGCCGGCCTGGTGGGCGCCATCGGCGTGGTCGGTCCGGTGGAACGGGTGCTGGACCCGGAGCGCTCCCCGGAGCTGGCGGTGAAGGTGCGCGAGGTCGCCCGGCAGCTGTCCCGCGAGCTCGGCGCGGGTCGCGCGGCGTTGGTCTGAGCGGTGGTTGACAGTGATTCGGGCCACGCATACTGTTTTTATGCCGTTCAGTATTGACGAACGATGGTCAGGAGCTCTGGCATGAAGAAGCTGATCAACGCGCCGGAGTCGGTGCTGGTCGACGCCATGGCCGGCCTGGCCGCCGTGCACCCCGAGCTGCGGGTGGACCCGGAACAACGGATCATCACCCGGGCCGAAGGACCGCGCGCGGGCAAGGTCGCGCTGGTCTCCGGCGGCGGGTCCGGGCACGAACCCCTGCACGGCGGGTTCGTGGGGTACGGGATGCTGGACGGCGCCTGCCCGGGCGAGATCTTCACCTCCCCGGTGCCGGACCAGATCCTGGCCGCCGCCAAGGCCACCGACGGCGGGGCCGGCGCGCTGTTCATCGTGAAGAACTACACCGGCGACGTGATGAACTTCCAGCTCGCCGAGGAACTGGCCGGCGACGAGGGCATCACCGCGCGCGGCGTCCTGGTGAACGACGACGTGGCGGTGCGGGACTCCACCTACACCGCCGGCCGGCGGGGAACCGGCGCCACGGTGTTCGTGGAGAAGATCGCCGGCGCGCTGGCCGAGCGGGACGCGCCGCTGGACGAGGTGGCCGACGTGGCCACGCGGGTGAACGACGCCTCCCGCTCGTTCGCCGTGGCGCTCACCGCGTGCACCGTGCCGGCGTCCGGGCGGCCCGGGTTCGACCTGCCCGAGGACGAGATCGAGATCGGCGTGGGCATCCACGGCGAGCCGGGCCGCGAGCGGGGCAAGCTGCGGTCGGCCGCTGAGCTGGTCGAGCTGGCCATGGACGCGATCCTGGAGGACCTCCCGCTGGCGGCCGGTGAGCGGACGATCCTGCTGGTCAACGGCCTCGGCGGCACTCCGCTGATCGAGCTGTACCTGGTCGCGGGCGAGGTGGCGAAGATCCTCGGCGGGCGACGGGTGGAGATCGCGGCCAGCCTGGTCGGCAACTACGTGACCAGCCTGGACATGGCCGGGGTGTCGATCAGCGTGTGCCGGGCGGACGACCAGCTGCTGGACCTGTGGGCCGCGCCGGTGCAGACCCCGGCGCTGCGTTGGGGACGTTGAGAGGACCAATTGATGAAGATCGACGTGGCGCTGGCCGTTGCCTGGCTGGACCGGTTCGCCGACGCGGTGGACGCGCACCGGGACCAGCTCACCCAGCTGGACAGCGCGATCGGCGACGGTGACCACGGCAGCAACATGCAGCGCGGGTGCGACGCCGTGCGCACCGCGCTGGCCGACGCCGAGCCGGCCACCGTCGGCGCGGTGCTGGTCAAGGCGGGCGGGACGCTGATCTCCAAGGTCGGCGGGGCTTCCGGGCCGCTCTACGGGTCGGCGCTGCGGGCGGCGGGGAAAGCGCTGGGCGACGGGGAGTCGGCCAGCGCCGAGCAGCTGGTCGAGGCGCTGAACGCGGCGATCGCCGCGTTGGCCAAGCTCGGTGCGGCGCAACCCGGCGACAAGACCATGCTGGACGCGTGG
This sequence comes from Actinospineispora eucalypti, assembly GCF_039543365.1. Classification (NCBI taxonomy): domain Bacteria; kingdom Bacillati; phylum Actinomycetota; class Actinomycetes; order Pseudonocardiales; family Pseudonocardiaceae; genus Actinospineispora; species Actinospineispora eucalypti. Next base: position 794,226 of record NZ_BAABJP010000001.1, read on the forward strand.
ACGCCCGCCGTCGCGGCCCTGGGTGAGGCGGTGGCCGGTGGCGGCGGGTTGCCGGCGGCGGCCGAGGCGGCGGCCGAGGCGGCGGAACAGGGCGCGGCGGCCACCGTGCCGCTGCAGGCCCGCAAGGGACGGGCGTCCTACCTGGGGCCGCGCAGCATCGGCCACCGGGACCCGGGGGCCAGCTCCACCGCGCTGCTGTTCGCCGCGCTCGCCGAGGCCACCCGGGACGCGCCGGGCGCCACCAAGGACGCGCCGGGCGTCACCGAGGACGCGCCGGGCGTCACCGAGGACGCGCCGGGCGTCACCGAGGACGCGCCGGGCGTCACCGAGGACGCGCCGGGCGTCACCGAGGACGCGCCGGGCGCCGCCGGGTGAGCGCGGGCGGAGTCGATCGGCTGGCCCTGGGACTGGCCGCACTGGGCCGGCCGGCGTACATCAACCTGGGCCGCGACGGCGAGCTGCCGGCCGAGCGAACCGTGGACGAGATGCGCGCGGCCAGCTGGGCGGTGCTGGACGGGGCCTACGCGGCCGGCGTGCGCTGGGTGGACGTGGCCCGTTCCTACGGGCGGGCGGAGGAGTTCCTGGCCGGCTGGCTGGCCGCCCGGGGGCAGCCGGAGCTGACCGTATCCAGCAAGTGGGGCTACGCCTACGTCGGCGAGTGGCGGATGGACGCCCAGGTGCATGAGCTGAAGGAGCACTCGGCCGCCCGGCTGCGCGAGCAGTACGCCGAGTCGCGGAAGCTGCTCGGCGACCGCCTGGACCTCTACCAGGTCCACTCGCTGACCCCGGACAGCCCGCTGTTCACCGACCGGGAGCTGCTGGGTCTGCTCGCCGAGCTGGCCGAGTCCGGCCCGCGGCTGGGTTTCTCCACGTCCGGGCCGAACCAGGCGGACGCCATCGAACGGGCGCTGGAGCTGGGCCTGTTCTCCGCGGTCCAGTCCACCTGGAACCCGCTGGAGCCCTCGGCCGGGGATGCGCTGGCCGCCGCGCACGCGGCCGGCTGCCACGTGATCGTCAAGGAGGCACTGGCCAACGGGCGGCTGGTGGTCACCGCCCCGCCGGCGGTGGACCGGTTGGCCACCGAGTACGGGGTGGGCCAGGACGCGGTCGCGCTGGCCGCCGCGCTGGCCCAGCCGTGGGCGGACACCGTGCTCCTCGGCCCGGCCGGTGTCGGGCAGCTGCGGGCCAACCTGGCCGCGCTGGACGTCCCGATCGACCGGGCGGAGCTCGCCGACCTCGCGGAAGACCCTGCGGACTACTGGAAACAACGCTCCGCCCTCGCCTGGAACTAAGCTTTCCCGGTGGGTTCGAACGCGGCGCGCCGGTTGTTGCTCGTGCACGCACATCCGGACGACGAGACCATCACCACCGGCGGGACCATCGCCCGGTACGCCTCCGACCCCGACACCCACGTGACCCTGGTCACCTGCACGCTGGGCGAGCAGGGTGAGGTGATGGTGCCCGCGCTGGCCGGGCTGGCGGCCGAGGCGGCCGACCAGCTCGGCGGTTACCGGGTCGGCGAGCTGGCCACCGCCATGGCCGCCCTGGGCCTGCGCGACCAGCGGTTCCTGGGCGGGATCGGGCGCTGGCGGGACAGCGGGATGACCGTCGTGGACGGGCGGCCCGCCGTGCCCCCGACGCTGCACCCCAGGGCGTTCTGTACCCCGGCCGACCGGGCCGAGCAGGTCGACGCGCTGGCCGCGATCATGGCGGAGACCCGGCCGCAGGTGGTGGTCGGCTACGACCCGGGCGGCGGATACGGGCATCCTGATCACGTGCGCGCACACGAGATCACCATGGCCGCCGCCGCCCGCACGCCGTCGGTGCGCAAGGTGTACTGGACCGTGGTGCCGCGCAGCGACCTGGCGGCCGGGCTGGCCGAGCTCACCGGGGCCGACCTGCCGTGGCGGCTGGGCGAACCGGGCGAGCTGGTCTGCGTACCGGACGAAACGGTGACCACCAGGCTGGACGTCGGCCGGCAGCTGCCGGCCAAGCTGGCCGCGCTGCGCGGGCACGCCACCCAGCTGACCGTGTGGGCGAACGGCGAACGCCGCGCCTTCGCGCTGACCAACGAGATCGGGCAACCGGTGTACCGCGAGGAGTGCTACGTCCTGGCCGCCGGCCGGCAAGGCATTCCCACAACGCCCGAGCGTGACCTGTTCGAGGGGATCGAGACCGCATGACCGACGACCGGACCGCGACCGGTACCGCACTCGCGCCGCTCCCGGCCGAGCCGAGGGAGCAGACCGGCGCGATCTCCGTGCTGGCGGTGCTGCTGGTGGACACGGTGTTGCTCGCGGTGCTGGAGCTGTGCTTCCTCACCCTCTACTGGGGTGCCGTCCCGATCCCGCTCAGCGCGTTGCTGGGGTTGGTCACCACCCCGTGGCTGGTGCGCAACGCCGGCGCGGTGGCCGGTGTGCCGGGGGCCGGCCTGGTGTTGGGGGCCTGGGCGGTGGTCATCTTCGGGATCGGCCTGGCCGGCCCCGGTGGTGACGTGCTGCTGCCGCTGGACCTGTTGTCCATGGCCCAGGTGATGGCCGGGCTGCTGCCCGGCGCGTTCGTCCTCGGCCGGGTCATCCGGAACGAACGCGCGGGGTCCGACTAAGGCGTGTCCGGCGGCACCAGGTAGATGTAGCGGTGGTGCTGGCGGAAGCCGAGCCGCCGGTACAGGGCCATGGCGGGCACGTTGTGCTCGGCCACCTGCAGCACGCACCACTGCGCCCCCCGGTCCAGCGCCCACCGGGCGCCGGCGCGCATCAGCGCGGAACCCACGCCGGCCTTGCGGTACTCGTGGGCCACCCACAGCCTGGCCACGTGCAGGTGCCCGTCCACCAGCGCCAGCCGCACCGCGCCGACGGCGGTGGGGCCGTCCCGTGCCACCCCGAACCCCATCGCGTCCCGGTCGGCCAGCGCGGGGGCGGTCAGGACGTGGCGGGCGGCTTCGGAGGGCTGTTGTTCCTCCACGGTGAGGCGCCACCAGTCCGCGTCCGGTCGCGGGTCGATCCTCGGCGCCACACCGGGCCACTTCGCCGGTTCGCCCGGCTCGTTGTCCGGGCCGGCGGACCGGCCGGCCAGCTGGGCCAGCTCGGTGACCTGTACGGACACCTCGGCGCCCGGTGCGTGCGACTCGTCCAACCGCCAGCCGTGTTCGGCCAGCCGCTCGTGCCACGGCGAGTCGCGCGGCACCTGTGCCCTCGGTCGTAGCCCGTGCCGGGCGGCGAAGCCGACCGCCTCGGCCAGCGCTTCCGGCGTGGGACGGCCCGGGTCGCCGACCACCAGGGTCGAGTTGGCCCGGCCGGTGAACCCGCCGGCGGCTCGCAGCCGCCACTGGCCGAGCGGCCGGTCCACCACGGCGGGCCAGGCGTCGGCGCACAGCCGTTCCAGCCGGGAAACCGCCGCCCAGGACGCCCGCCGGGCCCGGGGCTGGGGGATCTCCCGCACCGCCACCACCGCCTCCCTGGCCACCCGGACCGGACCGCGTCTGGTGTGCACCAACAGGTCCGGCCGCCCCTCGGACTCCAACTCGCCGACCGAGTCGGTGAATAACGGCCGCCCATCCCGGGTAGCCAGCCGGTGCCGCAAGGTCACCCGGCAGCCGTGTAGCCGGGCCAGCAGCTCAGCGGACCGTGCGCCGCGGATTTCCACAACATCGAGTTTGCCGCATCCGGCTTTCCGGGAGAGTGATTCAGCCAACAGAGGCCTACCTTGGTACGCGTGATGGAAACTGAGGAGACATACTGACGTCCGAGAACGTCGTTACCACCGCTGGAGAGACGCCGTGACGTATGTGATCGCCGAGCCATGTGTCGACCTGCAAGACAAGGCCTGCATAGAAGAGTGCCCGGTTGACTGCATCTATGAGGGTGGGCGGATGCTCTACATCCACCCCGATGAGTGCGTCGACTGCGGCGCCTGCGAGCCGGTCTGCCCGGTCGAGGCCATCTACTACGAGGACGACGTTCCGGATCAGTGGAAGGACTACACCAAGGCGAACGCCGACTTCTTCGAGGAGCTCGGCTCGCCGGGTGGCGCCTCCAAGGTCGGCCGGGTGGAGCGGGACGTGCCGCCGGCTTCCGGGCTGCCCCCGCAGGAACACGACGCGTGAGCACTGTTTGAGCCCGTTCATCGCCGGGCTGCCGGACTTTCCCTGGGACTCGCTCGCCGAGGCCACCGCGAAGGCGGCCGCCCACCCGGACGGCATTGTGGACCTCTCCGTCGGTACCCCCGTGGACGAGGTGCCGACGGCGATCAGGGCGGCGCTGGCCAGCGAGCCGGCGCAGGCGCCCGGCTACCCGGCCACCTGGGGAACCGCCGCCCTGCGTGGGGCCGCCTCGGCGGCGATGGGCCGGCGCTACGGGGTCGACGGGCTGAACCCGGACGCCGTGCTGCCCACCATCGGCTCCAAGGAGCTGGTCGCCTGGCTGCCCACGCTGCTCGGCCTGGGGGCGGGGGACGCCGTGGTGATCCCCGAGCTGGCCTACCCGACGTACGAGGTGGGCGCGCGCATTGCCGGCGCCGATCCGGTGCGCGCCGACTCGCTGCTCTCGGCCGGACCGGCCCGCGTGCGGCTGGTGTGGGTGAACTCGCCGTCCAACCCGACCGGGCGGGTGCTGCCGGTCGAGCACCTGCGCAAGATGGTCGACTGGACGCGCGAGCGGGGCGCGGTGCTGGCCGCCGACGAGTGCTACCTCGGGCTGTCCGGCGGTCGGCCCGAGGGCGTCTACTCGGTGCTGCACCCCGAGGTGTGCGGCGGTTCGCACGCCGGGCTGCTGGCGGTGCACTCGCTGTCCAAGACGTCCAACCTGGCCGGCTACCGGGCCGGGTTCGTGACCGGTGACCCCTCGCTGGTCGCCGGCCTGCTGGAGGTGCGCAAGCACGCCGGCATGATGATGCCGAGGCCGGTGCAGGTGGCGATGACCGCCGCGCTGGAGGACGACACGCACGTCGCCGCCCAGTGGGCGCGCTACCGCGCCCGGCGGGAGAAGCTGGCCGGCGCGTTGACCTCGGCCGGGTTGAAAATCGAGCACTCCGATAACGCGCCAGCCGGGCTCTACCTGTGGGCCACGGCCGGCGAACCGTGCCGGGCGACCGTGGACCGGCTGGCCGGGCTGGGCATCCTGGTCGCGCCGGGCGAGTTCTACGGCCCGGCCGGGGCGCGGCACGTGCGGGTGGCGCTGACCGCCACCGACGAGCGGGTGGACGCGGCGGTGCAGCGGCTCCTTTCATGAGCGCCCGCCGATGAGTCGGCCTCGCCCGGCAGCGGTGCTGGTCGGGGTCCTGCTGCTGGCGGTGAGCTTCCGCACCGCGCTGGCCGGCTACCCGCCGCTGCTGGAGATCGTCCGGGACGACCTGGGGCTTTCCGCCGGCGCGGCCGGCCTGGTGCAGGCCTCGGCGGTGGTGCTGATGGGCATTGGCTCGTTCGCCGCTCCCGCCGTGGGCGTCCGGCTGGGTTGGGAGCGCGGGCTGGCCGTGTCGGTGGCGGTCCTCTCCGCCGGCAGCCTGGTGCGCATCGTGCCGACGCTGCCCGCACTGATCTGTGGCAGTGTGCTGGTCGGCTGGGGCATCGGCACGGCCGGCGTGCTGGTCACCGGCGTGGTGAAACACCACCTGGAGGGCCGGGCCGGGGTGGTTACCGGTTCCTACGTGGTGTCCATGATGATCGGCGCCTCGGTGACCAGCGTGGTCGCCGTGCCGCTCGCCGTCGGCCTGGGTGGCTGGTCGTTCTCCCTGGCGGTGTGGGCGGTGCCCGCGCTGCTCGCGGTGGGCGCCTGGTGGTCGGTGGCGCGGTGGTGCCCGCCGGGTTCGAACGACCGGCGCGGGGCGCTGCCCTGGCGGGACGGCTTCGCCCGGCTGGCCATGTGTTTCATGGCATCCACGTCGGTGCAGTTCTACGGCTGGCTGACCTGGTTGGCCCCGTACTACCAGCACCTCGGCTGGTCGCCGCGGCGAGCGGCGCTGCTGCAGGCGCTGTGGACGTTCACCCAGATCCCGGCGGCGCTGCTGGTGTCGGCGATGGCCGAGCGACGCCGCCGGTGGGTGTTCTGGTCGTCCGCGTCGCTGGTCTGCGGGCTGGTGGGCACGGTCGGCGCGCTGTGCTGGCCGCTGCCGCCGGTGGTCGGCCCGTGGGCTTGGGCGGTGCTGGCCGCGATCGGCGTCGGCGCCGGGTTCCCCCTGGGCATCTCGGTGATCGCCTGGCGAACCCCGGACGGGGCGCGAGCCGGCGCGGTGGGCGGCCTCGCGCTGGGCGTCGGCTACCTGATGGCCGGGACGGCACCGCTGCTGATGGGCCTGCTGCTGGACCTCACCGGCGGCTACCGAGTCCCGTTCGGCGTCCTGGTACTGGCCGGCCTGACCCAGGCCCTGGCCATCCTGCTCATCGGCGACGGGCCTGAACCAACCCGCCCGACCCGACCCGACCGCCCGGCCCGGGCGGGCTAGAGGACGCTGGCGCGCGCGGCCACCCGCTGCCAGGCCGCCCACCAGAGCCCGCGCTGCTGTTCCGCGCGCGCGTACTCTCGCTCCACCAGGCGCCCGGCGACGAACGTCAGCAGTCGCGGGTCGCCGCTGGTCGCGCCCCGGTCCAGCAGCTCGCGGATCTTCTCCTGGGCGACGCAGGCGTCCTGGTGATCGCCGAGCACCTCCTGCAGGCCGGAGGTGGCGCCGAGCAGCTGGCGGACCGGCTTGCCGAGCACCGGCTCCACCAGCTCGCCGGTGTAGCGCAGCCGCTTGCCCTTGATGCGCAGCGCGTGCAGCACCTCGTCCGGCGGGTCCTCCCCGGCGCGCCGCACCGCCTTGCGCAGCATGCGGAACTCCTTGCGCACCAGCTCGACCAGCTCCGGCTGGCGTTCGGTGGCCGACGGGGTGGGCAGGGGCAGACGGACCGCGTCGGCCAGCCGTTCCAGCAGCGTGACGTAGCGGGGCGCGGCCAGCGCGTGCATCATGTCCGCCCTGGCCAGCGTGTAGTCCGCGTCCAGCGTGCTGATCAGCGCCTCGGCGGCGGCGCGCTCGTTCTCCGGCAGGTCGGCGGCCAGCCCGCGCAGCCGGGGCAACAACACGTCCAGGTCCCGGACCGGCCCCAACGAGCGCCCCAACCAACCCAGCTCGGCCCGCAGCGTGTCCGACCACTCGGCGTCCAACAGCGGCCGGGCCGCCTTCAGGGCGGCCCGCATGCGCCGGACGGAAACCCGCATCTGGTGCACGTCCTCGACGTCCCGCCCGATGCGCGCGCCCGCGTCGTGCTTGAGCAGCGCGCGTAGCCGGGTGTCCAGCGCGACCCGCACGTGGTGCACCGGGGGGTCGCTGGGCACGGCGGTGAGCGGCTCGGGCAGCCGCAGCACGGCCAGCGGTGGTGCCTCGGTGCCCCGATGGATCGGAGCGGGGTGCCGAACGGCCGTTGCGCCGGTTAAGACCATGAGACCAGTCTAAGTTTTAGTTGTTCGCGTGCAGTGCTTCGTTCAGCTCTACGGTCTGGCCGCCACGCGATCGGGCTAGTACCGCGCCGGTCTGCGAGTCCCGGATCAGCAGCAACCCGTCGTGGCCGGACAGCTCGCGGGCCTTGACCACACTGCCGTCCGGCAGCTTCACCTTGGTCCCGGCGGTGATGTACAGCCCGGCCTCCACCACGCAGTCGTCGCCGAGCGAGATGCCGATGCCGGCGTTCGCCCCGAGCAGGCAGCGCTTGCCGACCGAGATCACGTCCTTGCCGCCGCCGGACAGCGTGCCCATGATCGACGCACCGCCGCCGACGTCGGAGCCGTCGTCCACCACCACACCGGCCGAGATCCGGCCCTCCACCATCGAGTTGCCCAGCGTGCCGGCGTTGAAGTTGACGAAGCCCTCGTGCATCACGGTGGTGCCGGCGGCCAGGTGGGCGCCCAGCCGCACCCGGTCGGCGTCGGCGATGCGCACGCCGGCGGGCAGCACGTAGTCGACCATGCGCGGGAACTTGTCCAGCCCGTACACCGCGACGTTCTGCCCGGTGGCGCGCAGCCTGGCCCTGGTCAGCTCGAAGTCGGTCACCGCGCACGGGCCGGCGCTGGTCCACACCACGGTGGCGAGCAGGCCGAACATGCCGTCCAGGTTGATCGAGTGCGGCCGGGCAAGGCGGTGGCTGAGCAGGTGCAGGCGCAGGTAGACGTCGTGCGCGTCCTCCGGCGGGTCGGCCAGTGAGCCGATCTCGGTGCGCACCACGACCAGTTCGACGCCGCGCGCCTGGTCCCGACCGGCGAGCCCGGTCAGGTCGGGTTGGTCGGCCGCGCCGGCGGCCGAGCCCAGCACGGGAGCGGGGAACCAGGTGTCCAGCACGGTGCCGTCGCCCGCCACGGTGGCCAGCCCGACGCCGTACGCGCCTTCGGTGATATGCACGAGCGACACGTTAGCCGAAGCGCAGCAGGCGCCCGTCGCGGACGATTGGGATCGGTGGTTCGCTCGCCCGGTCGGACTGCATTCCCCGAACCTCCCATCGGCTGCGGGCGCGCTGGGCGTCGCGGAGCCGGCGGTCACGGTGATAGGTCTCCGGCGGGCGGGCCAGCCCGAAGCGATCGCCCCACCACTCACCGTCGCGGGGGTCGAGCACTGTGTCCAGGTGCGCGGGAAAGTGTCTGTTCGCGCCGTCCTTCGTGTTGTCCCAGGCACGCAGCGGCGGCACAACGTGTCCCTGGCCGTCCACCGCAACCAGATGGACGTCCGCGACCGCGAGCAACCGGCTCAGCATGGCGAGGCTCGGTGCGTAGCCGCCCGCCTCCACCCGGTTCACCGTGGACCGCGAGACGCCGGCCCGTGCGGCGAGTTCCCGTTGGCTGAGGTCCGCCCGCCGTCGAACGGCGCGAACCAGCCCGGCAACGCAAAACTTGAACAGTCGACGATCGGTCATTCCCCCACTCTGCGTTTCAGCGCGAGACCGGCCAACCGCTTGATGCCTGCCTGTGGATAACCCGGCAAAACCCCTGCACCTGTGGGCAACTCAAACCGGCCATCCTCGACTTGTGCTATAGGCCGCCCCTCGGGCGTCTCCTCCCCAACCCCTCCGCGGAAGGTATGGCTCTGCGTGGAAATACGCGACACGCGCCGCCGCGGCGGATCAGCTGCTCTTGACGAGCTGCGCGGCTGAGCGCGATCAGGAATGCGGGGGTTTCACCTCACGGAGTCTGCTTCTCGAATTGAGCCGTGAATTTGCGACGTGGCGCATATTTCCACGCAGAGCCATAGCGTGTTGGAGGACTCCGGAGGAGAGCGGCGGGAACCGGACGACGTGGTCGGCGTAGCGTGCGGGGTATGAGCGCTTCCGCTCGGGCGACGGTAGCCCGGGGCCCAGTTCCAGCTCTCGACCTGAGTGCCGACCCGGTCGAGCTCACCGCCGCGCTGGTCGACGTACCGAGCGTGTCCGGCGAGGAGGGAGCACTGGCGGACGCCGTGGAGGAGGCCTTGCGTGCGCAGGCGCCCACGTTCGAGCTGCTGCGCAGCGGAAACGCGGTGCTCGCGCGCACCAACGGTGACCGGCCGACCAGGGTGCTGCTGGCCGGCCACCTGGACACCGTGCCGATCGCGGACAACGTGCCGTCCCACCGCGAGGGGGACCGCATCTACGGCTGCGGCACGTCCGACATGAAGTCCGGGGACGCGATGATCGCCCACCTGGCGGCCACCATCGACGACCCGGCGCACGAGCTCACCCTCGTGTTCTACGACTGCGAGGAGGTGGAAGCCGCGCGCAACGGGCTGGGCCGGATCGAGCGGGAGCACCGGGACTGGCTCCAGGCCGACCTGGCGGTCCTGGCCGAGCCGACGGACGGCGCCGTGGAAGCCGGCTGCCAGGGCACGCTGCGCGCGGTGGTGCGCACGACCGGGCGGCGCGCCCACTCCGCCCGGTCCTGGCTGGGCGAGAACGCCATCCACGCGGCGGCCCCCATCCTGCGGCGGCTCAACGAGTACCGGCCCCGCCAGGTGGACATCGACGGCTGCGTCTACCGGGAGGGCCTGCAGGCGGTGCGCATCGAGGGCGGCGTCGCGGGCAACGTGGTGCCGGACGAGGCCTGCGTCACGGTGAACTTCCGGTTCGCCCCGGACCGCACGCCCGAGCAGGCCGCCGACCACGTGCGCGAGGTCTTCGACCATGCACCGCTGGAGATCACCGACTCGGCGGCCGGCGCGCTGCCCGGCCTGCACGCCCCGGCGGCGAAGGCGTTCCTGGCCGCGACCGGCGCGCGGCCGGTGGCCAAGTACGGCTGGACGGACGTCTCCCGGTTCGCCGCCCTGGGCATTCCGGCGATCAACTTCGGCCCCGGCGACCCGAACCTGGCGCACACCCGGGAAGAGTTCGTGAACATCGACCGAATCACCCGGTGCACGGAGTTGCTCCGCCGCTACCTGACGTCGGCCGGGCGCTAGTGTCGGTGGGGTGTCTGTCGACGACGAGCGCCCTTCAGAAAAGCTCCGAGGCCCGGTCGTGCTGCGCCGGGACCGCCGCGTAGAACCCACCACGACCGACCAGCGCCTGCTCGACTCGCGCGGTCCCTCCGACTGGGTGCACACCGACCCGTGGCGGGTGCTGCGCATCCAGGCCGAGTTCGTCGAGGGCTTCGGCATGCTGGCCGAGCTGCCCCGCGCGGTCACCGTGTTCGGCTCGGCCCGCACCAAGCGCGAGCACCCGGAGTACCAGCTGGGACGGGATCTGGGGAAGGCGCTGGCCGAGTCCGGGTTCGCGGTGATGACCGGCGGCGGCCCCGGCACCATGGAAGCGGTCAACCGGGGCTGCAACGACGCGGGCGGGCTGTCCGTCGGCCTCGGCATCGAGCTGCCCTTCGAGCAGGGCCTCAACCCCTGGGTGGACCTGGGCATCAACTTCCGCTACTTCTTCGCCCGCAAGACCATGTTCGTGAAGTACTCGCAGGCGTTCGTCTGCCTGCCCGGCGGCTTCGGCACGCTGGACGAGCTGTTCGAGGCGCTCACCCTGGTGCAGACCAAGAAGGTCACCAAGTTCCCGGTGGTGCTGCTGGGCACCGAGTACTGGGGCGGCCTCTACGAGTGGTTGAAGAACTCGGTGTTCGAAAGCGGCAAGATCGGTGAGAAGGACCTCGCCCTGGTGCACGTCACGGACGACATCGACGAGGCCGTCAAGCTGGTCAACGAGGCCTACAAGGCGTGGGAAGAGACCCATTGAGCCGCGCTGTCTGTGTCTACTGCTCGTCCTGGGACGGGGTAGACCCGAGCAACCTGGCGCTGGCCGAGGCGGTCGGTTCGGGAATCGCCGAGCGCGGCTGGACGCTGGTCTCCGGGGGTGGGCGCCGGTCCATGATGGGCGCGGTGGCCAAGGCGGCGCGGGCCGGCGGGGCTCGGACGGTCGGCGTGATCCCGCGCTCCATGGTGGAGCGGGAATGGGCCGACCACGACGCCGACGAGCTGCTCATCACCGACACGATGCGCGAGCGCAAGGCGCTGATGGACGCGCACGCCGACGCCTTCATCACCCTGCCCGGCGGCCTGGGAACCTGTGAGGAGCTGGTCGAGACGTGGAGCGCCGGGGTGCTGAACCTGCACGCCAAACCGGTGGTGCTGCTCGACCCGAACGGCCACTACGACGGCCTGATGGCCTGGATGAACGAGCTGGTGGACGCCGGGTTCGCCGGGCCGACCTCGATCAGCCGGCTGGTCCGGGCCGCCGATGTGAGCACCGCGCTGGACGCCTGCGCCGGTCCGGTCGCCGTGTAATGCTCGAAGTGTGAGGACACCACTGCGGTTCGGTACCCGGACGCCGCCGGCGGACCGGGCGCTGGTGATGGCGATCGTGAACCGCACCCCCGACTCGTTCTACGACCGGGGCGCCACGTTCGCCGAGGCGGACGCGTTGGCCGCGGTGGACGCCGCCGTCGCCGAGGGGGCGGACATCGTGGACATCGGCGGGGTCAAGGCGGGTCCGGGCAGCGACGTGGACACCGACGAGGAGATCCGGCGGGTGGTCCCGTTCATCGCCACCGTCCGGGCCCGCCATCCGGACGTGGTGATCAGCGTGGACACCTGGCGCGCCGAGGTGGGCCGGCTGGCCTGCGAGGAAGGCGCGGACCTGATCAACGACACCTGGGCCGGCGCGGATCCCAAGCTGGCCGAGGTGGCCGCCGAGTTCGAGGTCGGCGTGGTCTGCTCGCACACCGGCGGCGCGGTGCCGCGCACCCGCCCGCACCGGGTCAGCTACCCGAACCTGGTGGCGGACGTGATCGCCGAGCTGACCGGGCAGGCGGAGCGGGTGCTCGCGCTGGGCGTACCGAGGGAGGGCATCCTGATCGACCCGACCCACGACTTCGGCAAGAACACCTGGCACGGGCTGGAGCTGTTGCGCCGGTGCGACGAGCTGGCGGACACCGGTTGGCCGGTGCTGATGGCGCTCTCGCACAAGGACTTCATCGGGGAGACGCTCGGCGTCGGCCTGGAGGAACGCGGCGAGGGCACGCTCGCCGCGACCGCGCTGGCCGCCGCCGCCGGCGCGCGGGTGTTCCGGGCGCACGACGTGGCCGCCACCCGCCGCACGGTGGACATGGTGGCCAGCATCCAGGGCACCCGGCCGCCCGCCGGCTGCGTGCGGGGGCTGGCGTAGATGGAACCCGAACTGGAGCGGTGGTTCGCGCGGCGCACCTGGCAGCGGCCGGCGTGGACGGTGGACGAGCTGCGCGCGGCCAAGCGCGGGCGCACCGTCTCGGTGGTGCTGCCGGCGCTGAACGAGCAGGACACCGTGGGGCCGATCGTGGCGGCCATCGTGCCGCTCACCCGGGGCGCGGAACCGCTGGTGGACGAGCTGCTCGTGATGGACTCCGGGTCCACCGATCAGACCGGGGAGCGCGCGGCGGCGGCCGGTGCGCGGGTGGTCGGCCGTTCGGACGTGCTGCCCGAGCTGCCCCCGCTGGCCGGCAAGGGCGAGGTGCTCTGGCGCTCGCTGGCCGCCACCAGCGGTGATCTGGTGGTCTTCCTGGACTCCGACCTGGTGGACTTCGACCCCGGGTTCGTGCCGGCGTTGCTCGGCCCGCTGCTCACCGAGCCCAGGGTGGCGCTGGTCAAGGGGTTCTACCGGCGGCCGCTGCGGCTGGAGACGTCCGAGCTGGAGACCGGCGGCGGGCGGGTCACCGAGCTGCTGGTGCGGCCGTTGCTGGCCGCGTTGCGGCCGGAGCTGTCCGGGGTGGTGCAACCGCTCGGCGGGGAGTACGCGGCGACCCGCGAGCTGCTCGAGTCGGTGCCGTTCGCGGCGGGTTACGGGGTGGAGATCGGGCTGCTGCTGGACACCCACACCAACCGGGGGCTGGACGCGTTGGCGCAGGTCAACCTGGGAGTGCGCAAGCACCGCAACCGCTCGCTGCTGGCCCTGGGCGTGATGGCCAGGCAGATTCTGGCCGCCGCGCTGCACCGGTGCGCGCTGCCCGACGCGGGTGGCGCGATCACCCAGTTCCGCCAGCTCGAAGGCGAGTGGTTGCCGACCGGCCAGCGGGTCGAGGTGACCGAGCGCCCGCCGATGCGCGAGGTTGTCGGGGGCAGGCTTTAGGGTTTCCGTCGTGGGAACGGCGCTGATCTACCTGTTGGCGGTGCTGGCGGTGGCCGCCGTCTTCTTCGTGGTCGCCTCGGCGGTGTTCGGCCGGGGCGAGGAGCTCGCGCCGGTTCCGCCCGGCGCCACTCCTACCTGGCTGCCCGAGTCCGATGTGGCCGCCACCGACGTGCGCGCGGTGCGATTCCAGCAGGTGGTGCGCGGTTACAAGATGTCCGAGGTGGACTGGGTGCTGGAGCGGTTGGCCGGCGAGCTGGAGCGGGTGGGCGCGGAGCGGGACGAGCTGCGCCGCCAGGTGGACGAGCTGGCCCCCGCGCCGTCCGGCTCCACTCCCGGCTCTGGCTCAACGCCGTCGAGCCCGCCCGAAGGGGCCGCCGAATGAGCACCGTGGCGCTGTCCGAGCCGGTCGCCGCCCCGCCGGAGCGGACCTGGCGCGCGGTCACCGACTGGGCCCGCCAAGGCGAGTGGATGCTCGGCACCACGGTGGAGGTGACCGGCGGCGACGGGCGTTCGGTCGGCTCCACGCTGAGTGCCAGGACCGGCTACGGCGCTTTCGGCTTCGTGGACACCATGGAGATCACCGAGTTCGACCCGGCGGTCCGGCGCTGCGTGGTCCGGCACACCGGCTGGCTGGTCCGGGGCGAGGGCGAGTTCACCGTCTCGGGCCGGGCGGACGGTGGTTCGGAGGTGGAGTGGGTGGAGCGCCTGGAGCTCCCGTTCGGGCCCGTGGGCCGGTTCGGGTGGCCGTTCGCGCGGCCGGTGATGGCGGCCGGGGTGCGCTGGTCGCTGCGCCGGCTGGCCCGGTTCTGCGAGCAGTACCCGGAGGAGAAATGACCGCGAGCGACCTGCGGCCCGGCCCGGACGGGCAGCCGCGCTGCCCCTGGGGGCTGTCCGCGCCGGAGTACGTGGCCTACCACGACGAGGAGTGGGGGCGGCCGCTGCGCGGGGTGCGGCAGATGTTCGAGCGGGTATCCCTGGAGGCCTTCCAGTCCGGGCTGTCCTGGCTGGTCATCCTGCGTAAACGGGAGTCGTTCCGGGCCGCGTTCGCCAACTTCGAGCCGTCCGAGGTGGCCGAGTTCGACGACGCCGACGTGGCCCGGCTGCTCGCCGATCCCGGCATCGTGCGGAACCGGGCGAAGATCGACGCAACGCTGCGCAACGCCCGCGCGGTGCTGGCCATGGACACCCCGTTGGACGAGCTGCTCTGGTCGTTCGCCCCGGACCCGGACTCCCGGCCGCGCCCGCGCACGCTGGCCGAGGTGCCGGCGGTGACCCCCGAGTCCAAGGCGATGGCCAAGGAACTCAAGCGACGCGGGTTCAGCTTCGTGGGGCCGACCACGTGTTACGCGTTGATGCAGGCGACCGGGCTGGTAAACGATCACCTAGCGGGTTGTGCCGCCGCGATTGCTGACGGTGAGCGTTCAGCTCAATGATCGCCTCGGTTGCACTCCTGATTCGGCAATAGGGGAGAATAAACACAGGCGGGCCCGGGTCACCCCGGCGCGGCGCACTAGGCAGCCCCGCGCCGGGCCCCGACTTCCCCGAGCCCGGGGACCTGTTCGGCGATGGAGGGAGCTCGACATGGCGGCCATGAAGCCCCGGACCGGCGACGGTCCCCTCGAAGTGACCAAGGAGGGCCGGGGCATCGTCATGCGCGTCCCGTTAGAAGGCGGTGGCCGGCTGGTGGTCGAGATGTCGGCGGAAGAGGCGAGTGACCTCGGCGACGCTTTGAAGGCGGCATCGGGCTGAGTACGGCGGCAACCGGCTTCGGGGAGCCGGCCGGGCGGAGCGTGGGTGACGTGTTCCCGCGCGTTCCGACCCCCCTGCTAAAGGTGACCGCGGCGACCGGGCCGGACCCGGGGGCGCCACGCGTCGTCACGCTCGACGAGCAGGGAAACCAGCGGGGCTGGCCCGCCGAGCCGGTGGCCAGCGAGTTGATCACCCTGCTCGGGGCCACCGGCAAGCCCGGTGAGCTGCATCGACTGCCGGACGGGAGTTGGCTGCTCGGCATCGGGGACGGCGCCGACGAGGGCGGACTGCGGCACGCCGGGGCGACCCTCTCCGCCGGCATGGGCGCCCGCGCGGACCGGACGGAAGCGTCTTCGGCGGAAGGGGTTTCGGACGCCGGACGGGCCTCGCTGGACGCCTCCGGGATGTCCGAGGCCGCCCGGGTGGCCCTGGCCGTCGGGCTGATCCTGGGCTCGCACCGGTTCAAGGTGACCCGGAAGCAGCCGCCGCCACCGGGTGAGGTGCTGCTGGTCGTGCCGGCCGGCGAGCTGGCGGCGGCCGGTGAGCAGCTGGCGCGGGCGAGCGCGCTCGCCGGGGCGACCGCGCTCGCCCGTGACCTGGCCAGTGCCCCCTCCGACGTGAAGAGCCCGACCTGGCTGGTGGAGACCGCCGCCGCGCTGGCCGAGGACGTGCCGGGCCTGGCCGCGTCGGTGCGCCCGCACGAGTGGCTGGTGGCCAACGGCTTCGGCGGCATGCTCGCCGTGGGTGGCGGGTCGTCCCGCCCGCCGGCGTTGTTGCGCCTCACCTGGACGCCCCCCGGTGCCACGAAGCACCTGGTCCTGGTGGGCAAGGGCATCACCTTCGACACCGGTGGCATCTCCATCAAACCGGCCGACGGCATGCACCTGATGCGCACCGACATGGCCGGCGGCGCGGCGGTGATCGGCGCGATGCTGGCCATCGCCCGGCTGGAGCTGCCGATCAAGGTGACCGGGCTGGTCCCGGCGGCGGAGAACCACGTGTCCGGCTCGGCCTACCGGCCGGGTGACGTGGTGCGGCACTACGACGGCCAGACCACCGAGGTGACCAACACCGACGCCGAGGGCCGGATGGTGCTGGCCGACGCGATCGGCTACGCCGTTCGCGAGCTGGAGCCCGACCTGATCGTGGACGTGGCCACGCTGACCGGCGCCATGAAGGTGAGCCTGGGTTTGCGCACCGGCGGCCTGTTCGCCACCGACGACCCGCTGGCCGAGGCGTTGCTGGCGGCCGGGGAGCGCACCGGTGAGCAGCTGTGGCGGATGCCCCTGCTGGACCACGTCGCCGAGGAGGTGCCGTCGGACATCGCCGACCTGCGGCAGATTCCGAAGGGGCCGAGCGGCATCGGCGCGGCGCTGTTCCTGCGCGCGTTCACCGCCGGGCTGCCCTGGGCGCACCTGGACATCGCCGGCCCGGCGCGCTGCGAGAAGCCGTACCGAGAGGTCGCCGCCGGGGCGACCGGTTTCGCCGCGCGCACGCTCACCGTGCTGGCCGAGGCGATGTCTGCCGGCTAGGGTCGGCCGGGGGGTGAGCGGATGCGGATGAACGCACCGGGCAACGTGCTGGGCATCGTGCTTGCCGGCGGTGAGGGGAAGCGGCTGTGGCCGCTCACCGCCGACCGGGCGAAACCGGCCGTGCCGTTCGGCGGCAACTACCGCCTTATCGACTTCGTGCTCTCCAACCTGGTCAACGCCGGGATGCACCGGATCTGCGTGCTCACCCAGTACAAGTCCCACTCGCTGGACCGGCACATCTCCACCACCTGGCGTTTGTCCAGCGTGTTGGGCCAGTACATCACCCCGGTGCCGGCGCAGCAGCGGCTCGGCCGGCGCTGGTACACCGGTTCGGCGGACGCCATCTTCCAGAGCCTGAACCTGGTCTACGACGAGCGCCCGGACTACATCGCGGTGTTCGGCGCGGACCACGTGTACCGCATGGACCCGTCGCAGATGCTGGAGCGCCACGTCACCAGCGGGGCCGGGGTCACCGTCGCCGGCATCCGGGTGCCCCGCACCGAGGCCAAGGGTTTCGGTTGCATCTCGGCGAACGCGGACGGGCGCATCGTCGACTTCCTGGAGAAACCTTCCGACCCGCCGGGCACCCCCGACGACCCGGACGTCACGTTCGCCTCGATGGGCAACTACCTGTTCTCCACCGACGTGCTGCTGGACGCGCTGCACGCGGACGCCGAGGACGCCGACTCCGACCACGACATGGGCGGCGACATCATCCCGCGCCTGGTGCGGGCGGGTGAGGCGGCGGTGTACGACTTCGCGGACAACGTGGTGCCCGGGGCCACCGACCGGGACATCGGCTACTGGCGCGACGTCGGGACGCTGGACGCCTACTACGAGGCGCACGTTGACCTGGTGTCCGTGCACCCGATCTTCAACCTGTACAACGACAAGTGGCCGATCCGCACCGCCACGCCGCCCCTGCCGCCGGCCAAGTTCGTGGTGTCCGGTCGGGCCGAGGACTCCATCGTCGGTCCCGGCACGATCATCTCCGGCGGCCTGGTCACCCGCTCGGTGGTGAGCAACGGGGTACTGGTGGAGGCCGGCGCCGAGGTGTCCGACTCGGTCCTGCTGCCCGGGGTGCGCATCGGCAAGGGCGCGGAGGTGCGGCGGGCCATCCTGGACAAGAACGTGGTGGTGCCGGACGGCGCCCAACTGGGCGTTGACCTGGCCCTGGACCGCGCGCGCTACACCGTCAGCACCGGTGGTGTGGTGGTGCTGGGCAAGGGCGTCAGCGCCAGCTAGAGCGCCTTGGCCGCGACCAGCAGCACCGAGTCCAACCCGGGCAGCGGCACCAGGCGCTCGTCCTCCCGGCAGGTCCGCGACACCTGGAGCAGCGCCCGTGCGTCCCGGTTGTTGCCGTAGGACTCCAGCTCCTCGTCGCCGAGCACGCCGCACAGGGCGACCACTCCGCCGGGCCGCAGCAGCCGGATGGCCGCCTCCAGGTAACGCGGGTACTCCATCGGCACCGCGTCCACGAAGACCAGGTCGTAGCCCCCGTCGGCCAGCCGGGGCAGCACGTCCAGCGCATGCCCGTTGATCAGGCGGAACCGGGAGCTCGGGTAACCGGCGGCGCGGAAGCAGGCGCGGGCGGCGCGCTGGTACTCCGACTCCAGGTCGATCGAGGTCAGCACCCCGTCGGGGGCCATGCCGCGCAGCAGCCACAGCCCGCTCACCCCGGAGCCGGTGCCGATCTCCACCACCGTCCTGGCCCGCAGAGTGGTCGCCAGGAAGCGCAGCGTGGCCCCGTCGGTCGGCTCGATCGGCTCGCAGCCGAAGTCGACCCCGCGCACCCGGGCGTCCCGCAGCGGCTGGTCCTCGTCCAGGTAGTGATGGGCGAGCCCGGTTGCCGCGCCGGCGGGCGCGGTGGCGGGGCGAGGACCGATCACCTGAGCGAGGTTACTGCTTAGACCTCCTCCGATCGGGTATTGACGGCTCCGCGTCGAGGTTCTTAACCACCTCTCAGCATGAACTAACCTCCGCCTAACCGGCGTGGTCCAAGGTGGGAGGCAGCGAAAAAAGGAACA
Organism: Actinospineispora eucalypti; assembly: GCF_039543365.1. Taxonomy (NCBI): domain Bacteria; kingdom Bacillati; phylum Actinomycetota; class Actinomycetes; order Pseudonocardiales; family Pseudonocardiaceae; genus Actinospineispora; species Actinospineispora eucalypti. Next base: position 813,056 of record NZ_BAABJP010000001.1, read on the forward strand.
ACGCGGGCTGCCGGGGAGTTCATACTCCTAGGACAACCCGCCCAGGAGGTGCGAACCGTCGCCATGGTCGACCGACCCAGCGCTCCGGCTGCCAACCGGCCCAGCGCTCCCGCCGCGTTGCCGGACGCCGCGTCCAGCTGGACGCCGCCGAGCTGGGACGAGGTCGTCCGCGAGCACGCCGACCGCGTGTACCGGCTGGCCTACCGGCTGACCGGCAACGCCCACGACGCGGAGGACCTCACCCAGGAGACGTTCATCCGGGTGTTCCGCTCGCTGGCCTCGTATCAGCCGGGCACCTTCGAGGGCTGGCTGCACCGCATCACCACGAACCTGTTCCTGGACATGGTGCGCCGGCGCGGCCGGCTGCGCATGGAGGGCCTGCCCGAGGACAGCGACCGCATCCCCGGCGGCGGGCCGGAGCCCGAGCAGGTCTACTCGGAGACCCACCTGGACCCCGCCCTGCAGGCCGCGTTGGACGAGCTGGCGCCCGAGTTCCGGGCGGCCGTGGTGCTCTGTGACATTGAAGGCCTGTCATATGAGGAAATCGGCGCTACCCTCGGAGTAAAGCTAGGCACCGTGCGGAGCAGGATTCACCGGGGCCGGGCGGCGCTGCGCGCGTCGCTGGAACGGCACCGGGAGCTGCGCGGCGACGGGGCAAGCTCAGCGGAGTCGCTGCAAGCCGTGGGAGGTTAGTGCATGACCGAGCTCCGGGCGCGGCACGTGGCGCGGCCGGCGTGGGGCGGGAACGGTGGTAGCCACCTCGCCCTCGACGCCATCGTGGCCTACGTCGACGAGGAGCTGACGCCGGGCGCACGCCGACGGGCATTGGAACACCTGGCCCGATGCACGGACTGCGCATCCGAGGTGGTGGCCCAGACCCAGGCCCGGTGGCTGTTGCGCGCCTCGGCGGCCCCCAGCCTGCCGTCCTCCCTGCTCTCCAGCCTGCGCGCGATCCCGCAGGAGACCGAGCTGCCCGAACCGCCCGCCGGCCTGGCAGTCGGGCCGGACGGCGAGCTGGTCTCCGTGCTTCGCCCCGCCCGGTCCAAGGCCGCGCCCGAGCGCGTCGACCGGCGGGCCGTGTTCGGCTTCGACCGCCGGGTGCTGCTCGGCGCGGGCGCCGCCATGTCCGGTCTTGCGCTCAGCGCGCTGGCCGTCGCGGGCGACGCCGACCCGGGCACCGCCACGCCGGTCGCCTCGCTGAACGGCGGCGGCCCCACGACCCCGGCGTCCACCGTGTGGGCGCGGCACGAGCACGCCCCCCGGTACGACAGCTCCATGGTCAACGCCGTCGGGCTGCCCTCGGTGGCCGGCAAGCCGGACCCGGTCGAGGCAGCGATCCTCCGCCCGGGAAAGTAGTCCCCTGACAGGGGTTTCACTCGGCACAGGGCAAGCTGATCTGGATGACTGAGACGCAGACCGAGTCGAGCGGCGGAAAGCCGGATGGCGGCGAGCCGCCCCGGCTCGGTCCGCGCCCGTTGGACCGTCCCTCGGTGGACGCGGACAGCGCCGAGCGGTTCGGTCGCCCGTCGGGCGTCGGCGGCTCGTTCGCGCCGGTCCCGAAGCAGGGTGCGGCCGCCGCGCTGGCCGACACCCGGCTGACCCCGCCGCCGCACCACGCCCTGGTCAGTGCCTTCGGCCGGCCCGAGAGCGGGTCGACGGGCACCGGTGGCCTGCAGCGCCCGCCGGACGGCGGGCCGCGCTCGGACGAGCCGGACCCGTTCTGGGAGGGCGGCACACGCGACCCGTGGCGGGATCCCGAGGCTTCCGTGCGGCTGGGGCCGCCGGCGGTGAACGGTGAGCCCAAGCAGCGCCCGACGCTGCCCGAGGGCGCCCGGCTGAGCGTGCGCGAGCTGGTTTTCGGCAACCGGGTGAAGCCCACCGCGCTGGCCGTGCTCGGGGTGATCGCGCTGCTCGTCGGCGCGGTCGGCGGGCTGGTCGGCAAGGCGATCAGCGACAGCTCCTCGGCACTGACCGACCCGAGCGCCACGCTCTCCTCCGCCGAACCGGGCAAGGAGCGCCCGCCGGGCTCGGTGGCCGGCATCGCCGGCCGGGTGCTCCCGGCCGTGGTGTCGCTGCAGATCCGGGTGGGCGACCAGGGCGGCAACGGTTCCGGGGTGATGATCGACCCGGGCGGCTACATCCTGACCAACAACCACGTGGTCGCGCCGGCCGCCGGGGTGGCCGGGGCCAAGGTGGAGGCGGTCTTCCACGACGGCACCCGGGTGGCCGGCCGGATCGTCGGCCGGGACCCGAAGACCGACATCGCCGTGGTGAAGGTGAACGTGCCGAACCCCACGGTGATCGCGCTGGGCAGCTCGGCGCAGCTCGCGGTCGGCGACGAGGTGATCGCCATCGGCTCGCCGCTCGGCCTGGAGAGCACGGTCACCAACGGAATCGTGAGCGCGCTGAACCGGGCGGTCCGGCTGTCCGGTGAGGGCTCGGACACCAACGCGGTGATCGACGCCATCCAGACCGACGCGGCGATCAACCCCGGCAACTCGGGCGGCCCGCTGGTGGACTCCACCGGCGCACTGGTCGGGCTGAACACGGCGATCCGCACCGACGGCGGCGGTTCGATCGGGCTCGGTTTCGCCATCCCGATCGACTACGCGCGCAGCATCGCGGAGAAGCTCATCCAGGGCGGCGTGGTCAAGCACACGGAGCTGGGCATCAACGCGGCCAAGCCGGTCACCGACGGCAGCATCGACGGTGCTGAGGTGAAGAACGTGCGGCCGGGCAGCTCGGGCAGCGAGGCGGGTATTCTCGAGCAGGATGTGATCGTGAAGGTCGGCGACCGACCGATCCGTTCGGCGAACGAGCTGTACGTGGCGATCCAGGAGCACGGGATCGGCGAACGGGTGCCGATCCAGCTGATCCGGCAGGGTCGGCCGCTGACCGTGACCGCCACGCTGCGGTCCGACTGATTCACTCGAGCGGAGGCCGGGGTGTTCGACAGCGTGGGCTGGGGCGAGATCCTGGTGCTGCTCGTCGCCGGCCTTTTCATCCTGGGGCCGGAGCGCCTGCCCGAGGCCGCCGCCTGGCTGGGCAAGACCATCCGCCAGGTCAAGGACTTCGCCACCGGTGCCCGTGACCAGCTGCGCAGCGAGATCGGCCCCGAGTTCGACGAGCTGCGCAAGCCGCTGGACGACCTGCGCCAGCCGCTGCAAGAGCTGCGCGGCCTGCGCGATCCCAAGCGGGCCATGATGCGCTCCCTGCTCGACGACCAGCCCACCAAACCCCAGTCCGCCAGCCCGACCCCGCCACCCCCATCCCGCGCGCTGGCCCCCAACGAGCGGCCCCCGATCGACCCCGACGCCACCTGATCTCCCGTCGTGGCCCGGCCCGATGCGCGCATCGCATTAATCTGGACATCATATAACCAGGATTGCTAGCATCCTGATTATGCGGATGAGCGAAGGGGTCGAGTGGGCGCTGCACAGCCTGCTCACCCTGGCCTGGCTGGGGGATGACCAGCCGGTGCCCACCGCCCGCTTCGCGTCCGGCCACGACCTGCCCAAGGCGTACCTGAACAAACAGCTGCAGGCGCTGGTGCGGGCCGGCCTGCTCACCTCCACGCCCGGCGCGCGCGGCGGTTACGTCCTCGCCCGCCCGCCGGAGAAGATCACGTTGATGGACGTGGTGACCGCGATCGAGGGGTCGGAGCGCGCGTTCCGGTGCGCCGACATCCGCCGGCGCGGCCCGGGCGCCACGGCGCCGGCCCGCGAGTACGCCGAACCGTGCGCCATCGACAGCGCGATGCGCCGGGCCGAGCTGGCCTGGCGCCGTGAACTGGCCGCGCAGACCATCGCCGACATCCGCGCCGCCGCCGACGCGCACGCGCCGAACGCGGCCGAGCGGGTGCGCCGCTGGCACGGCCGGGACTGAAACCTGATGAACACGACGGAAGCACACGACTAGGGAGAATCTGGATGTCTAATGTCCTGATTATTGGTGGCGGCTTCGCCGGGGTGTGGAGCGCGGCGGCGGCCGTCCGGCTGCGGGAGTCCGCCGGGGTGAGCGAGCGGGACCTGTCGGTGACGCTGGTCAGCGCCGGCGACGACATGGTCATCCGGCCCCGGCTCTACCAGGCCGAACCGGAGAAGATGCGGGTGTCGCTGGACCGCGTGCTGGGCCCGCTGGGGGTGCGCAGGGTGGCCGCCACGGTGACCGGGGTGGACACCGGGCGCCGGGAGGTCACCGCCGTCGGCCGCGACGGCCGGCCCACCGCGATCGGCTACGACCGGCTGGTGCTGGCCACCGGCAGCCAGCTGGTGCGCCCCGAACTGCCGGGCGCCGAGCACCTGCACAACGTGGACACCATGCCCGCCGCTGCCGCACTGGACGCCCACCTGCACCGGTTGCCGACCCGCCCGGACGCGCCCGGCCGGTTCACCGCCGCGGTGGTCGGCGCCGGGTTCACCGGGTTGGAGATCGCCACCGAGCTGGTGGACCGGCTGCGGGTCATCGCCCGGCCGCACGGTGCCGAGGACCAGGTGCGGGTGGTGCTGGTGGAGCGCGCGGACGCGGTCGGCCCCGAGCTCGGCGCCGGCCCCCGGCCGGACATCACCAAGGCCCTGGACGCCCTGGGCGTGGAGCCCCGGGTGGGCGTGAGCGTGACCGAGGTGCGCGCCGACGGCGTGCGCCTGACCGACGGCACCGACCTGGCCGCCGACACCGTGGTGTGGACGGCCGGCATGCTGGCCAGTCCGCTGACCGCCGACATCCCCGCCGGGCGCGACCGGCTGGGCCGGCTGGACGTGGACGAGTACCTGCGGGTGGCTGGCGTGCCCGGGGTCTACGCGGCCGGCGACACCGCCGCCGCCCGCGCCGAGGAGGGCCACTTCGTGACCCAGAGCTGCCAGCACGCCGGGCAGCTGGGCAAGCTGGCCGGGCACAACGTGGCCGCCGAGCTGCTCGGCGTGGACCTGGAGGCGTTCGACCCGATCCCGTACGTGACCTGCCTGGACCTGGGCTCGGCCGGCGCGGTGTTCAGCACCGGCTGGGAGCGCACGGTGGAGTCCACCGGCGAGACCGCCAAGGCGCGCAAGCGCATGATCAACGAAGTGGTCATCTACCCGCCGGTGGACGACCCGGAGGAGACGCTGCGGCGCGCCGACTTCCGTATTTCGCACCGTGATCTGCTGGAGCCTCAGGCAAGCTGAGGGCTATGACCCCTTCACTGGACGGGCGCAGTTTCGCCGCCGTGGGCGACACGGTCGAGGGCGAGGTGGGCGAGGGAACGGTGTTCGCCTACCACGAGAACGACGGTGAGATCTGGGCGCACTACTCGGGTGGTGCGGTCCGGCGCGGGTACCTGGTCGGTACCCGCGCCGGTGATCGCCTGGACTTTCGCTACTCCCAGCTCAACGCCCGGGGCGAGACCTCCAGCGGGCACTGCGTCTCCTCGGTCAGCCAGCTCGCCGACGGCCGGCTGCGGATGGACGAGACCTGGGAGTGGGAGTCCCGCCCCGGCGCCGGCACCAGCGCCGTCGAAGAGATCACCTGAGCAGGGTCGGCTGGCGGGTGTGCCAGTCGGTGGCCTGCTGGAAGGCGTGCGCGGCCGCCAGCACCTGCGCGTCGGCGTGCCGGGGACCGATGATCTGCAGCCCGATCGGCAGCCCTGACGAGGTGAAGCAGCAGTTCACGCTGGCCGCCGGTTGCTGGGTCATGTTGAACGGGTAGGTGAACGGGGTCCAGCCGGTCCACCGAGGTGACGCCGAACCGGCCGGCGCCTCCACACCGGCCTCGAACGCCGGGATCGGCATGGTCGGCGTCAGCAGCAGCGGGTAGCGCTCGTGGAAGGCGCCCATCAGCGTGCCCATGTCGTTGCGCACCGCCATCGCGGTGAGGAAGTCGATCGCGGAGTACTCGCGGCCGGCCGCGACGATCTCGGCCAGCCCGGGGTCCAGCTTGGCCAGTCCCTCGTCGTCCAGGTGCTCCACGCACTTGGCCGCGCCGGCGAACCACAGCACGTGGAACGGGTCCACCGGGTCGGCGAACCCGGGGTCCTCCTCGGTGACCTCGGCGCCCAGCGCGGCGAACACCCGCACCGCCTCGGCGAACGCGGCGGCCACCTCCGGGTGCACCGACACGTAGCCCAGCGTCGGGCTGGCCGCGATCTTCAGCCCGCGCAGCGCGGAGGTGGCGCCGGAGAGCGCCGGCACGCACGGCCGGGTGACCGGCGGCAGCGCCCACGGGTCCCGGGTGTCGGTGCCGGAGATGACGTCCAGCAGCAGCGCCGCGTCGGCCGCGGTGCGGGTCATCGGGCCGACGTGCGCCAGCGTGCCGAACGGGCTGCCCGGGTGGTGCGGCACCAGCCCGTAGGTGGGCTTGTGCGCGACGATCCCGCTGAACGAGGCGGGGATGCGCACCGAACCGCCGCCGTCCGTGCCCAGGCTGCCGGCGCCCATGCCCAGCGCCACCGCCGACGCGCTGCCGCCCGAGGAGCCGCCGGCGGTCAGTGAGGGGTCCCAGGCGTTGCGGGTGATGCCGTGCCGGGGTGAGTCGGTGACGCCCTTCCAGGCCAGCTCGGGGGTGGTCACCTTGCCCAGCAGCACGGCGCCGGCGGCGCGAACCCGGGCCACCGGCGGGCCGTCCACCTCCCACGGGCCGGTCGCGTCGACGGTCAGCGAGCCGCGCAGGGTCGGCCAGCCCTTGGTGAGCAGGATGTCCTTGATGGAGATCGGCACCCCGTCCAGCGGGCCGACCGGCCGGCCGTCCCGCCAGCGCGCCTCGGACGCCCGCGCGGCCCGCAGCGCGCCGGCCGCGTCCACCAGGCAGTAGGCGTTTACCTGCTGGTTCAGCGCCTCGATCCGGTCCAGCGCGTCCTGGGTGGCCCGCACCGGGGAGAGTTCGCCGGAGCGGTATCCGGCCAGCAGCTCGGTCGCGGAGAAATCGGCGGTGGAGACTGCTGTGCTGGTCATGCTCGGCTCCCGGCGGGTTCAGCTGTGTCGGAACGTACGTATCCGGAGTGCTTGTCGACCACGTTGCGCAGGGTCTGCCCGGCGCGGTAGCGGTCCAGGTTCTCGGTGAACAGCTCGGCCAGCGAGTCCCGCCAGCCGATCGCGTCCCCGGACATGTGCGGCGAGACGATCACGTTGGGCAGCGCCCACAGCGGGGAGTCCTCGGGCAGCGGCTCGCGCTCGAAGACGTCCAGCGCCGCGCCGGCCAGCCGGCCCTCGGTCAGCGCCTCCACCAGGTCGGACTCCACCACCAGCGGTCCCCGGCCGACGTTGACCAGCCGCGCCCGCGCGGGCAGCCGCGCCAGCAGCGAGGCGTTCACCATGCCCCTGGTCTGCTCGGTCAGCGGTGCGGCGAGCACCAGGTAGTCGGTGTCCGGGAGCAGGCCGTCCAGCTCTTCGATGCCGTGCACGCCCGGCCGGGCGGTGCGCCCGACCAGGTGGCTGCGCAGGCCGGCGGCGTTCAGCAACGCCGAGGTGGCCGCACCGATCGGGCCGCCGCCGACCACCACCGCCCGCTTGCCGGCGATCGTCTCGGTCTCCCGGTGCCGCCACTCGCGGTCGTTCTGCTGGCGCAGCGTGCCGGGCAGGTCCTTGGCGAACGCCAGCACCATGGCCAGCACGTACTCGGCGATCGGCGCATCGAACACCCCGCGCGAGTTGGTCAGCACCACGTCGGAGGCGACCATCTCCGGGAAGGTCAGCCGGTCCACCCCGGCGCTGGACGTGTGCACCCAGCGCAGCGCGTCGGCGGCCGGCCACGCCTGGTGCAGGGCGTCGCCGACGGTGAACTCCCACACGAACAGCACGTCCGCGCCGGGCAGCGCGCCGGCCAGTTCACCCGGTGTGGCGTAAAGAACGCTGGCCGGGGTATCCAGCCTCGGTCGAGGGTCGGCGGGGTTATCGCCGAGCAACACCACGACCGTCGGATCGGCACTCTGAGCTGGGAGAAGTGTCAACGTTGGGTTACCTCGTGACGTCTGGGTAAAAACTGCCGGGAATGGCCTGAGCGAGGCCTGTCAAGACATTGACACGCTAGGAACCCCTCGTATGATTGTCAACAATCCGCAGTCGTTGCTGGCCGGAGATCTAAGTTGAGAGGGCCGGTGGCGGCGGGTTTGCTGCTGGCCCCATCTGTTGTTTGAGGAGGGGAGCCATGGCACGCCGGATCAAGATCACACTCGCCAAGCGCGGGGTGTCCTGCATCGCCGAACTGCTGGAGAAGCAGGCGCCGCGTACCTGCGCCGCGGTCTGGGCCGCACTGCCGCGGGGCGGTGACGCCCAGCATGCGAAGTACGCGCGCAACGAGGTGTACACGATGGTTCCCCGGTTCGCCGAGGAAGAAGTCGGCATGGAGAACCCGACGGTCACCCCGATCCCCGGTGACGTGGTCTACTTCTCGTTCCCCGGCGGCATGCTGGACGAGGAGTTCAAGAAGGACCAGGGCGTCGAACACCTGCCCGGCGTGGTCGACCTGGCGATCTTCTACGGCCGGAACAACCTGTTGCTGAACGGGGACGTCGGCTGGGTCCCGGGCAACGTGTACGCCACCATCACCGAGGGCCTCGAGCAGATGGCTCAGGCCTGCCACGACGTGTGGCGCTCGGGCAGCGTGGGCGAACGACTGGTTTACGAACGGCACTCCGAGGCCTAGGGCACGCACGCACATGCCCACCGAGCTGTCCGTCGGCTTCACCGGTGGTCTGGCCGATGCCGACAACGACCATCGCGGGATCGGCGTGGTTGCGCCGTTCGACTTTGCGCTGGACCGCGAGCTGTGGCGTTGGGTACCCGACAACGTGTCGCTGTACCTGACCCGCATGCCGTTCTTCACCACCCCGGTCACCGTGGAGATGGCCTCGGCGGTGAGCGAGCGGTCGGTGGTCCGGCGGGCCACCATGGATGTGCTCACCCCGGAGCCGGACGTGGTCGTCTACGCGTGCACGTCCGGCTCCTTCGTCGGCGGCATTCTCGGGGAGAAGCTGCTGGTCCGGACCATGGTGGACGCCGGGGCGCCGGCCGCGTGCACGACCTCCGGCGCGCTGATCGAGGCGCTGGAGCTGCTCGGCGTGCGCAAGCTGGCCATCGCCACGCCCTACGTGGACGAGATCACCTCACTGCTGGTGGCCTACCTGGCGGAGAACGGGGTGCGGACCGTGGCCAGCAGTGGCCTCGGCCTGCTCGGCCACATCTGGCGGGTGCCGTACCAGACCGTGGTGGACATCGTCCGCTCGGTGGACGTGCCGGACGCCGACGCACTCTTCATCAGCTGCACCAACCTGCCCACCTACGACGTCATCGAGCCCCTGGAGAAAGCCCTCGGCAAACCGGTGCTCACCGCGAACCAGGTGACGATGTGGTCCGCCCTGCGGGCGATGGGCCTGGGCGGCATCGGCGCCGGCCAGTCGCTGCTGAACACCGGTGAGGCTCCGGCGGCTTGACTTTCTCTTGACCCTCGCCGTGCGCGGCTTAACACGTTAGGATTGTTGACAATCATGCAAAGCATCGGATTCCTGTACCCCGGTTACAGCGCCGAGGACGACTACCCGACGGCGCAGGCCCTGCTGGGCGCCGACGCGCCCCGCCTGCTGGTCACCCACACCGAGATGCGGGAGGACGCGCACCGGGTGGACGCGCTGCTCGATATCGGCTCCGACGACGTGCTCGCGGCCGGCGCCCGGGAGCTCAAGGAGCAGTGTGACGCGGTGATCTGGGCCTGCACCTCGGGCAGCTTCGTGTTCGGCCGGGACGGTGCCGAGGCCCAGGTCCGCGCGCTCGGCGAGGCCGCCGGCGTGCCCGCGTCCAGCACGTCCTTCGCGTTCACCGACGCCTGCGCCCGGCTGGGCGTCACCCGGGTGGCCGTGGCCGCCACCTACCCGGACGACGTGGCCGAGCGGTTCGTCGCGTTCCTGGCCAGCGAGGGGGTGGAGGTGGTGCGGCTGTCCACGCTCGGCATCATCACCGCCGCCGAGGTCGGCACGCTCGAGCGGGACCGGGTGCTCGAGGTCGCCGAGGCCGGCGACCACCCGGACGCCGAGGCGGTGCTGCTGCCGGACACCGCGCTGCACACCATGGGCTGGCTGGACGACCTGGAGCGGCGCCTGGGCAAGCCGGTGCTCACCGCGAACCAGGTCAGCATCTGGCAGGGCTTGCGCCTGGCCGGCGACCGTACCCCGAGGAACGGCCTCGGTACGCTACTGCGCACCCCGCCCTCTCAGGAGAAATAAACCATGATCCCGGGCAGCGTCGAGCTGGAACCGGTGGACCGGAAATCCACCCCCGCCCTGGTCGCCGACCAGCTGCGGTCCGCCATCATGCGCGGCACGCTGCCGCCCGGCGCGCAGCTGGGTGAGGTGGAACTGGCCGGCCAGCTCGGCGTCAGCCGGGGTCCGCTGCGGGAGGCCATGCAGCGCCTGGTGGCCGAGGGGCTGCTGCGCAGCGAGCGGCACCGCGGCATCTTCGTCCGCGACCTGGACGGCGCCGACGTGCGGGACGTCTACTCCGTGCGGCTCGCCGTGGAGGGCGCCGCCGGCCGGCTGATCCTGGCCGAGGGCGGCTCCGCGGCGGCCGCCGGGCTGCTCACCGACGTGCTGCGGGTGATGGAGGAGGCCGCGCGGGTCGGCGACCCGGTCGCGCTGGCCGACGCCGACCAGGCGTTCCACTCCACGCTGGTGGCCGCGTCCGGCAGCCCCCGGCTGAAGCGCATCGCGGACGGCCTGCTGGTCGAGACCCGGATGTGCCTGACCGCGCTGCAGGACACCGCGCCGCCGCCGGACGAGCTGGTGGCCGAGCACCGCCTGCTGCGTGACGCGCTGCTCGCCGGCGACCCGGCGCACCTGCTGGCCGTCCTGGAAGACCACATGACCTCCGCCGTGGACCGCATAGTCGGCACCCCCGCCTCATCCCCCGCCGCCCCCATAGCCGGCTAACCCATATCGCAAGCCCCACCAGCCCATATCGCGGGTTCCACCAGCCCATGTCGCGGGTTTCGCCTGCTTGTCTCGCGGATTCGGTCGGTTCTCGAGATCTCGTGCCGTGGACGTGCTGCGCCGGAGGCTCGCCCGCTTCCGCGCCGAGCCGTTTGATCGACATCACTGGTCGGGTCATGCGAGGAAGCGGAGCCGGCGACACCGAGCGACACGGGCCGGCGAAACCCGCGACACGGGCCGGCGAGACCCGCGACACGGGCTGGTGGAACCCGCGATATGGGCTGGTGGGGCTAGCGATATGGGCAAGGGGGCTCGCGATGTGGGGTGGGGAGGGGGTGGACAGGACGGGTGGGCGGGTGGTCCAATGGGATTGTCGACAATCAGACAAGAGTGAGAAATGGAGTGCGTGATGGCGCGGTTGTCCCCGGTGCTCAAGCAGGCCACCCCGGTTCGGGCGACACGGGGCGAGGGCGTGTACCTCTATGACGCCGACGATCGGCGGTACCTTGACTTCACCGCCGGCATCGGCGTGGTCAGCACCGGGCACTGCCACCCGAAGGTGGTCGAGGCCGCGCAGCGCCAGGTCGGCACGCTGATCCACGGCCAGTACACGACGATCATGCACCAGCCGCTGCTCACGCTCACCGACAAGCTGGGCGAGGTGCTCCCGCCGCGCCTGGACAGCGTCTTCTACATGAACTCCGGCAGCGAGGCGGTCGAGGCGTCGGTCCGCCTGGCCCGGCACGCCACCGGCCGGCCGGGGGTCATCTCGTTCTCCGGCGGTTTCCACGGCCGCAGCATGGGCGCGGCCGCGCTGACCACGTCCGGCGGCAAGATCCGCGCCGGCCTCGGCCCGCTGATGCCGGGGGTCTCCGTGGCGCCGTTCCCGTACGCGTTCCGCTACGGCTGGTCGGTGCCGCAGGCCGTTGAATTTGCACTGCGTGAGCTCGACTACCTGCTCATCACCGCCGCTCCGGCGGCGGACCAGGCGGCGTTCATCGTCGAGCCGGTGCTGGGCGAGGGCGGCTACGTGCCCACCCCGCCGGAGTTCCTGGCCGGGCTGCGCGAGCGCGCCGACCGGCACGGCATCCTGCTGATCGCCGACGAGGTGCAGACCGGAGTCGGTCGCACCGGCCGGTTCTGGGGCCACCAGCACACCACCGTCACCCCGGACATCATGGTGATCGCCAAGGGCATCGCCTCCGGCTTCCCGATCTCCGCGATCGCCGCGCCGACCGACATCATGTCCAAGGCGTGGCCGGGCTCGCAGGGCGGCACCTACGGCGGCAACGCGGTGGCCTGCGCGGCCGCCGCCGCCACGCTGGACGTGGTCCGCGAGGAGAACCTGGTGCAGAACGCGGCCGAGCAGGGCACCCGCCTGCTGGAGGGCCTGCGCAAGGTGGCCGCCGACCACCCGGGTATCGGCGACGTGCGCGGCCTCGGCCTGATGGTCGGCAACGAGTTCGTCACGCCGGCCGGTGACCCGGACCCGACGGCCGCCGCCCGGGCGCACGCCGCCGCCGCCGAGCGTGGCCTGCTCCTGCTGACCTGCGGCGCGACCGGCAACGTGGTGCGGATGATCCCGCCGCTGGTGGTCAACTCCGCCCAGATCGACGACGGCATCGCCCTCTGGGCGGACGCGCTCGCGGCCGCGACCGGCTGACCACCGGCGCCGCCCGAGCAGGCAGGGCCGCCCACGCGACGGATCGAAACCGGGTGGGCGGTTCCGCCGTCGGTCGTTGCGGAATGCCGCGTCAGGCCGACCAGCGCCACAAACGTCGCGCCTGGCCAAATTCCGGCCGGTACGCCAAAGAAGCCGACCTCGACCGGCTGCTTGTTCCGTTGGTTGTTCCGTTTGGCCGCCCTGATAACCATCATCAATGCTATAGAGAGTGCGGTCGCGAAAATGGCGAGCATGACACCGGTGACTATGTTTCCGGTCAATCCGTCCAACGCGATTTGCCGCCCGGCCGCGGAGATTTCGGGGAACTCGATTCACCCTTACGGGTTGCCTAATCACGAATTGAGTGGCAGCTTAGTCGGATGAGTACCGAGGGGCGACACGTCGAGGGGGAGGGCGCCGGGTCGGCGGACACGGCGACCGCGCAGGGGCTGAGTCAGGGCCTTCGGCAGCGGCATGTGCGCATGATCGCGCTGGGCGGGATCATCGGCGCGAGCCTGTTCATCGGCAGCGGTTCGGTGATCAATACCGTGGGGCCGGCGGCGGTGCTGTCCTATGCGCTGGGCGGGCTGCTCGTGGTGCTGGTGATGCGCATGCTCGGCGAGATGGCGAACGCCTCGCCGAAGCTGGGCTCGTTCATGGAGTACGCGCGCGAGTCGCTGGGCGGCTGGGCGGGCTTCACCGTCGGCTGGCTGTACTGGTACTTCTGGGTCGGCGTGGTCGCGTTCGAGGCGGTGGCCGGGCCGAAGATCCTCAGCCACTGGTTCCCGGCCATCCCCGCGTGGGCGATGTCCCTGGTGCTCATGTTGCTGCTGACCATCACCAACCTGGTCTCCGTGCGCTCCTTCGGCGAGACGGAGTTCTGGCTGGCCTCGGTGAAGGTGGCCACGATCACGGTGTTCCTGGTGATCGGCACGCTGTTCGCGCTCGGCCTGTGGCCGGGGGCGACCTTCTCCGTGCCCAACATCGCGCAGGACGGCTTCCTGGCTCACGGCTGGGCCACCGTCATCCAGGGCGTGGTGATCGTGATCTTCTCCTACTTCGGCGCCGAGATCGTCACCATCGCCGCGGCGGAGTCCCAGGAGCCGGGCAAGGCCATCCGCAAGGCCACCGCCACGGTCGCCTGGCGGGTGGTGCTGTTCTACGTGGGCTCGATCGCCCTGCTGGTGATGATCACGCCCTGGCGCGACGTGCCGCACGACGGTACGACCAGCCCGTTCGCCGCCGCGTTCACCCGCTTCGGGCTCCCGGCGGCCGAGACGATCGTGAACCTGGTGGTGCTCACCGCGGTGCTGTCCGTGCTCAACTCGGGCCTGTACACCGCGTCGCGGATGCTGTTCGCGCTGAACCGGCACGGTTGGGCACCGGGCTGGGTCCGGGACACCAATCGGCGGGGCGTGCCGTGGAAGGCGATCCTGCTGTCCGCCGCCGGCGGGTACGTCGCCGTGATCATGAACTACGTCGCGCCCAAGCAGATCTTCGACTTCATCATGAACTCCTCCGGCGCGGTCGCGCTGTTCGTCTACGCCATCATCGCCGGCTCGCAGCTGCGCATGCGGCGGCGGCTGGAGCGGGACAACCCGGAGGCGCTCACCCTGCGCATGTGGGGCTACCCCTGGCTGAGCTGGCTGACCCTGGCCGGCACGCTGTTCGTGGTGGCCTCCATGGCGTTCGTGGAGAGCGCACGCAGCCAGTTGTGGCTGACCCTGATCAGCGTCGCGGTGGTGCTGATCGCCTACCTACTGGTGCGGCGAAGGGTCCCGGCTACCTCTGAACCGCACTAAATCAGTATCAGCTTGGTTTCGATCACCCGAAAGAGTGTGTCCTGCTTCACTCTCGGCGGTAGCGTCCGCGCACCGACTCGCCCGGGAGAGACCATGACCGAGCCAGCACCGAGCAACGCGACGCCGGCAGCCCCGTCCGTCCCGATGAGCAGGATCGCCGGGGCATCCTTCGCCGGGACCACGATCGAGTTCTACGACTTCTTCATCTACGGCACCGCGGCGGCGCTGGTGTTCGGGCCGGTGTTCTTCCCCACGCTCGGCCCGGCCGCCGGCACGGTCGCCGCGTTCGCCACGTTCGGCGTGGCGTTCTTCTTCCGGCCGCTGGGCTCGATCGTGTTCGGGCACCTCGGTGACCGCCTCGGCCGCAAACGCACGCTGATCTACACGTTGCTGCTGATGGGCATCTCGACCTTCGCCATCGGGCTGATACCGACCGCCGAGTCGATCGGTCCGGCGGCGCCGCTGATCCTGGTGGTGCTGCGCGCGCTGCAGGGTGTCGCGGTGGGTGGCGAGTGGGCCGGCGCGGCGCTGCTGACCACCGAGTTCGCCCCGGCCGGCCAGCGCGGCCGGTACAGCATGTTCCCGCAGCTCGGACCGTCCATCGCGTTCGGCCTCTCCAGCGCGACGTTCCTGGTCACCGCGCTGACCATGAGCCCGGCCAGTTTCGCCGCCTGGGGCTGGCGGCTGCCGTTCCTGCTCAGCATCGTGTTGGTCGGAATCGGCCTCTACATCCGGTTGAAGATCACCGAGACGCCGGTGTTCGCCCAGGCGCTGGCCCGCAGGGAGCCGGTGAAGCTGCCGTTCAAGGACGTGTTCCGCCACCAGTGGCGCGAGGTGCTGCTCGCCGGCGGCACGCTGACCATGGTGTTCGGCTTCTTCTACATCAGCACCGTGTACCTGACCAGCTACGCCGGGCAGGCGAAGGGCGTCGGGGTGCTCGGGCTGTCGCGGCCCACCGTGCTGGTCGGCGGGATCGTCGGCGCGGCCGGATTCGCGCTGGCCTGCGTGGTCTCGGCGACGCTGTCCGACCGGCTCGGCCGGCGACGCCTGGTCGTGGCGGGCAACCTGGCGGCCGTGGTCGTCGGCCCGTTGGCGTTCCTGATCATGCAGCCGGGCAACGCGGCGTCGTTCTTCCTCGGGATCACGTTGCTGCTGGTGGTGGTGGGGATCCCGTACGGCCCGGCCGCCGCCTACCTGCCCGAGCTGTTCCAGACGCGCTATCGCTATACCGGGGCCGGCATGGGCTACAACCTGGCCGGCATCCTCGGTGGCGCGCTGCCACTGGCCATCGCCGCGCCGCTGACCGCCGCCTACGGCGGAATCGGGGTCGGGGCCTACCTGGCGCTGCTCGGGCTGCTCAGCACGCTGTGCGTGCTGGCCCTGCGGGAGACCAGGGACGTGGTGATCGACGCGGCACCGGCGGCGGCGACCGCCTGAGCCCCGCTACTTCCGAGTCGGAGTGATCCCCAGGCTCATCCCGGCCAGGCCCCGCGCCCGGCTGGTGAGCCGGTCGGCCACGCCGGAGAGCGCCTTCGCCGCGTCGGTCTCCGGGGCGGAAAGCACCAGCGGGTTGCCCGCGTCGCCGGCCTCGCGCAGCTTCGGGTCCAGCGGGATCTGGCCGAGCAGCGGCACCGGGGCGCCCAGCGCCTGGGACAGCGAGTCGGAGACCTGCTGCCCGCCGCCGGTGCCGAACACCTCCATCCGGCCGCCGTCCGGGGTGACCAGCCAGGACATGTTCTCCACCACACCGACCAGGCGCTGGTGGGTCTGCAGGGCGATCGAGCCGGCCCGCTCGGCCACCTCGGCGGCGGCCTGCTGCGGCGTGGTGACCACCAGGATCTCCGCGTTCGGGATCAGCTGCGCGCAGGAGATGGCCACGTCACCGGTGCCCGGCGGGAGGTCCAGCAGCAGCACGTCCAGGTCGCCCCAGAACACGTCGGCCAGGAACTGCTGCAGTGCCCGGTGCAACATCGGGCCACGCCAGGTGACGGCGGCGTTGCCCTGGGTGAACATGCCGATGGAGATGACCTTCACGTCATGCGCCTGCGGCGGCATGATCATGTCGTCCACCTTGGTCGGGCGGGTGTTCGCGCCCAGCATGCGCGGCACGGAGTGCCCGTAGATGTCGGCGTCCAGCACGCCGACCGAGAGCCCGCGCGCGGCCATCGCCGCCGCCAGGTTCACCGTGACCGAGGACTTGCCCACCCCGCCCTTGCCGGACGCGACGCAGTAGACCCTGGTCAGCGAGCCCGGCTGGGCGAACGGGATGACCGGCTCCTTGGAGTCGCCGCGCAGCGAACGGCGCAGCTCGGTGCGCTGTTCGTCGCTCATGACATCTAGCTCGACCCGCACCTCGCGCACGCCCGGCACCTCGGAGACGGCCGCGCGCACCCGGGAGGTGATCGTTTCTCGCATCGGGCAGCCGGCCACGGTGAGGTACACGGCCACGTCGACCGTGCCGTCGGCGCCGATGGCTACCTGTTTGACCATGCCGAGCTCGGTGATCGGCCGATGGATCTCCGGGTCCTCGACGCGCGCCAGCGCGGCGCGGACGGCGTCCTCGCTGATGGCGGTGTGCGATGTCGTGGTCATCCAGGCCATGGTACGTGCGGGTGCATGGCGGGCGCCGCCTGGTGGCGCTACGAAAATTCGGCGACGGGTTGTAATATCTGATCTCATGGCGGCCGTCGCGGCAATCGAAAGCGATCCTGTGGACGCGTCCGCTGGTGCGGAGCCTGACCCGGTGGCGCCCACCGTCGAGTCGGGAGAGCTCTCCGCGTGGCGCAGCTACCTACGCGGCCATGCCACGGTGACCCGCGCCCTGGAGGCCGAGCTGATCGCCGAGCACGGCCTTTCGCTGGCCGCCTACGACGTGCTGGCGCAGCTCGCCGAGGCGCCGGGCCGCCGGCTGCGCATGACCGAGCTGGCCGGGGCGGTGCTGCTGTCCCGCTCCGGGGTGACCAGGCTGATCGACCGGCTGGAGCGTCTCGGGCTGGTCGGGCGCTGCCGGGTACGGGAGGACGGCCGGGGCGTGGCGGCGACGCTCACCGAGCGCGGGTTGGACGCCCTGCGGCGCGCATCGCGGCTGTACGTGAACGGCGTGGCCAGGCATTTCGCCGAGCGGCTCGGCCCGGCCGAACTGCGCCAGCTGCGCCGGATCAGCCAGACGCTGGCCGAAGCCGGTCCCCGGCCGGACGCCGAGCCCGAGGTCCTCGAGTAGGCCCGGTTCTCGAGCGGGTCAGCGCTTGCGCGATCGTTCGTTGGTGGGCAGCCGCTCGGCCAGCTTCTCCAGCTCTCCCCGCAGGTAGTCGCGGGTGGCCACCTCCCCGATGGCGACGCGCAACGCGGCCAGCTCGCGGGCCAGGTACTCGGTGTCCGCCTTGGTCTGCGCGGCCCGGTTGCGGTCCTCCTCGAGCGACACCCGGTCCCGGTCGTCCTGGCGGTTCTGCGCGAGCAGGATGAGCGGCGCCGCGTAGGCGGCCTGGGTGGAGAAGGCCAGGTTGAGCAGGATGAACGGATAGGGGTCCCACTGCCAGCTGAACGCGGCCAGGTTCAGCGCGATCCACACGATCACGATGACGGTCTGGATGCCCAGGTAGCGGCCGGTGCCCAGGAACCGCGCGACGCGTTCGGAGAGGCGGGCGAACGCGTCCGGGTCCAGCGCGAGGCGCGGCGAGCGGCGGCCGGCGCGGGGCTGGTCCAGCCGGCGGTTGGAGTGCAGCTCAGGCATCGCGTGGTACCACCTCGGGGTCGTCGCTGTCCCGGCTGTCCTGGCCGCCGTCGGTCCCGTTCGCGCCATCGCCGTTCGCGCCGTTGCCGTTCGGGCCGTTGCCGTTTGCGCCGACGCCGCCGATCTCCCGCTCGCGCCAGCCGGGGGGCAGCAGGTGATCCAACACGTCGTCCACGGTGACCGCGCCGAGCAGGTGGTCCGCGTCGTCCACCACCGGCCCGCAGACCAGGTTGTAGCTGGCGAAGTACCGGGTCACCTCGCCCAGCGTGGCCTCCGGGTGCAGCCAGGTCAGCTCGGCGTCCACGATCCCCGCGACCAGTTCGGCCGGGGGCTCGCGCAGCAGCCGCTGGATGTGCACGACCCCCAGGTAGCGGCCGGTGGGCGTGGAGGTCGGCGGCCGGCAGACGAACACCATGCTGGCCAGCGCGGGCGGCACGTCCGGGTTGCGGACCCTCGCCAGTGCCTCGGCCACCGTGGCATCCGGCTGGACGATCAGCGGCTCCGACGTCATCAGGCCGCCGGCCGTGTCCGCCGAGTAGGAGAGCAGCCGTCGCAGCGGCGCGGACTCCTCCGGCTCCATCAGCTCGAGCAGCCGGTCCGACTCGGCGGTATCCAGCTCGCCGAGCAGGTCGGCGGCGTCGTCCGGGTCCATCGCCTCCAGGACGTCGGCGGCCCGGTCCGGGTCCAGGTGGTGCAGCAGATCCCGCTGGTCGACCTCGGGCAGCTCCTGGAACACGTCGGCCAGCCGCTCGTCGTGCAGCGCGTCGACCACCTCGTGCCGGCGTTTCTCCGGCAGCTCACGCAGCGCGGCGGCGACGTCGGCGGCCCGCATGCCGTCGAACACCGCGAGCAGCCGCTCGGTGCCCTGGTCCTCCTCGGAGACGGTCAGTCCGGACACCTCGGACCAGTCCACCACCCGCACCTGTCCGCGCCGGGCGAGCCGGCCCCGGCGCCGCTCGCGCACGGCGACCCGGCCGATCACCCAGTCCCGCGAGCGGGTCCGTTCGATGCCCGCGTCCACCACGATGAACTCGGCCGTGCCCTCCTGCTCGGGCAGCCGCACCCGCGCGTCGAGCAGCTCGCCGACCACCAGCGTCTCGTTCGGCCGCTGGGAGAACCGCCGCAGGTTCACCACCCCGGTGGTGAGCGTGACCGCCCCCGGGTCGATCGCGGTCACCCGCAGCATCGGGACGAAGATCCGCTGGCGGGTGAGCAGCTCGACAACCAACCCGAGCACCCTCGGCGCCAGTTGGTCCACGCGCAACGCGGTGACCGCGTCCCGGACCTTGCCGATGCGCTCCCCATCCGGCCCGAACACGGCGAGGCCCACCATCTGAGCCACGAACACTCTCGCCGTTCCCATGGTCCAAGTGTCCCGCACTCGGTGCCGGCTTCCTTGCACCGCCGGTCAGACGGGTGGGCGGCAGGGAGACGCTGACGTCATGCGACGGTGGTTCGTGGCTCTCGTTCCTTAAATCAGTGTAAAATTTAAAGGAACGGCGCGGCGCCCGATTGACTCGCTGACCTTAAAATGATAATTAGAGTATACTGAAATGTGCTTCTGCGCAGGGGGACGCTGCATGCACGTCAGAACTGGCGCCCGCATTATCCGGGTTGATCTGGTGGCGGCGAGTGAAGTAGCCGGGTCTACCCGACGGACGAATCTTGAAGTGGTTGACAACTGGTTGCGCACCAGGATTGCCGCGCGCAACCCGGAGCTCGGCCGCCCTGGGGACGTGTGTCCGTTCGTGGGTGGGGCGCTGGTCAACGGTACGGTGACCTACGCGCTGGTGGCCGGCGCCGACCTGACCGCCCTCAACGTGGCCGCCGTGGTCGGCTCGCTCGGAACCAGCTTCGACCGGGTGCGCAGGGAATCGCACCGACCCGACCTGGAAACGGTCATAGTTCTGTTTCCGGACATGGCCGAGGCAATTCTCAAAGAAATCGTCCTCGAGGTTCACCGTACCCTCAAGGACTCCTTTGTCCGGGCGCATCGAATGCTCGGCGAGTTCCTACCGGGATACGAGTCGCCGGGTGTCCACAACCCTCGGTTCCGGCCACTGGCCTCCCCGGTGCCGCTGCTGGTGATCCGGTCGATGGTCGGCAACGACGCGATCTTTCTCCGGGACAGCGAGGACTGGCTGCGCGAGCACCGCAGGCTGCGGATGGGCGAGCTGAAGGAGGGGGCCTGATGAGTGCGGACCTCGGCTACGGCGCCGACGTGATCACCGACGGCCAGTACACGGAGTACATGCGGGTGCGGGAGCTGCTGTCCCTGCAGCGCACGCCGGACGAGGTCGTGCACCGCGACGAGCTGCTGTTCCAGACCGTGCACCAGGCAACCGAGCTGCTGCTCAAGCTGGCCTGCCACGAGGTTCGGGAGGCCGCCGACAGCGCCGAGGCCGGCGAGCACGATCGGGCTGTCCGGCTGCTCGGCCGGGCCGGCCTCGGAATCCAGCAGGTCACCGGACTGTTGGAGCTGCTCGCGCAGATCAGCCCGGGGGAGTTCCAGCGAATCCGGGTCGCGCTGGGGAACGGCTCGGGTGCCGAGTCGCCCGGCTGGCGTGCGGTGCGCAAGGCCAGTGAGCGGCTGAACGACGCCTTCGTCCCGCTGTGCCCCGACCAGGGGTCGCTGGTCGAGTTGTACGCGGGCAGCCCGGACGCGCCGCTGTACCGACTGGCCGAGGCGATGCTGGAATGGGACCAGCGGATAGCGTTGTGGCGCGCCCGGCATTACGAGGTCGCCGCACGGCTGCTCGGGGAGGGCCAGGGCATCGTCGGGACCGCCGGCACGTCCGTCGATGTCATCAGGCAACGCATTCACAAGCGGTTCTTCCCGCGTCTGTGGCAGGCCAGGGCCGCATTGACCGCGTCGGCGAGCTCTTCCCCATAGGGTCGGCGTGTCGAGCTCGAGGGCGACCGGGTCGCCGACGAGCGCTTCGCCCGCGCGGTGGAGATGCTGGGCAACGAGGCAGCGCAGGTACGGGTCGGGGCGCTGCACGCGCTCGCCTCGCCGGCCGGACGACGAACCGCTATCGACAGATCTCCTTCAAGAACGCCGAGTTCGGCGGCGAGGTGGCCTGGGACGGTGCCGAGGTGGGTAGGTTCGTTGATGTGCGAACCGCCGCTCCCGCCGCCCAGGCCGGCGCGCCGCGGATCGGCGCCGACACCGAGGTCCGGGGCGACCCGGCCGGCTGGCACCTCACCACCTCCGAACCGACGGAAGGACGCCCGTGACCGATTCGCTGCGCTTCGATGTGGTCGACGTGTTCGCCGACCGGGCCTTCGCCGGCAACCCGCTGGCCGTGGTGCACGGCGCGGACAAGCTGGACACCGGACAGATGCAGGCCATCGCGCGCGAGTTCAACCTCTCCGAGACCGTGTTCCCGCTGCCGCCGACGCAGCCCGGCGCGAGCTACCTGGCCCGGATCTTCACGCCGGTGGAGGAGCTGCCGTTCGCCGGGCACCCCAGCGTGGGTGTGGCCTGGGTGCTGGCCCGGGACGGGGTGATCCCGGCCGGCGACGCGGTGCAGGAGTGTGGCGCGGGGCTCCTGCCGGTATGGACCGACGCGGCGGGCGCCCGGGTGACCGGCGGCGCGCCGAACGTCGGGCCGGAGCTGGACGCGGTGGCACTGGCCGGTGCGGTCGGGCTGACCGGTGGGGATGTCGACCCGGTCGCGGCGCCCGGGGTCGCCGGGGCCGGGCTGGACCACGTGTTCCTGCCCGTCCGGGCGGACGCGGTGGCCCGGGCGGCGGTGCCGGAGACGGAGACGCTGCGCGCGGCCGCCGGCGGCCGGGGCATGGTCACCGTGATCTCCCTCGACCTGGCCAACTCGCGGGTGCACGCGCGCATGTTCGGCCCCGGCACCGGGGTGCCGGAGGACCCGGCGACCGGTTCGGCCGCCGTAGGCATGGCGGTTTACCTGGTGGACCGGGGGCTGCTGCCGGCGGACGGGGAGTCCAGGTTCACCATCACCCAGGGCGTGGAGATGGGCCGTCCGTCGCGCCTGGAGGTCGGGGTGACCGCCGGGGCCGGCCGGACCACGTCCACCAGCGTCGCCGGCCCGGTGGTCGCCGTCTCCTCCGGACAGATCGTCGCGCCGTAATACATACCGCGACCTCGCGTGGGTGAGAAACCAATCACCTCGGTGGGTCAACCGGGGGAACTCGTGGAAGCATCCACCCGAGAACAGTCGCCGACGACTCAGGAGGCCGAGACCCGTGAGCAGCCCCCGCCCCCGTCGATCCTGCCTGGCGGTCCCCGGATCCAGCCAGAAGTTCATCGACAAGGCCCGCACGCTGCCGGTGGACCAGGTGTTCCTGGACCTCGAGGACGCCTGCGCGCCGCTGGCCAAGCCCGGCGCGCGCAAGACCATCGTCGCCGCGCTGAACGAGGGCGGCTGGGGAGACCGGATCCGGGTGGTCCGGGTGAACGACTGGACCACCGAGTGGACCTACCGGGACGTGGTCGAGGTGGTCGAGGGCGCCGGCGCCAACCTGGACGCGATCATGCTGCCCAAGGTGCAGACCGCCGAGCAGGTCATCGCGCTGGACCTGCTGATCACCCAGATCGAGAAGACCCTGGGCTACGAGCAGGGCCGCATCGGCATCGAGGCGCAGATCGAGAACGCGCTCGGCCTGACCAACGTGAACGCCATCGCCACCGCGTCCCCCCGGGTGGAGACGATCATCTTCGGGCCGGCCGACTTCATGGCCAGCATCAACATGAAGTCGCTGGTCGTCGGCGAGCAGCCGCCGGGTTACGACGTCGGTGACGCCTACCACCACATCCTGATGAGCATCCTGATGGCCGCGCGGGCGCACGACAAGCAGGCCATCGACGGCCCGTACCTGCAGATCAAGGACGTGGACGGGTTCCGCCGGGTGGCCGGTCGGAGCGCGGCGCTGGGCTTCGACGGCAAGTGGGTGCTGCACCCCGGCCAGATCGAGGCGGCCAACGAGGTCTACCGCCCCAGTCAGGCCGACTACGACCACGCCGAGAACATCCTGGACGCCTACGAGTGGTACACCTCCGAGGCGGGCGGCAAGCGCGGCGCGGCGATGCTGGGCGACGAGATGATCGACGAGGCGTCCCGGAAGATGGCGCTGGTGATCTCCGGCAAGGGCCGCGCGGCGGGCATGGCCCGGGGCGACCGCTGGACCCCGCCGGAGGACTGACACGATCCGCACCGCCCGGGTGCGGATCGTGCGCGGCGCCGGTCCGAAGGACGGCCCTGGATGGCGCCGTCCGGGTGGTCTCCCGTGCCTTGGGCTCGGCCCGTTGCGGCTCCGGCCGGGATGCTGGGACGCCGACGCGAGCAGTGGTCATGGTCAAGTAGCCGTCAGAGACGTTGTTCGCCGGTAGAACGTCTCCCGCCGCTACCTGACCAAGAAGTCTTCACCGTCAGGTTGATGTCGATCTCGGATGCAATCTCCACCATGTACCACTCATGAAACGGGTGGGGAAGATGGGCTTTGGGGGTTCTACGGAGGGCCTGTCCATGATCATCAGGGCATGATGGTCGCCTCGAGGCGCTTCCCGCGGCCCTTATTTCCTGATGATCACGAATCGGGGATCGCTCCCGTAACCCCGGTCCGAGCCAAGCCGCAAAGGCAACGGCCGCACTCGAGCCGCGGCAGACCAACCCGGCCGCGGCCGTCCAAGCGATCTTTGGAACCGGCGCCGCACCCTCGCGCCGAATGGCGGCCGGAACCACGGAGCGCGGAAAAGGATCACTCGGTGAGGGTTCCGTTGTAGGAGGCGAAGTACTCGACGGTGGCGGCGGTGGCGCGGATGTTGTGGTCGAGTGCGGTGCGGTTGATGTTCTTGATGGTGTCGCAGGACTTGTGGTAGCACTTGTCGAACACCTCGTCGACCGTGCCGCCCCATGACTTGGCCTGCTCCGAGGTCTTCTCCTTCTCGTCGCCGGTGAACGGCGCGGCGGACGGGATGCCCGCCTTGACGAACGGGTCGTAGTCGGAGTCCTCGACGAAGGGGATCGGCTGGACGGTCACGCCGGTCTTGGTCAGCTGCTCGGACATGACGCGGGCCACGGTCGCCGTGCCCGCGGGTCCGGCTTCCCGGTTCTTCTTCCCGCGCCCGCCGTGCACGAAGTAGCCGGCGTTGGGGGAGGCCACCATGTCCAGGTTCAGGTACAGCATGATCTGCCGGCGTTGCTGGCTGGACAGGTTGTCCACGTAGTAGTCGGAACCGACCATGCCGTCCTCCTCCGAGCCCCAGAACGCGAAGCGCACCGCGTTGGGGAGGTTCGGGGAGCCACCGAGCCGGGTGGCGATCTCCAGCAGCGCGGCGACCCCGGAGCCGTTGTCGTTGATGCCCGGCCCCTCCTTCACCGAGTCGAGGTGCGCACCGAGGAAGACCGTCCGGTTCGGGTCGCCGGTGCGGCTCTGGGCGATGACGTTGCGGTAGCTGCCCTGGCCGCGCCGCGCGCGGTCGCCGTCCGAGTCCGAGGAGTCCGAGTCGGAGGACGGCCGGTAGGTGGGGGTGCTCACCTCGTAGCCGGCGTCGCGCAGCACCTTGACCACGTACTCGACGCTCGCGTCGTAGCCGGGGCTCGGCGTCACCCGGGTGCCGCCGTTGTCGTCGGCGATCTTCTGCAGCGCCTCCAGGTGGGTGTAGGCGGCGGCCTCGCCGACCGCCCTGGACAGCTGGCCGTCGGCGGCCTTCGCCGTTGTCGTCGGTGGTGACGCCGTGCCGCCGCACGCGGCGAGCGTGCCGAGCGCGACCAGTCCGACGCAGAACCGTTTGGCGAGCAGTCGTCCGGCGAGCGGGGTCCTCACCTGGTGTCCCTTCAGCGCAGTTCGGTGGCGGGGTTTCCGACCCAGCGGGTGCGGGGGCTGATCTGCTCGCCCTTCATCAGGAAGCCGTCGGTCTCGAGCACGGAGTCGTGGCCGAGCTCGGTGCCGTAGTGCACCATCGCGCTGACGCCCAGTGTGCACCCGTTGCCGATGGTGATGTAGTCGGATTTGAAGGTTCCGTCTTCCTGCGAGTGGGCCTGGATCTTGGCGTTGGCGTTGAGTGTGACGTCGTCGCCGATGGTGGCCATGGACTTCTCGGAGATGGCGGCTCCGTCGTCGTACAGCCTCTTGCCGACGCGGCCGCCGCCGAGCCGCAGTACGAAGCCCGCGAACGGGGTGCCGCTGTAGGGGGCCAGGTAGTTGACGGTGGTGAGTTTCCAGTACCGCTCGTGGCGCCAGAAGTCGTACTGGTAGATCGAGCAGAACTTCGGCTCCAGCCGGCGGAACCGGGTGGCGGCGCGTTCGACCAGCGCCCAGTAGAGCGTGGTGAAGGCCAACCCGACCACGCCGGCCGCCGCGACGACGGGCACGCCGACGGATCGGTAGAGGTCGGCGGTCAGGGCGGCCAGCGCGACGAGCACCAGGAAATGGATCAGCCGGGTGAGCAGGAACAGGCCCATGGTGGCCTGGTTGTGCAGGTTCTTCGCCCGCAGCCGGATCCGGAACTCCTCGCCGTCGTGCAGGTGGTCGAACCTGCTGTCCCGTTCCACCGAGCGGGGGATCTCGAACGCCGGTGAGCCGAGCAGCCCGACGCCCTGGCGGACCGGTCCGAAGAGGGGGACGGCGACCTTGGTGGCCAGCAGGCAGTTGGCGCCGGTGCGGCCGCCGACCGGGTAGGCAATGTGGTTGCCGAAGTAGTTGTCCGGGCCGATGCTGACCTCGCGGACGCCGAACGAGGTGTGCGAGTAGCCGGCGTTGATCACCGAAAGGCCGTCGGCGATCATCGTGCCGGTGCCGATCTTGGTCAGGTGCGAGTTGTCGTGCTTGAGCTCGGAGCCGAAGTTGGAACCGCTCTGCACCACCGGACGGCCCAGGTCGTAGCCGGCCCAGCGCAGGTAGCCGGTGATGTAGGAGCTGTCGCCGTACAGCTGCTGGAAGAACTTGATGTTGGTCATCCGGGTGATGGTCCGGTGCACCCAGTAGCGGATTCCGTAGAGCGGGTAGAGCCGGTCGGGCGGCAGCAGCGGGCGCAGCATGCGCGGGAGGATGCCCACGGCGAGCAGGCCCAGGAAGATCGAGATGAAGAACCCCTGGATCGCCACGAGCAGGACCTCGGCGTAGTAGGTGGCGCTGTGCACCCCCAGCACCCCCGGGCGGGGCACGGACGGCAGGGTGAACCCGCTGCCGAGCATGACCTCCACCACGGTGAACATCGCGGCCAGCATCGGCGGGCCGAACAGCGCCAGCCGCAGCACCTGCCACACCGAGTAGAAGAACCGGCGGGCGGCGACCCGGTGGGCCGGCGGCACGGTCTGGTAGTTCGCCCGGCTGGGCCGGGCCGGGCAGCCGTGCCAGCGCCGCTGGGGCGGCACGGTCTGGCCCGGGTGCAGCGAGGAGGAGTGGCCCAGCTGTGACCCGTCGCCCATGCGGGTGTTGATGTCGATCACCGTGTTCTCGCCGACGAACACCCGGGCGCCGAGGGAGATCCGGCCGGTGGTGATGACGCCGGCGTGCGCCCGGTAGCCGTTGAAGTACGACTCCTTGCGGATGACCGTGTTCGCGCCGATGGTGAGCAGGTCGGTGCACAGCGGGACGTGCCGGGACAGGATGACCACACCCCGCCCGATCTTCGCGCCCAGCGCCCGCAGGTAGAACAGGTACAGCGGCGAGCCCACGAACAGGACCATCGGGCTGGTCCGCATCAGCGTCTTGACCAGCCAGAACCGCAGGTAGGTCAGGCTCCACAGGCGAATCTGGGCCGGCTTCCAGCGGCCGATGAGCATCCACTTGGCCAGGATCGGCAGCAGGCAGTACGCGGCCAGGCTGCCCAGGCTGAACACCACCGCGCGCTCGTAGACGTTGACCCAGCCCTCGCCGGTGGAGATCCACTCGAAGCCCCGGACCAGCACGAACGCGCCCAGGTAGGCGGCGCCGAGGAAGAACATCAGCTGCAGCGCGCCGCACAGCAGGTAGCTGCGCCGGCTCACCGGCACGATCTCCGGGAGCAGCGGCCGGGCGGGCCGGCGGGGTTGGCTCGGCTCCGGGGCGATCGCCTTGGCCAGGCTCCGGATCGTCGAGTGCTTGTAGACGTCCTTCATCGAGATGGACGGCAGGTCGTCGCTCTTGCGGATGCGGGCGCAGAAGTGCGCCATGCGCAGGGAGTCGGCGTCCAGGTCGTTGAAGAAGTGGCTGTTCACCGACACCCGGGACAGCTGCGCGACCTCGGCGAAGATCTCGCCCAGGGCGCGCTCGAGGTCGGTCGACGCGTCCACGCACCGGACCACCGCCGGTGCCGCCGAAGCCGCGGCCACGGCCGGCACCGCCGGCGCCGGCTCCACCGGCGGCCGGGGGCGGTTATCCGGCAGGACGTTGGCGGACTGGCCAGCCATTCGAGCTCCCCGTGTGAGTGGAGCCAACCGCCGCGGGCTCCAGGTCGCCGTACAGGTCTTGCACCCAGTTGGTCTGGTAGATCGTGTCCAGGTAGCGCTCGCCGAAGTCCGGGGCGATGGCCACCGAGGTCAGGTTGCGCGTGCCGTGCCGGGCGTACCAGTCCATTGCGCCGCTGATCACGGTGCCGGTGGAACCGCCGAACAGGTACCCGGCCCGGGCCAGCCGCCGACAGGTGCGGATGGTGTCCGCCTCGCCGACGTACAGCACCTCGTCCACGTAGGACGCGTCGAGCAACGCCGGCCGGACGCTGGTGCCCAGGCCGGGAATCATCCGCCGGCCCGGCTCGCCGCCGAAGGTCACCGAACCCTCCACGTCGACCGCGACGATCCGTACCCGGGGGTGGCGCTGCTTGAAGTAGCGGGCGCAGCCCATCAGGGTTCCCGTGGTGCCCGCCCCGACGAACAGCACGTCCAGCTGGGGGAACGCCTCGGCGATGGCCGGCGCGGTGGTGCGGTAGTGGGCCAGCCAGCTGTTCGGGTTGGCGTACTGGTTGAGCCACAGGTACCGGGAGTCGGCCGCGCACAGCGCCCGCACGTAGTCCAGCCGGGCGCCGAGGAAACCACCCTCCGCGCTGGGTTCCTTGATCACGTGCACCTGGCTGCCCAGCGCCTCCATCAGCCGCCGCGCCGGCAGGTTGCACCGCGCGTCGGTGACGCACAGGAAGCGGTAGCCCTTGCTGGCCGCGACCATGGCCAGGGCCACGCCGAGGTTCCCGGACGAGGACTCCAGCAGCACGGTGTCCGGGGTGATCAGGCCGTCGCGCTCGGCGGCCTCCACCATCTCCCGGGCGGCCTTGAGCTTGATCGAGCCGGCGAAGTTGAACCCCTCGCACTTCAGGTACAGCGATTGCCCCAGTACCGGCTGGAGGTCAACGTAGAGATCCTCCTCGTTGTACTGGAACGGGACGGAAATGACGGTCACGATCGAGCCCCCTCGGCTCGTGGCGGAACGGTTGTCGGGGTGTTCACCCGTACCGCCGCAGTTCATGGAAGAAGTCGGGTATCAGGTGGGCCTGGCCGGCACTGGTCACCTCGTCGTAGATGAACTTGCCGACGGCCAGGTCGAGTACGCCCAGCCCGAACGGGGAGAACACCAACGGCCGGTCGGCCGGCGGCCTGACCCGGCCGGTCATGACGTCGTCGAGCGTGCCGGTGACGAAGTCGCGGTTGCCGGTGAGCTGTTCGGCCAGGTGCGGGCTGGTGTTCGCCTTGAGGCAGTGCTCGACGTCGTCGAGGATGTTGGTCGAGGCGAGCACGATCTCCGGTGACAGGTCGCGCAGCGACACGTGCAGCACCAGCGGGTTGTGGTCGAACCAGGCCGGGTCGTGCACGTGCGGTTCGCCGGCGATGGTGGCGAACACCACCAGGTCGCTCTCGCGGATCAGTTCCTCGGCGGTGTCGCGCACGGTGATCCGGCCGGTCTCGCCGGTCCCTGCCAGGTAGCCGTGGAAACCTTCGGCGCTGTCGGGTGCGGTGTCGTAGATGCCGATCTGGTCGAACGACCAGTTGGTGCCGGCCAGGTACTGGTGGATGTAGCGGGCGATGAGTCCGGTGCCGAAGAAGCCCACCCGCCGGGGCCGGTCCCGGTCCCGGGTGAGCCAGTCGGCGGCCAGGGCCGCCGAGGCCGCGGTGCGGGTGGCGCTGATGATCGAGCTCTCCAGGCAGGCGATCGGGTAGCCGGTGGCGTGGTCGTTGAGGATCAGCACCGCCGACGCCCTGGGGATGCCGGCGGCCACGTTCTCCGGGAAGCTGGAGATCCACTTCAGCCCGTCCACCCCGATGTCGCCGCCGATGGACGCGGGCAGCGCGATGATCCGCGAGGACGGGCGGTCCGGGAAGCGCAGGAAGTAGGACGGCGGGTTCACCGAGTCGCCGGCGCCGTGCAGCCGGTACGCGTGTTCGATCAGCTCCACGACCTGGTGGTGGCGGTCGCGCAGCGCCTCCTGCACCTGGGCGCCGGAGATCACCGTGAACGGTGCCACCTCGTGCGCGGCGGACTCGGCGTCCCGCGTGGTCGGTTCGGTCGCGGTCATCGTGTCTCCTCCAACGGCCAGCCATCCATGCGCAGCGGGCTGGCCATGCCGACCAGTACTTCGCGTTGCCCGGCGTAGGCCTCGCGGCTGTGGGCGGCACGGATATTGTCGACAATCATGAGGTCGCCGTTACGCCACGGTTCGCGGATGGTATGTGTCTCGTAGGTTTGGTTGATCATGGCGACGGTGTCCGGGGTCAGGGGCTCGCCGTTGCCGTAGTAGGTGTTGAACGGGAGTGATTCGGGGCCGTAGACGTCGACCAGGAATTCGCGTACTTCGGGGTCGAGGGTCCATTCGTTGAGGAAGGCGATCTGGTTGAACCAGCAGTCCTGTCCGGTGATCGGGTGGGCGATGATGGCGTGGCGGCGTTGGCGGGTGCGTAGGCCGCCGTCGGGTTGCCATTGGTAGTCGATGCCGTTGGCGCGGCAGTAGGTTTCGATGGTGGGGCGGTCGTCGGTGCCGAAGGCTTCGGACAGGGGTGAGCCGATGTCGTCGTTGTAGTTGCGCACCAGCAGCCAGCCCTCGCGCTCGAAGCGGGCGACCAGTTCGGTGGGCAGGGCGGTGAGGATTTTCTGGGCGTCGCTGATGCCGGTGGCGCCGCCGGTGGGGGCGGCCTGCAGGCAGGCGAAGAGCATGAGGCCGGGGAACTCGAGGGCGTAGCTGAGTTCGTGGTGCATGCACATCGGCTGGTTGGCCGGCCATTTGGTGGAGGAGTAGACGCCGCCGGGGAAGGGGCGCCGGGTGGCGAAGGACTCCCGGTCGGCCATCAGCCCGCCGGACAGCTCGGTGAACACCGCGGCGACCTGTCCCGGGTCGCGCAGCCCCAGGCCGCGCACCAGCACGCCGCCGTGCTCGGCGACCAGTCCCCGCAGGGTGTCGCGGTGGTGCTGGGCCCAGCTGGTGGGGTTGGGCAGGTCGGGTGTGGGCTGGGCGAACAGCAGGGGTGGCTTGCCCGGCTGGGTGCGCAGGTCGAGCTGGGGCGGGGCGGACGGACTGGTCATCGGGGCGTTCCCTTCAGCGGCTTTCGGTGATGACCGAAGTCATGGGTTCAGGGTTGGGTTGGTTTCGGGTGTCGATCAGTTCGGCGAGTTCGGCGAGGACCGGGTGTTGGGTGATGTCGCGTAGGGACACCTGCCGGTCCAGGGCGATGGCGAGTTTGACCGAGGTGAGGGAGGTGCCGCCGAGTTCGAAGAAGTCGGTGTTCGGGCCGATTTGTTCGACCGGGATGCCGAGGAGGGTGGCCCAGGCGGCGGCGATCCGCTGTTGGGTGGGGGTTTGCGGTGTGTCGTTGCCGCTGGTGGTGGGTTGGGTGGTGGCCAGTTCGGCGGCGTGGGCGGTGAGCGCTTTCTTGTTGATTTTCCCGTTGGCGGTCAGGGGCAAGATCTGCATCCAGTGGAAGGCGGTGGGGACCATGTAGTGGGGCAGGGTTTCGGCCAGGTGCTTGCCCGGTTCGCCTTCGGGGAGG